>NZ_WOTD01000002.1 GCF_011516885.1 Acetobacter lambici | reverse complement strand
AACTAGGTTATCCACAGATAACCGTCAGTCCATCAAACCAAGCCCGAAAACCCGGTCAGAAAAACACGCCGTCAGCATATCCCTCTCTATCTCATATTCACTTGTCAAAGACCAAAGAGCCAAAGAACTTAGCAGAAACTCTCATCCCCGCCAAGACTGCTTCGTCTCGGTGAAGCAGCTTCTATACCCCCAAACACCTACCCGTCAACACTACCCAACAAAAAAAATGACATTTTTCTTTCAGGCTCACTTTATGCACCGTTTCCAGACCTAAACGGCTTATAAAGTTCGACACGCTTTTCAGGCTCAGCAGACACATCTCATCAGACCATCATATAATATGATGCATGGTGAATCTGACACCTCCGTCGCGCAGCCCACCGATCCCCCTCAACTTACTGTAGGTAGACGAGCAGGCAGCGCGCTCGTGAGGAATCGCAAGACACCACTTCCAACCCCCGACATCCGAAGAATTCCGCCTCAGTTCACCAACACAATTTGTTACTTTAGATTTCCAGTGCAGCTACGGACGAAGGCCGCATCTTAAAGCATAAGCCCTCCCCCTTTAGCCAAAGCCGAGCTTGCTACCCACGCCCTGAAATTCCGCAGTATTTTAAAGCGTAGGCGCACCTTGATAGGGAACCAGAGTACACAAGCAAGAGCCCGAAAACCCAAGGTATAGCGTTAGGTCATGCACCATTATAACGCCCTCCCCACTACGCAGTTCCTTCTCAGTCTGCCTCGGCCCCTCCTTATTTTAGCTAATGCCCCCTTTATAAGAGCAGGCACAGCACTGTAACATAGACTGCATTGTGGGGTTCTCCCCTTAATGCACTGTTATTGCTTGCAAAATATCGTTTTTAAACTGACTTTTTTGTGGGCAGTCGCATGCGGGACAGAAGCCACAACCAACATCAAGCTACAAAGCGTCAAAAACCTCTTATCACGGCAATTGAAACGCCTGATAATGATGTTGAATGGCTTTCCGGGCCTCATGATACTTTCATAAATCTGCAAGAAGACTATATACGCCTGACGTTCGACCTTCTGGGGGACGGACTTACTGCGCCGGTTGGCGCCGCCGCAATTTCTGATTTTCTTCGAATGGCCAACTGATGAACATAATGAACCCAGCCTCTGCATCCACCACGGAAGCAACTCTCCAGCCGCTTCCTTCCGCGTCTGGACAACCGCGCCGTTACGGTGACTTTGCGACTTTTCCAGAAGCGCTGGATTATGCCGCGCAGGGTACGGCCGGGTTTAATATTTACTCAGGCAAAGGTGTTCTGCTCGAAGCCCTGCCCTACAGTGTGCTGCAGACGCAGGCCATTGAGACCGCCAAACGTCTGCTGGGCATGGGTTTGCAGGCTGGTGATCGCGTAGCCATTGTTGCGGAAAGCGACGGGGACTTCGCCCGCATCTTTTTTGGCTGTCAGTATGCCGGGCTTGTTGCGGCCCCTCTGCCCCTGCCCGTCGCGTTTGGTGGCAAGGACGCCTATCTGAGCACCCTGCGCGGCATGATTACCAGCGCACAGGCCAGCGCCGTGGTTATTCCAACGATCATTGAAGGCTGGACGGATGATATTGTCAGCGGCCTTGGTCTGGTTTTTGCGGGCTCCCCCAGTGAACTGATGGCCCGCCCCGTACCTGATATGGAGTTGGGGCAGGTCGACCCCGATGCACTTTCCTACCTTCAGTTTTCCTCTGGTAGCACACGCTTCCCCATGGGGGTCTGTGTCTCCCAGCGTTCTGGCATGGCCAATGTTGCCGCTATCGCCCATGACGGGTTGCAAGTCCGCGAAACAGGGGACCGCTGTGTTTCTTGGTTGCCGCTTTACCATGACATGGGGCTTGTCGGCTTTTTCCTGACCCCCATGACATGCCAGTTAACGGTTGATCTGCTGCCAACACGCGAGTTCGCACGCCGCCCCCATGTCTGGCTTGACCTGATCAGCCGCAACCATGGCACCATCGCCTACAGCCCCTCCTTTGGGTACGAGCTGTGCGCCCGCCGCCCTGCTGCTGCCGGACTGGACCTGTCTGGCTGGCGTGTTGCTGGCATTGGCGGCGACATGATCCGCGCCCATATCTTGCAGGAATTCGCAGAACGCTTTGCCCCTGCCGGGTTCAGCGCCAAAGCGTTTGTGGCCAGCTACGGCATGGCCGAAGCAACGCTGGCCATCAGTTTTGTCCCGCTCAATACCGGGATTGAAACAGACACGATTGACCTGCCCCTGCTGGAAAGCAAAGGCATTGCCCGCGCTCCAGCAAACCCGGATACACCCAGCAGAACATTTGTTATCTGCGGGCGGGTACTGCCCAAGCACGAAATGGAAGTCCGCAACCCCGAAGGGATTGTGCTCAAGGACCGCGAGGTTGGCACCATTTACGTACGTGGGCCCAGCCTTATGTCCGGCTACTTCCGTATGCCAGAGGAAACCGCTCAGGTTCTGGATCAGGACAGGTGGCTGAACACGGGCGATCTGGGCTACATGCTGAACGGTCAGGTTGTTGTAACCGGGCGCGCCAAGGACCTGATCATTATTAACGGCCGCAACATCTGGCCGCAGGATCTGGAATGGTCGGCCGAAACCCACATTTCCACACTGCGTAGCCGCGACGTGGCCGTTTTCTCCCTTGAAAAAGACAACCACGAGGAAATCGTGGCCCTGATCCAGTGTCGCACCACCAACCCCGAAACCCGTGAGGCGCTGCGGGCGGAAACAGTCAGCCTGTTCCGTCGGCTGCATGGGGTTGATGTGTCGGTTGTGCTGGTCCCCCCCCACACGCTGCCGCAGACATCCTCCGGCAAGCTGACCCGCGCCAGAGCCCGCACAATGTATGTGAACGGAGCCTTTGCCCAACAGCCCGAAGTCGCCTGAATTACAGGAGGAAAGCCGCCTGTGAGCGAGAGGCTAGTCAAATCTGGTTTTTTCTCTCATAAGGCGGCACGGCGGGCACAAGCTCGGCTTGATATAAATGCCATATAGGATGAAGGACCCGACATGAGCGAAACCGTTGAAAGCGTTTCCGCGCTGATCATCCAAAAGCTTCTTGCCAATCCCAAAGTCCCGCGCGACATCGACGGCAACTGCAAGATCATGGAAGATCTGGCATTCGACTCTCTTGCGGTCATGAACTTTGTCATGGAAGTAGAAGACAGTCTGGACGTCTCTGTCCCGCTCGACAAGCTGGCGGATATCCGTACGATCAACGACCTTGCCGCCTGCATTGTTGACCTGAAGAACAAAGGGTAAGCGTGGATGACGTCACTGTTTTCCAAATTTGAGGGCCTTGCGGGCGCTCTTGGCTCTGTTGTGGCGGCTGGCGGGCGTAACCCTTTTGCCGTTGTCATTGAAAAGCCGATTTCCTCCACTGTTGGTGTTATCGAGGGGCGGGAAACCCTGCTGTTCGGCACCAACAACTATCTGGGCCTCAGCCAGTCCGAACGGGCTATCAAAGCGGCGCAGGAAGCCGCGGCAACCTGTGGCGTTGGCACAACCGGCTCCCGCATTGCCAATGGAACGCAGTCCCTCCACCGCAAGCTCGAACGCCAGATAGCCGATTTTTTCGAACGGCGGGACGCCATGGTCTTCTCCACCGGGTATCAGGCTAATCTGGGCATGATCTCGGCACTGGCAGGCAAAGACGATTACCTGATTCTGGATGCGGACAGCCATGCCAGCATTTACGATGGCAGCCGCCTGAGTGCTGCACAGGTTATCCGCTTCCGCCATAACAGCCCGGACGACCTATACAAGCGCCTCAAACGTCTGGATGCCCCCAACAGCGCCAAGCTGATTGTTGTGGAAGGCATTTATTCCATGACCGGCAACGTGGCCCCCATGGCTGAATTTGCCGCGGTAAAGCGCGAGACCGGCGCATACCTGATGGTGGACGAGGCCCACTCCTTTGGTGTTCTGGGTGAGCATGGCCGGGGCGCTGCCGAGGCGGAAGGCGTGGAAGCGGATGTTGACTTTATTGTTGGCACCTTTTCCAAAAGCCTTGGCACGGTTGGTGGTTACTGCGTATCCGACCATCCTGAACTGGAACTCGTGCGGCTGAACTGCCGCCCTTACATGTTCACTGCATCACTCCCCCCCGAAGTGATTGCGGCAACGGGCGCTGCCCTTGAGGACATGATTGCCCAGCCGGAACTGCGCCGCCAGCTTATGGACAATGCCGCTCACCTGCATGCGGGCTTTACCAAGCTAGGCCTTAACGCAAGCAAGCGGGTCAGCCCGGTTATTGCCGTGACGCTGGAAACTGTAGAGCAGGCTATTCCCATGTGGAACCGGCTGCTTGAACTTGGGGTTTACGTCAATCTCAGCCTGCCTCCGGCAACTCCGGACTCACGGCCACTGCTGCGCTGCTCGGTTATGGCGACGCATACGGCTGAGCAGATTGATCAGGCTCTTGCCGTTTTTGGTCAGGCTGCACAGGAATGCGGCGTACCGCTCCAGCCCTGCGCCGCGTAATTTTACGCCCCCTGCCTGAAGGCCCCTTGCCGCCAGAGCCTCCACAGCACTGGTGGCGCAGCCAGTAACGGATGTTTTTCCGCAAACGGGCTTAGGGTAATTTCTATTCCGCTATGCCGCCTGACTTTCCATGCGGCATAGCGGGCACTTCCCTTAAATGTATAAACCGCCTTGATCAGGCGCAAAATATTAAGGGGCCGCCCCAACCGCGCCCGCAGCCGCCATTGACGCTGGGCGCGGCTCTTCTGTTCGGCGGAAATGGCGGGAACCACATCCTCCCCTTCATGCCTGAAAGATATTCCCCCTGCCTGCCAGCAGGGGAGCAGAATGCGTTCGTACCGCTCCAGATTGGCGTCCACAAGACCACTGCTTCGCCGCCCGTTTTCAACACGGAGTTCAGCCTTATAAGTGCTGGCATACAGAGCATTCCAGAACGCCGAGGGCGCGGCCTTGAGCGGCCCCAAAAGGGCCGCCCACCTTGCCGCAGTCACATTGGCCCGTACGATGCACTGCGTTATGGCCTGCCCCGCCTGTGCATTGCTCCGCCAGACCAGCCTGACAGGCTGGGAAAAGCGCGCCCAGACCGTAGTATTGAGGGTGGCAAACCCGGTTAGCGTATGCAATTGCGCCAGCGTAAGAATAGCCACCTTGGCGCGCATGGCCCGACCAGCCACCCTAAGTTCGTAATACTCAACATTGGGGGGCAGCATGGCATTGGCCAAGCAGGCCAGAGTGGAGCGTGGCCAGTCTGACTGCCTGCTGACAATAATGTAAAAATCGAGCAGCGTGTCCTCATCAATGCCGCTGCGCAGACCCGAGCCATAAAACAGAACACCAAGAGGCCGCACCTTACCCAGCATCTGCTCCACGAACAGCGTCACCTCCGGCGCAACTGGGGTAGCCAGCTCCTGCGCCAGCATGTGCGTGATCTGGCCAATGGCCTGACTGCGGGACGTCTGCTCGGTTTCAGCCATTCTTGTCAGCCATTACGCGTAAAGGAAGGAAACAGCAGGACCAGCCAGAATGGTAAAGTCCTCATTCTCACCCGGTTCCAAAATCTCGCCGTCCAGCACAAAGCTCTCGGCTGTCTGCATCTGGAGTGTCTGCACGGACCCGCTCTGGTACGCGCCGGAGCGCCGGAGCCACTCGGGCGCCTTGCCACGCAGCAAGGTCCAGACTGCGCGCATGAGAGACGGCGGATAAGCGGCCACATCCAGATAATGCATACCCTGACATTCCGCACCACCAGCCCGCCAGAATGGCCAGACACCATAGGGCAGCGTATTCAGGGCCGTGCAAAGCACCATAAAATGGTTCTGCGCGAGGCTGATTTTGCCATCATAGGTTAGCGTAGCGGTCGCACCAGCCAACCATCCATCACGCTGGCGCGGTAACAAAAGCTGCATAACAGTCATAGCAAAAGTGGCGATAACCGCCATATCATGTGCGTAACGCTTGAGCACAGCAGGCTGGTGCGCAATGCTTATGCCACGCCCAAAAGCCCCCATTCCACCAAAAAAGCCGAGTACTGCTGCGCCATCATGCCCAGTGCGCTGCACAACCAGCGGGCGACGCTGCTTGACCTTGAGCATAGCCTGCCCCGAACGCAGATCAGCCTGCAAACAACGCAAGGCATCCGCTCCACGCTTGCCATAGCCAACATCTGCTGCGATCAGATTGGTATTGCCCGATGGAATAACCGCAACCGGCGGCCATGCCTGCGCGGGCCAGCCGGAAGCATGCAGGGCGCTGAGCACCTTGCCAACCGTGCCATCCCCCCCATCCACCACAATGCAGGAGAGCTTGCGCTTACGCAGGTCCTCCACAACAGCCTGCAAGGCCGTATGCGTGTCCGGCGCGTAAAACAGGACGTTGGGCAAAGCCTGAATACTCTGGAGGTAGTCAGGTCCATTCTTCAGGTTTTTACGGCTGAACGGATTATAAATAAGGGCTAGATGGTCGGGCACTCACGTACTCTATAATGCACAAGTTGCAGGTCGGTGCTTTTGCCCCGGCTCGGCTCAGTGGTATAAAGAGCCAGAGCGCGCTTGTCACATACTGTACGCTGGCAACGCCCCTGACTGGAGACCTAATTTTCTTGGCCAGCGTTCTTCTTGCCCATTTTTCCGACCCCCATCTGCCTCTGGCTGGCCTGCCCACATGGCGGGAATGGCGGGTTAAACGCGCATTAAGCCTGCTCAGCTGGTTTACCCGCCGCAGGCACCTGCATACATCCGCCCCCCTCGCGCGGGTCATGCACGATATCGAGCTATCTCACCCCGAGCTTGTAGCCATTACGGGGGACATGACCAATCTGGGGCTGCTCTGCGAGTTCCGTGCGGCGCAACGTTGGTTAAAAGAGCAGAACCTGCCACCGACCCTGCTTGTCCCCGGCAACCACGAAGCGCTGGTGCGTGAAAAAAATGAGGAAAAGCGAACCCTGTGGGCACCATGGCTCCACATGGGTAACGACCCCAAAGCCCCATCCGTTCTGGTGCACAACCATGTGGCCCTGATCGGGGTCAACACTGCGGCCCCCTCGCTGCCTTTTCTGGCAACCGGCAGGACGGGACGGGACCAGCTTGGCCTGCTGGGAACCACGCTCAAGAAACTCGGCGAGTCTGATTTGTGCCGTATTGTACTGTTACATCACCCTCCCGTCATGGGGCTTGTGGACAAACGCAAGGAGCTGACCGACCTGAACATCTTACAGGACATCCTGCGGCAGGAAGGAGCGGAACTTGTGCTGCATGGGCATTCCCACCGCGCGACATTTTCCACCATTCCGGGCTCTGCAATTCCTGTTGTGGGAACAACCTCCGCCTCGCATGTTGCTGACAGCCCCCAAAAAGCGGCGGGCTGGAACCGAATAACCATTACCGCCCAACCCGGCACATGGGATATTGATGTGCAGCGCAGAGCACTCGGCACGGATGGTTTTATGCATAACTGTGAAACAGGCATGGCATACACACTGCATCGCCATTTACCGAAAACCGCAGTATGACATATCCCATGCTGAACGCGCCCGCCATACGCCGCATTATCCAGCGGTTCAGGCCCACAACGCTTGACCGTTACCTGATCAATCAGGTTATCCCGCCATTTACCATTGCGTTGGCTGTGGTCATGACAGCGCTTCTGCTTGAGCGCCTGCTGGTTCTTTTCAACCTGCTGGCTGCTGGCAACAATAATCTGGGCACTTTTGTTGAACTACTGACCACTTTGCTCCCCCATTATCTGGGGCTGGCCATACCTGCGGCTCTTTGCGTGTCGGTTTTTGCCGTCATGCGCCGCATGAGCCAGAATGAGGAAATTGACGCCGCCAATAGCAGCGGCCTCTCCCTGCTGCGAATCACACGTCCCTATATTCAGCTAGGCTTAGGGTTGGGGATTGTATCCTTCCTGCTTTATGGGTTTATTCAGCCCCATGCACGGTATGATTTTAGGGCTGCGTTCTACTTTGCCAGTCATACGGGTTGGTCCCCACGCCTGCAGCCGCGCATGTTCGCCCGTCCCTCGTCTGACCTGACCCTCGTTGCCGAGCAGGTCACCCAGAGTGGCTCTGAGCTGAAAAACGTCTTTATCCACGATACATCGGACCATCTGGAACGGAACATTACCGCCCGCAAAGGCCATATCCGCATTGCCTCGGACGGGGGTACGGTCCAGCTGGATCTGGAAGATGGCATTATTGTCTCTGATTCGGGCGACAAGCTCCCCAGTCTGACAACATTCCAGCATTCCACACGCTACCTGACCCATGCCTCCCAGACCGCTCCATTCAGGGTCCGGGGGGATGATGAACGGGAGCTAACATCCCCCGAACTGATCCGGAACCTGATCCGTCAGGATGGCAGTATCTCGCAGCCACATATGTGGTCGGAACTGCACTTCCGCCTTGCCCGCAGTCTGACCATTCCATTTATTCCGCTGCTTGCTACGGCCCTGGCCATGGCGCGCAAGCGCCAGCGCAACAATGCGGGTCTGCCCATTGCCTTTATCCTCATGATCGGCTTCGACCATATTCTGCAACTCGGGCACAGCATGGTCGCAACCAAACAACTGTCGGTCCTGATCATATGGGCACCGGCTCTTGTTTTTATTGCTCTGTGCGTAACGTTGCTTCTTTACCGTTCGGGCACGTTCCTTCTCTGGCGTGCCCACAGGGCGCAACCGACCAGAACCCAGTCGGCATAAAGAAAACCGTATTATGAGCAAGCCCTCCCCCTACCCGCGTTATGTCCTGCTGCGTTACCTGTCCGGCGCCCTGCTTTTTCGTGTGGTGTTCTGCTGTTGTGTGCTGGTCAGCCTGTTGGAAATTCTGGCGTTGCTGGAACAGACAACACCCATTTTGCAACGGCATCTGGGTATTCTGGGAATAATCAATTACGCCTGCATGCGCATGCCATTCCTGCTGTCTGGCGCGCTCCCCCTGAGCACGCTCATTGGCGCGCTGCTGATGCTGACGCAAATGACCCTTGCCAGCGAAATGGCCATTCTGCGTGCCGCAGGTCTGTCCACGTTAGGGTTATACAAATACCTTGTGCCCGCAACATTGCTGATCGGGCTGGCAGGTGTTGTGCTGGACGATCAGGTCACCCCCCGCTCCGAGCAGGCTTTGGCCGCATGGTGGAATCGCACGGACCCCACCCCTCAGGACGGGCACTCCTTCTGGTTCCATGACGGATCAAACCTGACCCATATTGGTCATGTGGCCGATGGCGGCAACATGCTTGGCACGGTAGACGTATATCTGCGCGACGGGGGCGGCATGCTGAACAAAACCATGCATGCGCAGACCGCCCAATACACGGGCGCGCATGGCTGGACCCTTTATGACGTGGAAGGGCTGACGATTGATCTGAAGGACCAGAAAGTCGACCGCCTGGACCATCAGACAAACATACCGTGGAACACGACTCTGACTCCGCGGGACTTTATCCGCCTGTCTTCGGGTAATGCACCTTTATCCACATCCACGATTATTGGCATGCTGCGTGGGCAGCTTGCCTCCGATTCCAGCCCGGGCTTTCTCAAGGCCGGGCTTATGGAGCGGTTCCTGCGCCCGGCGTCCCTGCTTGTTCTGCTGTTGATCGCCATGCCAGTAATCTATATCCCTCCACGGACGGGTACACGCAGTTGGTTGCCAGTATGGTGTCTGGGGGCCGGGCTGCTGTTTATTGTTGTACAGGGACTGCTGCGGGCCATGGGTAATGCCGGTCTGCTCCCGCCTCCGATTGCAACAGTTCCCACGTTGATCATTTTTACATTGGGAGCACTCACCGTGCTTCTGAGGAACGAAACACGATGAGCGGAACTCTGAACAACCCCTCCCTCAAGACTGGTCGCAGCTTTGACCTGGGCAAAATGGATCTCCGGCAGCTGTGGATCGCCTATCTGACGTATCCAACCATCCTGCTATACTTCGCCTTTGTTATTGTCAGCGCGTTTGTGTCTGCCCATTTTTTTGCTGGCTGGCCCAAAACCCTGAGCGCCATGCTGGCGGTGGTCTTTGTGTACCCCATCGTGTGGTACATGCTGCACCGCTATGTTCTGCATGGGCATCTGCTTTACAAAAACAAATGGACCGCATCTTTGTGGAAGCGCATCCACTTTGACCACCATCAGGACCCGCATCTGCTGGATGTTCTGTTTGGCGCGCCTGTTACAACCCTGCCGACCATTGCCGTTATTACCCTACCCATCGGCTATCTGATCGGTGGCACAGGCACGGCGGCGGTGGCTTTGGGCACGGGTATTGCCATTACCTGCATCTATGAATTCTTCCATTGCATCCAGCACCTGAACTACAAGCCCCGTTCGGCATGGATCCAGCGCATGAAGGCCCGCCACGTGCTCCACCACTTCCATGATGAAGATGGTAATTTTGGCATTACCAGCTTTGTTGTGGACCGGGTTCTTGGCTCGTATTACCTGGACGCCAAAGCCCGCCCACGCAGCCCGACCGTGTTCAATCTGGGGTATGACATTGAACAGGCCTCCCGCTATCCGTGGGTTATGGAACTGACCGGCGCCCCTCCGCGCGACCGGCCTGATGGTGCCCGCCCAGACCAGAAACGCGCTGCATGACCGTGGCTCCCGCCATTACCGCGCTGGTGCTTGCCGGAACACGCCCCGGCAAGCCGGACCCCGTTGCCGTTGCCGGAGGTGTATCGCACAAAGCACTTCTGCCCATCGATGGCGTGCCTATGGTTGTGCGGGTGGTGAACGCCCTACAGGCCGTGCCCGCCATTACCCGCATTGTGGTTTGCCTTGAAGACCCGACCATTCTGGATGGCATTCTACCTCCAGAGGTACAGGTCGTTCCCTCCCGGGCGGAAGGGCCGAGTGCCAGCGTGCTGGATAGCCTTGCGCGCTTTGGCACACCTTTGCTGGTCACAACGGCGGATAATGCCCTGCTCCAGCCTGAATGGGTGGAGGAACTACTCCACAAATCCGCGTCCCAGACAGATATTGCCGTGGGCGTGGCGACTCAGGCCTCCATCCAGCAGAGTGTGCCGCAGACCAAGCGCACCTATATCCGCCTGACGGATATGGTTTTTTCTGGCTGCAACCTGTTTTACTTCAAAACCTCGGTTTCGGCTCGGGTTGCGGACCTGTGGCGCAGTGTGGAAAAAAACCGCAAGCACCCCCTCCGCGTCGCATGGACGCTGGGGTTAGGCATACTGCTCCGCGCTGTTATGGGGCGGTTGTCGACGCAGGCGCTCTATGCCCGCATTTATGCCCTGACAAGTGCACGCGCTGAACTGCTCCCCCTGTCTGACGGCCGCGCCGCCGTGGATGTGGACAAGGAAGCAGACATTATTCTGGCCCAAAAACTGGCCCCAGCACTCAAGTTAGAATACGGGCACTAACTCGCCAGGGAACAGCTCACGCCTTGCATCAGGCTGGCATGAGCTGTTCCAGCACTGCGGGAATAGCCTGCATGCCCGTAGCAGTTGCCGCAGCCTTGTGTGCCAGTTCGGGCGCACCATACCCCCACCCGGCAAACACAAACGGGCAGCCCACACCTTGCGCCGCCAGATAATCGGGCGGCATATCCCCCACCATCACGCTCATGGGCGCACTGCCCCCGGCCTGCGCAATGGTGCCTAGTAGATGCCGCGCATCTGGCTTGCGGGCGGCAAAACTGTCTCCGCCCCCAACACTTGCAAACAGAGACGTCAGGTTAAAATCTGACAAAATTCGGCGCGCTGCTTTTTCCGGCTTATTGGTACAGACCGCAAGCTGCCAGCCTTGGGCATGCAGGTGCCGCAAGGCATCCTCCGCGCCGGGGAACAGGCGGGACAAACGGGTAGCACGCGGCGTGTAAGCCGCCATAAAGCGGCTGACCGCCTCCTCGGTAGAAAGAGGCATGGCGGGCATAGCCCCGCTCTCTTGTGCCTTTTGCTCCAGAGCGGCCTGTAAAGCCCGCTCCACCAGTGCCTGCACACCATGACCAACCATGCCGCGCACCTGTGTATCGGACAATAATGGCAGGCTACATTGGGCCAGAATTTCGCGGCAGCATTCGGCCAGATCCGGCAAGGAATCCAGCAAAGTGCCATCCATATCAAACACGGCCAGACGCAAAGCAGACATTCCGTTCCTCCGCCCCGTAAATATTAGAAAACTTTTATGATATTGGCATGGAGTTTTTCCTTAAGCGAGACGTTTGACACATGCCGGAGCTTGGCTTACCGCATCACTTATGACGTCTGATCCCGCATTCCGTCCTGCCACAGCGGTTCTTCTGGCCGCCGGGCTGGGCACCCGCATGAAATCCTCCCGCCCCAAAGCTGTGCAACATCTTGCCGGTGGGCCCATGCTGGTCCATTTGCTACGTAATGCAGCAGAGGTTTTTGACCGTCTGGTGGTCGTGATCGGCCCGGACATGGCCGAAGTGGCCGAAGTGGCCGCCCCCTACCCCGTTGTGATCCAGCATGAGCGACTGGGCACCGCCCATGCCGCCCTACAGGCCGCGGACTGGTTTGGAGAGGGCGACGTGGCGGTCCTTTACGCCGACAACCCCCTTATTTCCGCCCAAACACTGAGCGCTCTTCTGGATGAACGGCGCAAACCCGGTGTGGGACTGGCCTTGCTGGCCATGCGTCCGGCAGCCCCTGCCCGCTATGGCCGCGTTGTTACCCATGCAGGCAACGTGGAACGTATTGTGGAATGGTCGGACGCCACACCCGAGGAACGCGCCATAGACCTGTGTAACGCAGGCGTGCTGTGCGCCGATGCAACGGATTTCCGCCGTTGGCTGGAAGCCGTGGGCAACGATAACGCAAAGGGCGAATTCTACCTGACGGATGTGGTCGATCTGGCGGTCGCCGAGCATGCGCAGGTGCGCGCAGTAGAGGCCGCAGAGGACGAACTACGCGGCGTGAACTCCCGTAGCGAACTGGCTCAGGCCGAAGCCGCCCTGCAAAAACGCCTGCGCCAGAACGCGATGGACAACGGAGTTACTCTGGTTGCCCCCGAAACGGTCTTTTTGGCCACAGATACGCAACTGGCAGCCGATGTGCTGGTTGAGCCGAATGTTGTGTTTGGCCCCGGCGTTATTGTGCATGAAGGGGCCGTTATTCGCGCCTTCAGCCATCTGGAGGGATGCGAGGTCCATTCAGGCGCTATTGTTGGCCCATACGCCCGTCTGCGGTCGGAGACCACGATTGGCACAAACGCGCGTGTCGGCAATTTTGTTGAACTCAAAAGTGCCGAACTTGGTGCCGGTGTAAAAGTTAACCACCTGTCCTATATAGGGAATGCACAGGTTGGCGCCCACTCCAACATCGGGGCCGGGACAATTGTGTGCAACTACGATGGTGTGTTCAAACATACCACATCCATCGGCAAAAATACGTTTGTCGGCTCCAACTCGGTGCTGGTCGCACCTGTTGAGATAGGTGAGAACGCACTGATCGCGGCAGGCAGCACCATTACAAATAATGTGCCATCAAACGCACTGGCTCTGGGACGTGCGCGCCAGACCACCAAACCAGAACGTGGCAAACTGTTCAAAGATGCCCTGAAGGCAAAAAAGGAAAACGGCTGATGTGCGGAATATGCGGCGTTGTCGGGTTACGCCATGCAACCCCCATTGTGCTCGAAGGCCTACGCAGGCTGGAATACCGCGGGTATGATTCCGCAGGCATTGCTACTTTGGTCAATGGGCGCGTGGAGCGCCGCCGGGCCGCTGGCAAGCTGGATAATCTGGCCAAACTACTGGAGCAGGACCCCCTTCCCGGTAAAACCGGCATTGGCCATACCCGCTGGGCCACCCATGGCGCTCCCACAACCTGCAACGCCCACCCCCATGGCACCGCCCGCGTGGCCATTGTGCATAACGGCATTATTGAGAACTTTGAGGCGCTAAGGCTGGAACTGGAAGCCGCTGGGCAGGTTTTTGAAACCGAAACCGACAGCGAAACCATTGCCCTGCTGGTGGACTACCACCTGCAACAGGGCCTGCCCCCCAAGGAGGCAGCCCTTAAAGCGCTCAAACGTCTGGAAGGCGCATACGCAATTGCCATGATCTTTGCCGACCACGAAGGGCTGATGATCGGGGCATGCAACAACGCGCCACTGGCCGTGGGCTTTGGGGATGATGAACTGTTCCTTGGTTCGGACTCCCTCGCCCTCGCCCCCTTGACCCGCCGCATTACCTACATGGAAAATGGCGACTGCGTGGTGATCACCCCCCAAGGTGCGCAGTTCATGACCTTTGATGGTGCCCCCCTTGAACGCTCGGTGCAGATTACCGCCCTGACGGCAGGTTCCATCGGCAAGGACGGCTACCGCCATTACATGGAAAAGGAACTGCACGAACACCCGCTGGTCATCGGGCAGACCCTGCAACGCATGATCGACCCGGCAACACGCAAGGTGGTTCTGCCAGAACTCCCCTTTGATCTGGCCACGGTGCCCCGTGCGGTCATTACCGCCTGTGGCTCTGCTTTTTACGCGGGCATGGTGGGGCGTTACTGGCTGGAGGAAATTGCACGCCTCCCGGTCGATATCGACGTTGCCAGCGAGATGCGCTACCGCAACCCGCCCCTCACACCAGGCTCGCTGGGCCTGCTAATTTCCCAGTCCGGTGAGACGGCTGATACGCTGGCAGCCCTGCGCAGCCTGCGCGAAAAAGCCATTCACATCCTGTCCGTGCTCAATGTGGAACACAGCACCATGGCGCGTGAAAGCGACGTGATGCTGGGGACCGTGGCCGGGCCGGAAATTTCGGTGGCGTCCACCAAAGCCTTTACCGCACAACTGACCGTTCTGGCCTGCCTGACCATTGCCACCGCGCGCGCGCGCGGCAAGCTCGACCCGCTGGGGGAAGAAGAACTGGTAGCCGCACTTATGGACCTACCCAGTCGCGCGGCGGAAGTGTTCAACCAAGGGAACGCCATTCGCAAAATGGCCGCCGTGGTGGCCGAAGCGCGCGACGTGCTCTACCTTGGTCGGGGCAGTATGTTCCCTGTGGCCATGGAAGGCGCGCTCAAGCTGAAGGAAATTTCCTACATTCACGCAGAAGCTTACGCCGCGGGGGAAATGAAGCACGGCCCCATCTCCCTGATCGACCGTACGGTGCCAATTGTGGCCAGCGTGCCCTCTACACCGCTGTTTGATAAAACCCTGTCAAACCTACAGGAAGCCAAAGCCCGCGGTGGCCGCCTGCTGGTATTTACCGACACGGAAGGGGCAGAACGCGTTTCCGCCATTGCCGAGCAGATTGTGGTGCTCCCACGTGTGCATGACTTTGTCGCCCCGATCCTGCAAACTATTCCGGTGCAGATGCTCGCTTACGAAGTTGCCGTGCTCAAGGGCACGGATGTTGACCAGCCCCGCAATCTGGCAAAATCCGTAACTGTGGAATAACCACCAACAGGGGCTGGCACCCCGCCGGGGAGCCAGCCGCCGCGCATATGGGCTTTAGGGCGTCTGCTTTGGGGTCTCATCCAGCCGCATGACGATATGACCCATTTTGGGGTGCTCCACTTCCAGCCTGACAACCGACATGCCAATATTAGGAATATTCTCAAACCAGATCCGCCCGATCTGTGGCTGCCTGAGTTTGCTGAAATGGCCATTGGCCGTAAAACCCTTAACCTGCTGCAAAACAAAATTACAGGTCACAGCCTCTTGCCCCCATGCGCGGGAAGTGCCCGATGGCGGCCGTTCCACACCTGTGTTGCGTACGCTCAACGTGCTCAGGCGCAGGCCATCAAAAAGCTTCTGCGGTGTTTCCTCACAGTGGTTCTGGGTCTGTAGCTGGTGCAGCAGGCCAACCAGTATAGCCACCACATCCTGCGCGCCGGTTCTTTCCTCGGGGGTAACCTTCTCGCGGGTGCCAACTGGGGGCTCCTGCACGGTAATCTGGGGCACTCCGGCCTGATACACCATATGCAGGTGACTCTGCTCGTGGTTATAGGTGCCCGCACTGTCATACTGCGCAGGTTCGGCTAGCCCATTGGCCAAAAACTGGCCAGATCCCTGCATACGCATGTCTGTTTGTACAAACAGACCAAAAAAACCAGCCGTCTGGACCTGCGCCACGCCGCTATAGGCATTGCTCCCCAGCCTGTAGGCAACACTTGCCGTTAACACATGCAGACCATGCACATTGATCAGGTAACGCGCGGAGGTCTGAGGAACAGCCCCTTCCGCCCGGGCCTGTAGCGTACTGGGCCAGAATGTTGCGGGCAGCACACCAAGCAGTATGCCAAGAGCCGCACCCTGTGCCGCAAGGCGACACATGTTTTTGCGGGGCATCATGACCGCCCGCACACCGGAAAAACGCATTTTATATTCCTGTCCAAGCGCTTAACCAACGCGATAGCCGAGCCGGAAGGAAACCGCCTCCGCCAGGCGGGAGGCCACAGCCCCCAGCCGCTCAACGCTGTACCGCCCCAGTTCCGCCTGAGGCAGGCTGATCCCTATACCTGCCAGCGCACGGCCGGAATGGTCTTTAACCACCGCACCAAAGCACCACAGTCCGTCATGCACCTGTTCATCATCCACCGCGTAACCACGGTCCTTGATTTCACCAATTTCACGCACCAGCGTTGTCACCGAACATATGCCATTGGGAGTGAGCGGTTGGGGCCATGTGGTAACCGGATGCAAGGCCAGCCATTCCCTGAAGGATGCATCGTCCATACCTGCCAATATGGCATTGCCCGTAGCGGTAAATATGGCAGGCAGGCGCATACCCACCCTGAAGGATGCACCCAGCACGGTCGCACTGTTGCGGCAGGCCACGTACACCACTTCCGCCCCTTCAAGCATGGTGAGCGTCACGGTAAAGGACTCCAGATCCGAGCGAGTCTCCAGCACATGGTAGAACTCACTCACCAGATCCCGCTTTTCCGTAACATCCCCCGCCCAGTCAAGCAGGCGTGTACCCAGCCGGTACCCCTGCGTGACCGTTTTTTCCAGCAGCCCCAGTTCCTGCATAACCGCGAGCAGACCGTGGGCCGTGCTGCGTGGCAGGTCCAGTTGTCTGGCCACATCTGCCGCCAGAGGCGGTTTGGCGGCGTCCTTAACCATATCAAGTATACGAACGGCCCTGCGGAGAGCGGGAACCGTATCCTGCGATTTGGACATGTTATTCTTATTTTCCATGTTGACAGGAGAGGCTCATATCTTCATATTCCACATACGGGATCGAGTTCAACATAATGAACAATAAAAAGCAGAACACGATCTTGCCGCGCACAAGATGTGGTGGAAGTCTGGCACAAGAACCCGGAACAGGGCAGCAGGCTTCCACCCACTACTTGCAGACAACATAACATCTCGCTCCTTCTCTTGTGGTGCGCTACACAGGATGCCTTACCTGCCACAAAAGCAGCAAAAGGGCAGCACCTTGGCAACAAGCATATACGATTTTACCCTACCCGCACTTGATGGCGCCAGCATTGACCTGAGTGCCTATAAGGGCCAGCCCATCCTGATTGTGAACACCGCTTCCAAATGCGGGTTTACGCCACAATACGAAGGATTGCAGGCCCTGTGGACACAGTTCCACAAGGCTGGTCTGGTGATTATTGGCATCCCCAGCAATGACTTTGGCCAGCAGGAACCCGGCACATCGGCGGAGATCGCAACATTTTGCCAAAAAAACTACGGCGTGGCCTTTCCCATGGCTGCACGTAGCGTGGTCAAAGGTCAGGCGGCCATACCACTCTTCAAGTGGCTGGATGAGGAACTGGGTTTTCTAGCCAAGCCCCGCTGGAATTTTTTCAAATACCTGATCGGGCGGAATGGGCAGCCTGTTGCGTGGTTTTCCAGCCTGACGACCCCAACCTCCGCACGTGTGCGCAATGCTGTCGAGCGGGCTCTACTCCCCGCCTGACAGGCACCACATAAATAAGGCGACCCCAACCCTGCCGTTTTAATGCAGTGTCGGGGCCTGCCTGTTTTTAGCGTGTTACAAGCTTGCCATCACGCAGGGTAACAACCCGGTCCATGCGCGGCAGAAGTTCCTCGTTATGGGTTGCCACCAGCGCTGCCAACCCCCGCTTGCGCACGGCTTCCAGCAGTTCGGTAAACACCGCATCTGCTGTATGCACATCCAGATTGCCAGTCGGCTCATCCGCCAGCAGCAGAGATGGCGTATTGGCCAGTGCGCGCGCAATGGCCACACGCTGCTGCTCCCCGCCCGAAAGCTTGCCCGGCAGATGGTCAACCCTATGGGCGAGGCCAAACATGTCCAGCAGGCGCTCGGCCTCCTGCCGGGCAACCCTTTTGGGCACACCCGCAATCATTTGTGGCAGAACCACATTTTCCCGCGCGGTAAATTCACCGAGCAGGTGATGAAACTGGTACACAAAACCAATTTCATCCCGCCGTAGGGCCGTGCGCCCGGCATCGGCCATGTTTCTGGTCGATTGCCCACGGATGATAATATCCCCTGCATCTGGCGTATCCAGCAGGCCCGCCAGATGCAGTAACGTGGACTTACCCGTGCCAGAGGGGGCAACAAGTGCAACTATTTCCCCCGCATGCAGCGTAAAATCCGCTCCCTGCAAAATGGGCAGCACGTCGTGCTCGCCACTTCGATAGGTTTTTTGAACGCCTTCAAGGCGCAGGACCACTGAATCATTCATGACGGAGCGCCTCGACCGGGTCTGTTCTGGCCGCACGCCACGCCGGATACAATGTTGCCAGAAGCGAAAGCAGAAGCGCCATACCGATCACCTCCCCAACCTGCCCCCATTCGAGCTTGGCGGGCAGATGTTCAAGGTAATACACTTCGGGGTTGAACAGGTTTGTCCCCGTCAGGCTTTGCAGCAACTGGCGAATACGCTCGATGTTCATGCAGAACACAATACCAAGTGCCGTGCCAGCCACTGTGCCAGTCACCCCGACAGAAGCCCCACACATAAGAAAAATGCGCATAATGGCGCCACGGCTGGCACCTATGGTGCGCAGCACGGCAATGTCGGCCGTTTTGTCCTTGACCATCATGATCAGGGACGAAATTACATTAAAGGCCGCCACAACAATGATCAGGGTCAGGATCAGGAACATAACATTCTGCTCCACCTGCACTGCCCCGAACAGGGCATTGTTGGCGGTAGTCCAGTCCAGCACCCGCAAACCGGGATCATCCACCGCTTTGACAATAGCCAGCGTTACCGGACGAACATGCTCCGCGTCTCTTGTAGCGACCTGAATCTGCGTCACCTTACCCGGCATCTGGAAGTAAATCTGGGCAGCACGCATGGGCAGGAACACAACGCTGGAATTATAGTCGTTCACGCCTGCATCAAAAATGGCGCTTACACGGTATGACCGCACACGCGGCACTGTGCCAAAGGCCGTTGCCGCCCCCTCGGGCGAGACCAGCGTCAGGCGCGAACCAATGGACAACCCGGCCCGCTCAGCCATGGTTACCCCCACGACAATGGAGTCATCCCCTTGCCCAAACTGGTCCAGAGACCCCGCCACAAGGGATGAACTGACAGCCTTGAGGTCCTGCAGGCCCTGCGCGGTAATGCCATGCACAACACCACCCGCACTGTAAGGCCCGGCACTCAGCAGCACCTGCCCTTCAATAATAGGGGTCGCACTCAGCACATCAGGAACGGTGCGAACCTCCTGCGCCACATCCTCGTACTGCGATATGGTGCGCCCCGCACCATAAATGGTCAGGTCCCCGTTCAGGCCGAGAATGCGACCCATAAGATCAGCCTGAAAACCGTTCATGACCGCCATGACAATGATCAGCGTTGCAACACCAAGTGCAATGCCAACCAATGAGAATATGGCGATGATGGAAACAAACCGCTCCCCGCGCCGCGCGCGGAGATAACGGCCAGCTACCGCACGCTCGAAGGGACCGAACATAGTGATCAGCCTGCCAGAACCAGAGCCAGCGCTTCATCCACGCTCAGCTCCTGCCGCTCACCTGTTGCGCGGCGTTTGAGTTCCACCCGACCTTCCTTGGCACTACGGGGGCCAACTACGATCTGCCACGGATGGCCCATCAGGTCCGCATCGGCAAATTTTACTCCTGCCCGTTCGGGGCGGTCATCATACAAAAAGGCTTCTGGAGCTTTGGCGTAAATCTGCTCGCACATCTCGTCGCACAGGCCGTCACCGGACTTCAGGTTCAAAATAGCAGCGCGGAAGGGGGCTACGGAATCGGGCCAGATAATGCCATTTTCATCATGGCAGGCTTCGATAATGGCTCCGGCAAGGCGGGACACACCAATGCCGTAAGACCCCATTTCGGGGAAGAACTGCCCACCATCGGCACCGCTTACACTCACCCCCATGGATTGGGTGTATTTGGTGCCAAAGTAGAAGATGTGCCCAACCTCTACCCCGCGCCCTTCGCGCTTCTGCTCTTCCGGCACGGCTTCCCATGCAACAGCGTCGTGCATTTCATCCGTTGCGGCATAGGGCGAGGTGACACGGTTAAAAAATGCCTCCAGCGCGTCAGGGTTGTTGGTATCTACTGGTTCGTCCAGCCAATCCTGATCTTCCAGTGCGGCATCATAGAACACGCCGCTTTCCCCCGTGGGGGCCAGAATCAGGAATTCGTGGCTCAGTTCCCCCCCAATCGGTCCTGTATCGGCCCGCATAGGCACCGCACGCACACCCAGACGCTGGAAGGTGCGCAGGTAGGCAAGCATCATACGGCGATAGGTCGCCACGGCCGATGCGTAGTCCACATCAAAGCTGTAGGCGTCCTTCATCAGGAATTCACGGCCACGCATCACACCAAAACGCGGGCGCATCTCATCACGGAATTTCCACTGGATATGGTACAGAACCTGCGGCAGATCCTTGTAGGATTTGACCGTCTGACCAAACAGGTCGGTCACCATTTCCTCATTGGTCGGCCCGTAGAGCAGTTCGCGCTTGTGGCGGTCCTGAATACGCAGCATTTCCGGGCCGTAGGCATCGTAGCGGCCGGAACGGCGCCACAGATCGGCGGACTGCAAGGTTGGCATGAGCACTTCCTGCGCATCCACCCGGTCCTGCTCTTCGCGCACGATCTGGCTGATATTGCGCAGCACTTTAAGCCCGGCTGGCAGCCAGGCATAAATGCCCGAAGCCGTCTGGCGGATCAGACCCGCACGGAGCATGAGCCTGTGAGAGACGATCTGCGCCTCTGCCGGATTTTCCTTGAGGGTGGGAAGAAAGCTGCGCGAAAGACGCATGGACATTCGGCCTTGTATGGGGCAGACCTCCGGCAAAAAAGAGGCAGCCTGTGTTGTCTGTCATTAAGCTGTAAAACAGCCCTGAACAAAAGAAAACCCGGCAGAACCGGGCTCTCTTGCTTCGTCTCTACGTAACTGCGGCTTACACGCGCAGCACGTGCACATCCACCAGCGGACGCTTTTGCAACTTGCGACCCAGAGCGCGACGCAGGGCAGTTTTGGCAGCCTCACGGAAGGCGCTGTCCTCATTACGCAATTCATCGGGAATAACGTCCAGCGCGTTGGCGAATTCCTCGCGCACACGAACACTTTCCAGATCATCGGGGTCCAGCAGGCCAGGAGCGCTGACCTTGGGATCGCCAATAACAAAGCCTTCGTCATCCACGGCAAAGCTGCCAATGACAATGCCGTTGAACAGCATTTTACGGCGCGCAGCCAGCACGCCACCGTTCATGGGCAGCAGGCGGTTACCATCGAGCGCCAGACGGCCCGTGGGGGCTGTATCCACCACTTCCAGCTTACCGGGGGAAAGGCGCAGAATATCGCCATCCTCCATCAGAATTGGGGTTATGCCCATTTCCTGCGCCAGAGCAGCCTGCGCGGTCAGGTGCCGCCACTCGCCATGCACCGGAACAACATGCTGGGGCTTGAGCAGTTCGTACATCTTCTGCACATCACCACCCGTGGCATGGCCGGAAACATGCACAAAATGCTCGCGGTCGGTAATCACCGTTACGCCGCGTTTTGCCAGATTATCCTGCACTGCCATGATCGCCCGTCCGTTGCCCGGAATCATGCGGCTGGAATAAATGACCGTATCCCCTTCCCCGAGGGAAATGTTGGGGTGCACGTCCATGGAAATGCGCGACAGGGCCGAACGCGGCTCGCCCTGACTGCCCGTAATGATCATAAGCAACTGGTCATCGGGGACGTCGTTCACGTCCTGCTCGCTCAGGAACGGCAGCACACCGGACAGATAACCGCACTCACGCGCGGCTGTATCCAGGTTACGCAGCGAACGCCCGACCAGCACAACGGTGCGGCCTGCCGCCTGCGCGGCCATGGCAATGGTTTCCACCCGCGCCACGTTGGACGCAAAGCACGTGACAGCAATACGGCCCTTAAGGCTTGCCACCAGTTCGGTCATGCTCACGCGCACTTCGGACTC
Source organism: Acetobacter lambici (assembly GCF_011516885.1). GTDB lineage: Bacteria > Pseudomonadota > Alphaproteobacteria > Acetobacterales > Acetobacteraceae > Acetobacter > Acetobacter lambici. The sequence goes on along the minus strand of NZ_WOTD01000002.1, from coordinate 143,414 downwards.
GGAGCGCGAGGGGCCGGGCTTCATCACGTTCGTGCTGTCGCATACCAGCGCCAGAACGCCTTCCTTACCAATTTCAGCAAGGCGGTTCAGGTCCGTTGCCGGGCCAACCAGCGGTTCGGGATCGAACTTCCAGTCCCCGGTATGGACAACAACGCCCGACGGGGTCCGCAGCACCATGGACTGGGCTTCGGGCACCGAATGCGTAACAGGTACGAATTCGATATCGAACGGTCCCACATCAAAGCGCGCACCGGGCATGACCACGCGGATCGGCACATCCATTAGGCGGGCTTCGGCCAGCTTGCGGCGCAGCACGGCACTTGCAAACGGGGTCACGTAAATCGGGCATTGCAGCATGGGCCATACATGGGCCACGGCACCAATATGGTCCTCGTGCGCATGGGTAATGACCAGCCCGGCCAGTTTATTCCTGCGCTCAACAATAAAAGCCGGGTCTGGCACCAGAATTTCCGCCTCTGGCGTATCATTCCCGCTAAAACCAATACCGCAATCAATAGCCAGCCATGTATCGCCCTGACGATACAGGTTGAGGTTCATGCCGATCTCACCCGTTCCACCCAAGGGCAGAAAGGCCAGATCGCCGTTCTGTTCAGTCATATTATCCAATTATCCTTCAGCCAAAAAATCTCGTTCTACTGTCAGTTTCGGCAGGGGGTTCCTCCCCGCCAGCAAGCGCAAACCATTGAGGGTCAGCATTGAATCCACATGGTCAAAGACCGTCGTCCCTTCCGAGAAGAGCGGAGCCAGACCGCCTGTTGCGAGCACCTTCATGGAAGGCCCCACTTCACGGCGGATCCTCTCGACAATCCCCTCGATCAACCCCACGTACCCCCAGAACACCCCTGAGCGCATGGCTGCAACTGTATTCCGCCCAATGGCGGAGTCCCCCACAGGGCGACCAATACCAATACGGGGAAGCCTTGCTGCGGCCTGATGCAGTGCCTCGACCGACAGATTGATGCCGGGCGCAATAACACCGCCACAATAGCTTCCTTCCTGATCCACCACATCAAACGTGGTGGCTGTTCCAAAATCAATCACTGTCAGCGGGCCGCCATAGGTGTAGTGCGCGGCAAGTCCGTTGAGCAGACGGTCTACCCCGACCTCGTCCGGGTTATCCATCTTGATGGCAAACCCCCAGTCCAGACGGGCGGAGGCCAACAGTGGCTCTACAGCAAACCACTGGCGGCATAAAGTGCGCAAATGGTAGAGTGCGGCAGGCACCACCGTGCCAATAACTGCCCCCTCGATATCATCAGGGGTCAAGCCCTGCGTCTTGAGCAGCGCTTGCAACCATACCCCATATTCGTCCGAAGTCCGCTGGGGCTGCATGGTAATGCGCCAGACACCACGCCACTTCTCACCGTCGTGCACTGCAAACACAACATTGGTATTCCCTGCATCAATGACAAGTAGCACCCCTACGCGCCCTTTTCCATAAGCAGAATATCCCCTGTTGCGATTGTCTTCATTCCACCTTCCGTATCCAGCAGCAGGCGACCATCTGCCGCCAGACCTGCAAAGAGCCCTCTCTCATAAGTAGTCCCGCCCTGAACGACAAGAGGGGAGCCCACAGGATGCGCTCTTTCCAGCCAGGCCGCGCGAATGGCTGAAAAACCCTGCTGCCGCCACTGCGCCTGCCAGAATTCAAGTCCGTCCAGCACAGACCGGGCCACAATTTCCACATCCGGCACCACGCCACATTGCGCCAGACAGGCAACACGCCGCTCAAGCACACTCTGATCGGGAGCCGAAACAAGGTTCGCACCCATGCCAATAAGAACGTAGGGGCCTTCCCGCTCGATCAGGATACCCCCCATCTTCTGCCCATCGAGCAGGATATCATTTGGCCATTTGATCATCAGGTGGGGCTGGGCCGCAGGGAGTGCTCGGATCAACCCATCGTAGAACCCGAGGGAGGCAACAAAAGGCCAGCCGCCCAATGCATCTGGCCCGGCCTGTGCCGCATCCAGAATAACGCTCAGCGCAAGCCCCTGCCCCCCGTCCAGCCAGGTCCGGCCCCGGCTACCGCGCCCCTTGGTCTGCCGACGGGCCAGAACCGCCATACCCGCCACATCTGTGCCCGAACGACAGGCACTCAGGCAGTAATCGGAAGTCGATGGCAACTCATCAAAACAGGAGAGCCGCCAGAAATCACTCTGCCCGTTCATCCAGCCAGAGCAAGTGCGGCCTGATGCGCCACGGACATAATTGGCCCAAGCACAATGGCAAAAACCACCGTTGCAACACCCATTCCGCCTGAAACAAACAGAAGGCTGGGAGCAGGACGATCCAACGCATCGGCTGGCGCATCAAAATACATAACTTTTACAACCCGCAGATAATAATAGGCACCGACTACACTGGACAATGCGCCAATGCAGACCAGTGCGTAAAGACCAGATTGCCACGCAGCTGCAAAAACCATGAACTTGCCAAAAAAACCGGCCAGCGGAGGAGCGCCCACCATACTGAACATAAAAATGGCAAGAGCAAGCGCCATCCCCGGGTCCGAGCGCCCAAGGCCCGCCAGATCGGCAATGGAATTAACCTCGCGCCCATTACGGCGCATGGCCGTAATGCCCGCAAAAACACCTGCATTCATAACAAAATAGGCTGCAAGATAAATAAGCGTGGCCTGCGTACCTACAGTTGATGCGGCCGCCAGCCCCATCATGGCGTACCCCATGTGGCCAATGGAGGAATAGGCCATAAGCCGCTTGATGTTGGTCTGCGGAATGGCCGCAAAAGCCCCATAAACCATGGATAGAACGGACACGGTCTCGACCAGTATCTGCCAGCGCGGAGCAATCGAGCCAAACGGCCCCGCCATAACACGCAGGAACAGGGCAAAAGCTGCAAACTTGGGAGCCCCCGCCATGTAAGCCGTAACCGGTGTGGGCGCACCCTGATATACGTCTGGCGTCCACATATGGAATGGCACGGCCGATAGCTTAAAGCACAGCCCCACCACAATAAACACAATACCAACCACCAGCCCCATGGGCGGCATGGCCGAAGCCCGGACCGCATCAACCAGCCCTGTATATTCCATGGTGCCCGCATAACCATAAACGAGCGAGATCCCGTAAAGCAGCAGACCGGACGCCAGCGAGCCGAGGATAAAATACTTCATCCCCGCCTCGGACGAGAGAACATTATCCCGCTCAAGAGCGCACAGAATGTAAATGGAAAGAGATGACAGTTCCAGCCCGACAAACAACGTCATCAGGTTCGCCGAAGACGCCATGAGCATGGCCCCCAGCGTGGAAAATAGCATGAGCACCGGTGTCTCGAACGGCAAAGTCTGCCGCTCAGCCGTGCGGTAACTCACGCTCAGTGCCACGGCAACAAAACCACCTGCCAGAATAAGCACCTTCATGAACCGGGCAAAACCGTCATTCACGAATGTTCCGGCATACCCCGCCCCTGATGGGGAAAGCACGACCAGAAAGCCGCAGAGCAGAAACGCGACAAGGCTGAGTATGGCGGCAGGGAAGAACCCCTCCCCCTTCCGCTGGAGCACACCGGCCACCAGAATGATGATACCCGATAAAGCCAGAACAATTTCTGGCAGGGCTACAGTCCAGTTGAACACTGTCACACTCATCGCTGCGCACTCCGCAGAAGATAGGAAGAGAACAAGGTCGGAATGGCGTTGGTCATGCTAAATCACCCGCACAGCGCAACTGTCAGCAGCACCACAAGCCCTGCCAGCATGGTAAAGGCGTAAATGGCGATTGAACCGGTCTGGAGCCGAATGGCCTGCAACGCGCCATCATGCGTGGCCCGCACAATATCCAGCGGCAGACCTTCCACCACACCTTCGTCCCCACCTTTCCACAGAACGCGGGCAAGGGCTGCATAGGGGCGCACGAAAATTCTGTCGTACAGTTCGTCAAAGTACCATTTGTTGAGCAGGAACCGGTAGATCGGCCCAAAGCTGCGGGCCAGAGCTGCCGGTATTTGCGGAGCGCTCACGTACAGAACAAAAGCCAGCGCAATGCCCGCAAGACCCGCAATGCTGGGGAGCAGGGCAATCAGCGATGGTACATGCTCGAACGCCTCCATAATATGGTTGGTCGGCGCATTCACAATAGCCCCGTTCCAGAACGCGCTCTGGTGCGCGCCAATGTAGAACGGTGCAAGAGCCACACCAGCCACAACAGCACCGACGGACAGGATCAGCAGAGGCACGGTCATCACAGCCGGGCTTTCATGCGCACCGTCACGGGCATGGATATCATGGGGTTTGCCGTGAAAGACCAGAAACAGGAGCCGCCAGCTATAAAACGCTGTCAGGAACGCCGTAATGCTGCCCATGGCCCAAGCATAATGGCTGTAGGATGCATCGGACGCCCAGAGCGCGTTAAGAATGGCATCCTTGGACCAGTACCCTGCAAAGGGATAAACCCCCGCCAATGCCAGACTGCCCAGCCACATGACCACATAGGTAATGGGCAGTTTTTTCCACAGCCCGCCCATACGGAACATATTCTGCTCATCATGCATGGCATGAATGACCGAACCTGCGGCAAGGAACAGAAGTGCCTTGAAAAAGGCGTGCGTGGTCAGGTGGAACACAGCGGCCTGATACGCCCCCACCCCAACGGCTGCAAACATGTAGCCAAGCTGCGAGCAGGTGGAATAGGCGATCGTCCGTTTGATGTCAGGCTGCACCATGCCAACGGTTGCCGCAAAAAAGCAGGTTGTGGCACCAATAAGAATAACAAAGGTGCGCGTGCCCGGTGCAAACTCCAGCAATGGCGACATACGCGCCATAAGGAACACACCTGCCGTAACCATGGTTGCCGCGTGAATAAGAGCGGATACCGGCGTTGGACCTTCCATGGCATCGGGCAGCCATGTGTGCAGGAACAACTGCGCTGATTTACCCATGGCCCCCACAAACAGCAGGAAGCAGATAACCTCCAGCATGCGGAAGGAAACACCACATATCGTATATGGCGCGTAAAGCACGTCGGGCACCGCGGCAAAAATGGTATCGTACTGCACGGAATGGAACAGAACGTAGATCAGTCCTATTCCAACAATAAAGAACAGATCCGCCACACGGTTGACTACAAAGGCTTTTATGGCCGCAGCCGTAGCCGCCGGGCGGTCATACCAGTAGCCAATCAGCAGGTAACTGGCCAGCCCCACCCCTTCCCAGCCGAAGAATAGCTGGATCAGATCGTTGGAAGACACCAGCATAAGCATGGCGAAGGTAAACAGGGAGAGGTAGGAGAAAAACCGGTAGGTCGGCATGCTCTCATGGCTCATGTAGCCAATGCTGTAGCAATGCACGAGCAGCGAGACCGCAAGCACCATGCTCACCATGGTAACGGAGAGCGTGTCAAACCGCAGGGTCCATGTTGCGTCAAAGCCCCCGGCGTGCACCCATTGCGCCAGCGGCACGGTAGCGTGAGGAAAGCCCCCCGCCCATGCACCACACAGCGCGCCAACACTGCAAAGAGTAGCAACCCCCATACAGGCGATGGTCACAACCTTGGCGAGTGTATCGCCCATAAACCGGCCACCAAGACCCGCTACGACCGCCCCCGCCAAAGGGGTAAGCACGGCAACGGAAAACAGGTTGAGTTCTGTTTGCATAACGCTGCTCATCCCTTCATCATCGTCACGTCTTCGACCTGGATGGAGCCGCGGTTACGGAAGTAGACCGTAACAATAGCCAGACCAATGGCAGCTTCGGCTGCGGCAATGGTCAGCACGAACAGCACCATGACCTGCCCCGACAGGTCCCCATGAGCCGAGGAAAACGCCACCAGATTAAGGTTGGCCGAGAGCAGGATCAGCTCCATGGACATGAGCAGAACAATAATGTTCTTGCGGTTCAGAAAAATACCAAACACCCCCAGAACCAGAAGTGCGGCGCTGACAAACAGGTAAGGTCCAAGCCCTACAGACGCGATTGCCGTGTTCATGCGCCTTTCTCCTCAGTTTCCGTCTTTTCCGGCTCACCCGCACCATAGGAGCCGGGAACCGCAATTTCGTAATAGGAGCCTTTGGGCCGCAGGAAACCACCCTGCTCAAACACGTTTTCGCCAAGTGGCAGATTAACAAGCTCCAGCGTTTCTTCACGTGTGCGTGCATGCTGGCGGCCGATGTTCTGGCGGCGGCCTGTTGCTGTGTCACGCAGGGTCAGCACGATCGCACCGATCATGGCGACCAGCAGAACAAGCCCGCATGCCTGAAACAGCAGCACATAATGCGTGTAAATAACCGTGCCCAGTGCGGCGGTGTTGGTCAGGCCCGGATCCACGGCCAAAGGTGTGGTTACACCCGCCGGAGCCATGCGCCAGTTGCTAAAGGCCATGACCAGTTCGCCCAGCAACACGCCACCAATACACAGGCCAAGAGGAGCATAGCGCTGGAACCCTTCGCGCATGCGGCTGAAATCTATATCCAGCATCATCACCACGAACAGGAAGAGAACCGCCACAGCACCCACGTAAACAATGACCAGCAGCATGGCCAGGAACTCGGCTCCCGCGACAAGGAATAACCCTGCCGCGTTAAAAAAGCCCAGGATCAGGAACAAAACCGCATGAACCGGGTTGCGTGCGCTAATGACCATGCAGGCCGAAAGCAGCAATACCGCCGCAAAAACGTAAAAAACGAGCTGTGCCATCATTGGCCAACCTCCTGCCCTAGCGTGGTCTGCATCTGCTCAACGATACGGCGCATCAAGTTCCAGCCTCCGTGCAAGCAGGGATTCCCAACGGTCTCCATTCGCCAGCAGCTTGTTCTTGTCGTACATGAGCTCTTCACGGGTTTCCGTGGCAAATTCGTAGTTCGGACCTTCAACAATTGCATCCACGGGGCAGGCTTCCTCGCACAGGCCGCAATAGATGCATTTTGTCATATCAATGTCGTAACGCGTGGTGCGGCGGGAGCCATCATCGCGCTCTTCGGCTTCAATGGTAATCGCCTCTGCCGGGCATGTGGCCTCGCACAGTTTGCAGGCAATGCAGCGCTCCTCCCCGTTGGCGTAGCGCCGCAAAGCGTGCTCGCCTCGGAAGCGGTGCGACAGAGGCCCTTTTTCGTACGGGTAGTTCAGCGTAACCTTGGGCTGGAACATCATACGGAACGTGGAGACCATGCCCGCGGCCAGTTCCTTGAGCATGAAGGCCCGTAATGTGGTGCCAAGAGTGCTCATGAATTCACCCCTCCCATATGCGGCAGCAGACCTGTTGCCATAAGAAAACCCGCCGTGCCGATCATCCACAACAGCGAGAAAGGCAGGAACACCTTCCACCCCAGCCGCATCAGCTGGTCGTAGCGGAAGCGTGGGAACGTGGCGCGCACCCAGATAAAAACGAACAGGCAGAACAGGATTTTAAAAATCAGCCAGAGTGGGCCGGGTATCCATGTCAGCGGTGCAATACCAAGGGGGGGTAGCCACCCCCCAAGGAACAGAATGCTGACCATGGAGGACATGAGGATCATGTTCGCGTATTCGCCCAGAAAGAACAGGCCGAAAGCGAGCGATGAATATTCCACAAAAAAGCCCGCAACCAGCTCACTCTCCCCTTCGGGCAAGTCAAACGGCGCGCGGTTTGTTTCCGCCAGAGCGGAAATAAAGAACACGATAAACATGGGGAACATGGGCACACAGAACCACACATGCCGTTGCGCCAGCACAATATCGTTCAGGTTCAAGCTCCCCACGGCCAGCAGGACAGACACAATAACAAGCCCGATCGACACTTCGTAGGAGACCATCTGTGCTGCCGAGCGTAACCCGCCCAAAAACGCATAGCGCGAATTGGAAGCCCACCCTGCGATCAGCATGCCGTAGACCCCAAGGGAGGAAATGGCGAGCAGATACAGAATGCCGACGTTAATATTGGCAACCGCCAGCCCGTTCCCCGTGGGTATAACCGCCCATGCCGCCATGGCGAGAGAAAAGGTCAGGAATGGTGCAAACAGGAACAGTGCCCGGTTAGCCCCAGCAGGAATGACCGTTTCCTTGACAATCATCTTGATTGCATCGGCAAAGGCCTGCAACAGGCCGAACAGACCGTTCACATTCGGCCCCCGGCGGCGCTGCATGGCGGCCATAACCTTGCGCTCCATGAGCGTAAGGTAGGCAACGCCAATCAGCAACGGCACCAGAACCGCCAGCGTTTCCAGCAGCATAAGCAGGATCTGGCCCACAAGGGTTTGGTAGAAAAAATGTGCCATTGCCCTTACTCCGCTGCGACCGCAGGTACCGTGCCATACACCCGCGAACACTCAGCCATGGTCTGGCTGGCGCGGCTAATGACATTGGTCTGGTAATAATCCTGAATAACCGGACGGAAAGGTGTTGGCATAAGCTCGCCCTCCCGCGTAGCGGGCAATGCGGCCATCTCCCCACCAGCACCCGCCAGAAGCTGCGTATTTTTGCCAGCATGGGCAAAAACCGGATTAGCCTGCGCCATATGCGCACGCAGTTGTTCCAATGTATCGTAGGGCAGTGTGTGGCCTACCACTTCTGAAAAAGCCCTGATAATCCGCCAATCTTCCCGTGCCTCGCCCGGAGCGAACACAGCGCGGAATGCACGTTGCACACGCCCGGCGGTGTTTACGTACGTGCCCGGTTTTTCGGTATAGGCCGCACCGGGGAGTATAATATCCGCCCGTTTTGCCACAGCATCCCCATGGTGGCCCAGATACACAACAAAGGTTTCCGGCGGAATGCGGTCGAGTTGCACATCATCCGCCCCCAGCAACCACAGAATTTCCACCCCACCCCGGAGCATGCTAGCGGCATCACACCCGTGTGGGCCGGGCAGGAAGCCAAGGTCGAGCGCTCCAACGCGTGATGCCGCCGTGTGCAGAATGTTCAGGCCGTGCCACTCGGGGGTTATGGCGCCGCAGGTCTGGGCCAGTTCGCGGCAGGCTGCATAAATTGCAGGGGCATCGCGCCGGGTCAGGGCCGAATGCCCCACGATGATCATGGGATTTTTGGCGTTTTTCAGCACGTCGGCAAACGCGTTCCGCCCGCTCAGAATATCGGCCAGCACGTCCGGCCCATTGCCGAGCACGTCAACATCGTAGGTCATGTCCGCCGTGGGCGCACCGATCATACCAATGGGGAAACCACCCCGACCTGCATCCACAAACCGTTTGCGAATACGGGCATTGAGCACGGGCGCTTCATGCCGGGGCATGGCACCAACCAGCAGCAGCGCGTCCGCCTGATCTATACCACTTACGTCACTATTAAACAGGTAACCCGAGCGGTCACTCGTATCGTACCACGCTCCGTCCTGCCGGCAATCCAGATTTGTTGATCCAAAACTTTGCAAAAGGTCTTTGATTGCACACAGACTTTCCGCATCACACAGATCGCCTGCAATGGCCCCGATTTTGTCCCCCGGAACACCATCAAACCGCCGGGCCAGGGCAATCAGCGCATCTTTCCATGACACAGAAGAGATTTTTCCATGAACGCGCACCCACGGCCTATCCAGCCGCTTGCGTTTAAGTCCATCAATGGAAAAACGACCTTTATCAGACAGCCATTCTTCATTCACATCATCATTAACGCGGGGGACAATCCGCATGACTTCCCCACCACGTGCCTGAACCTGAATGTTGGTGCCCAGAGCATCCATGACATCAATACTATCGGTCTTTTTATATTCCCAAGACCGGGCATGAAAAGCCGACGGCTTAGCTGTTAAAGCCCCAACGGGACAGACATCGATCAGATTGCCAGAGAGTTCAGATGTAAGAGCTTTTTCCACATATGTGGTGATCTCGGCATTTTCCCCGCGGGAGACCAGACCAAGTTCGGGGGTGCCTGCCACTTCCGTGCTAAACCTTACACAGCGTGTGCACTGGATGCAGCGGGTCATAACCGTTTTGACCAGCGGCCCCAGATCCTTGTCCGTTACCGCGCGCTTGTCTTCCTTATAACGCGAAATACCGGAGCCATATCCGTAGGCCTGATCCTGCAGATCACACTCCCCACCCTGATCGCAGATCGGGCAATCCAGCGGGTGGTTGATGAGCAAAAATTCCATAACGGCACGGCGGGCACGGCGTACAACTTCTGTGTCCGTAAAAATCTGCAGTCCGTCCGAAACAGGGAACCCGCAGGAGGCAACAGGCTTGGGTGCACGCGCCACCTCCACCAGACACATACGGCAGTTACCTGCAACAGACAGGCGCTCGTGGTAACAAAACCGCGGGATTTCCTTGCCTGCTGCCTCGCATGCCTGCAAGGCGCTGGAACCGGGAGGAACGTCTACCGGCGTGCCATCAACTATTACCCTGACCATTGCCGTTACTCCACTGCTGCCGGAACGCCACCGGCGGGAACCTGCACCAGCCCGGTGCTGCCATATGCCGCTTTATACTGGCGGATACGCTCTTCCATTTCCGGCCGAAAATGCCGGATCAGCCCCTGTATGGGCCATGCGGCGGCATCGCCCAGCGCACAGATCGTATGCCCTTCCACCTGCCGCGTAACCTGCTCCAGCAGATCAATTTCCTCAATATCCGCACGGCCCTGCACCATGCGGTCCATCATACGCATCATCCAGCCCGTGCCTTCGCGGCATGGCGTGCATTGCCCACAACTTTCGTGTTTGAAAAATTTCGAGAACCTGGCAATGGCTTTGATAATGTCCGTTGATCTGTCCATCACAATCATGCACGCGGTGCCAAGGCCGGAACGTTCGGCGCGCAGGCTGTCGTAATCCATCAGAACTGTTTCACATACCGATTTAGGCAAAAGCGGTACTGAACAGCCACCGGGAATAACCGCCAGCAGGTTGTCCCACCCACCACGCACACCACCGCCGTGTTTTTCTATGATTTCCTTAAGCGGCACACCGAGTTCTTCTTCAAAAACGCAAGGCGTGTTGACGTGGCCAGAAATAGCCATGAGCTTGGAACCCGCATTGTTAGGCCGCCCCAACCCTGCAAACCACGTAGCCCCGCGCCGCATAATGGTTGATGTTACCGCAATACTTTCCACATTATTTACTGTGGTCGGGCAACCATAAAGCCCTACACCAGCGGGGAATGGCGGCTTCATCCGGGGTTGGCCTTTTTTGCCTTCCAGACTTTCCAGCAAAGCGGTTTCTTCACCACAGATATAAGCGCCAGCGCCACGATGAATCCGGAAATCAAAATCCCATCCGCTGCCAGCAGCATTTTTTCCAAGCAGACCTGCGGCATAAGCCTCATCAATCGCGGCCTGCAAGCGTTCGGCCTCGCGGCAGAATTCCCCACGGATATAAATGTAGGACGCATGCGCACCCATCGCAAAAGATGCGATCATCGCACTTTCTATCAGCTTGTGCGGTTCGTGGCGCATGACCTCCCGGTCCTTGCAGGTGCCGGGTTCGGATTCATCTCCATTAATAACCAGATAATGCGGCCGCCCATCGGACTGCTTGGGCATGAACGACCATTTTAACCCGGTGGGAAAGCCCGCTCCACCGCGCCCACGCAGGCCGGATGCCTTCATTTCCACTATAATGGCGTCCCGGCCTTTGGCAATAATGTCCGCCGTATTGGTCCAGTCACCGCGCTTGCGGGCTGCCTCCAACCGCCAGTCATTTTGCCCATAAAGATTGGTGAAGATCCGGTCCTTGTCAGCCAGCATGGCCGTCTCTCCTATTCCTGATCCGCCGTGGAAGGTGATAGCAGCGTTTTGCGCCCACCCTCGGGGGCCGAAACACTGCGGTTAATCGTGGGGCCGGGTGTGGGCCTGCGCCCTGCCCGCAACTCCGCTATAACCGCTGCCGTGCGTTCGGCATTCATATCTTCGTAAAAATCATCATCAACTTGCAGAATTGGTGCATTGGAACACGCACCCAGGCACTCCACCTCGCTCATGGTGAACAGACCATCGGCACTGGTTTCACCAAAATGCTGAATACCCGTCGCTTTCTGGCAGGCTTCCACCACATCGTCAGAGCCACGGAGCCAGCATGGCGTGGTGGTGCAAACCTGCAAATGATAGCGCCCAATGGGGCGGGTGTTGAACATGGTGTAAAAAGACGCCACTTCGTAAACCCTTATGGCCGCCATGCCCAGACGCTGGGCAATAACATCCATGGCAACTACCGGCACCCACGCACTCCCTGTTACGCGCCCCATCTGCCTTTGCACAATATACAGCAGGGGCATAACGGCACTTGCCTTGCGTTCCTCCGGATATTTGGTGAGAACGCCTGCAATTTCCTCTTCCGATGCGGCATCGAATACAAAGCTGTCCGGCTGCTCTGCCGGGGTCCAGACTGTGCTCATCGATCGACTTCCCCAAACACAAGATCAAGCGACCCGATAATAGCCACCATATCGGCCAGCATTCCACGCCGTGAAAGCTCATCTATTGCCTGTAGATGCGCAAAACCGGTTGGACGAATTTTGCAACGATACGGCCTGTTGCTACCATCGGCCACCAGATAGACACCAAACTCGCCCTTTGGACTTTCCACTGCCGTATAGGTGGAGCCCGCAGGCACATGATACCCCTCGCTAAACAGCTTGAAGTGATGGATCAGCGCTTCCATCGACCGCTTCATTTCTGCTCTGGGCGGCGGGCTGAACTTGGGGTCCTGTATCTTGACGTCCCCGGGCTGCATCTGGCTCAGGCATTGCTCAATTATCTTGACGCTTTCACGCATTTCCGCAACGCGCACCAGATAACGGTCATAGGAATCACCCTGACGGGTGACCGGCACATTAAAGTCCACCTTATGGTAATTGTCATAAGGCTGATTGCGCCTAAGGTCCCATGGCACGCCAGAGGCACGCAGACATGGACCGCTAAATCCCCATGCCAGAGCCTGCTCGGTTGTAAAAACACCAATGCCAACCGTCCGCTGTTTCCATATTCTATTTTCGGTCAGCAGACCTTCCAGCTCATCAATCCATGCTGGAAACTCCTTGGCCCATACGCCAATCCGGTCTTCCAGACTTGCTGGTATATCCCGCCCGACCCCACCGGGACGAAAATAATTGGCATGGAAACGCGCACCTGATGCAGCCTCATAAAACTCCAGAAGCTTTTCGCGCTCCTCATATCCCCAAAGGGCTGGCGTAACAGCACCACAGTCCAGACCCATGGCTGTCAGATTGAGAATATGATTTAAAATACGGGTAATTTCCGCAAACATGACACGCAGCCACTTGGCGCGTTCGGGAATGTCGATCCCCAGAAGTTTTTCAGTGGCCAGAGCAAAAGCCTGCTCCTCACACATGGGGGAGACGTAATCCAGACGATCAAAATACGGCAGCGCTTTCTGATACGTCTTATATTCAATCAGCTTTTCTGTACCCCGGTGCAAAAGCCCGATATGCGGCACCGCGCGCGCAACAAGTTCGCCCTCCATTTCCAGCACCAGACGCAGCACACCGTGGGCGGATGGATGCTGGGGGCCAAAATTGAGCGCATGGGAGTCGATTTCGACAACCTTGTTTTCAATTTCCAAAGCTTTCTGCTCTGGCAACAGGCTTTGGGGAATATCTTCTCGCAGGACAGTCTGCGCAAAAGCGAGAGATTCCGTATTTTTCTGCTCTGTCATCAGCCGGACCTCTTCATACCCTGCCGGACCTCGTGCGCTTTTTCATCCCCCGGCAGGGTCAACATACCCTCCCACGGAGAAACAAAATCGAAATCACGGAAATCCTGCGTTAATGAAACAGGTTCTTTAACAACCTGCCTACGCTCCGCATCATAACGGACTTCCTCATACCCGGTCAGCGGAAAGTCCTTGCGGAGCGGATGCCCCTCAAACCCGTTATCGGTCAGAATACGGCGCAAATCCGGCTGGCCAGAGAACAGCACGCCAAACAGGTCGTAGCATTCCCGCTCCCACCATGTTGCGCACGGCCACAGGTGATGCACAGAGGGCACCGCACTATATTCATCCGTGCAGACCACAACCCGGATCCGCCGATTATAGGTAACGGATAACAGGTTATAGACCACCTCGAACCGCTCCGCGCGGGCGGGAAAATCTACACCACACAGGTCCATCAACTGCTCAAACCTGTATCGCGGATCATCACGCAAAAGGGTAAGAAACGGCACAAGGTGGTCACGCGTAGTACGCACTACCAACTCGCCCTTCTCCACCGCCGCATAGAAAACGTGAGGCTGGGACGCAAGAAACGTAAATGCCAGCGAACACAGTTGCCCTTCCAGGCGGGCCTGCCTTGGATTTACAGAAATATCAGCCACGGAGAATGGTCCCTGTCCGACGAATTTTTTTCTGGAGCAGCATAATCCCGTAGATCAGCGCTTCGGCCGTAGGGGGGCAGCCGGGCACATACACGTCCACAGGCACAATGCGGTCACACCCACGCACAACGGAATAGGAGTAATGGTAATACCCCCCGCCATTAGCGCATGACCCCATGGAAATAACCCAACGTGGCTCGGCCATCTGCTCATACAGGCGGCGCAGAACCGGAGCCATTTTATTGGTCAGTGTTCCCGCCACAATCATCACATCGGACTGCCGGGGCGACCCACGGGGGATAATACCCATACGGTCCAGATCATACCGCGGCATATACGCGTGGATCATTTCCACCGCGCAGCATGCCAGTCCGAAGGACATAGGCCACAGGCTACCCGTGCGCCCCCAGTTAACCAGCTTGTCCAGGCTTGCAACCACAAACCCTTTCTCGGCCAGTACACCGGTAATGCCGCGCACCACCGCATCCTGCTCAGGCCCGGGGGGCAGAGCCTCCCGGTTCCACATAATGGCGTTTTCGTCGTGATCTGTGGTCATGCTGGCGTCCCCTCAATCCCAGTCCAGCGCGCCTTTGCGCCATTCATACAAAAAGCCGATCCCCAGCACGGCCAAAAAACCAAGCATGGACAAAAAGCCAAACAGCCCGATCCGCCCAAGACTTATGGCCCACGGGAACAGAAAGGCGACTTCCAGATCGAAAATAATGAAAAGAATGGCCACCAGATAAAAGCGCACATCAAAGCGGCGCCTGGCATCATCAAATGGGCCAAACCCACACTCATATGCTGTGAGTTTTTCGGGGTACGGTTTTTGGTGCCCGCTTAACAGAGCCATACCGAGCATTGCGGCCGCAATAACAACCGACACACAACCAAAAATCAGAACCGGGGCATAATCGCCTAGAACAGACTGCATGGAAAATTCCTGCACGCATGAAAAGCTTGTAATAAGCTGTTTGATGCAGTCACCCTAGACCCGCAGCATGCAGACGACCATGCACGAACGCGTATGGTTGCGGCCACTTTGTTGTGAGGAAATATTTTTTGGCAGATAAAAAACAGGCTCCCTGCCAGTAGGAGGAAGCCATAAAGCAGAATTATGAATTCTGCGCCGCAACATAAACTGTTGGGAATGGTGGGCGATGACGGGATCGAACCGCCGACCCTCTCGGTGTAAACGAGATGCTCTACCGCTAAGCTAATCGCCCGAGCCCTATGTGTCACAAAACAAAACGGCCGGCAACCTCTTTTTTAAAGAAATTGCCGGCCGGTCTGAAATTAAATCCGAAGGAGGATTACTTGCTTACAGCGTCCTTCAGTGCCTTGCCCGGCTTGAAGCGGACAGAGGTAGAAGCCGGAATATCAATTTCCTCGCCGGTACGGGGGTTACGGCCTTTGGCGGCCTTGCGGGTTGCGGTCACAAACGTGCCAAAGCCCACCAGACGCACTTCCTGCTTTGTGGACAGAGCTTTTTCAATCGCACCGAATACGGCGTCGACCACTTCTCCGGCCTTAGCCTTCGGCAGGTCAACGGCCTCTGCTACTGCTGAGACGAGCTCCTGCTTGTTAAGCGGCTTCTCCATCTTACGCCTTTCACTTTCTTTCAATTCATAGGAGCGGCGGGCGGGTTTCGTCCGCCTCTCCGCTGCCTGAACGCACTATGAAGCCGTTTTTTCCTACGTCAACCAAGCAAACGCAAACTTCGGACTTCTGGTGCATTTTGGTTAATGCGGCAGCACCGGAACAACTGTCTGCGCACCGTTTGCAGGCACTGGTTCAGGCACGTCTTCCCAATGAATGGGCGTGGGCTGGCTGACCAGAGCACGGGCCAAAACTTCGTCCACATGCGAAACGGGTACAATTTCCAGATTCTTCTTCACGCTGTCAGGAATTTCCGCCAGATCTTTCTCGTTTTCCTGCGGAATAAACACCGTGCGAATGCCCGAGCGCACAGCAGCCAGAAGCTTTTCCTTCAGCCCGCCAATAGCCAGCACACGCCCTCTGAGCGTGATTTCACCGGTCATGGCAACATCCCTACGGATGGGAATACCGGTCAGAACACTTACCAGAGATGTCACCATAGCCACACCGGCCGAAGGACCGTCTTTAGGAGTCGCACCTTCGGGGACATGCACATGAAAACTGCGCTTGTCGAAGATGGTTGGCACGATTCCAAAGCTGGCCGCCCGACTCCGCACGAACGAGAACGCCGCAGAGATGCTCTCCTTCATCACGTCGCCCAGCTTGCCGGTTTCCACTATGCCGCCCTTGCCGGGAACCATAACGCTTTCAATGGTCAGGATTTCGCCGCCCACTTCGGTCCAGGCCAGACCGGTCACAACGCCCACCATGTCCTCCGCTTCGGTCTCACCGTAGCGGAAGCGCTGCACACCTGCGTATTTTTCCAGGTTGCGAGCCGTTACCGAGACCTTTTTGGCCTTACCGGTCACGATCTCCTTGACCGCCTTACGGGCGAGCTTGGCCAGTTCGCGCTCAAGGTTACGCACCCCGGCCTCGCGCGTGTAGTAGCGAATCACATCGCGCAGAGCTTCCTCGTTGATCGACCACTCACCCGGTTTGAGGTTATGGGCCTCAATCTGCTTGCTGATCAGGTGACGTTTGGCGATCTCAACCTTTTCGTCCTCCGTATAACCGGAAAGGCGAATCACCTCCATACGGTCCAGCAGCGGCTGGGGCATATCCAGACTATTGGCCGTGGTGACGAACATAACATCCGACAGGTCGTAATCGACCTCCAGATAATGGTCCGCAAACGTGCCATTCTGTTCTGGGTCCAGCACTTCGAGCAAAGCGGAGGACGGATCGCCCCGCCAGTCGGACCCCAGCTTGTCAATTTCATCAAGCAGGAAAAGCGGGTTGGACACCTTCGCCTTTTTCATTCCCTGAATGATCTTGCCCGGCATGGAGCCAATATACGTGCGACGATGACCACGGATTTCGGCCTCATCCCGCACACCACCAAGGGACATGCGCACATAATGCCGCCCCGTTGCCTTGGCGATCGAACGTGCAAGGGATGTCTTGCCCACACCCGGGGGGCCAACAAGGCACAGAATCGGCCCTTTGAGCTTTTGCGAGCGACTCTGGACCGCCAGATACTCCAGAATGCGTTCCTTGACCTTTTCCAGCCCGTAGTGGTCGGCGTCCAGAACTTCTTCCGCCTCAACCAGATCATGGCGCACCTTGGTCCGCTTTTTCCACGGAATGCTCAAAATCCAGTCAAGGTAGTTCCGCACAACCCCGGACTCGGCGGACATCATGCTCATGCCGCGCAGCTTTTTAAGCTCGCTTAGAGCTTTCTCACGCGCTTCCTTGGAGAGCTTGGTCTTGGCGATCCGCTCTTCAATTTCGGCTGTTTCGTCCTTGCCGTCCTCACCTTCGCCCAGTTCTTTCTGAATAGCTTTGAGCTGCTCGTTCAGATAGTACTCGCGCTGTGTCTTTTCCATCTGGCGTTTGACGCGGTTGCGGATCTTCTTTTCCACCTGAAGCACGTCAATTTCAGCTTCAATATGGCCAAAGACCTTCTCCAACTGCCCCTGCACGGTTGGTGCTTCTAGAATTTCCTGCTTTTCGGAAATCTTGAGGGAGAGATGGCTGGTCACCGTGTCTGCCAGCTTGGACAGATCGTTAATCTGGTTGAGCGAGACCAGAACTTCGGACGCAATCTTCTTGTTGAGCTTCATATACTGCTCAAACTGCGACACAATCGAGCGGCCAAGTGCTTCCGCCTCTGGCCCTATGGCTGCCTCGGCGGGCATTTCCTCGATGTCAGCCTCAAAGTGGCCATTCACCTCAAGCAGCGTTTTAACGCGCACACGGCGAACACCCTCGACCAGCACCTTAACCGTGCCGTCGGGCAGCTTGAGCAGTTGCAGAATGGTGGAGAGCGTTCCAACCCGATAAATATCATCAGGGGTGGGGTCGTCCTGCGCTGCGTCCTTCTGGGCTACCAGCAGAATGTGCCGGTCGTCCTTTGTGACCGAGTCCAGTGCGCGCACGGACTTTTCCCGCCCGACAAACAGCGGCACAATCATGTGGGGGAACACCACAATATCTCGCAGCGGCAGAACAGCCACATGTGCGCTTTTGGTCTCGGCTTCCACTGCCGTTGCTTCAACCGCAGGAACAGACTGTTCGGACACGGCCGAAGCAACCTGATCGCTTTTGCGCCTGCGCCGTGGTGCCGGTTTTTCGTTATCAGCCATCGTCATGACCTCCCGATAAGGACGATCGGTGCCGGGCACCCGCCAAGCGGCATACCCCTGCACTGAAGAAGATACCCCCTAAGGAGGATACCCCTGTGTTTCTCTTATGTTGTTATGCCCACAACCCGGAACAATAGGGCAGAGGCAAGAACAGCACGAACAGGTGACCCGCTCGTGCTGCTTACGCTAAAACTCTGACCTGCCTCAGGCGGACTGCTCTGCTGGCACGTCTTTTTTCTTGCCATAGACATAGACCGGACTGGCTTTTCCATCCGCCACCTCGCGGTTGACCACAACCTCCTCGACTGTATCGAGTCCGGGCAGGTCAAACATGGTGGACATGAGAATGCTCTCCAGAATGGAACGCAACCCACGAGCCCCTGTCTTGCGAACAATGGCCCGGTCCGCAATGGCCTTGAGCGCATCATCCGTAAAGGACAACTGAACATCCTCCATCTGGAAGAGGCGCTGGTACTGCTTGACCAGAGCATTTTTGGGCTCGGTCAAAATCTTGATCAGTGCAGCCTCATCCAGATCACCCAGCGTTGCCAGCACTGGCAGACGCCCGATAAATTCGGGAATAAGACCAAACTTCATCAGATCTTCAGGCTCAACGTCGTGCAGGATTTCTCCCATCCGACGATCATCAAGCGAGCGCACATCGGCCCCAAAGCCAATACCCGTACCCTTGCCGCGCGCAGAGATAATTTTATCCAGCCCGGCAAACGCCCCACCGCAAATAAAGAGCATGTTGGTCGTATCCACCTGCAGGAATTCCTGCTGCGGATGCTTGCGACCACCCTGCGGGGGAACAGAGGCAACAGTGCCTTCCATAAGCTTGAGCAGAGCCTGCTGCACGCCCTCGCCACTGACATCACGCGTGATGGAGGGGTTGTCGGATTTTTTGGAAATCTTGTCGATTTCGTCAATATAGACAATCCCGCGCTGCGCGCGTTCCACGTTATAGTCAGATGCCTGCAACAGCTTGAGAATGATGTTTTCAACATCTTCCCCCACATACCCCGCTTCTGTCAGGGTTGTGGCGTCGGCCATTGTAAAGGGCACATCCAGAATACGCGCCAGCGTCTGGGCCAGCAGCGTTTTACCCGAACCCGTTGGCCCGATGAGCAGGATGTTGGACTTGGCAATTTCGACTTCGCCAGCCTTGGTTACCTGCGACAGGCGCTTGTAGTGGTTATGCACCGCTACGGAGAGCACCTTTTTGGCCTGCATCTGACCAATAACGTAGTCATCCAGAACCTTGCAGATTTCCTTGGGAGTAGGAACACCCTCGCGCGACTTGACCTGCATGGTCTTGTTCTCTTCACGGATGATATCCATGCAGAGTTCAACGCATTCATCACAGATAAACACGGTGGGACCAGCAATAAGCTTGCGCACTTCATGCTGTGACTTGCCGCAGAACGAGCAGTACAGCGTGTTCTTGGAATCTCCGGACTTCGTACTCATCAGCCCACTCCCCCGATCACCCCGGTTTCCGCAGAACCGGGAGCCAAGCCCCGAACCTTTCCTGCATGCCCGGGGACAGACGGCCTCCTTACTGTAACAGGAGACTTAAAGTATGCCAGATTAAGGATGGCTTTTATCCTTTTTACCTGCTTCCGCCGCTTTGTGGTGACTGATCACTTCATCCACAATGCCAAAAGACTGGGCTTCGCCTGCGGACATGTAGCTGTCACGCTCAAGCTTCTGCTCAATTTCTTCCAGCGTACGGCCAGTATGTTCACGGTAGATTTCGTTCAGGCGCTGCCGGATAATCAGAATTTCCTTGGCCTGAATCTCAATGTCGCTTGCCTGTCCCTGCGCACCGCCAGAAGGCTGGTGCACCATAACGCGGGCGTTGGGCAGAGCGAACCTGCGCCCCTTCTCGCCACCAGCAAGAAGCAGAGACCCCATGGATGCCGCCTGACCGATGCACACAGTGCTCACCGGGCTGCGGATGTATTGCATGGTATCGTAAATAGCCAGACCGGCCGACACAACGCCACCGGGGCTATTGATGTAGAAGGAAATTTCCTTGGTCGGGTTCACACTTTCCAGATACAGAAGCTGCGCAGAAATGAGCGAAGCCACCTGATCATAGACAGGCCCGGTCAGGAAGATGATCCGTTCCTGCAACAGGCGGGAATAGATATCAAAAGCCCGTTCACCGCGAGAGGTCTGTTCGACCACCATCGGCACTAGAGCATTGCTGAAAATCTCAACGGGATCACGATCCCTCATACCACTCATTCCCGTACAAAAAACTTAAACGCCCCTCCCTGCCTCTGCCGTGGACAGAACCAGGGTCAGGCACACCGATTCAAGATAGAGATAAAGTGGCAATATGCCACCCCAGAAACGAAAAACAGCCCCAAAAAGAATGTCCCGCCAGTTCACACTGGCGGGACAGAGCCGTTTTATCAGATATTAGCTGGGGGAATATCTGATAGCTCCTTCAGAGTCACGTCCTTGTCCGTGACCTTGGCAAGCTCAATCAGGTAATCGACGACCTTGTTTTCAAAAATCGGTCCGCGCAGAGATTCTGCTGCCTGCGGATTCTTCTGGAAGAATTCGAAGACCTCTTTTTCCTGACCGGAATAGCGCATGGCCTCAGCCCGCACCGCACGACCCAGTTCTTCAGGGCTGACGGAAATACCGTTCTTGCGGCCGATTTCGGCCAGCAGCAGACCAAGCCTTACGCGACGTTCCGCAATTTTGCGGTAGTCGGCGCGCAGGGTATCTTCGTCCTTGTCCTTGTCTTCATCGTCAAGCTGACCAGCTTTGCGGTCGGCTTCCACACGATTCCAG
Source organism: Acetobacter lambici (assembly GCF_011516885.1). Classification (GTDB taxonomy): domain Bacteria; phylum Pseudomonadota; class Alphaproteobacteria; order Acetobacterales; family Acetobacteraceae; genus Acetobacter; species Acetobacter lambici. Next base: position 122,123 of record NZ_WOTD01000002.1, on the reverse strand, counting down.
ATCTGCTGGAACTCGGCTTCCACCATCCCTTCGGGGGCGGGGAAGTCGGCCTTGTTGGAAAGAATATCCAGCAGGTCGCGCTTGATGCGCAGGCGGGACATCTGGTCGTATTCGCCCTCGATCTGCTTACGCACCAGATCCTTGAGCTGCTCAAGGCTTTCAAAGCCCATGTTTTTGGCCAGATCTTCGTCCACCGGAGCATCAACAGCTTTTTTAAGCTGCTTTACCTTGATGTCGAAGGTTGCTTCCTTGCCTGCCAGCTCTTCCGCGCCGTAATCTTCGGGGAAAGTCACGGTAATGACTTTTTCCTCGCCCGGCTTCATGCCTTCGATCTGCTCGGCAAAGCCTGGAATAAAGCCTTCGCCACCGATCTCGACATTGACGTCTTCAGCCGTGCCGCCATCAAAGGCAACGCCGTCCTGCTTACCAACAAAGTCAATAGCGACAACATCACCCTTGGCTGCGGGGCGCACTTCCTCGATCACTTCAAAAGTGCGGCCACGCTTGGCGATGTCTTCGAGAACCTTGTTGATGGCTTCGTCAGCAACAGGAGTTTTCAGACGGGTCAGGGCCAGATCGGAAAGGTCAGGCACTGTGATTTCAGGCAGAATTTCGCTTTCCACCTTGAATTCCAGATCCGCGCCCTTGTCTTCCTGACCGGAAACCAGGTCAACTTTGGGCTGACCGGCGGGGCGCAGGCCGCGTTCTTCAAACACGGTGCGAATGGCGTCGGTGACGGCCTGTTCAATCACTTCGCCCCAGATGGCATCGCCATAACGCTGGCGCGCCAGAGAGACAGGCACCTTGCCCGGACGGAAGCCCGGCAGGTTCAGATTGCCAGCAACTTCCTTAAGGCGCGCATCACGCTTAGCCTCAAGTTCCGCGGCCGGAACTGTAACTGTGAAACCACGCTTCAGCCCTTCAGAAAGGGTCTCGGTAACCTGCATCGGCCAGGCCTTCCTCTCGGTACAAAAAATCAGTCACCCGCTGCAATAACGCCAAAAGGCGGCGGCGGACTGCGGACGGGAGCATGAAAATTTATTGGTACGGGCGGAGGGACTTGAACCCCCACAACTTGCGTCACCAGAACCTAAATCTGGCGTGTCTACCAATTCCACCACGCCCGCGCACACTCAATACTCGCCGTCGGCAAGATGCGTGGACTTAGCTCAAAGTGCGGGGCACGGCAAGACACCGAAACGGATTTTGCGCAACACCCTGCGCACCCTGCGCCTGTTCGGCCTTCTGGCGGGCCAGTCCCAGATAGCGATCCAGATCCTCCGCCACAGGCCACGGACCGGCCTGCAACCCGGCCTCCCCATGCAACCAGACACCCGCGCAGGCGGCCTGCCACGCAGGCATACCGGCCGCCAGCAGGGCTGCAATCACGCCCGAAAGCGTATCCCCCGACCCGGCAGTACCCAACGCTGCCGTGGCATGCGTATTGATCGCCAACCGCCCGTCAGGCGCTGCAATCATGGTAGATGCGCCCTTGAGCACAACCACGGCATTAATCTGCCGGGCCGCCTGCCGCACATGTTCAGGCGGGTTGGCACCCACAGCCCCGAACACACGCGCGAACTCGCCTGTATGGGGCGTAATGACCGAAACCCCGCGCAATCTGTCCGGCTGACCGGTACAGGCAGTCAGTGCTCCAGCATCGGCCAGCACGGTCCGCCCCGAGTCCAGCAGCTTGGGCAGGACATCCCCCACCTCCGCCTCACTCAGCCCCGGCCCACAGACCCACACATGCCTGCGCTGGTCCTCCAGCAGCTTTGCCAGCGGGGCATCATCCACAATAAGGCCGGGCTGCCCCAACCTGTAAGCAGGCGCTGCGGCTCCGGCAGCCACACGCACAAGCCCCGCCCCCACGGCACGCGCGCCAGACGCGCATAACCGGGTAGCGCCAGGCATGGACTGCCCCGCGCAGATACTGACCACACCACGCGTATATTTATTGCTCTGATTGCCCAGAACGGGCAGCGCCCATAATCCCGGCTCGTTATGCCAGGTGGTAGCGGGCACGGCAGCCAGCACAGAGTCGGGCACACCAATATCCGCCAACACCAGACGCCCCAGCAGACCAAGGGCCGGGTATAGCAGATGCCCAGGCTTGAACCGACAGAATGTGACGGTCATGGCAGCCTGCGGCGCGTAACCACGCACCTGCCCGGTTGCGCCATCCAGCCCCGATGGTATGTCCACCGCCACAATCCGGCGGGCGGCACTTAACGTTTCCGCTACCAGCCCCCCCACATCACGACTTAGCCCCGCGCCAAATACGGCATCGACCACCAGGTCGGCCCGCGCGGCCTCTGCCGGAGCAAACGGAACACGCGGCCCCGTATAGGCAGCACTGGCACGCCCTGCATCCGTATCCACCTTGGGGGGCACCAGTTCGGCCACCGCAACCGGCCACCCCATGGCAGTCAGATGCCGGGCTGTTACGTACCCGTCTCCCCCGTTATTACCCGGACCGCACAATACAAGCACTCGCACAGGCTGTTCATAGCGGCAGATCGCCCGCGCAACGGCCCGACCAGCATTTTCCATAAGAACAGCAACAGGCACATGGGCCGCACTCAGCCTATCCACCTCGCCCATTTGCGTGGGTGTATAAAGACTGAGGAATGATGGATGACCGGGTTGCATGCAGGGCTCCGCGCTGAGAGTGTGAATGACGTCAGGCACAATAGCCCCTTGCACCTGCCTCGTCCCCTTGGCAATCAGGCAGGCAGATACGCACCGGGCATGACGCTTTGCAACACAGACTCAGTGCCCATCCCTGCCCCCAACCGTGCCAAGCGGAGACACCATGCCACATTCCATTCTCTGGAGCCTCGTTCTTGCCCTCCATCTCATCAGCATCATCATGTGGGTTGGTGGTGGCGCTTATGCGGCCGTTGTGCTGCGCCCAAGCCTGAACCTTCTGGACCAGACTCAGCGCAACTCCGTGCACCTGCAAACCATGGCCCGTTTTTTCAAGGGGCTGACCCACGCCATTCCCACAGCGCTGATTACGGGCTGGCTGCTTGTTCTGCACGAAGGCGGGTTTGCCAACGCACCATGGACAACCAACGCCATGCAGTTGCTGGGCCTGATCATGGCCGTGCTGTTCGTGCGGATGTACATGGGCACCTATCAGAAGCTCCGCCGGGCCATCCGCCCACAGGCATCAGGCTTCGACTCGGTGCGTAAACAGGTGCTGGTCATTGTGGCACTGGGAATCCTTGCGGTCCTCTCGGCCTGCCTTGGCCATCCTTTTATGTGAAGAAAGCAAGTATTCCTGCCAAAAACTTGATTTTAAGCAGAAAGACCTTTATCGGGACTAGCGCCTGAGTGGCTTTGAAATTCCATGGAACAACTGGCAAACGGTCTTTGCCGGACATGAACAAAGCCACCAGTAAGCTGAGCAACGACAGACCTAGTTCCGAGAGCATATTGACAGCCAAAACAACCGCCCGCCCCCGCAAGACGACAACTCGCAGCCGGAAAAAGGTGGCGGTTTCCGCCAGTTCAACCGCATTGGATGCACAGGACGCCGAGGTGGAAAATACCGCACCCTCAGCCAGTGCCGATGCCCCCGCCGAGGACACGCCTGCTCCCAAAAAGCGCGCCCCGCGCCGCCGTAGCGCTCCCAAAGCCGAATCGGCTGCCGAGCCTGTAGCGGAAGCGACTACGGACGACACCGTAGCCGAAGAGGCCGCACCCAAAGCAGCGCCCAAAAAAGCACGCGCCCCGGCAAGGCGGCGCACAAAAGCAGATGCGGCAACCAAGGCCACACCGGCAACACAGGCTGAAGCCCCTGTTGCCGTGGAACTGGACATTACGGCAGCGCCTGCGCCAGTCGCCCCCCCCCCGGCTGAGCCTGCCAGCCCCCCCGCAGTGGATAGTGTGGAAGAAGAGCCCACCATAACTTTTGCGGACCTCGAGCTCTCCAAACCCATTCTGCAGGCCATTGAGGAAATGGGGTACAAGCACCCCACCCCCATTCAGGCGCAGGCCATTCCAGCCGTGCTCATGGCGCGCGATGTGCTGGGCGTTGCCCAGACGGGTACAGGTAAAACTGCATCCTTTACCCTGCCCATGCTCGAAATTCTGAGCGACTCCCGCGCACGGGCCCGTATGCCACGCTCGCTCATTCTGGAGCCCACGCGTGAACTGGCTCTGCAGGTCGCTGAAAACTTTGTGCAATATGGCAAACACCTCAAGCTCAACCACGCCCTGCTGATTGGTGGCGAGAGCATGGCCGACCAGAAGGAAGTGCTGAACCGTGGCGTGGATGTTCTGATTGCAACGCCGGGCCGCCTGCTGGACCTGTTCGAACGCGGTGGCCTGCTGCTGAACCACACCAAAATTCTGGTCATTGGTGAAGCCGACCGGATGCTGGACATGGGGTTCATTCCTGACATTGAAAAAATTGTCAGCCTGCTCCCCCCTTCCCGGCAGACGCTGTTCTTCTCGGCCACCATGGCTCCGCCCATTCGCAAACTGGCCGATGCGTTCCTGCATTCCCCCAAGGAAATCACGGTTACGCGTCAGTCTTCGGTCGCTTCGACCATTACAACCGGGCTGGTTATTGTGGATGAGTTCAGCAAGCGCGAAACACTGCGCCTGCTACTCAGAGACCCCGAACTCCAGAATGCCATTGTCTTTTGCAATCGCAAGCGCGACGTGGATGTTCTGAACAAGTCCCTGACCAAGCATGGTTTTTCCGTTGGTGCACTGCACGGAGACCTGCCGCAGTCCGTTCGTTTTTCCACTTTGGAAAAATTCAAGAATGGCGAACTCAAGGTGCTGGTCTGCTCGGATGTGGCAGCCCGAGGCATTGATATTGGCGGTCTGTCGCATGTGTTCAACTTCGACCTGCCGTTCCATGCGGAGGACTACGTCCATCGCATCGGTCGTACGGGCCGTGCCGGGCGTGAGGGCCATGCCTTCAGCATAGCCACCTCGTATGACAAAACACTGGCCGAAGCTATTGAGCAACTGACGGGCAACCCCATTCCGCGCTTGTCCGTGGAGGGTGTGCAGCAACTGGAATGGTCTGAAGAAAAACGCCCACGCGGTGGCAGTCAGGCCCGAGGCGGACAGAACCGTAAGGATAAGCCCGCTCCCCAGCGTGAACGTGAGCCTGCGCGCACACGCGAACCCGCGCGGGAACGCGAGGCCACGCGTGAGCGTGAACCAGCCCGCGAGCGCGAAGCCCAGCGTCCTGTTCCGGCTACCCAGCCCGCACCTAAGGCCCAGCCCCATAAAGGTGGGCGCAACCAGCGTGACGAAATTCCGCCCGCACCCGCTGGCGAATTTTCAGGCTTTGGCGATCAGACGCCCGCCTTCATGCTCCTGCCTCGCCGGAATTCCTCGCGCCCGGCTACACCGGGAACGCTTGAAAATACAGAAACAGCGCAGGACGCAGCCCACGTCTCCGACGTAGCATCCTGACCTAAGGAAAATTTGTGTCTGACATACTGGAAGTCACCATCTCCCATCTTGCAACTCAGGGAGATGGTGCGGCGCGCCTGCCTGACGGGCACACCGTCTTTGTTGCAGACACACTCCCCGGTGAACAGGTTAACATCCGCCTGCAACCCAATGGGCGTGGCCAGCTAGTTGATATTCTGGCCCCATCACCCCACAGAACAACTCCGCCATGCCCGTTATTTGACCGCTGCGGCGGCTGTACGTTGCAGTATATGGATATGCCTGCCCTGCTGGCATGGAAAACCGGTCTTGTAAGCCATGCGCTGGAAAAAGCCGGGTTTGACGTGCCAGCCGATATCACCAGCTTTCAGGTTCCACCAAACAGCCGCCGCCGGGCTGATCTGGCTGTACGCCGGACGGAGCAGGGCATTGTTATCGGCCTGCATGCCAAGGGCAGCCATGACGTAACGGACATGACGAGCTGCGCAGTGCTGCACCCGGCTATTGTGGCCAGCCTGCCAGCATTGCGGGCCACAATACGCAGCCTGAATGCCGTGCATAAGGCTGCCGATCTGCACATTAACCTTTTGGATTCGGGGCTGGATATTCTGCTCAGCACCGATTCCCCCCTGATCGCCACAGACCGGCAACGCCTGACCGCTCTGGCTGAAGAACTGGATATTCCACGCATAAGCTGGCAGCGCCTGAAAGCGACCGGACCGTCCGAAACCGCCGTGCAGCGTGCCCCCGTTTATCAGACCATTGCAGGGCACCAGCTTACCCCCCCACCCGGCGCGTTTTTACAGGCAACAGCCCAAAGCGAATCCGCCATTCAGCAGGCCGTGCTGGACGCCCTGCCCGCACGCCTTGGCAAACGGGCCAACCTGATTGAGCTGTATGCTGGATGTGGCACACTCAGCCTGCCACTGGGCGAACGCTGCCAGGTACAGGCTTACGAGGGGTATGAGCCCGCTCTGGCCGCGCTGAAGAGCGTGGGAAAATCCCGTATTACCCCCATCTGCCGCGACCTGAACCGCCAGCCCGTTATGGGCAAGGACCTTGGCAAGGCAGAGGTGGTTGTGCTGGACCCGCCCCATGCGGGAGCAAAGCTGCAAATGCGCCAGATCGCTCTGGGCAAGCCGGACTATGTTATTTACGTCAGTTGCAACCCCGCAGCCCTGAGCAACGACACAAGCCTGCTGGCAGCGGCTGGTTACAAGCTGGAGACGGTCTCGGTCATTGACCAGTTTTTATGGTCACCTGAAACCGAGGCCGTATGCCGCTTTAAACGTGAAAGCTCTCGCCGCAGCCGCAACGCCCTTTCTCATTGGGGTTGATGAACACAAACCCCTCTTCCAGATCGGTTTCCCGGTAATCCATTTCCGTGCCGATCAGGAAGAGTGTGGCCTTGCGGTCTACCAGAAGGGTCAGACCGTGGTCTTTAACGATCTCGTCCCCCTCCCCGCTTTGGGCCACAAATTCCATATCGTAAGCTTTGCCTGAGCAGCCTTTGGTGGAAACGGCAATGCGCAGCAACTCACCCGCATGCGCCGTAGCGTACAGGTGGCGCAGGCGTGTGGCCGCTGCATCTGTCAGCCGCATGAGCGGGGGCAGTTCCCTTTTGGTCGATGAAATGGTCGCGGTTTGTGACATGTCACTCCATCCTTTCCGTCAGAACATATTCAGGGCCAGCCGGGCCTCGTCGCTCATGCGCGACATGTCCCATGGCGGGTCCCATACAACTTCCACTTCGGCCGACTGAACGCCGGGGACTTTCTCCACCGCGTCCTTGACCTGAATGGGCAGCTCCTGCGCACTGGGGCAGTTGGGAGCGGTCAGGGTCATTTCAATCCGCACACGCCCGTCATCATACAGGTCAATGGCGTAGATCAGCCCCAGTTCGTAAATATTGACCGGAATTTCCGGGTCATGCACGGTTGCTATGGCCTCTATGACCGCATCTTCGGATGCGGGGCCAGCAACCTTGCCTGCCGCTTCAGGCGTGCTGCTCTGGGTGGCGTCATCACCATCGGGGGTCCAGCCCTCCACCTTGGCGGTGGGGTCTTCGCCCTGATCGTGCTCCGCGTGCAGAACAGCCTCAGCTGGCGTATCACCCTGCGGCGGAATTGCTGCGTGTGTTTGCGCCTGAACGCCTTCTTCAACCATCGACATGAGAAAAAGCCTCCTTCAGCGCAATCCAAGGCAGTTCTGCGCAGCGTATTCGTGCTTTATGGGACCGTAGTGGAGCAAAAACCTCCAGCGTGCCCAAAGAGGCAGACTGGTCGTCCACCACCACAGATGGTGGTGGCTCTACCAGCATCGCCCTGAACCGACCGGAAAGTTCCAGCGCCTGTGCAACGCTCCCACCCCGTATATGCTCAGCCATAAGGTCCGCAGCAGCAGTACATATGGCGCACCCACGGGTCTGGTGCTTGATATCTTGGATATGGTGCCCGTTCAGCACAATATCCAGATGTGTTTTGTCCCCACAGAGTGGGTTGCGGCCATCGCCGCGCGCATCTGCCTCTTCAAACCGACCGGCATAAAGCGGTGCGCGGGCGCGCTCCACTATCAGCCTGTCGTATAGGGCATCACGCTCTGTGGTGGAGGTGTTCACACAAAAAAGTCCCGTATCCGCACCAGCGTATCCGCCAGCACATCAATCTCTTCCTTCTGGGTGTAAATACCAAAGCTGGCGCGGGCGGTCGCACTCAGGCCAAGGCGGCGCATAAGGGGCTCGGCACAATGGTGCCCCGCACGTATGGCAATCCCGTTACGGTCAAGCAGTGTTGCAATATCATGCGGGTGCACATCAGCCATGGTAAACGACACCACACCACCACGCACACGTGGATGACCAACAATGTTCAGGCCGGGCACCGTGGCAAGGCGTTGCAGCGCATGGGTAGTCAAATCCGCCTCGTGCGCTGCTATGCCGTCAAACCCGATTTTGTTCACCCACTCTATGGCCGCACCCAGACCTATGGTTTCCACAATGGCGGGTGTTCCCGCCTCAAACTTGTGAGGAATATTGGCCCATGTGGAGTGCTCAAAAGTAACGGTGGAGATCATGTCCCCCCCCCCAAGGAAGGGAGGCATCTGCTCCAGCAGGTCGCGGCGGCCCCACAGCACACCAATACCCGTTGGGCCGTACAGCTTGTGGCCGGTAAAGGTATAAAAATCCGCCCCCAGCGCCTGCACATCCGTTTTGTGGTGGACGACGGACTGGCTACCATCAAACAGCACCTGCGCCCCGGCGGCATGCGCCATATCCGCAATCTGCTTTGCCGGGGTTATGGTACCCAGCACGTTGGACATATGCGTGATAGCCACAAGAGCAACCTTGCCGTCGGCCAGCAGGGCCTTGTAGGCCTCTATGTCCAGATCACCGTCATCGGTAATCGGGGCTACGCGTAGGTCAATGCCAGCCCAATCGCGCAGCATCTGCCACGGCACAAGGTTGGCATGGTGCTCCATTTGCGAGATCAGGACCGCCTGACCGGGTTTGAGCAGCGCGCCAAAGGAATGGGCCACCAGATTGATGGCCTCCGTACTGTTGCGGGTAAACACGATTTCCTCGCGCGAGGGCGCGTTGAGGAAGTCGGCCACCAGATCACGCACACCTTCATATGCTTCGGTCGTGCGTTCGCTCATCCAGTGCAGGCCACGGTGAATGTTGGCATACTGGTGCCGCATGGTGTTGGCCATGCAGTCGATCACGGCATTGGGCTTCTGGGCCGAAGCCGCACTGTCGAGAAAAACCAGCGGGCGATCATGCACCTTTTCCCCCAGAATAGGGAACTGCTGGCGAATGGCATGCACGTCCAGTTGCGGCACGGCGTGAACTGTTGGAGTCTGCGTGCTCATGACGGCTCTCCCTTCCCCGCAAACCGGGCTGCCAGAACAGAACGGCAGAAGGTCTGGGCTGTTGCGTCCACCACAAGGGCCACCGCCTCGTCCAGAAATGCGTCGATCAGAATCTGGCGGGCCTCGTGCTCGGGTATGCCGCGGCTACGCAGGTAAAAAAGCTGCTCGTCATCCAGCGCGCCAACGGTTGCACCATGGCTGCACCGGACATCATCGGCATAAATTTCGAGTTCGGGCTTGGCGTCTATCTCCGCATCGGGGGAGAGCAGCAGAGCCTGATTCATCTGGTAGCCGTCTGTTTTCTGGGCAATCCGCTCAACCAGCACCTTACCCTGAAAAACACCCCGCGCATGGCCATCCAGCACATTACGCACGGTCTGGCGCGATGTGCAGTCCGATGCGGCATGGGTGATCACGCTGGTAATATCCCCCACCTGTTGCCCGGCCAGACGCTGCGCACCGTTCACATGCACCTCGCCACGGGTTGCCGCCAGATGAGCATGAACCTCGTGCCGCACAAGCAGGCCGCCAAGCCCGAGTACAAAGCTGTCATACACGCTCTGGTGGCCAACATGGGCATACAGGGTGCCCAGACTGATGGCCTGCGCGCCCTCCGTCTGCAACGTTACATGTTCAAGCGTTGCGCCATCTTCCACCCGAATATCCATAACCGGGTTGTGAAAATACGTTCCCTGCCCGGCCTGCACGCAGATCAGTCGCAGATGCGCGTCTTTTTCCACAACAACCGTATGCCTTGGGTGGAAAGAAAGCGGCTCCGCCCCCGCAACCCCCAAGGAGATGAGCATAACATGCCCTGCATCCACCCCGGCGGGTACGCGCAGAACCAGACCATCTTCCGCCAGCACGGTGTTCAGGGCCACAAGCGGGTCCCGGTCAGGTGCCGCCTGCAAGCCAAACTGGGGTTCGTGCGCAAAAAAGGACAGGTCAACATCATCCGGCAAAGCGCTGAATGCGGGAGCGTGCCGACCGTTGACAAACACCACACGCGGCAGGGCCGCCATGGCTGGGTGAGCCTGCAAAACGCCATCCAGCAATGCACGGACCGTGCTGGCATCCACCTGCTCGGGCGGAGCCGCATAATCCTGCTTGCCCAAAGCGCGCAGGGCTGTGTAGCGCCATGCTTCCACCTTGCGGTCTGGCAGGCCTGTTCTGGCCAGAGCCCCGGCAGCGGACTGCCGCTCGGCCCCGGTAGGGGTGTTCAGCCTGTTTGCAAACAGCGCCAACGGGCCGGACATATCTTTGCTGAGTGCGTTCACGCCACCTCCGCCAGAAACTTGGTGTAGCCTTCCTGATCAATCTGGCGCGCAAGCTCTGGCCCGCCAGAAAGAATGATCCGCCCCCGTGCCATAACGTGAATACGGTCAGGCACCAGATAATCCAGCAGCTTCTGGTGGTGTGTGATCACCAGCGCCGAGAACGTGGGGGCCCGCAGGCGGTTGACACCTTCGGCCACAATACGCAGGGCATCCACATCCAGCCCGCTATCCGTTTCGTCCAGAATGGCAAAGGTCGGCTGGAGAAGGGTCATCTGCAACACTTCGTTGCGTTTTTTCTCCCCACCCGAAAAACCGACATTCACGTTCCGCTTAAGCATGTCCGGCGCCATGGAAAGCGCCTTGGCTGCCTCGCGCGCCATTTTAAGGAACGCAACGGCGTCCAGCTCCTCCAGCCCACGCGCACGCCGCACGGCATTAACAGCCGTACGCAAGAAGTTGGCGTTGTTCACACCCGGCAGTTCGATAGGGGACTGAAAAGCCAGAAAAAGCCCGGCAGCGGCCCGCTCCTCCGGCTCCATGGCCAGCAGATTCTGCCCATGGAAGGTAGCCGTACCTGCCGTTACCTCGTAGTCCTCCCGTCCAGCCAGAACGTAGGAGAGTGTTGATTTGCCGGACCCGTTAGGCCCCATGATCACGTGCACTTCACCCGGCGGGATGCTCAGATCCACGCCACGCAGAATCTGCTTTTCCTGTCCATCGGCGTCAATTTGTGCGCACAGACCCGAAATTTCCAAAAACTGGCTCATACTCTGCTCTCCCTTAACCCACGCTGCCTTCAAGGCTGATCTGCAACAGTTTTTGCGCTTCCACGGCAAACTCCATGGGGAGTTCCTTCAGAACATCACGGCAAAAACCGTTTACGATCAGGCCGACGGCGTCTTCCTCGGACAGGCCACGCTGGCGGCAGTAAAACAGTTGGTCTTCTGAAATTTTGGATGTTGTTGCTTCGTGCTCAATGCGCGCATTCATGTTGCGGCTCTCAATATAAGGCACGGTGTGTGCCCCACACTGGTCACCAATCAGCAGGCTATCGCACTGGGTAAAGTTCCGTGCGCCAGACGCCTTGGGCTGCACCCGCACCAACCCACGATAGGTGCTGTCTGAACGGCCCGCACTAATGGTTTTGGCAATAATGGTGGAGCGCGTATTGCGGCCAAGATGGATCATCTTGGTGCCGGTATCGGCCTGCTGACGGTTATTGGTAACGGCTACGGAATAGAACTCGCCCACCGAACCTTCGCCTTGCAGAATGCAGGATGGATACTTCCACGTAATGGCGGACCCTGTTTCCACCTGCGTCCAGGATATTTTGGAGCGCGCGCCACGGCATATGCCGCGTTTGGTCACAAAGTTGTAAATGCCACCCCGCCCGTCCTCATCCCCCGGATACCAGTTCTGCACCGTGGAGTATTTGATGGAGGCATCATCCATGGCCACAAGTTCCACAACAGCGGCGTGGAGCTGGTTTTCATCACGCATGGGGGCCGTGCAGCCCTCAAGGTAGGAAACAGACGCCCCCTCCTCCACCACAATCAGCGTGCGCTCGAACTGCCCGGTATTTTTGGCATTGATGCGGAAGTAGGTGGACAGTTCCATGGGGCAACGCACCCCTTTGGGCACGTACACAAACGAACCATCCGTAAACACGGCGGAATTGAGCGCGGAAAAGAAGTTATCCCCCGCGGGCACAACCGTGCCCAGATACTTGCGCACCAGATCGGGGTGTTCCTTCACCGCCTCGGAAATCGGGCAGAAGATGACCCCTGCTTCCTCCAGCGTCTTGCGGAAGGTGGTGGCAACGGACACGCTGTCAAACACCGCATCCACGGCCACGGGCATGCGCTCGCCCTCAGGCACTTCCACCCCGGCCAGCATGGCCTGTTCATGCAGGGGAATGCCCAGTTTTTCGTATGTGCGCAGGAGTTCGGGGTCCACCTCGTCCAAGGATTTGGGGCCGGGCTTTTTAAGCGGAGCCGCGTAGTAATGCGCGTCCTGATAATCAATGGGGGGGTAGCCGACCTTGGCCCATTTGGGCTCGGTCATGGCCTGCCATGTTTTATAGGCGGCCAGACGCCATTCCAGCATCCATTCGGGCTCTTCCTTACGGCTGGAAATCAGACGGATAATGTCCTCATTCAGCCCTTTGGGAGCCATGTCCATTTCAATATCGGTCTCAAAGCCCCATTTGTACGTGGACTGACCCAGCTTTTCGACGGCTTCGCGCGTTTGTGTGACTGCTGGCATTGTTCAGGCTCCTTCCCGTACTGTGTGGGGCGCGTTGAGCTTGTTGATCTGGGAGAGAACCGTGGGGCATGCCTCCTTGGGGCGCATGCTCTCCAGCGAAATTCCCTCAAGCGTAGAGCGTATTGCCGTATTGATAACGTCCCAGCTACCGCACAGACCGCAGGACAGCCCGGTATCGCACTCACGACCGCCAACGCAGGCGGTCAGGGCGATCTGACCATCGACTGCGGCAATAACGCTGGCAACAGACATATCCGCCAAAGACCGGGCCAGACGATAACCACCCTTTGCGCCACGCTGGGACAACACAAAACCATGCGCTGACAAAACCTTGAGCACCTTGGCGACCGTAGGTTCGGGCACACCGGTAATGACGGCAAGGGCTGGGGATGTCACCACGCCGTCCTGTTCTCCCAGTTTAACAAGTATGACGATCGCATAGTCCGCCAGACGGGAAAGTTTCAGCATAATCCGGCTTTCACCTAATTAAAGACCTGAATGGTCCTGTTTCGGATACATGGCGACTAGCGGTGCCAACGTCAACCCAAAACCTCCTGTTACAGGCAGCCAGCCCCGGCCTTTCAACGCATATGTGATCTGCGGTGCCCTGCAAGGCTGCCTTTAAGCCAAGCTTACGCTCATCCCTGCGACACAAGCCTTTCCATATCCGCTCAAGTGCCATGCGACCAACTTTTGCCGCCCTCGAAGGCAGTTGGCACAAAAAAGAAAATTTACTGGGCGTTAATACCAAACGTCAGCCTCAGCGCCGCAAACAGCAGAGCGCCCACGGCAAACCCGACCAATGTACCGTTAAACCGAATGAACTGAAGGTCCTTGCCCACGCGCAGTTCCAGCTTTTCCGCAATTTCCACCGCGTTCCAGCCGGACACCACACGGGCAATAAATTCGGCCATCTGGTCGCGCACAAACGGCAGGGCTTTGCCAATTGTGCCGTCCACACGCTCCACTATGCGCTGGCGCAACACATCATCGTTCCGCAACTGCCCCGCCATGCGGCCCAGCGCATCACGCAGCAGACAGGCCGTGCGTCCCTGCGGATCTTCCACATCGGCTTCCACCATGCGCCGGAAACGCAGCCAGATATCGCCCCACCAACCCACAACACTTTCGTGCGAGAGTACGGACGTGACCGCCTGCGTAAACTCCCGCCCACGTTCGGGGTCGGTTTCTATCCGGTCGATCTGGAGTCTGACCCAGCTTGTAAAGCCTTCGCGCAGGCTGGAATTTTCAGGGTCGATTCGGTCCAGTTCCTGCGCTGCAGCTGTCAGCACCTTGGTGGCAATGGAACCGCCAATAGCCCAGCCCAGAATACGCCCCCCCTGCTCACGCACGCGCTCCTCGATCATGTCTCGCAGGGCACCTTCCTTGGCCTTCAGCCCATCCTTGAGCTGGCTAAGGAAGTAGGACAGCACCTCCTGATGCCGGTCATCATCGACCAGACTGCGCAACGCCTTGGCAATAACGGGAGAAAGATCGCTCCCCCCCAGCAGGCCAGGCATAATCCGGCCTATGGCATTGCTGGCCCTGCCATCCTCCAGTCGGTCCAGCAGCTGCGGCATGGAGCGGGCCATGGCCCCCACAACCGCATCCTGCGTTGCGGGGTCCTCCAGCAGATTGGCAATAAATCCGGGCACATCCACCTTGGCCAGAACACGCTCCACCTCCTTGGCCGTAAACACCTGAGAGGCCACAAAGCGGCCAAGGGCGCGGGCAAGGCGGTCCTTCTGTGCGGACAGGATCGCAGTGTGCGGAATGGGCAAGCCTAACGGATGGCGGAACAGGGCCACTACCGCAAACCAGTCAGCCACCCCCCCAACAACACCCGCCCGCGCGCCCGCGCGGAACATCTCCAGAAAAAAACCATCCTCAACCCAGCCAGCGGCAGGAGCAGCGTAACCGACAACGGTCAGCCCCCCCATCAGCACCAGCAGCCCGGTGGCTGCATTCTGGTATCGCCGGAGTGTCTGCCGGGCGGCGATGTCCCCTTCCGTGTCGGTATGCGCTGTCATGCGATCATGAATAGCACTCCACCTCCGCCACCCCAAGTGTGCGTGAGGCGGTTGCGCACATAAAGCAGACATGGAAAGCTGACGAATAAATTGTTGCCCGACCGTTTTGTTTCTTTTCCGATTCAATCCGCAAGGATATAGAGCGCGCCATGAACACGGACTTTTCTTCCCTTCCCCCTCGCATCGGGAGCGTGCTCGCCTCCATTGCCAACATGTCCTCCACCGGCACCCCGGCGGAAGGCACCAACCCCGTTATGGGCACGGCCCTGCGGCTGAGTGATGCGCTGGAAAGCGGAGCCATCACGTTTGAGGATGTGACCCAACTGGTACGCACCCTGCGTGATCAGGCTTTTTTAAGCCGCTCGCGCCGCCTGCACCGCTACGTGGGCGGTGCAGCACTGGACACCGCACAGGACAAACTGCGCCATGTTGCCGAGCAGCTCTGCGCAAATCTGCCGTCCCCCACATTCGCGGCCTACAGCCAGCTTGTCTCCTCCATCCGTTTTGCCGCCGTATTTACGGCCCACCCGACCTTTGCTCTGAGCAACCCGGTTTATGAGGCGCTGGCCCAGAGCGCCTCTCTCGACATTCCGCCTGAAACAGCACCTTTTTTTGCTTCGCACCGCCGCAGTGTTCACCCAACGCTGGAAGAAGAGTTCACGCTGGCCGCACAAGCCATTACCCGTGCGCGCGACGCCATAGACCAGTTGAACACCGCACTCCTTGCCACCGCAAAAAACACATGGCCCGATGCATGGAGCACACTCTCCCCCTGCCCCATCGTCGCCACAAGCTGGGTCGGGTACGATACGGACGGCCGGACCGACATCGGCTGGTGGGACACATTGCGCCTGCGCCTGCGCATGAAGCTGTTCCAGCTTATGCGGCTGGAATGCCAGATTGCGCATGAAGGCGTTCTCGCCCCCGAACTGAGCGAAACGCTGCAAAAAGCCATAGACTGCGTGAAGGCCCAGATTACCGCCGTGCCCAATGGTGCTACGGACGGTCAGGCCGTGGCCCGCTTTGCGGAACTACTGGTGAATGGCCGCACCACAGCACTCACGGCCGCCTCCGACCTGAACGCCCTGTTGCAGGCCGCCATAGAGGCAGCCCCCCCGTCCGCCCAACTGCCGCTGGCTGTGGCACGTGCCGGGTTTATGGCGCACGGCCTTGGGCTGGCCCACACGCATGTGCGGCTCAACGCCAGCCAGATCCACAACTTTGTGCGCCAGAAGCTGAACCTGCTGGACGACCCGACCAACCCCGCCCAACGCCGCGCCCTGCTCAACCGCGTAAACGACGCGCTGGAAAGCGTAACCCCCGTGCCGGTGGACTTTGGCGCACTGCTCAGCGACCCCTCGTCCGCCGGGCGGCTGATGATGACAATCGCCCAGATTGTCAAATACGTGGATTCCGACACCCCCGTAAGATTCCTGATTGCCGAGACCGAAACAGGTTACACCCTGCTGACGGCACTATGGATTGCGACCTATTTTGGCGTTGCCGACCGCATTGAAATTTCGCCGCTGTTTGAAACAGAAGATGCCCTGGTCAACGGTGAACATATTGTGGAGGAAGCGCTCCGCTCCCCCACATGGCGCGACTACGTGCGGCGCGTCGGGCGGATATGCTTCCAGTTCGGCTATTCGGATTCGGGGCGTTATATCGGCCAGCTTGCAGCCTCCTACCAGATCGAACGCCTGCGC
Organism: Acetobacter lambici; assembly: GCF_011516885.1. Taxonomy (GTDB): domain Bacteria; phylum Pseudomonadota; class Alphaproteobacteria; order Acetobacterales; family Acetobacteraceae; genus Acetobacter; species Acetobacter lambici. Next base: position 105,554 of record NZ_WOTD01000002.1, on the reverse strand, counting down.
CTGCATATTCATGACCTGCTGGTACGCTGGGACCTGAGCGATGTTGAAGTCGTGTTCTTTGACACGCACGGCGAGAGCATAGGCCGTGGGGCGCACCCGTTCCGCATGGCTGACCGGCTGGACTACCTCTCCCCCGCCCATGTGCGGAAACGTTTTGAAGGCTCCAATATCCATTGCCGTGAGGAAACCGCTTTTCAGGGAGGGGACGGTTACCTGCTGTTCGGTAGCCCCGAACTGGCCACCGCCACCATGGCTACCATTGCGGAAAACCTGTTCCTCAGCAACCAGCAGAAAAGCGACCCGATTTACGACCACCCGGATTTTTCGGCCGACTTCTTCTCCAGCGTGATCGACAACATGAAAGGGCTTGTAGCCGACCCCGGCTACGCAGCCCTGCTGGGGGCATTTGGCCCATCGCTGATTGACCGCACCGGCTCACGCCCACCTGCACGCCAGAGTGCGGAGGCTGCAACACGTAGCCGGATCACGCACCCGAGCCAGTTGCGGGCCATACCCAACAACGCCATTCTTCAGCAGCTTGGCTGGTGCGCCAACACCCTGCAAGGTCTGGGGGCCGCCGCCCAGCGCCACCCCGAAACATTTGAGACACTCAACACCTCCAGCCCGCGCTTCCATCGCGCGCTCGACTTTGCGCGCCACGCTCTGACCTGCTCGGACGACAAGGTGCTCAAAAGCGTTGTGTGCATGCTGGACCCCGGCTTCTGGCTGGACCGGGCAACGGAGGAAACCTCTCCCCAGCGGCAAAAGGCATTTCTGGCCCTTATGAGCGGGCTGGAAGGACTTAACCTGTCAGCGGAACTGCACACCATGTTCCGCCGCATTCAGGCCGACCACCTTGCCCTGCGCGAGGCATGGCAGCATGCCCCCCGCACCGAGCCGCGCATACGCCTGCTGCACGCCATACGGATCATGCTGATCGAACGCATCTGGCTGCTGGCCTGCCGCATTCCCTTCTTCATGCCCCGTGGCGGCTTCAACCACGAGATGATGATGCAGCATATCCTGTGTCTGGATATTCCAACCGTCCTGAAGGAAATGAAGTTCATCTTCCCCACGGGCACGGGACCATCCGATCTGGATTTCCACGAACCTCGCGGCCCGCGCGAAGAAGGGATTTACGTGCGCGAACACCGCGACATCTTTACCCCCATGGGCCAGATGTTCGAACTCCTGCGCGAAATCAGTGTGGCGCTGATGCACGATATTGGCGAGTTTGGTTAACACCCCAACCAAAGGCGGCAAACACCCCCCTGTTTGCCGCCAGACCTGACGCAAACCAAGGCTAAGGCCCGCACCATCTTCTAGCTGAGCGGGCATATCTGTCAGAGCGTAACGCACAGGACACGGGGGCAAGCCCTACTTGCGCTCCTCCCTGTTCTTGGCCTGACTTCCCAACTCAAAATTAAATACGCCATGCCAGCCAGACTGCTGGCTCTGGCTCTGGCTCTGGCTCTGGCTCTGGCTCTGGCTCTGGCTTGCGCACCACAATCTGGCACACCACGCAACAAAAAAGCCGCCTCCCCGAAGGGAAGCGGCCTTGATGCTTTTTTCAACCCGAAGGAGGAAAAACTTAGCGGGACTGCGCCATGATTTCGTCTGCCACGTTGCGCGGCACCGGATCATAGTGGTGGAACTGCATGGTGAAGGACGCACGGCCCTTGGTCATGGAACGCAGGTGGGAAATGTAACCAAACATTTCCTTCAGCGGCACATGAGCACGCACCATAACTGTGGAGCCCGAGGTTTCCTGGCTCTGGATCATACCACGGCGGCGGTTAAGATCGCCCACAACGTCACCAACGTGATCGTTCGGGGTGGTCACTTCCACGTCCATGATCGGTTCCAGAATAACCGGACCAGCGTTCTTCATACCGTCACGGAAGCAGGCCTTTGCCGCGATTTCGAACGCCAGAGCGGACGAGTCAACGTCATGGTACTTACCGTCAAGCAGGGTGAACTTGAAGTCAACCGTGGGGAAGCCAGCCAGCACGCCCGTGGAGGACTGCATGCGGATCCCTTTTTCAACCGCAGGAATGTATTCCTTGGGCACGGTGCCACCGACAACCTTGTTCTCGAACGAGATACCTTCGTTCCGTTCAACCGGCTCGAAGGATATCTTCACTTCTGCGAACTGACCCGAACCACCAGACTGCTTCTTGTGGGTATAGGTTTCCGTGTGCGGCTTGGAGATGGTTTCGCGGTAGGCAACCTGCGGTGCGCCCACGTTGGCTTCCACACCATATTCACGACGCAGACGGTCGATGATGATGTCCAGATGCAGTTCGCCCATGCCGGACAGAATGGTCTGGCCTGTTTCCTGATCCGTCTTCAGCTGCAGGGAGGGATCTTCACCAGCCAGCTTCTGCAGGGCCAGTGTCATCTTTTCCACTGCGTCCTTGGTTTTTGGCTCAACAGAAATGTCGATAACCGGAACCGGGAAGGACATACGTTCCAGAACAACCGGATCAGAAGCGTCGGCCAGCGTGTCACCCGTCTGGGAGTCTTTCAGACCCACGAACGCGGCAATATCACCAGCATGCACTTCGCTCAGTTCTACGCGCTTGTCAGCGTGCATCTGATAGATGCGGCCAATACGTTCCTTGTGGCCCTTGGTGGTGTTCAGAACGGTATCACCGGTCTTGAGAACGCCACGGTAGACGCGCACGAAGGTCAGCGTGCCGTACTTGTCGTTGATGATCTTGAACGCAAGACCAGCGAACTTGCCATTGGGGTCAACCGGCAGAATGGGCTGGGATGCTTCGTCTTCGTCCTCACCTTCGGGCGGGGCGCAACGAATGCCTTCAACGTCGTTAGGAGCGGGCAGGTAGTCAATGATCCCGTCGAGCAGGGGCTGCACGCCCTTGTTCTTGAACGCCGTGCCGCACAGAACCGGACGGAATTCGCCCGAGATCGCACCTTTTTTGATGCAGCGCTTCAGGGTTTCAACGGAAACGTCGCCATTTTCGAAGTATTCTTCCATGGCTTTTTCATCAACAGCCAGGGCGGTGTCCAGCAGTTCCTGACGTGCTTCCGCAGCTTTTTCCTTCAGGTCAGCCGGGATTTCTTCGTCATGGAACTTCGCACCCAGTTCACCGCCTTCCCAGACGATGGCCTTCATTTCCACCAGATCGACAACGCCGAGGAACTGGTCTTCCGCGCCGATGGGCAGCTGAAGGGGGATAGCGACGATGTCCAGCTTTTCCTTCAACGTGTCGAATGCACGGTAGAAGTCAGCGCCAGTACGATCGAGCTTGTTGATGAAGATGATGCGCGGAACGTTGTAGCGGTCAGCCAGACGCCAGTTGGTTTCGGACTGCGGCTGAACACCGGCAACACCTTCGATGATGAACACAGCACCATCGAGCACGCGCAGCGAACGGTTCACTTCGATGTTGAAGTCGATGTGTCCGGGGGTGTCGATGATGTTGATCCGGTGATCTTTCCAGTCACAGGTCACGGCGGCGGAGGTGATGGTAATACCACGCTCACGTTCTTGCGCCATGTAGTCCGTGGTGGTGTTGCCTTCGTGCACTTCACCAATCTTATGGGACACGCCGGTGTAGTACAGAATACGTTCGGTCGTGGTTGTCTTACCAGCATCAATGTGCGCGGTGATACCGATATTACGGATCTTGGACAGATCAGTTGTGGCGGACACGAAAACCTCCAGAAAACAGGTAAGGCGCGACAGGAGAACCCTCGCGCCTGTGGCCGCCGAACGCCGTATGGTGCCACCTGAAAATATTTTTTCAGGAAGCCGGCTGCCGGACACCGGCCGATAGACAAAAGCGCCTGACAAGGAGTGGCAGACGCCTGAACCGCAGAAACCGGGTTCTGTCACCTAATGTGGCAGACCCCGGTTCCCACGGATAGACAAAAGCCCTGAATCAGGCGCCAGCGGCGGCCTGCTTCTTGGCCTGCACGCGCAGAACGCGGCGCTTGATAACCTGTGCTTCCGTGGGGAGCTTGCGGTTAGGCGTACTCAGCAGGAAGGAATCCAGGCCACCATTGTGCTCAATGGTGCGCAGACCGCGCGTGCTAACACGCATACGGACGGCGGAACCGAGGATTTCGGACGTCAGGGACGCTTCCTGCAGGTTGGGCAGAAAACGACGACGGGACTTGTTGTTGGCATGACTGACGTTATTTCCGGTCAGCACGCCTTTGCCGGTGATCTGGCAACGACGGGACATTGTCTCATCCTTGTCTTAAACAAAAAAGGAACTAGAGGGCCGAGACAAATGCCCGGCGACCACATTCAGGATTGGCGCGGCTTATGACTGAGCCATCGCCTCCAGTCAAGGGTTGAAGCTCAGGCTTTGTCGCTTTCACTGCCACCATCGGCCATGACGGAGGCATGAACATCGCCCAAACGCACGCTTTGCGCGGCGGAGTCAAGGATACGCAGAATGGTCTCCTTGTCCATGCTGCGGGCCATCACACCCAGCGATCCGCCCAGCAATGCCGAGGCCACGGCCAGTGGCGGAAACTTTTCGTTCCGCAAATGGTCAATGGCGTGTTCGATCACCATAGCGCAGCGGGCTAGGTCTTCGGGCACATCCATGCGCGGTTCGGCGCTGGCTGTATTTTCTGGCTCCGTTGTGGCGTGTGCGTGAGTATCCGCCATGTTTTTACTCCTTACGTTTTTTGCAGCATCTGCCGGATTCGGCGCGATGGCAACGACCTGTTGGGTCAGCCCTCCCCCGTGGCCTGCGCAGCCCACATGGCCGCGTAATGGCCCTGTGCCGCCAGCAGTTGTGCATGCGTGCCACGCTCCACAACCAGCCCGCGCCCCATGACCAGAATTTCGTCCGCATCCACAATGGTGGAAAGCCGGTGCGCGATCACAAGGGTAGTCCGGTTGGCCGAGACAGTTTTAAGGGCTGCCTGAATTTCTTTTTCCGTATGTGTGTCCAACGCACTCGTGGCCTCGTCAAGCACAAGAACGCGTGGGTCTTTTAAAATCGTGCGGGCTATGGCCACACGCTGCTTTTCCCCACCGGAGAGCTTCAGCCCCCGTTCGCCCACCTGTGTTTCATACCCTTCGGGCAGGGTCATGATAAAATCATGGATCTGGGCCAGACGGGCCGCCTCCTCCACCTGCGCGGGAGTAGCCCCCAGCCGCCCGTAGGCGATGTTGTAGCCTATGCTGTCGTTGAACAGCACGGTATCCTGCGGCACAACGCCTATGGCTGCTCTCAGGTCCGCCTGACGGTAATGGCGCACGTCATGCCCATCCACCATAACGGACCCCGACCACGTATCGTAAAACCGGAACAGAAGGCGGCTTATGGTGGACTTGCCCGCCCCCGTGCTGCCGACAATGGCAACCTTGTGCCCGGGCTGCACAGCAAAACTGATCCCATGCAGGATTTCGCGCTCGGGTCGATACCCAAAATGCACATCCTCAAAAGCCACCCGCGCGGGGGCTGATCCCGCCAGACGCGTGGCAATGGGGAGCGGGGCCGCAGGATCGGCCACCTCCACATCCTCCTCCGTCAAGCTGAGCATGTGTTCGAGATCAACCAGTGCCGTGCGAATGCCTGAATATACGGAGCCCAGAAAGTTCAACGGACCATAAAGCTGGAGCAGGTAGGTGTTGACCATAACAAAGTCCCCCACCGTAATATGCCCTGCCTCCACGTCATGCCCACCAAGCAGCATGATGGCAGCCAGCGAGATGGCGATAATGGCGGCCTGACCAAAGTTAAGCAGCCCCAGCGAGTACTGGGTTTTCATGGCGGCTTTTTCGTAACGGGCCTGTGCGTTGTCGTAGCGGTTGGCCTCGTGCTGCTCGTTGCCAAAATATTTCACGGTTTCGTAATTAAGCAGGCTGTCCAGTGCCCGGCCCGATGCCTCGCTATTTGTATCGTTCATACGGCGGCGAATACCCAGCCGCCATGACGTAAAGCGGACCGTGAACACAATGTAGGTCATGATCATAAGCGCGATCACGGCAACATAGGTCCAATTGAACAGCCGCCAGATAACCCCCATGACCAGCAACGCCTGCAAAATGGTGGGGGAGAGGGACATCAGCATCCGCAGCAGGGTCTCCACCGCCTCGGTTCCCCGCTCTATGGCCCGTGTAACCCCGCCTGTGCGCCTGTCCAGATGGAAGCGCAGGGACAGCCTGTGCATATGCGCAAAACTGCGATAGGCCGCCTGCCGCGCCACACGGAAGCGTATGGGAGCAAACAGGGAATCCCGCAGGTTGGTCAGCGCGCCAGACACAAGGCGCACCAGCCCGTAGCTGACAATTAGCAATGCAGGCGCCATGGCCATGCTGCTAGGGTGCACAAACCTGTCTACCACCTTGCTATACACAATGGGCACAGCCAGCGTGGCCAGCTCTCCGGCCACAAGAACCAGCAGCACCAACAGAACGCGCCAGCGTAATGCCTTGTTCTCCTGCGGCCAAAGGTAAGGCAACAAACGGGTAAAAGTATAAGAAACCGGCCTATTGAGTGGGCCAGACACTGCTCTACGGGGGGACATGCCCCCGGATGTGGCACGTCAGGCAGTTTTTGCAACCCCCCGCCACCTTGCCATGCCCGTTTTATGCCCCGATAACAGCGTTCGTGTTTTGGCACAGCAAGAACAGGACCTTTGCCCTTATGCCTTCCAATGCAAGCCCGTTCCTCCGGCACCTGACAGACTGCAACACGGTCATTCTTCCGGGAGCACGCGCCCCCCTTGCCCTTGGCGGCACCCCTTCAGGCTGGCTCGCGCCCGCGTTGTTCACCCGCATGGAAAAAGCCGGATTTGGCACACCAGACAAAGGTTTTAACATCCCCCACCCCTCCGGGCTTGAAGCCTTGGGAGAAGAACTGGCGCAAGAAGGATTTTACAAATCCCACCATGAACTGTTCGACGTCTACCCGGATATGGACCAGCCCGTTGTGGGCCGCATAGACCGCGGTGCCCTGCCCCTGTTCGGGTTTGTGGCAACAGGCGTGCATATGAACGGACTGGTGCGCAAGGCGGACGGGCTGCACCTGTGGACCGGACGGCGGGCGGCCAACAAAAGGCTGGACCCCTCCAAACTTGATCATCTGGTGGCAGGTGGCATGCCCGCAGGCCACACCCCGCGTGAAGCACTGGTGAAGGAAGCTGCTGAAGAGGCCAGCATACCCGCAGTTCTGGCGGAGCAGGCCGTGCAGTCTGGCAGGCTGGTCTATGCTCTGGACCGAGCAGAAGGTCTGCGGCGCGATATTTTATACTGCTACGACCTGTACCTGCCCGAAAGCTTTGAACCCAGTGCGGCCGATGGTGAGGTTGAAAGCTTTACCCTGCTCCCATTAACCGAAGCCTACCGCATTGTGCGCGATACGGACGCATTCAAGTTCAACGTCAATCTGGTGCTGATCGACCTGTTCCTGCGCACCGGGCTGATTGACCCCACCAGTGCGGAAGGCATGGCCCTGCGCACCGGGCTGGACCGGGGGCTTTCCCCCGCCAGTCCGGGACGGAGCGCGGTTCTAGGCTGAATAACGGGCGTTGGCGCAGGCGGATGCTTCGGCTTCCGCCTCCTTCAGTCCGGCCAGCAGACGTTCGCGGATTTCCTCCAGCCTCTTCTTGTCCGTAATCTTGAGACCAAACAGGTCCTTGACGTAGAACACGTCCACCGCCCGTACGCCGTAGGTGGTAATGTGAGCGGAGGCGATCTGAAGGTTCTCCCGGCTCATGGCGGCTGTTACGTCATGCAGCAGGCCGGGACGGTCGCGGCCGTTAATTTCGATCACCGTGTAGGTGTTGGACACGCCATTATCCACCACCACACGCGGGGGAACATGAATAGCGCGCATGCGCAGCGGCATGTGGCCAAAACCCGCACGGGCAATTTCCGCCCCAATATCAAGCTGCCCGCTCAACCCCTGCTCGATCAGCGATGTCAGGCGCGCCAGACGGTGTGTTTCCTCATACGCCTGACCTGATGTGTCCTGAATCCAGAAGGTATCAAGCGCCATGCCGTGGGTCATGGTATGGATGCGCGCATCCACAATGGAGGCTCCGGCCAGCGCAAGAGCACCCGCGATCTTGGAGAACAGGCCCGGCACGTCCACCGTATAAACGGTTACCTCGGTTACACCCCGCGCAGGCAGGGGCAGAACCTCCACCGTAAGAGGAGCGCCACGCGCATCCGCATCACGGATCAGGCGGGCATGGCGGCTGTGTGTTTCGTAATCGAACGACAGCCAGTACCCAGCGTAACCCAAGCCCAGAAAGTGCTCGATATCGCGCTGGGGCACACCTTCCTCGCCCAGAATTTCGGCTGTTACGTCCTTGGCGTGGCGCACGCGCACGTCACGCTCCGTGGTGGACAGGCCACCGGCCAGAACTTCCGCCACGCGCAAATATAGCTCGCGCAGGAGTGTTGCCTTCCACGCGTTCCACACGCGCGAACTGACTGCGCGCATATCCACAATGGTCAGCAGCAGCAAAAGGCGCAGCCGCTCGGGCGACTGCACAATATCGGCCACATCCAGAATGGTTTTGGGGTCGTCAATATCACGCTGGAAGGCGGTATGACTGAGCAGGAGGTGGTGTAGCACCAGCCACGACACCGTTTCCGTCTCCTCCCCCGACATACCGAGGCGGGGACAGAGTTCGGCGGCAATTTCCGCCCCGATTTCCGAATGGTCGCCACCACGGCCCTTGGCCACGTCATGCAGCAGTACGGCCATATACAGGGCACGGCGCGAATGCAGGCCCTTGATCAGTTCATACGCAATGGGAATTTCGGCCGCCATGCGCCCGGCCGCCACTTCGTCCAGAATGCGAATGGCTTCCACCGTATGCTCATCCACTGTGAACACATGGTAGGTATCGAACTGCATCTGCCCGACAATACGCGCCCAATCGGGAATGAGGCGGCCGAAAATACCGGTCTCGTTCAGAATATGCAGCCAGTAGGAATGCCCCGATGGCGGGTGGCTGCCATAGGCGGCGGAATAGACAGGCGTATTTTCCTCCGCAGGAGGTGGGGCCACAACGGCTGCACCCCGCCTGCGCGGGCGCTGCTCGTCCTCGGATGTATCGCCACACAGCAGATCGAGGAAGATACGCGCAGCCTCGGGGTCATCACGCAGGGTAATGGCCCGGCGCTCCCAGCGGATAAGCTGATGGCGGGCCAGCGGATGCAGCGGACGGCGGCGGATACGCGCCCAGTCCAGAATCTGCATCATTTTAATGGGATCCTGATCAAAGGACACACCACGGTCAGGCAATATCTGCCCATCCAGCAGGGTAAAGCCCGCCTCACGCATGGCCTCGTCCGGCTTGGCCGCGTTGGCCACCGGGCCTTGCGCCTGCCGCAGCACGGCGGGTTCGAGCACATGGGTCAGGCGCATGACTTCCCGCGCGGTCAGGAAGTAATGGCGCATGAACCGCTCCACCCCATTCTGGCGGCCATGGCGGGTATAGCCCATGCGCGCGCCAATAACGGGCTGCATGTCAAACGTCAGGCGTTCTTCCGCCCGTCCGGCCACGTAATGCAGATGCAGGCGCACGGTCCACAAAAAGTCCCATGACCGGCGCGCACGGGCAGCTTCCTGCTCCGTGAGCAGACCCATCCATATGAATTCGGGGGCCAGCAGGTCGCGCACATGGCGGGTGCCAAAAGTGTTGCGGCACATCCAGTACAGGGTTTGCAGGTCCCGCAGCCCGCCGCGCCCTTCCTTTATGTTGGGTTCGACCAGATAGGGGCTGTCACCAAACTTACGATGCCGCTCCAGCCGCTCCCGCCGCTTGTCATGGATAAAGCCCGCGGCCCCCGCCTCCACGCAGGAGAGGATGTAGCGGGCTTCGAACATGGCAAACAGTGCCGTGTCCCCCTCCAGCAACCGCGCATCCAGCAGAGCCGTGCGGACTGTTGTGTCCTTGGAGGCCTCGGCAATACATTCATCAATCGTGCGTGTGGCGTGACCAACCTTGACCCCAAGATCCCACAAAAAATACAGCACGTATTCCACAACCGGGTGCGCGCGCTCCCCCGCGCCCTGCGCGATCAGGAACAGCAGGTCAATATCGCTGAACGTGGCCAAAAGCCCGCGCCCGTACCCCCCCGTTGCGGCAACCGCAAAGCCTGAACGGCTCCCCATGGCAGGTGGCTCGTCCGGTGTTGTGGCCCGCACGGCCAGATCGACAATGGCGCGCAGCATAACATCGGCAAAGGTGGCAAGGGTTTTGGCCGCTGCTGCTCCCTTGAGTTCATACCGCTCAAAGCGTTTGCGAACATCCGCCTGATACCGCCCCAGATGCCGCCGGAAAATGGCCACGGCCTCATCCCGCGGGGGGATGGCCGCATCATCTGGTGTGGCATCCCTCAACTCCCGCGTCAGGCACGCGGCAAGGGCTTCTGGCGTCAGGGTCGCCAGAACGGACATGTCGGTCTGCTGCCCGGCGGCAGCCTGTGCGGAAGAGGTGGGCATAGGGTTACGGGTTCAGCTCCTGAGGTCGATCGGGGGATGGGGTGGATCAGCCGGGGGTGGGCAGGTCTGTCTCCTGCCCGGCCTGCCTGCGCAGATCGTACAGAATATCCAGCGCGGCCCTTGGGGTCAGACTATCCGGGTCAATCTCCATCAATCGTTTCTTTAACGTATTTTCGTATGGTGGGGGTAATGTCTTCTGTGTGTCAAAAAGCGGTAACGGTTCGGGTATGGTATTTTCAGCACGTTCAAGCTCCCGCAGCAGCCGCCCCGCCCGCTCCACCACGCCAACGGGCACGCCAGCCAGCCGCGCCACATGCACACCCCAGCTTTTTTTTGCTGATCCTGCAAGCACTTCGTGCAAAAAAACGATCTGCCCGCGCCACTCCCGCACCGCCATGGTATGCAGGCACAAACGGGGCAACGTATCGACCAGACGGGACAGTTCGTGGAAGTGGGTTGCAAAAATTGCACGACAGCGCACCGTTGAATGCAGAGCCTCCAGCACCGACCATGCGATGGCCAGCCCGTCCAGCGTTGCCGTACCCCGCCCGATTTCGTCCACCACAACAAGCGAGCGCGGCCCGGCCTGATTGAGAATGGCGGCGGTTTCGGTCATTTCCACCATAAAGGTGGAGCGCCCACGGGCCAGATCATCCGACGCGCCAACGCGGGAGAACAACTGGTCCACAATGCCAATGCGCGCGCAATCCGCAGCAACGGGAAAGCCCCCTTGCGCCAGAATAACGGCCAGCGCCGTCTGCCGCAAAAAGGTGGACTTACCCGCCATGTTTGGGCCGGTCAGCAGCATGACCCGCCGCTGGGGGGCCAGCACACAGCCATTGGGCGTAAAACGCGCACCCGGAGGCAGGGCGGCCTCCACCACAGGGTGGCGGCAACCTTGCAGATCAAACGCGGTGTCCTCGCTCACTTCGGGTCTGCACCACGTGCCCCCTGTGGCCAGCGATGCGCAGGACTGCAACACGTCCAGCACTGCCAATGCCTGCGCCAATTCGGGCAGTTCGCGCTCAGCCAGCACTTTGGCCGTCAACTCCGCAAAAACCAGTTTTTCGCGCTGGGCGGCTTTGTCCGCGGCCTCGGTAATACGCACGTTCAGGCTGGCCAGTTCCTCCGTGGCAAAACGCGCGGTGCTGGCCGTGCCTTGGCGCAGAATAAGGTCCGGGTTGTCCTTGAGCCGCGCACTGGCCCCCACGGGGACTTCCATCACATACCCAAGCTGCGCGTGGTGGCGGATTTTGAGGTTGGAAACCCCAAAGCGGGTTGCGTAATCCGCCTGTAGGGCGGCAATCAGGCGGCGTGAATTATCACGCAATGCCCGGTGCTCATCCAGTTCCACGTCGTAGCCTGCGGCGATCACGCCACCATCATCCAGCCGGGCGGGCAGTTCCTCCGCCAGCGCCGTGCCCAGTTCCGCCTCCAGGGCACGGGCGGCACCAAGCCAGCCTATGGCGTGGGCCAGAACCGTAGGAAGTTGTGCTGCCTGCGCCCCCTCCTGCCCCGCCAGAATACGCGCGGCCTCCCGTGCGGCGGCCAGCCCGTCACGAATACCGGCCATATCACGCGGCAGCCCCCGCCCGAGCGAAAGGCGGCCCAGTGCGCGGGCAATATCTGGCGCTTTTTTCAATGCATCGCGCAGTGCCGCACACCGGGCGGCGTGGTCCTTGAGCCACCACCATCCCTCCTGCCGGGCAGCAATGGCATCCACCTGCGTAAGGGGGGATGCCAGCCACTCCGCCAGCATGCGCGCGCCTGCGGCACTGACCGTACGATTGATGGCGGTAAACAGGGTGTGCTCCACCCCACCATCCCGCGCACGCAGAATATCCAGACTGGCGCGGGTGGCCGGGTCTATACCCAGCACCCCATTCTGGCTTTGCGGAATGGGGTGCGCCAGCCGGGGCAGTCTGCCCGCCTGCGAGCGGCGCACGTAATCCACCGCCATGGCAGCGGCGATACTCTCCTCGTCCGAGAACGTGCCAAAGGCTTCAATGCTCGCTACATCAAAGGCTGCGGCCAAACGCTGCTTTGCACTACCGGGTGCGGGCAACGTGGCCTCGGGCGCACGCCGGGTCTCGTAATCCCCCAGTTCCACGCCAGCAGTCGCCAGAATTTCTGCCGGGTCCAGACGGCCCAGCAGAGCAGGCAGTCCGCTGGAGGGCAGGCTGGCGGTCTCGAACAGGCCGGTGGATACATCAATCCACGCAGCCCCAAGCTGGTCAGCCCCCTCCGGCGGGGCATCCTTCCTGCGTTTGCCACGCCCCCCTTCCTGCTGGCAGACCAGTGCGAGCAGCAGGTTGGAACGCCCCGGCTCAAGCAGTTCATCCTCGGTCAGGGTACCGGGGGTCACCACACGCACAACGGCGCGCGCGAGTGGCCCCTTGCTGGCAGGCCGCCCTTTGCGTGGCACCTCGGTCTGCTCCGCCACGGCAACCCGGAACCCCCTGCGGATCAGGCGTTGTAAATAAGCAGGCGCGGCGGCAACCGGTACGCCACACATGGCAATGGGTTCGCCCCCATGGTTGCCACGGGCGGTCAGGGCAATATCCAGTGCGGCAGCGGCGGCCGTGGCGTCATCAAAGAACAGTTCGTAAAAATCCCCCATCCTGAAAAACAGAAGGGCCTCGGGATTTTCCGCCTTGAGGGTAAACCATTGCGCCATGGCGGGTGTTGCGCCATCGGGAGAAATACGTGTCATGCCTGCATCATAAAGCTACATTGCGTGGGAGCAACCACCCGGTCCCACCGCCCGCGCCGCCACATGCTCCAGCCAGAGCGCTGCGGTGGCAAGCGGGATGCGCCAGCTGGGCCTGTCGTCCCGTGGGGCTGGTTGGCGGGTAATCCTTACCGAGGGGTACCACAAACTGCGCTCCAACACACCGGGGCCTAGGCCTGCATCTGCCACAAGGGGGGTGTCCGGGGCAACGGAGCCCGCCGCCCAGCGCCAGTCCCCCCCATACCGGTCAAGCAGCAGGGTTGGCTTACCCAGCAGGCCCGCCAGATGCACAATCATGGTATCCACACTCACCACCGCATCCAACCCGGCTATGATCTGTGCCGTTGCCAACAGGTCGCCCTTTGGCAATGGGGTGAGCGGCACGGGGCTATCCGCAGGGGGCACGCATGGTTGCAGGGCCTGCAAGCTAAGCCCGTCAACCGCTGCCAGTCCGCCCAGCAGGGCCGGGTCCAGCGAACGCCGCCGGTCAAACTGGTAGCGAGGATTACCCGACCAGCACAGACCAACCCGCACCTTCCCGCGCCCATGGGGGGCAGTTGGGCCTACAAAACAGGTCGTATCGGGTTGCCATGCAAACGGGGCTGCCACTCCAAGCCTGTGGGGCAGGCTGAGCAGGCTACAGCACGCCTGCGCCCCACCTGCCTGTTCTGGCATGACCAGTTGCACACGCCCACCCCATTGAGGCAGCAGAGCCTGCACAAAAGAACGCATGGTCTGGGGCACCAGCAGGCAGATCCTTACTTTTTGGGCTGCCAGCCCCACGTAACGCAGGAACTGCAAGGCATCGCCCAGCCCCTGCTCGGCATAGAGCAGCACGGTTTGGGCACTCACGGCCCCATCCCATTCCGGCATAGCGGCAACGCAGGCCGGGGGGAGCAGCAGGTTCGTGCGTGCCTCAAACAGATCCCACCCCTTGGCAAACTGCCCGGTCGACAGGCACAGACTCCCAAGGTTAAGCGCTGCGCGGGCATGGTCGCGTGGCGTGGTGGCCTGCTGCATGGCCTGCGTAAACAACTCTTCCGCTGCCTGTGTGTGCCCAAGGTCCATCATCACCGTGCCGTAGTTCAGCGCCAGACGGGCATCCCCCGTGCGCAGCCTGTAGGCGGCCCCGAGTTCGTGCTCGGCTCCGTGCAACCGGCCCTGCGCCATAAGCACCAGCCCGAGGTTGGTGCGGGTTTCCGCCACATCTGGCGCCAGTGTTGCGGACAGACGCAGCGCCTGCTCAGCCGCCTCATACCGTTGCTGGGCAAACAGGGCGGCACCGTGGTTTGCCAGTGCCTCCGGGTTATTGGGCATGGCCTGCGCCACACGCCGGAAATGCGGTTCCGCCTCCACCATACGCCCGGCCTGTTCGAGCACCATGGCATGCAGGTTGCGCGCTGCAATATTCCCCTCCTCCAGCGCCAGAGCGCGGGCGGACAGGGTTACTGCCTCGCCCACCCGCCCACACCGGGCCAGAAAAGCCGCAAGCGCCATATGCCGCTCCTGCTCCAGTGGGCGCAGGGCGAGCGCTTTTTTTAACGCCCGTTCGGCATCGGCCAGACGCCCCGCTTTTTCCAGTATCTGGCCCATGGCGTCATGCGCGCGGGGGTCGTTGGGGGTGGCAATGGCTGCCACATTGGCAGCGGCGCGCGCTGGCTCCACATGCCCCAGTTCCAGCAGAGCCAACCCAAGCGTGATATGAAAGAAAGGTTCAGGCACCAAGCCCACCGCCTTGTCAGCCAGAGCCACTGCGGCTCCTGCATTCCCCCCTGCGCGGGCAACGCAGGCCATGGCGTGCCAGCCATCCGCATCCAAGGGATTAAGGCGCAGATGCGCGCGCAAAAGGGATTCGGCCTGCACCGCATCCCCCTGCGCCAGACAGGCCAGCGCCACATCGGCCAGTGGCGGTTTGCCCCGCTGGTCCGCTTTTTTCTTATCCATGCTGGCTGGCACCCATGTTTTGCGACCAAAGCTGGTTGGAAAGGCGGGTTTGCGCGATCAGACACGTTTCGTTTGCGTGCGTGATGCTGTACCATCCCGCGCATGAATAAAGCCTATCTTTCCCTCGAACGCCACTTTGCGCGCCTTTCCTCCCTCAATGATGCCCTTGGCATTCTGGGCTGGGACAAGGAAGTCATCATGCCATCGGGTGCGGCCGAACGCCGGGCGGAAAATCTGGCCATGCTCGAAGGGCTGCGGCACGAAATTCTGACAGCCCCCATCATGGCCGACCTGCTGGCCGAAGCCGATGCGGGGGATGACGTATGGCGCACCGCCAATCTGGAGCAGATGCGCAGGCAGCACACACAGGCCACCGCCCTGCCGGGGGAACTGGTGGAAGCCAGCGCGCAGGCCACGGCCCGGTGCGAAATGGCATGGCGCACCGCGCGCGAGGAAAGTGATTTTAAAAGCCTTGAGCCACATCTGGCCGAAGTGCTGCGCCTGACAAGGGAAACCGCCGTAGCCACGGGCGAGGCCATGGGCCTGACCATGTACGATGCCCTGCTGGACAGCTTTGACCCCGGCACACGGCAGACCGACATTGACCCTATTTTTACGTCTCTGGCGGCTGACCTGCCCGGGCTTATTGGCACCGTGCTGGAAAAGCAGGCCAGCCTGCCCGCAGTTACCGCCCCCACAGGCCCCTTCCCCATTGCCGAGCAGGAGGCCCTTGGCCGCCGCCTGATGCAACGGATGGGTTTTGACACAACACGCGGCAGGCTGGACGTTAGCGCCCACCCCTTCTGCGGGGGTGCCACGCATGATGTGCGCCTGACCACGCGGTATGTGGAAGCCGACTTTATTCCCGCCATGATGGGGGTCCTGCACGAAACCGGGCATGCTCTGTACGAAATGGGACTACCGGCCGAATGGGCCAGCCAACCCGTTGGCCAGTCTGGCGGCATGACCGTGCATGAAAGCCAGTCCCTGCTGATGGAAATGCAGTTCTGCCGCTCTCTCACGTTTGCAAACTGGCTGGCCCCACAGGTCCACAGCAGCTTTGGTGTGGTCGAAGGCACCGCAGGGTGGGATGCCACCAGCCTGCACCGCCACCTGACACATGTTGAACCCGGCTTTATTCGGGTTGATGCAGACGAGGTCACATACCCCGCCCATATTCTTGTGCGCTATGAGCTGGAAAAAGCCCTGATCTCGGGCGATCTGGCGCTGGCCGATCTGCCTGCGGCCTTTAATGACCGCCTGCACGCCCTGCTGGGGCTGCGCGTACCAGACGACCGGCGCGGCTGTTTGCAGGATATTCACTGGCCTGCGGGGCTGTTCGGCTATTTCCCCTGCTACGCGCTGGGGGCCATGACGGCGGCACAACTGCGCAACGCGGCCTGCACAGCCAACCCGGCCATTCTCCCCGCCATAGGTCAGGGCGACTTTGCTCCCCTGCTGGCATGGCTGCGCCAGAACGTGCATGGCCGCGCACGTAGCGCCAGCTTGCCCCAGATTATGCAGGACGCGACCGGCAAACCGCTGGACGCCACAGCCTACCTGACCCACATCCGCCGCCGCTACCTTGAGCGCGCACCGGATGCGTAAGCGCGCCCCTTCCTGCATCGTTGGCATGGAGGCTCGACCTCTCTACCGGCACCACGGCACACCGGCTCTGCACACAAGGCGTTTGCAAGGCCGCGCCATGGGGCGGAAAATCCCTTTTGCGTTTTTATGCCACAAAGCCCCACCAACCGGATGCCCGCGCGCATGACTGTTCCTTTTTTCCGCCTTTCCTCCCCCGGTCGCCGCACGGCTTTTGGCCTGCTGGCGGCCATGCTTGTCCTGTCCATGTGCAACGCCCCCTCATGGGCGCTGCACATGCCCAAAGTAGCGGAACTACCCGCCAGCGCGCTCCAGCCCTTCATGCAGTCCAACAGCCAGATATGGGACGCCATTGTGCCCCTGCCCGACGGGCGCATGCTGCTGGAGGCCCCGGCATGGGTGGGCAATACCGGCCCCCAGCTTTTTGTACGCAGCACAGACGGGCAACTGGAACCGTGGCCCAATGCCGCATGGAATGGAACCGAGGGTGATTCAGCCAGCCGGTTTGTAGCCCTTGGCGGGCTGACCAGAACAGCGGATGGCCACATATGGGTGCTCGACAGCGGCGTAACCAACCGCAAGACCCCACCCGCAGCCCCCCCCAAACTGGTGGAAATTGACCCCGCCACCAACACTGTGCTCCGCGTTGTGCCCATACAGGCCAGCGCCCTGCGGCCGGGGAGCATTCTCTCCGGCATTGCTGTGCATGGCACAACCGCCTACGTACCGGATTCCGGCGTTGCGGGCCTACTGGTCATCGACACGACCACCGCCACAGCCAGACGCTTTTTGGACCACCACCCGGACCTGATCGCCAGCCGCCCGATTGTAACGCCCAACGGCCCTGTGCGGGACAGTTCGGGCCATTACGCCGCCGTGGACGCCAGCATGGTCGCAGTCAGCCCCGATGGATCGTGGATTGTGCTGCAAGCACCCGGGCAATACCTCTCCCGCGTGTCCACCGCCATTTTCAACGACCCGGACATAACCCCCGCAGCGTTTGAGGAAAGTGTGACCCAGTGGTTCAAAACCCCATCGCTGGGCGGTATGACCATTGATAATGACGGCACCCTTTACTGGGCGGACATTACAACAGCGAGCATCCTCAGCTACACCACGGGGCGGGTGCCACGCAGGCTGATCACCGACCCGCGCCTGCAATGGCCCACCACACCGGGGCTGGACGGGCACGGCCACCTGTATGTTTCGGCCAGCCAGATCGACCACAGCACGGCCTTTGGCGCGCCCACAGCCACCATTACATGGCCGATCACCATTTATGAGCTGACGCTGCCCACAACACCTCCGCCGGGCTAGGTCTGGCCGAATTTATCGTACAAGCCACTTCGCGGCATCCGTCATTCAGGATATAAACGCCCTCATGCGCTACATTTCCACACGCGGGAATGCTCCCGTTCTTTCTTTTTCCGATGTCCTGCTCAGTGGCCTTGCCGAAGATGGCGGGCTGTACCTGCCGCAGACATGGCCCGAATTTTCGCTCGCGGACTGGCAGGCCATGCGTGCCCTGCCCTACCCGGAGCTGGCCGCGCGTATTCTGGCCCGCTTTACCGGCTCCGATATTGATGAGGACACGCTCAAAACCCTGTGTGCCAAAGCCTATGCAGGTTTTGACCACCCCGCCATTGTGCCACTGACACAGGTGGAAGACGGGCTGTTTGTGCAAGAACTGTTCCACGGCCCGACCCTTGCCTTCAAGGACATGGCCATGCAGGTGCTTGGCCAGCTGTTTGAATACGTCCTGACCCAGCGCGACGAACACGTAACCATTGTTGGCGCCACATCGGGCGATACAGGTTCCGCCGCCATTGAGGCCTGCCGTGGCCGCCAGCGCCTGTCCGTTATTATTCTGCACCCCAAGGGCCGCACATCCGAAGTGCAGCGCAGGCAGATGACCACGGTGCGCGAACCCAACGTGACCAACCTTGCGGTGGAAGGCACGTTTGATGACTGTCAGGATCTGGTCAAAAGCCTGTTCGCGGATATTCCTTTCCGCCAGGAAATGCACCTCTCCGCCGTCAACTCCATCAACTGGGCCAGAATTGCCGCGCAAATTCCGTATTATGTGCATGCAGCCCTTGCACTGGGCGCGCCTGAGCGTGAAGTCTCCTTTGCCGTGCCTACGGGCAACTTTGGCAATATTCTGGCTGCATGGGCCGCGCGCAAAATGGGCCTGCCCATCCGCCAGCTTTGCGTGGGCTCCAACCGGAACGATATTCTGACCCGTTTCCTCAACGCCAATGACATGACCATCAAAGGCGTGGTGCCCAGCCTCTCCCCCTCCATGGACATTCAGGTCTCCTCCAACTTCGAACGCCTGCTGTTTGAACTGCTTGGGCGGGACGCCACGGCCTGCGCACGCATCATGACCGGCTTCCGCAGCACGGGGCATATGGATGTACCAGCAGAAGTCTGGGAGAACGCGCGCACCCTGTTCTGCGGTCTCGCACTGGATGATGCCCAGACCGAGGCCGAGATCCGCACCCTGCACCAGCGTTCGGGCTATATGGCCGACCCGCACTCCGCCATTGGCATTGCCGCAGGTCGCCGCTTCCGCCAGCCGGGGATTCCCATGGTGGCCGAAGCCACGGCCCACCCGGCCAAGTTCCCCGATGCCATGGTGGCCGCCACGGGTATTCACCCCGCACTCCCCGTGCATCTGGCCGACCTGTTTGAGCGTGAAGAGCGTTACCGCACGGTCCCCGCGACCGAAGGTGCCATAAAGGACGCGGTCCGTGCCGCGGTCCTCTCCAACGCTGGCTGAGTAAAACACCCTCCCCCATTGCAGGGCTACCCGTACGGTAGCCCTGCTGTTTTTCAGGACGAGAATGACAGACCCCATCCAGCTAACCCGCCTGCCCTCCGGCCTGACCGTTGTGACCGAACGCATGGACCGTGTGGAAACCGTTTCCTTCGGGGCCTATATTTCCGCTGGCACCCGGAATGAAACCGCGGCGGAAAATGGTGTATCCCATTTTCTGGAACACATGGCCTTCAAAGGCACCACAAGCCGCTCCGCCCTGCGTATTGCCGAAGAAATTGAAAATGTGGGCGGGCACATTAACGCCTACACCGCGCGCGAACAGACGGTGTTCTACGTCAAGCTCCTCAAGGAAAACCTTGGTCTGGGGATCGACATTATTGGCGATATTCTGACCCACTCCACCTTTGACGCAGCCGAGCTTGAGCGCGAACGCGGCGTGATCTTGCAAGAAATCGGTCAGGCGAACGACACTCCAGATGACGTCGTGTTTGACCATTTTCAGGAAACTGCCTTCCCCAACCAGCCCATGGGCCGCCCCATTCTGGGCACGGAAGAGCTGATCAAGGGCATGCAGCGCGACACGCTGACCTCCTACATGAGCACGCATTACAACCCGTCCAACATGATTGTAGCAGCTGCGGGCAATCTGGAGCATGCATCGGTCGTGGCGCAGGTGGAGCAGCATTTTGCCAGCCTGCCCGCCACCAAAGCCCCGACCATGGAACCCGCCCTTTACGCAGGAGGCGAGTTCCGGCAGGTCAAGGAGCTTGATCAGGCGCATATTGTGCTGGGCTTCCCCTCCACCGGGTACCATGACCCCGATTATTACGCAGCCCTGCTCCTTTCCACCCTGCTGGGCGGTGGCATGTCCTCGCGCCTGTTTCAGGAAATCCGGGAAAAGCGCGGGCTGGTCTATTCGGTCTATTCCTTTAACGCACCGTTTGAAGGCGGTGGCGTGTTCGGCGTTTATGCCGGCACGGGGGAAAAGGAATGTGCCGAGCTTATTCCCGTTACACTTGAGGAACTCCGCAAGGTGCAACTTGGCGTGAGCATGGACGAACTGGTGCGCGCGCGCGCGCAGCTTAAATCCTCGTTGCTTATGTCGCTCGAAAGCACGGGCAGCCGGTGTGAGCAGATTGCCCGCCAGCTCCAGATTTTTGGCCGTGTCATTCCCACGCAGGAAACGGTCGACAAGATCGAAGCCGTTACGCAGGAAGACATCTGCCGTGCGGCGGCGCGCATTTTTGCGGGCACCCCCACACTTGCAGCCCTTGGCCCCATCGGCCACATTCCTTCCCTGCAAAGCATCAAGGAGACACTGGCAGCATGACGCAACAGCCCCTCGACCTTATTGCCGATCTGGTTAAGCTCGCCCGCGCCAGCGGGGCCGATGCCGCAGACGCCGTTTTTGTCAGCAGCACAGCCGTAGGTGCTGGTGTGCGCAACGGCGTGACAGAAGAACTGGAACGCTCGGAAACAACCGATCTGGGGTTGAGGGTTTTTGTGGGCCGCAAAAACGCCATTGTCTCCACCACAACCCCTGACCGGGCCAAGTTTGGCGCTCTGGTGGATCAGGCGCTGGCCATGGCCCGCGTTCTGCCAGACGACCAGTATGCCGGTCTGGCGCCAGGGGCCATGCAGGGTACATACCAGACCAACGCGCTGGAACTGGCCGACCCGGCCGAGCCCGACACCGCCGCGCTGCTCGAACGCGCCAGAGCGGGGGAAGAGGCAGCGCTTGCCATAAAAGGTGTCACCAACAGCGCAGGCAGCAGTGCCTCGTGCGGGCGGACGGATATTACTCTGGCCACCTCGGCGGGGTTTGCGGGAACCTATAGCCGCACCAGCCACTCCAACTCGGTCTGTGTTCTGGCTGGTGCTGGCGATGGCATGCAGCGTGATTATGACTACCACGGCACTGTCTGGCTCCACGACCTTAAGGACGCGGTCGGTCTGGGCCGCAATGCCGGGCAAAAAGCCGTAGCACGCCTGAACCCCAGCCGCCCCAGAACAGGCCGCTACCCCGTTGTGTTCGACCCAAGGGTGGCTGGCAGTTTTCTGGGCCATTTTGTAGGGGCCATTACGGGCACGGCCATTGCCCGTGGCACGTCCTTCCTTAAAGACAAAATGGGACAGGCCATTTTTGCCAGCACCGTTGGCATTACCGATGACCCAACCCGCGTAAAGGGCCTGCGCTCCCGCCCGTTTGATGGCGAGGGCATGGCCGTTACCCCACTCTCGCTCGTGCAGGACGGCGTTTTGCAGACATGGGTGCTGGACAGCCGCAGTGCCCGCCAGCTTGGCCTGCAAAGCAATGCCCGCGCAGCCCGTGGCACGGCCAGCCCGCCCGGCCCCTCCGCAAGCAACCTGTTCTTTGAACCCGGAGCCCTCTCCCCCACGGAGTTAATGGCTGACATTAAGGAAGGGCTCTACATTACGGAAATGATGGGCTCCTCCATTAATGGCCTGACAGGGGATTACAGCCGTGGGGCCTCGGGCTTCATGATCCGCGATGGCCAGATTGCCGAGCCGGTAGCCGGGTTTACCCTTGCGGGCAACCTGCTGGAAATTTTTGCTTCCATCACATTAGCCAACGATCTGGTATTCCGTTTTGGCACCGACGCCCCCACATTACGGACAGATGCCCTGAATACCGCCGGGGCCTAACTGTTAGCCGGAGACCAAAAACCAGTGAAATCACGTCTGCTACGATCGACCCTTCATGCGTTGCTGGCCGCCAGCCTGCTGGCCGGACCACTGACCATACAGGCCGACGCCCGGCCCGGTCAGGGCGGGTCCATGGGGAGCCGTGGCAGTCGCACATGGAGCGCGCCACCCGTTACGCGCACAACGCCGTACAGCACAGCGCCCATGGACCGCTCCATAGCCCCACGGACCAATCCTTCGGCTCCCGGTTATGGGGCACCGCAAATGGGCGCTCCCTTTGCCCGCCCCATGGGCTACGCTAACCGCCATCCGTTCCTGACCGGGCTGGCCGGAGGCTTTTTGGGGGCTGGACTCTTTGGCATGCTCAGCGGCCATGGCTTTATGGGCGGCATGCACGGCTTTTTCAGCCTGCTGGGGCTTATGGTCCAGATCGGGCTGGTGGTCATGTTTGTCATGTGGCTGATCCGTCGCTTTAGCCGTGGCAATGCGGGCGGGAACGGATTTGGCATGGGAGCCGCCCCACGCGGCATGCCCGGTGCGCCCCCGGCTTCCGCCCCCCCTCCCGCAGGAGGAGCACCTGTGCAGATCACCCCAGCAGATTACCAGTCCTTCCAGCAGACGCTCATGGATATCCAGAGCGCATGGAACCAGCAGAACATTCCGGCCATGCAGCAGATGGCCACGCCGGAGATGGTCTCCTACTTTAACGAGCAACTCGCCACGCTGGCCAGCCAAGGAGCGCGCAACGTTGTGTCGGACGTGCGTTTCCTTCAGGGCGATCTGGCTGAAGCATGGCGTGAAAATGGTATGGATTACGCAAGCGTCGCCATGCGTTACAGCCTGATCGACCTGACAACCAACGCCACCGGGCAGGTTGTGGACGGCAGTTCCACCACCCCCGTGACCATTACCGAGGTCTGGACGTTTGTCCGTCCCTCTCGCGGTGGACGCTGGCTGCTCTCGGCCATTCAGCAGGCGCGCTGATCGCCAGCAACAGCTCTGACAAAACACAACAAAAACCCCGCTTTCCTCAAGAGAAGGCGGGGTTTTTTACGTCTGTAATCCTTGGTGATCAAATATTCCGTCAGGCCGTATAGCCTTTATCAACCGCCAGCCGGAGCGTTCCATCGTATTACGGATGGAACAGCGTTAACCCGAACATAATCCCGGCCAGCACAAGCATGAACACAACCATACTCCGCACACGCTGGCTCTGGCGCTTTTGCCGTTCAAGCTGCTCTGGTGTCTGGGTTAGGGGGAGTGTGGTCATACTCAGTGCATCCATATCTGAAAGAAGTGGTCGCCCAGAAGGCCGCAGAACAGGAAGAAAAGATACGCCAGCGAGAACCGGAACGATATCCGGGCTGCCCTATCTCCCTTCTGGCTGACACCATTTTCATCCTGCGGCTCCAGCAGCACGCGCACCGCGCAGGCCACAAAGCCAAGCCCCAGCACGACCGCCGTGACCGTGTAGATCCACCCACTTGCCCCGACAAAAGACGGGATAAGGGAGACTGCCAGCAAAACCAGAGTATAGAAAAATATCTGCCAACGCGTATGCCGCACGCCGCGCACAACTGGCAGCATGGGAATACCCGCACGTCCGTAATCCTTGCAGGCATACAGTGCCAAAGACCAGAAGTGCGGCGGCGTCCAGAAGAACACAATACCAAACATGACAACGGGCATAACGGCCATATGCCCGGTGGCAGCCGCCCAGCCGATCATGGGGGGGAAGGCCCCCGCGGCTCCACCAATCACGATGTTCTGTGGCGTGGAGCGCTTGAGCCACATGGTATAAATGACGGAATAGAAGAAAATGGAAAATGCCAGAATAGCGGCAGCCAACGTGTTTGTGGCAATCCACATCAGACAGACAGACAGACAGGAAAGACCAACCCCGTAAGCCAGTGCCTCGTTCTGGGGGATACGCCCCGAAGGAACAGGCCGTGTAATAGTCCGCTGCATGACCGCGTCAATATCACGGTCGTACCACAT
Organism: Acetobacter lambici; assembly: GCF_011516885.1. Classification (GTDB taxonomy): domain Bacteria; phylum Pseudomonadota; class Alphaproteobacteria; order Acetobacterales; family Acetobacteraceae; genus Acetobacter; species Acetobacter lambici. Next base: position 81,373 of record NZ_WOTD01000002.1, on the reverse strand, counting down.
GTTAATGGCCCCGGCAGCGCCCGAGGCCAGACAGATGCAGAATATGGTAACCAGCCCCACAAACGGGTCCAGATGCCCCGGTGCCATAAACATGCCCGCCGCACCCGTAAACACAACAAGCGAAATCACTCGGGGCTTGAGCAACGCCAGCCAGTCACGCGCCTGCGTGCCAACCTGTTCTGTTTTAAACCGTGGCCGCCTTGCTTTGGGTTCGGAAAGGCTTGCTTCACTCATGCGGCGGCTCCCCCGGCGGCATCAGCCTGCGCCACAGCAAGAGTACCGGCAGGCACCGGAATGTCGCGCTGGAAGCTGATAAATGCCGCCAGCACAAACACCAGAGCAGCCATACCAAACAGGGCGCAACCCAGCACCTGCATGCCAGAAACAAACAGGCAGAGCGTTGCTACTGCAGTGAGCACAAAATGAAGGCGGGCCAGCTTCTGGGGGTACCAGAAGCCACAGGCCTCGCCCCGCCACAGATAAAACCCACCACACACGGCATAAAGAGCACCAAGCTGCAAGGCCGGGTGCAAACCCGTGCCCTGAACAAGCTGAACAACCCAGCCACCGGCCACAACGGCCAGAAAGCCCATGCCCCACAGCAAAGGCGTACGCAACGAAACCCGCGCCTTCCACGTACCAGCAAGCCAAAGACCGGCAAGGCAGACGGCGGAGAGGGAACACAGTGCTAGCAGAACATTGCCAACCATCTGCGCGGTCAGGCTATCGGCCCCATGCGCCAGACTGCTTTTAGCCCACGCCACCACGCCAGACGCAGCGGTAGCCGCCATAATATAGGCAACAGGCCGTGTCTGGACCTGCCCGATACTGGCGGCCATTTCAAACACGATACCGAACCCGGCCAGCAGCACGATCAACCCGACGGGAACTGCAAAATATTCGGCACCAACCATGGCGTTGGTCGCAGGCCACAGCCACGCGCGCAGCGTTGCCGCCGCAAAAACCGGCGCACACAGCAGAAGAACCGTAGAAGACAGCATTTCCCCCCACACGAAGGGAGAAAAAGAGGTCTGCTCCAGACTATCCGCACAACTGTCAAAAATAGTGCTCAGCAGCACCACAGCGGACATGAGCGCACCCAGTGACCACAGAACATGGGCCAACCGTGCATCGGCCAAAGTGCAGGTCAACACGGCAGCCACGCCCAACACACCCACGGCCAGCAGATTGAGCCGCCCGAGCAACATGCTCTGCCGCCCCAGAGCACGAGGCAACCACAGCGTGCCAAAACCACTAACAAGTGCTGGCACCACAACGTACAGCAGCATCAGAGCCGGGTGAGCCTGCGCAAGCCTGCCCCACAGCCCTGCTGCGGGCAGCATGCCCATGCCAGCCAGAACGGAAACACCACCCCCCACAAGGGCCGCAATGGCTGCAAGTAGCAGATAGGCTGTTCCGGCTGCCGCATCCTGCCGTTGGCTGGCGGTTTTTTCCACCATGGCAAGGTGCTGGTTAGACTGGCTATGAGCGGAGATCATGCTCCATGTTCCATATTCTGTGCAGGTCCATGAAGGAGAACTTTGAACCTGCTAGACAAAAAACGACCATATTCTAGTGTTTTATTGCACAAAAGCGCCCGGCCAAGCCACGCATGTCTAGCGCCCCTGCCAAAACAGGAGCGCACATGTTTATTATTCTGGCAGGTTTTCCAGCGTAACCAGCGTGAAGAGGCCAAACGGCCGTACAGGCTGAATGGTGGCCCGTGCAATGTCTTCCTGCGGGAGCAGCGATTCCATGGCAAAATCGGGGTGCCAGCCGAGCGAGTGAGAGGCGCGCGCCATGGCATGTTCCACAGCGCCACGCAGACCACCGGGGGCCAGAAAGTGGTTTACGAACAGAATATGCCCACCCGGACGCACAACGCGTTTGAGCTCCCGCAGCAGCTTGCGCGGATGCGGCACAACGGACGCAACAAACATGGCCACCGCGATATCAAAGGAATTATCTTCGAACGTGGTGTCCTCGGCGTCCATTTCCAGCAGGGCATTCACGTTTGCCAGACTGTCGCGCTTGGCGCGTTCACGGGCCTTGGCCAGCATGTCGGTCGAGAGGTCAATGCCGGTAATGGCCTTGACCTTGGTATAATGGGGCAACGCCAGACCGGTACCCACCCCGACTTCCAGCACATCCGTGCCGGGCAGGTTATTGACCGCGTCCACCGCCCGCAGGCGACCAAAACGGGAAATGCCGCCAAACGCCACGTCATAAACATTGGCCCAACGCCGATAGGCCAGTTTGACGGCCTCCGCATCAAGCGCAGAACGCGAGGGAGGAGGTACGGGGCTTTCCCCTCCGCCGGAGGGGTATTCTTGGAGAACGTCACTCATGTTCTCTCTCTGCCCGCTGACGGACATTTCTTCAAGAGCCACTATACTCTCTTCCTTCCTGCTTGGCGCACACACCACAAAAGCGCCCATGTGTGGCAGCATACTTTTTTTAGGCCATGGTACTGCCCACCACAGCCTGAAAGGCTCTTATTGGACAGACAGCTTACGTTCAATACAATCCCATATGCTGGCGGCACCATTAATGCCATCAAACCTTTCCAGTTCCTGCAAACCGGTGGGCGATGTCACGTTGATTTCCGTCAGATACTGCCCAATAACATCAATACCGACAAAAATCAGGCCATGTTCTTGAAGAAACGGCCCGATTGCCTCACAAATCTCGTGATCACGCGCACTGAGTTCCACTTTGCGCGCAACACCCCCCACATGCATGTTAGACCGATGGTCATCCCCCGATGGCACGCGGTTGATAGCGCCTATCGGCTTGCCGTCCACCAGAATAACGCGCTTGTCCCCTGCTGTTACGGCAGGTTCGTACCGCTGGATCATAAGGGGTTCGCGCGAGCGGGCAAAGTGCATTTCCAGCAGGGCATTCAGGTTCTGGTCATCTGCTTTGATCCGGAAGACACCACTCCCGCCGTTACCAAATAGCGGTTTGACAATAATGTCCTTCCATTTGGTGCGGAACGCCCGAATCTGCTCAATATCCCACGTCACGAGTGTTGGTGGCATAAGCTGGGGGAAGTGCGTGACCAGAAGTTTTTCCGGGCTGTCACGCACCCAGCGCGGGTCGTTGACCACCAGAGCCTGATCCGGACCTATGCCATGAATATGGTCGAGCATATGCGTGGCGGTAATATAAGCCATGTCAAATGGTGGGTCCTGGCGCATGAGCACCACATCCATTGTTCGCAGGGACCGACGTGTGGCCTCACCAAAAGTGGCGTGCCGTCCTTTTTCGCGCTGCACGGTCACCGGGCGTACCAGCGCCGTTACATCGGTGCGGGTCGCGCCCCCTGCTTCCACGGTCCCTTCATCAAGGGCCATGGACCCCACTTCGTACACAAACAGGCTATGCCCGCGCGCCTGTGCTTCCAGCATCAGGGCAAAGGTTGAATCCCCATCAATATTAACATGCTCAAGCGGGTCCATCTGGACCGCCACTAGCCGTGGAGAAGCCATAAACTCGGGTTCCTGTTCCTGCTGGCAAAGCGATTGCCGGCCATCCTGCCTTGTTTCAGATCAACACGCAAACACCATGGTCTAGAGCGCATGGCCGGGGAGCAAGGCTGCATCGCGCATCTCCCCCGGAGTTGGGCAACGCAGGCGAACATGGAAAAGGGAATAGGTATCCGCCACAACGCCCCGGCGCGCGCGCACCTGATCAGGCAATGTATCCAGCACCTCAAAAAACCGTGCATCCGGTGGTCCCTGCCGACGGTGACTGAGCACAAGATAAGCCTGCGCGCCACAGGCAGGCCGGGGGAGCGCAAACAGCTCCCAGCGCGGCTCAACCCCCATTACGGTGCGCTCAGGCGCATAAAACGCCAGTTCGGATGCCAGACCATATTCATCCGCAACAAGGGGAAAATCTTTGGGCACATGGGCAGACACAGAGCGGGCAAACGCTGGCCACCCCCCCACCTGCCGCAAGGTCACATCCAAATGGGGGGAGAGGCGGACCGGCATGAATGCCGCCTGCACACACACCACCCCGGCAAGCCCGAAACCCAGAAAAGCAGCGGCTTTCCACCACGGCCAGACCACCCGCGCAGCCGCCAGAGCCAGAACGGGATAAAGCACCACAGGCCAGTTAGCCTGCACCCGCGCACCCAAAGCATGCTGCACAAACACGACCACGGGCAGCACGATCATGCACAGCAGCAGCATGGCAAAACTGTCCCGCCGCGCCCATAACAACCACATTCCGGCTACAAAAAACAAAAAAATCAACGGGGTTGCCAGCCCGACCTGCCCACCCAGCAACTCGCCCATAAAGCTCAAGGCGCGCGTAGGGTTCCAGTCACCTACCCGCCCCCCTTGCTTGAGAAAGCTGGCCCAGCCATGCCGTGCGTTCCACCAGATAACCGGCGTTGTACACACGACCGCCACAAGAGCAGCCCCGACAGGCCACGGCGTACGCAGCCACACACGCCCCGGCCTTGTAGCAAACAGCCACACGACCAGCCCGGCCAAGGGCAGAAGCATTGTATATTTACTGTCAAACCCCAGACCTGCGGCCAGTCCCACAACCAGCCACATCCACCGCCGCCGCTCCACACAGGCATGGACCAGCCCCCAGAGCAGGAGCGCCACAAACAGGAGCACAGGTGTATCCGGGGTCATAACCAGAGTGCCCAGACCAACGCCCAGAGTGCCATTAAGCAGAACACCTGCGCGCACAGCCCCTGTGCGCGCCTGCTCCTGCGTACCGGGGCTGTGCAGCCAGCAATAGGCAGCCTGAACAATCAGGACCGTGCCAAGGCAGGCCGATAACGGCCCCATAAGGCGCACGCCCAGAGCGGTATCCCCCGCAATGAGCATTCCCACACGCGCCCACACCGCCACCATGAAGGGATGGTCAAAATACCCCCCGGCAGGGGCTAGCGCCCATATGCGGTAATAGGCCTCGTCGGGGGAGAGTGGCATCCACGCTGCCAGCACAAGGCGCACAAGGGTAACAAGCGCAAGCCCGACAGCCCAATACGCGTACCGTGGTTGGCCACCACCCAAGATTACCGGGTTCTCCAGATGATTGTGGAGGACATGGCGTAATTCCAGACCACGGCCAGCACGGCCCCGGCCAGACTGGCCTCATTCACCCGGTAACTTTGTGCGTACATCAGATGCGCAACACCCACATCGGCCAGAGCGCCAACCGAGCAGACCAGCATAAACAAAAGCAGCCCCCACACGCAGCTTTGGCCACGCAGCCGCCGGTCCCTGTACGTAAAATTATTGTCGAGGGAAAAGTTCACAACCATGGCAGCAACCGTGCCTATGGCCTGTGCTGTGGAAAAATGTACCCCACAGAGCCGGACCAGATGCATGACGCCCAGATTGGCCCCAACCCCGGCCAGCCCGACTATGCAGAACGCCACAAAACGCAGGGGCACCAGCCCACGGGATGTTTTTTCCAGAAGAAGAGCCGCAAACTGGAGCATGACCAATGCATCCAGCTTGGACTCGCCCGCCACGCGGGGCCTGAATCCGCAGTCAATTTCGCGCACACTGAGCGGTTTTTCCGCTGAAAGCAGCAGGTCGAGGAGAATTTTGAACCCAGTCCCCGACAGACGTGGCGCGATAGCCACGAATGTTTCCCGCCGTAATGCAAAAAAGCCGCTCATGGGGTCTGTCAGACTGACCGGCAAAAACCGCTGCGCCAGCCATATGCCACTATCCGACAGGGCATGCCGCCATGCGTTGGCAAGCCCTGCGTTACTCCCACCTTCAACGTGGCGACTACCCACGGCAACCTCACAATCGCCACTGGCTACGGCATCGATCAAGGCGATCAGGCGGCTTTCATCGTGCTGGAGGTCACCATCCATAACCGCCACGATCTGCGCGGAGGAGGACAACACGCCTTCAATCACCGCAGTGGACAGACCCCTGCGTCCAATGCGGCAGATACCACGTACATACGCCTTGCGCGCGGCCTGCGCACAGACCGCGCCTGTTGTTCCATCTGGCGAATTATCGTCGACAAAAATAACTTCCCAACGACGACCTGCCATAATAGATTCAAGCATGCCAACAAGCGGCGCCACATTGGCGACCTCATTATAACACGGTACAATAATACTGATTTCAGGCCCGCCTGCCGCACCACCCTCAGCCAGACTCTGGGCGGGCATTACTCCGGCGTTCCTTCCTTAATACCAGGAAGGGGCACACCCTTGCGTTCCAGGCTGGTCCGGATGGTCTGCAATGTCTGCACCCGAATAACGTGCGCGGCTTCCGTCAACTGCCGTGTCAGCAGGTTTTCGTGCGCCGCGTCACGCGCGATCAGGCGGACGAGAAAGTCCCCCCCACCCCGAATCATGTGGCATTCACGCACCTCGGGCCATTCGGCCAGCTGGCGTTCAAAGGCGGAAAGCACCGTTTCCTTCTGACTATCCAGCCCGATCAGCGCAAAAAAGATAATCGGCCAGCCAAGGGCGGTTGCATCGGGCTGGGCGTGATAGCCACGAATAACGCCTTCCTCCTCCAGCCTGCGCACACGCCGCAGACATGGGGGGGCGGAAATACCAACACGCCGGGCCAGTTCGACATTGGTCATGCGACCGTCATCCTGCAACTCGGCTACGATACGAAGATCAACAGCGTCCAGATCCGTCACCTTATCCGACCTATCCTGTGCAAGATGCAACTCCCAGAAAGAGTGGGGAGTATATGCCACGCTCCCCGCCATGCCGCAAACTCAACTCTCAACTCTTGCTCAACGCCAAGTCACCCGTCATATCCTTTTCTCCAATACATTCTGGACCATGCTTGCGCGGCATAAACTGCACCCGCACTTCTTGCTTTGGGGAACTCTTCTGGCATGACTGAGACCATCACGACCGATCTGCTTGTTATTGGCGCAGGCCCTGCAGGCTACACTGCGGCCATTTACGCGGCGCGCGCCAACCTGTCTCCCGTTCTGGTGGCGGGGTTACAACCGGGCGGGCAACTGACCATTACAACAGACGTGGAAAACTACCCCGGCTTTGCCAAAGCCGTGCAGGGGCCGTGGCTGATGGAACAAATGGCCGAACAGGCGCTGAACGTTGGCACACGTATTGAATACGACATTATTACCGAAGTGGACTTCGGCACCGGTTCTCCCTTCCGGCTGATCGGGGATTCCGGCACCATATATATGGCAAAAGCCGTTATTGTTGCGACCGGCGCACAGGCACGCTGGCTTGGCCTGCCAAGCGAAAAGCGCTTGCAGGGTGGTGGTGTTTCCGCCTGCGCAACATGCGATGGTTTTTTCTATCGCGGTAAAAAGGTTGCGGTGGTTGGCGGTGGCAATACCGCAGTGGAAGAAGCACTATACCTGACCCACCACGCCTCCCACGTAACCCTGATCCACCGCCGCGACTCCCTGCGTGCCGAAAAAATTCTGCAGGACCGGCTGTTCAGCCACCCCAAAGTTTCGGTCATCTGGAACAGCGAGGTGGAAGACATTCTGGCCACTGGCACACCAGAGGTTGTCTGCGCCGTGCGCCTGCGCAATCTCAAGGACCAGAGCGAAAGCACGGTCGAAACCGATGGCCTGTTCATTGCCATTGGGCACGCCCCCACTACCGGGATTTTTAAAGGCCAACTGGCACTTGATGCCGAAGGGTATATTGAGACCACCCCCGGAACGACCCGCACATCTGTCCGCGGTGTGTTTGCCGCAGGGGATGTACAGGACAAAATATACCGTCAGGCGGTAACAGCCGCAGGCACCGGATGCATGGCTGCACTGGACGCGGAACGGTATCTGGCAGAAGTGCCCAAAACGTAAGGCTGCCCATACCTTGACCACGTGCAGTAATTACTGCACGTAGTAGCTTTGAAAGCATGGTATTGTGCTTTTGTAATTTCAGTCAATTTAGCAGGAGGCGTGCGTGGACTGGGACAAACTCCGGGTTTTCCATGCCGTAGCGGAAGCCGGTTCCTTTACCCACGCGGGGGATGTGCTTAACCTAAGCCAGTCTGCCGTATCCAGACAGATTTCTGCGCTGGAAGATGTTCTTCAGGTACCCCTATTCCACCGCCATGCGCGTGGATTGATCCTGACTGAGCAAGGGGAAACCTTGCACAAAACAGTGCGGGAGGTGTTCTCCAAACTGGAGATGACACAGACCTTGCTGACGGAAAGCAAGGAAAAAGCCGCAGGCCGCCTACGGGTCACAACCACTACAGGATTTGGTAACTGCTGGCTTATGCCACGACTCCATAAGTTTATGGAAGCCAACCCCGAAATCGATATCTGCCTTATTCTGGAAGACAATGATCTGGATCTGGGCATGCGTGAGGCAGACGTGGCCGTGCGGATGCATGCACCACGCCAGCCAGACCTGATCCAGCGGCATCTGGCGGACTTCAATCTGCCGATTTTTGCCGCACCTCAGTATATCGAACGCCACGGCATGCCTTCCAGCCTGGAAGACATTAAAAACCACCAGCTTGTTATGTTTGGTGAGCACCATCCCCCAGTCGCCCACATCAACTGGTTGGCCGACGCAGGGCAGGTCAGCAGCCACGCACGCCCCGCACGGCTGGAAGTCAACAGCATGGCCGCCATGGCATCCGCCATTGCCGCGGGCTTGGGCATTGGCTCCATTCCGTCTTATGCTGCAAGCAAGTTTCCGGACCTGATCCAGATTCTGCCGGAAATTACGACCCCAACGGTAGATGCCTATTTTGTCTACCCAGAAGAACTGCGCAGCTCCAAACGTGTTGCCGTATTCCGCGATTTTCTAATGAGCGAACTCGGTATCCGTTAAGCTTGCCGGAACAATATTTCAAAATCCCGGTTTTTTCGTTGCACGAAGAGACCGGGATTTGGTTTATTAAAAAACATCATTACCTAAAAGCGCTACAGACATTCCCAAAACACAATACTTAACAAGAAACAGAAAACTCTGAAAAAGCAGACTGTCTTTTTCGCTATTTTTATGTGTTCAGATCAACGCTGATTCCAAAATACCATACTATAATTAATCAAAATTCATAATTCTCAAGACAACCAGCAGAACATCAGCCGCCTCTGCGGGACCACGAGCCATCTGTATAATTATCGACAATTATTAAGCAAATCATTACGAATAATTTATACGAATTCCTTCAAATACTAAAAAAATCAACCGATCATTCCAACATTTTATACCAGTGGGATCTTATTTTTGTTTTTTTGTATATTGGTAGTTCACAAAGATTAAATAATTGAGTATGGTTCTTATTATTCACACTGAATTTTTAATTAGGCCTGTCATGAGTGAGATCCAGAACTATTCGCCTCTCCTAGATCTTGTATCCGAGATCGTGTCTGCGCACGTCTCCAACAACCAGACGGACCCTGCTGCTATTCCGGTTCTGATCAAGGACGTTTTTCAGGCTCTCAAAACGGCTGACCAGCCGCAGAGCGAACCAGAAAAACTGCAGCCAGCTGTTCCAGTCAAACGTTCGGTATTCCCGGACTATATCGTCTGCCTTGAAGACGGTAAAAAACTGAAGATGCTCAAGCGTCATCTTCAGAGCGCCTATGGTATGTCCCCCGAGCAGTACCGCGAACGGTGGAACCTGCCTGCGGACTACCCCATGGTTGCCCCCAACTATGCGGAACGTCGTTCCACTCTGGCACGTGAAATCGGTCTGGGCCGCAAGATCCACGCCGCTGGAGATGATGACGATACGTCAGGCCGTGCAAAGCGCGGCAAAAAGGCAACGACTGCCTAAGATAGCGACAAATGCTCTGGCGGTCTGGCGTTACTGCCTGACCGTCACGCATTTTTTATCTTGACGCTCAGCCATAGAGAACGGAATGCTTGCATCTGTCTGGCACAGATTGAGCCAGACCTTATTCTCTACCCTATTCGGCAGAGGGCTCTATGACGCGGTCTGAACTTATTGCCATTCTAATAGAGAAAAACCCACACCTGCAGCTTAGAGAGGCTACGCTGCTGGTGAATACGGTTTTTGGTGGCATAACAAGCAGCCTGGCAGCAGGTAACCGCGTTGAGCTGCGCGGGTTTGGCGCTTTTTCCGTCAAGGAAAGAGAGCCACGCCTGGGCCGCAACCCCAAAACCGGGGAACAGGTCAAGGTCAGCAAAAAGCTGGTTCCTTTTTTCAAAACAGGCAAAGAGCTTCATCAACGGCTCAATAAAGCAGATGCGGGCTAACCCGTCCCTCTAGTCCTGTTCTGCATTACCCGGCTGGGCTACGTATTGGGCTGCCAGCCGTAAGTCTTCCACAAATCGTGCATATTCCCGCTGCCTGCTCTCCTCATCGGGCAATCGTAGCAGATAGGATGGATGCACCGTGACCAATCCCTGCACCTGCCCTTCCAGTGGAAACAGGCGTGAGCGGGTGCGCGAGATTGTAACCGGCTTTTGCAAAACACTCTGGGCAGCCGTTACCCCAAGCATGACCATCAATTTTGGCTGAACAAGGCGGCGCTCCGCATCCAGCCATACACGGCAGGCAGCCATATGATCTGCCTCCGGCTTCTGGTGCAGGCGGCGGGTGCCGTTCCACGTGAAATGAAAATGTTTGACCGCGTTGGTCACATAAAGCTGATCCCGGTTTAGCCCGGCATCGCGCAAGGCATGATCCAGCATCTGCCCAGCAGGGCCAACAAATGGCCGCCCCTGTAGGTCTTCCTGATCACCGGGCTGTTCACCAACCAGCATAATGGCTGCATGCTCTGGCCCTTCACCAAAAACCGTGCGGGATGCTGGTTGCCATAGGCCGCAGACCCGGCAGTCCATCGCGCGGGCGGCCAGCATAGCCAGGGTGGGAGCGGTCTCCACATCCTTACGGTGCGGGGGCAATACGCTCAGATTGTAACCACGCCACACGCCAGTACCATCCGCCTGCCATTGCAGGCCGTCCTCCTTGGGCGCCACATCAGTTCCCGGGGCAAAGCGTATGCCACCAGCCCATTCCATCCGCCGGTAAGGGGCCACAACCCGCCACGACCGCGCATTGCGCTCCATGCAGTAACGCGAGTTAGCCTCCAGAATATACTGCGCTGGCGCATGATGCAGGACGTTATGCGCCCCTTGCGCACTAAAGGCGGAAAAAACCTCCCGGAACTGCAACGTATCCGCCCTGACAGCCAACACATACTGCCTGAGTTGTTGCAGGTCTGGATCATGCCTGCTGGTTAACTCCAGCCCCTCATGCGCCAGACGGTACACAATGCGGTAGAGGAGTTCGAACCGACGGGGGGCACGCGCCTGCAATGCCTCGCCCAGCACCCCCACAAAACGGCGGGATAGAGTAAACACCTGCGGTGGTTGTGCTGGGGGATGATCAGTGGAGGGTACGGACCATGCTATGTCCTGCGTTGTGGTCGCAACCCGCCAGCGCAAAGACTGCGGTAGAACCCCTGCGAGCACAAAGTACCTGCTAGCCGCGCGCCACGTTGCAAAATCAACCTGATGCGCAAGAACAACCTCAGGCATGCATCAGCCCCCCTACCCCGCTTTGCGCTTCAACCGCCCCTGAATACGTTCAACCAAAGCAAACAGGCTGACCACGCCCAGAGCATGCAGGAGTGCTGCATAAAACACAGCTCCCCCCATGACCATACCACTGAGCCAGAGTGCCCGGGTAACAAACACGCCCGGAAGGTGCAAAATGCCCCCCAGCCCCCAAAGCCCCAGCCCCATAATGGCCGCAGCAATGCACACACGCCCCATGCGGGAGAGGGTCGCGCCATAAAGGCGCAAAGCCTTTTTACGCCGCAACAGAACCACCAGAAAAGCCACATTCACGCACGCCGTAATACTACTGGCCAGCGGCGGCCCCACATGCGCCAGTGGCTTCATAAACAGCAGGTTCAGAATAAAGTTCAGCACCAGCACGCCAATGCCGATATATACGGGGGTGCGTGTATCCCCCCGCGCAAAAAAGGCGGGAGACAACACCTTGACCAGAATAAAGGCAGGCAACCCAATGGCATAAGCCCGTAGGGACTGGGCGGATAACAATGCGTCATGCTCGGTAAAAGAACCATGCCCGAACAGAACAATCATGATCGGGCCGGCCAGAACCAGCAACCCCGCAACGGCAGGCAGGGTGAGCAGCACAACATATTCCATAGAGCGGTTCTGGGCCGTATGCGCGCCTTCTATATCCCCTGCACTCAAATGCCGTGTCAGCACGGGCAGGAGGGTTGTACCCGCCGCAGCGCCCAGCACGCCTAGAGGTAACTGGTTGATCCGGTCCGCAAAATACATGAGCGACACACTACCCGCAGGCAGCAGGGTGCCAATAATGGTATCCACTGTCAGATTGATCTGGCCGACACCACTACCAATCAGCCCCGGCACCATACGGCGCAACAAAAGGCGAATACGCGGCGTTAACTTCGGCCAAAGGGGCATAAGGCCAAACTGGGCTTTCTCACACGCCCATGCCAGCAGCCCCAGTTGCACCACGCCAGAGGCTGTAACCCCCCATGCCGCAGCAAAAGCAACACTGGGGAAGAAGGGGGACGCCCCAACAATGGCAATAATACCGACCACGTTGAATGCCAGATAAGCAGCGGACGCCATGCCAAAACGGTGCAGACCATTCAGCACCCCGGCCAGCAGGGCCGCCGCACAGATCATAACCAAATAGGGAAAAGTAATGCGGCTCAGGCTGACCGCCAGACTGTAGCGATCTCCGCTTTGCAAAAAACCTGGCGCGATCACCCGTAATACCTGCGGCATGAATACTTCGCCCAGCACACACAAAAACACCAGCCATGCAAGCATGACCCCCAGCGTACGGCGGGCAAACAGCCGGGCCTCATCCCGTCCATCCTGCACCATAACGGTGGAGAACATGGGCACAAAAGCCGCATTGAACGCGCCCTCCCCAAACAGGCGGCGGAACATATTGGGCAGGCGAAAAGCAACCTGATACGCATCCTGCAATGGACCAGCCCCCATAAAGGCCGCCAGAAGCTGGTCACGTATCAGTCCAAGAACGCGGCTGAGCATGGTCCAGCCGCCAACTGTCAGAAAATTTCTGAGCATGGGATATCCGCTTCAATGTGCAGGCAAGCAGCGGAACACTAGAGATAAATTCAGAAAAAGATACTGGCAATCCATACCCTGCCGCGCGGCGCCAGACCGCGCACCACCGCATATGCTATATTATTCACCCACAACACAGTATGCTGCGCGCTAGACCTAAAGAGCGCTCTTTACAAAACCATTGGAAAGACACATCGCGCATGCCCAATACGCCTCCATCTTCGTTAGTGCCCGCCCACCAGCGTTGCGGCCTTATCAAGGCCAGCCAACGCTCAAAGCGGGGACAGGAAATGGCGCGCAGTCTTCTTGCGCTCTTTATTGTGGGCGTCGCACTTTACACCGTGCAGGGCTTTCTGCCCGCTCTGGCTTGGGGGGGCGTTTTTGCCATTGCCACATGGCCGCTCTACAGCCGCGCATGCCGTATGTGGCCAAACGCTGCGCGCGGCACGCTGCTCCCCCTGCTGTTTACAGCGGTCATGGCGCTGCTCTTTGTCATACCCCTGACCCTATTGACCCTCGAAGCAATTGGGGAAGCCCAGAGTGCGCTGGAATGGCTGGACCATGCCCGCAAATTTGGCGTGCCCGTACCCGATGTTATCCAGCATTTACCAATAGGCTCCGCGAGTATTGCGCATTTATGGGAAACGCACCTGTCCAACCCGCGCGACGTCTCGGGCCTGCTGGGAGCGCTGGATAGCAAGGGCGTTATGGTCACACGGGCACTGGGCAGCCAGATAGCGCACCGGGGCACACTGTTCTGCTTTTCCATTCTCACACTGTTTTTTCTGTATAAAGACGGTGTTTCCGTTATTCGCCAGTGCCGCGTTGCCTCCTGCCGGGCCTTTGGCCGCAGGGGCGAAAGTATTGCCCGCCAGATTGTCGCCTCCATTCACGGTTCCGTGCAGGGGCTTGTGCTGGTGGGTATTGGTGAGGGCGTCTTAATGGGGATTGTCTATCTGTTTGCCCATGCGCCACACCCTGCCCTGTTTGGCGTGATTACGGCTGTGGCCGCGATGATCCCTTTTTGCGCCATGATCGCAATTGGTCTGGTCTCGCTTCTGATTTTGATCTCGGGCGCGTCCGTGGCGGCTATTGTAACATTCTGCATTGGGGCCACGGTAATTTTTGTAGCCGATCACTTTGTGCGCCCGACCCTGATCGGCGGCACAACAAAACTGCCGTTCCTGTGGGTACTGCTTGGTATTTTAGGTGGTGCGGAAATGTGGGGGCTGATCGGCCTGTTTATTGGCCCGGCCGCAATGGCAGCACTCAACCTGATCTGGCGGCGCTGGGCATACGGAAATAATGCAGAAGTCTGAAAAGACTTTTGCATTTCCCCCCAAGGGTGGGGTTATTTAGCATTTTCATTTCGGAAAAAATATCGGGCAGGCGGGATTCGAACCCACGACCCCCAGTCCCCCAGACTGATGCGCTACCAGACTGCGCTACTGCCCGTTAAGTGTGGGTGGTGTTTAGCAATACCCCATGAAGAGCACAACCCACTCCACCCGTTTTTTTTAACTTTTTTATCAATCAGGCCAGAATCTTGCGCCGAATGGCCTCAAGCTCAACCAGCACATCGGCCAGATCCGAACGCAGGCGGACATTCTGCCCCATAACCTGCACCAGAGCCTGTTCCAAGCCTGCCTCAACCGCTGCTGGCAACTGGGCCACCACGGCTTCCACCTGCTCATAGTCAGCCACAACCGGCACATCATCACTCTCGGCGACCATGGCCTGTTCGGCCACGCCATTTTCTTCAATACCCGTATTTGCCGCAGGCTGGAGGGGGGCCGCCTCCGGCTCCGCATGCCCTTCCTGCAACAGGCGTTGCACACCTTTTACGGTATAACCCTGATTATAAAGCAGGTCTGCAATCCGGCTGAGCAGCACAAGATCGTCCGGCCGGTAGTACCGTCGACCGCCACCTCTTTTTAAGGGGCGAACCTGATGGAACTGTGTCTCCCACAAACGCAGGGTATACTGGGGAACATGCAGTTCATCCGCTACTTCACTAATGGTCCGGAATGCATGGGGGCCTTTTTCAATTCCCCCCGACTCCATAACATCCGCCCCTGTGTCAGGCATGTCATGCGCGAACTCACTGGGGGGGAATGTGCCATCAATCGTCATACTCGACTCCCGGCTCTGTCTCCTCATGGTTGACTTCGGCCCTCAGCAACTGGCTGGAACGAAACACCAGAACGGAGCGGGGAAGAATAGGCACTTCTTCCCCTGTTTTGGGGTTGCGCCCGCAGCGCTGCCCCTTTTTACGGACAGAGAACGTGCCAAAACCGCTGATTTTGACACTTTCGCCCCGTTCAAGCGCCTGCATGACCGTCTCCAGAACATCTTCTAGGAGCACAGACGACTCTTTACGAGACAACCCTACCTGCTGATAGATCTGCTCTATCAAAGATGCACGTGTGACAGTTTCCATGTGCAGAAAGGTAACACGCCTGTGCGGCGCGTCAATTCATTCACAATGATGTCACTTGTCTGTTATCGCCTGATTACAGGCGAACCAGCACCGAACCCCATGTCAGACCGCCGCCCAATGCTTCCATCAGCACCAGTTCGCCTTTCTGAATACGCCCGTCCCGCACGGCTTCATCCAATGCAAGCGGAATGGACGCCGCGGACGTGTTGGCGTGGCGGTCAACCGTCACAACTACACGTTCGGCTGGAAGCGCCAGCTTTTTGGCAACACCTTCAATAATGCGGATGTTGGCCTGATGCGGCACAAGCCAGTCCACATCCGCGTAGCTCAGCCCTTCGGCACTCAGAGCCTCATCAACGGAGGAGGAAAGCTTGGCAACGGCATGACGGAACACATCACGCCCGCTCATTTTCAGGTGGCCACTTTTTTCTGGCTGCCCCACTGCGCCATCCACGTACAACAGGTCCCCCGTTGTGCCATCGGAATGCAGATGAGTGGATAAAATCCCACGCCCGTCGGAGTCGTCCTGCGCTGCGGAGAGCACAACAGCGCCCGCGCCATCGCCAAACAGAACGCATGTGCCCCGGTCTTCCCAGTCCACAATACGGGAATAGACTTCGCTCCCGATAACCAGAGCGTTGCGCACCTGCCCGGAGCGGATAAAGGAATCCGCCGTTGCCAGAGCAAAAATAAAACCGGAACAGGCTGCGGCAATATCAAAACCAAAGCCGTGGGTCATGCCCAGAGCAGCCTGAATCCGCACGGCTGTTGCCGGGAATGCCTGATCGGGGGTGGACGTTGCTACCAGAACAACATCAATATCGCTCGCACTCAGGCCCGCGTAATCCAGCGCTCTGCGTGCAGCTTGCGCCCCCATGCTTGTTGCGCTGTCATCCGGGCCAGCAATATGGCGGCGGGTAATGCCTGTGCGGGTTCTGATCCAGTCATCCGATGTGGCAAGCCGGGTGGCCAGCTCTTCGTTCGTGACAACTCTTTCTGGCAGAAACCCACCAAAACCCACCAGAAGCGAACGTTTCGCCATGACCGTTCTTTCATTATCCGCCAGCGCAGGCAGCACAGGAGCTTGCGCACGCAATGCATTCGTCCCGTTTATTCAGGAAACCGGGAGGGCTGGTTCACATTCCTCATCTACCTGCGGGCGCATTAACAACGCCCCCATGTGAGAAAGACGCTCACGAATGCTTTCGTTAAAACCATGCGTGACCATATCCATGGCCACATCGACTGCGGCGGCAAAACCCTCGGCATCCGTGCCGCCATGGGATTTGACCACCACACCGTTCAGGCCCACAAAAACAGCGCCATTGTAACGGCGGGGGTCCAGCCATTCCTTCATCCGCTCCAGTCCGGGACGGACAAGCAGATAACCAAGGCGGGAGATGATCCCACGCTGGAAAACCTGACGCAAAAGGGTTGTGGCCATCTTGAGCACACCCTCGCCGGTTTTAAGAGCGACATTTCCGGTAAACCCGTCAGTTACAACCACGTCGGTGGTGCCTGCGGTAATATCATGCCCTTCCACAAAACCATGGAACTGGGCGGCAAGAGGACTTTCGCGCAGGGTTTCGGCCGCCACGCGCAGCTTTTCGTCCCCTTTGAGTTCTTCCGCGCCAATGTTGAGCAGCCCAATGGTCGGCGCGGGCAACCCTAGTACGGACTTGGCAAAGGCTTCGCCCATAACGGCAAATTCGACCAGATTACGCCAGTCGCATGCAACATTCGCACCCAGATCGAGCATGACCACATCGCCCTTGATCGTAGGGCTGATGGCCGCCATGGCCGGGCGGGAAATACCCGGCAGTGTTTTGATCACGATCTTGGCCAGCGCCAGCATGGCACCACTGTTACCGGCGGACACAACCCCCTGGGCGCGTCCACTGGCCACGGCGTCCATGGCAAGCCGCATGGAGGACTGACGCATCCGCAGCGCGGATGTTGGCTTCATGTCCATCGAGACAGACACATCCGTATGCCACACCGTGCATATGGACGCAGCCTTGGGATACTTCGCCAGCAAAGGGAGCAGGCGCGCTTCATCCCCGATCAGAAGCACCTTGATATTGCGGTGCCGTTCGGCGGCAACGGCAAGCCCGGCAACAACCACTTCTGGAGCCCCATCGCCCCCCATCCCGTCCACGGCGAGATTGAACACCTCGTTAGGGTCGGAAGGAAAACTTTCTGGAATCTCGGTCTTGCTCATGCCTGCTTCTCTGCCATGCCGCAGATGCCTTACCCCCATTACCCCGCGTGCGACGGATGCAGCACGCGTTCTCACGCCTGAAAAATCAGGCGCGAACGGCGACCTTGAGTGCCTTGCCGGCGGCAATCACTTCACGACCGTCGTAATGACCACAATGACTGCAGACATTGTGAGGACGCTTCAGTTCGCCACAGTTGGAGCATTCAGCATGAGCTTCTGCACGCAGAGCTTCATGGCTGCGACGCATGCCACGACGTGAAGGCGAGGTTTTCTTTTTGGGTACAGCCATAAGCCCAGCCCCTTCTCATAAAAATGGTTTGAACAACACGCCCGGTCACGCGTTAACGCAGCCAGACGACATAACAGGTTTAACACCAGCACTGAGCCGCGGCCTCTAGCAGACAGCAAGCGTTTTCGCAAGCAATCCTAAAAGAAAACCCCACACCCACACTTGGGCAATTACGCGTTTCCACCCCGCCAGCGGGCCAGACCAGCAAACGGACTGGCCTTTTTCTCTGGCTCTTCCTCAAGACCGTGCTGTTCCACCTCTTCCTCATCCATGATCAGGCCGGGAGGGAGAGCAACATCAGGCGCATGCGGATAGGGCTCCAGATCCAGTGCAAACTGCTCAACCACAGCCTCGCCCAGATCAACGTCCTGCCTCTCATACGGAATTTCATCAATCGCGTCCATATCGGGCGCGTCAGCTTCCACAAACTGGCTGGCGGGAACAAAGCGGATAACAAACGATCCCGCCATCATATCCTCAAACGCTTCCATGCTCACAACGCAGGTCTGCGTAAAACGGACGGCCATGGCGCCTTCGGCCGTAACAACGCCCCGTCCATTGTCCTTGAGCCGGTAGCGGCAGCGCAGCATGGCCACATCCTGCAAGCCCAGCCGCCTGGCTACTTTTTTACATTCGTCCGGCGTGGCTTCCACAGTCATATCCGTTCCCAGTATTCCGATTCGGCGCACGGCCAGAGGGCGAAAAAATTCTGGCTTTTCGGTCATGGAGGTCTCCTGAAGTAACGCTGAAACAAGCAGGCGGGACACGCTCGGGACAAAGCTTTCTGGTCACCGCATGAACAATCTACCACACAAGCGGAACTTTATGGAGTAATGACAATGCATGAAGCGCACAAAGCGTGCTCTTTTTGCCATTCAGCAATTGACGCCCCGCGAGTGTTGGGGCATCGGACAGAAATGGCCGTTGCCAGTTGGATGACGATCATGGATCACAATCTTACGTTTGGGACACCCTGACCAGATGACGCCGCCACGCAAGACCAAGACATCGCGCCTTAAAAGTGCCTGCGGGGCACTTGCCACTGTTCTTGTATTGTCTGGCTGTCAGGTTTTTGGCCCCACCCCCACGCCCAGAGGCTCCATTATCGAGCCTGAAGAATACAGCCAGCTTGAACCCGGCTCCAGCACCCGTGCGGACGCCATTGACCTTATGGGCTCCCCCACCACCAAGGGTGCGTTTGACGATAACATCTGGATTTACATTTCCATGACCACCCATCTGGTGCCCATGGATTTTCCCGGTGTGATCAAGCAGAACCTTGTTGTGCTCAAGTTCAACAATGCCGGCACACTGGAAAGCATGCGCACCCTCAGCCTCAAGGATGCCAAGCACGTTGCCATGATCAACGAGATCACGCCAACGCCGGGCACCAAGATCAATGCGCTCCAGCAGATTCTGGGGAATGTGGGCCGCTATAACCCCATGCAGAACATGATGGGTTCCGGGGCCGCTGGCGGACAGGGTGGCATGTTCAACAACAGTTCAGGCCCCGGTCACTTCGGGTCGGGTAACTCCCTGTAAAACAACACAGCCGGATGGGCAGACTGCCCTAGTTTGGCAGATATAGCCTTACCCGCAACCCGCCTTCAGGCGCGTTCTCCAACGCCATTTCGCCCCCATGCGCCCGAATGATGTCGCGCGCAATGGTCAGCCCCAGCCCCGTGCCGCCGCCCTGCCCGCTCTCAAACGCACGCAGCACATGCGCCCGGCGGTCTGGCGGAATGCCCGGTCCATCGTCATCCACCAGAATACTGACCCCCCCGGCAACGTGGCGCGCGCTCAGCACAACACTCGCGCCATGCCTGCGGGCGTTATCAAACAGGTTGCCCAATGCGCGGCGCATGGCATCTGGTCGCATATGTGCGTGCAGCCCCGGCTCCACCACAAGTGCGCGAACATGCACACTGGCCCGTCGCGCGGCTGCCACCACATCCTCCAGAAAAGGCAGCATTTCAACCTTTTGCACGCTCTCCGACCCTTCCCCCCGTGCGAAGGAAAGGTAGCTGTCGATCATGTGTTCCATCTCGGCAATATCACCGATCATCTCGTCCAGATCTTCGGTCATGCCTTTGGCGCATATGGCCCCTTCACGGGGCATCATGGCCAAAGACAGGCGCAGGCGGGTCAGTGGGGTGCGCAGATCATGCGAAACACCCGCCAGAACGCCCGTACGTTGCGCCACAAAGCGGGTTATCCTGTCCTGCATGCGGTTGAAGGCTACAGCAGCCTTACGCACCTCCTGCGCGCCTGCGGGGCGTATGGGGCCAATATCGCGCCCCATGCCAAACTGTTCCGCCGCCTGAGCCAACTGGCGGATGGCCCGCACCTGATTGCGCATGAACAGCCCCGCGATAATGAACAACAGCAGAGTGCTGCCTACAGTCCACGCGACAAACAGCCAGATCTGCCCCATATCCAGCCGTTTTCTGGGTGTATCAATTTCCAGCACCCCATCCGGGAGCTGAATGTAAATCCGTACCGTATGATGAAAATGCCGCCATTTGACAAAAAACGGATAATCAATGCCCTCATGCAGGGCATGCACAAGGTCATCATCCATGGGGCCCAGAACATGGGTGGAGCCAACGCGGGCGAGTTTTTCTCCCGGTCGCCAGATTTCTATAAGCTGTAGCTGCTCACGGGCCTGTGCAACAAACCACTCCTTATCCGCCGGGTTTTTCAGCCGTTCCAGCGCATTGAGGGACAGAACAATTTCCGCCGTAACAGAGCCCGTAAGCCGCCGGGATACGACTTTGAGAAAATTGCCGTAATACAGTTCAAGCGCGATTCCCTGCGTGATCAGCAGTGGAAAGAGAACAATCAGCAAGGACCGTCCCAACAGGGAGCGGGGCAGTACACGCCTGACCGATTTTTCCATCTTGAGTGAGGTCCACCCCCCACGCGGAAAAAGGCGAAAACCCTTGCGGCCGGTCATACGCCCTACAGACCCGGCTTGAGCACGTACCCTCGGCCCCGCACCGTATGCAAAAAGCGCGGCTCACGCGGGTCTGGCTCTATGCAGCGGCGCAGGCGCGTAACCTGCACATCCACCGCGCGCTCGCCAATTTCGGTCATGTCCATGGCCTTGGCAATGTCCTCACGCGTGAAGGTCTCGTTGGGTCTACGCGCCAGAACGCACAGCAGAGCAGCCTCCCCCCCGGTCAGGTGGATGTTGCCATCCGGCCCGCTCAGCAGCAGCCTGACCGGGTCGAACTCCTTGTCCCCCAGCCTGACAATCCGCAGGTTATCCGTGGGCGGCGGAGGCTGGTGCCGCCTGAGATGCGCCTTGAGCCGCAACAGCAGTTCTCGCGGTTCAAACGGTTTACCCAGATAATCATCCGCCCCTGCTTCCAGCCCGGTAATACGGTCTTCTGGTTCGCCCCGCGCGGTCAGGAGCAGAATGGGCAGGTCCTGCCCGGCATCGCGCAGGGCGCGGGTCAGGTCCAGACCGTTCTCTCCGGGCATGGTCACATCCAGCACAAGGGCGTCGGGCTGAATCCCTTCAAGCGTATGCCGCGCCTCCGTCGCATTGGCTGCAACGCTTACGCGGAACCCATGCTCAAACAGGTACCGCTGCAACAGGCGGCGCAGGCGTGGGTCGTCATCCACCACCATAACATGGGACGCAACGTCCCCTTCGGTGGTTGTTATCTGCTCAGACATGTTAACGCCCTTCCCTGCGGCCTACGCTCTCTTCCGTGAGCAAGGCACGACTATGCTCGGACAGCATACCACTTATAACACGCCGGAAGCCTTCCACCGCAGTTCCCCCTGCCTCCCGGTAGGCAGCGACCAGCCTTTGGCGGATCACCGCAAAAAGCCGGGCTTCCGCCGCTTTGCCCGTTGGGCTTAAAAACAGCAGCTTCTGCCTTCTGTCCTGCCGTCCGGTCCGGCTCTCCAGATAGGCCCGCCCATCCAGTTCTTGCAATGTGCGCCCCAGACTCTGCTTGGTCACACCCAGAATGTCCTGCAACCGGCTGACGGGAATACCGGGGCTAAAGGCCAGAACCTGCAACACGCGATAATGCGCGCGACCAAGGCCATCTTCCTCCAGCACGGGGGCTACGGCCTCGGCCATATCCCGCGCGGCCAGGAACATGAGTGTTTGCGCCAGTCGCAGGCTTTCCTCGCGCAAAAAAAGCAGATCGGAGCCCGCGCGCTCGTGGGGCGGTGGCATGGCCATCCGCGCGCCTATCCTTTGGCGGGGGCTGGTGTGGCAACGGGTGCGCCAAAACGGGCCTTAAGGCGGCCTATGCGCAGCACATCGGCCAACCGCCGGTCAACAAACGCCTCCAACCCGGCCTGATCCCCCCCCCGGCTGAGCCAATACAGGAAGACCGAGGCATACACCGCCCCCAAAGTCAGCCTTTTGCTGACATAGGTCAGACCCGTCGCGTCATCCTGCGCGGCCTGCCATATGGCGTTGACCGTACGCACCCATGCGCGCCTGAAAGCTTTTTGCCCCTTGCAGGACAAAAAGACTTTCATGCCCCGCAATGCCGCAGCCCGTCGTGGCCCATCAACGGGCAGGCGCAGCAGAATAGCCTGACGCACCCGCCTGCTCAGCCTTGGCTCGGGCGTGTCCCGCATGGCGTCCACCATGGTGCGGTCACACAGGTCGGACCATGCCTCCACCATCTCCACCACCCCTGCGGGAAAAAGGAGGTCCGCATTTGGCCCCGCCACGGAACGGAGTGTTGCCATGCTCCACCCACACTCCCCCGCAACTGCGGCCAGCTTGCGCAGGGCATCGTCCCGGTCCGTATCGCGCTCCATGGGGGCAGGCATAACGCCTGCTGCCAGCGTTGCCACAGCCAGAGAGAGTGCCTGTTCCATTTTACCCGGCAGCATGCTCATGCCTTTACCCCATACCGTGTTATTTCCGCCTCAAAACCAAAGCGGGCCATATCCGTCATACGCATGGGATAGAGGATTCCGTCCAGATGATCCATTTCATGCTGCATGACATTGGCACAGAACCCCGAGGCCACACCTTCCACCCGTGCGCCGTGCTCATCCCACCCACTATAGCGCACACGGCGATAACGCGGCACCTCCCCCCGGAATCCGGGAATGGACAGGCAGCCTTCAAGGCGTTGCATCATATCCGGGCCATCTGGCTCCAATATGGGGTTGATCAGCGCCTGCACGGGGCGTGGTGGATCATCCTCCCCCTCGCTGCGTGCGGGCGGCACCGAGTAGAGGAACAGCCTGAGGGGCACATGCACCTGAGGTGCCGCTAGACCCACACCGCCACTTTCGGTCAGGGTTTCTCGCATATTCTGCAACAGATCCCTGATATGGAGAGCGCTTACATCCTCCACCTCAACCGCACGTTGCAGCAGAACCGGGTGGCCCATCCGGGCTATGGCTAGAACCGACATGCTTTTGTTGTCCTGTTTTTTTGCACAACCACAATAAAACACACGGAAGTGCGGGTCTGATACGCAAGAACGAATTGTATCTTGTCTTAAGGCCGTGTTATAGAGACCGCCAACAGTGGAATCGGCAGCCCGGAAGGGTAACGCGGATCTCCTTCCTTAATGGCTTCCCAAAAACCGGTTTACCGGATTTTTTTTGAACAGGGGTTAGTGACCAAGTGCACGTTCTAGTCCGTGACAACAATGTCGATCAGGCTCTTAAAGCGCTCAAGAAAAAAATGCAGCGCGAAGGCATCTTCCGTGAAATGAAACTGCGTCGGCACTTTGAAAAGCCGTCCGAACGCAAAGCGCGTGAAGCGGCAGAAGCCGTACGTCGCGCACGCAAAATGGAACGGAAGCGTCTGGAACGCGAAGGCTTCTAAGCCAGCCTCCTCCTGTTTTGCAGGCATAAAAGGTCGGTCACCCTTGGGTACCGGCCTTTTTGTTTGTCTTGATGGCACGGTGCGGGAGCCCCCGTCTCCACCGGATTATCAGGCACAAAAAAGCCGCCTCACATTTACGTGGGCGGCTTTTTTGTTGCGTATGTGCAGGTCCTAGCTGTTCTGGAGCTTGTCCAGTTCGCGCACAATGGCCTCGCCCATAACAGACGTACCAACGCGGGCCATGCCTTCGGCCATAATGTCCGCCGTACGCAGGCCACTGGCCAGCACGTTGGAGACAGCCTGCTCGATCATATCCGCCTCCGACTGCAGGTTCAGCGAATAACGCAGCAACATGGCAAAGGAGAGGATCTGGGCAATCGGGTTGGCAATGCCCTGCCCGGCAATGTCGGGCGCACTACCATGAATGGGTTCGTACAGTGCCGGGCGGCGGCCATCGGCCTGTTCCGCACCCAGCGTGGCGGAGGGGAGCATGCCAAGGCTACCCGTCAGCGTGGAGGCAAGGTCGGACAGAATATCGCCAAACAGGTTGCCCGTTACCAGCACGTCAAACTGGCGCGGGTTCCGCACCAACTGCATGGCGCAGTTATCGGCCAGCATGTGGGAAAGTTCGACGTCAGGGAAGTCACGGGCGTGCACATCGGTCACGACCTCTTTCCACAGCAGTCCGCTTTCCATCACGTTGCATTTTTCCACCGAACACACGCGGTTGTCACGCTTACGGGCCAGATCGAACGCAACGCGGGCAACGCGCTGGATTTCCGACGTGGTGTACACTTCGGTGTTAATGCCGCGCTTGGAACCATCGGGCAGGGTTTCAATCCCGCGCGGGTCGCCAAAATAAATGCCGCCCACTGTCTCACGCACGATCATAATATCCAGACCGCGCACAACATCGGGCTTGAGTGTGCTGCTATCCACCAGTGCGTCAAACACCTTGGCAGGGCGCAGGTTGGCAAAGAGCCCCAGTTCCTGACGCAGCTTGAGAATGGCAACCTCGGGGCGCTTGTCAAAGCTGACATGCCCCCACTTGGGGTCCCCCACCGAACCGAACAGAACGGCATCGGCCGCCCATGCCTTCTCGATCACCTCATCACGGATCGGCACGCCATATTCCGCCAGAGATGCACCACCAACCAGATCTTCGGTCAGTTCAAATGTCAGGCCGCGCTTTTTTTCCAGCCATGCAATAATGCGGCCGACTTCACGCACAACTTCCGGGCCAATGCCATCTCCGGGCAGGACAAGGAGTTTAACGGGCTGCTTGGGGTCTGTCATGGCGGTGCTCCGTATGGGTCTGTTCAATCAAAATGAATGGTGGGCAGCCAGGATTTGGCCTGATCCTGCCGTTTTTCATACGTTGTAATATTGGCTTCGTGCTTAAGGGTCTGGCCGATATCATCCAGCCCTTCGAGCAGCAGATGCTTGCGGAACGCATCAATCTCGAACGGCACTTCCTCCCCATTGGGGCGAATAACAACCTGGCGCGGCAGGTCCACCGTCAGGCGGGCATTGCTACCCATCTGGGCGTCACCCATCAGCTCATCACAGATCTCACGCGGGAGACGGATGGGCAGGATGCCGTTCTTGAAGCAGTTGTTAAAGAAAATATCGGCAAAAGATGGCGCGATCACGCAGCGGATACCAAAATCCAGCAACGCCCAAGGCGCATGCTCACGCGAGGAGCCACAGCCCAGATTGTCATACGTGACCAGAATTTCGGCTTTGCGCCAAGGCTGCTGGTTAAGCACAAAATCCGGATTTTCCGTACCATCAGGCAGGTAACGCATGGCATCAAACGCATGCTTGCCAAGACCCGTGCGCTGCGTGGTTTTCAAAAACCGGGCAGGAATGATCTTGTCCGTATCAATGTTGGCCTCTGGCAGGGCCGCAGCGATAGCGGAGAGCGTGACGAACTTTTCCATTATGCCAGTTCCCTCACATCGGTCAGGCAGCCCGTGACTGCCGCTGCGGCCGCCATGGCGGGGGAGAGCAGATGCGTGCGCCCACCCGGCCCCTGCCGCCCTTCAAAATTACGGTTGGAGGTGGATGCGCAGCGCTGGCCGGGGGTCAGCCGGTCGGGGTTCATGCCAAGGCACATGGAGCACCCGGCCTCGCGCCATTCAAACCCGGCATCCAGAAAAATACGGTCCAGCCCTTCTTCCTCGGCCTGGCGTTTGACGTTGCCCGAACCGGGCACGATCATGGCGCGCACACCGGGGGCGACCTTGCGGCCCGCGGCAATCTGGGCCGCCATACGCAGGTCTTCAATCCGGCTGTTGGTGCACGAACCAATGAACACCACATCCACGGGTGTTCCGGCAATTTTCTGCCCGGCGGTCAGGCCCATATAATCCAGCATGCGCTGCATCTGGGCCTTTACGCCCTCGTCCGTCTGCTGTGCGGGGTCTGGCACGGTATCGGTAATGGCTAGAACTGTTTCAGGGCTGGTGCCCCATGTCAGCGTTGGGCCGATGTCCTCAGCCCGCAGCGTCACTTCGCGGTCAAAATGCGCGCCTCCATCTGTGGCAAGGCTCTTCCAGTATGCCACGGCCTGCTCAAACCCTTCGCCCTTGGGGGCAAACGGGCGATTGCGAACATACTCGAACGTGGTTTCGTCCGGGGCCACCAGCCCTGCGCGGGCACCGGCCTCGATCGCCATGTTGCAGATGGTCATACGGCCAGCCATGTCCAACCCACGAATGGCCGAACCGGCAAACTCGATCACATGGCCCGTGCCACCGGCAGTGCCAATATGGCCGATAATGGCCAGCATGATGTCCTTGGCGGAAACACCAGCACCGGGTGTTCCTTCCACGTTCACGCGCATGTTTTTGGCCGGGCGTTGCAGAATGGTCTGCGTGGCCATGACATGCTCGACCTCGGACGTGCCAATACCAAACGCCAGCGACCCCAGCGCGCCATGCGTGGAAGTATGCGAGTCACCACACACAATGGTCATACCCGGCAGGGAAATGCCCTGCTCTGGCCCGACCACATGCACGATACCCTGATTGGCCGACAGAAGCGGAAAATAGGGAACGCCAAATTCCTTGACGTTGCGTTCCAGCGTTTCGATCTGGTTGCGGCTGTCCGCTTCCTCAATCGGCTGGCTCCGGTCGGATGTGGGCACGTTATGGTCCACAACGGCCACGGTCCTGTCCGGGTGGCGCAGTTTGCGCCCTGCCAGACGCAGGCCTTCAAATGCCTGCGGACTGGTCACCTCATGTACGAGGTGGCGGTCGATATAAAGAATGGAGGTGCCGTCCGGAAGGGTTTCCACGACATGATCGTCCCAGATCTTGTCGAACAACGTACGCGCAGCCATGCGCATCCTCCTTAACTTTATATCCGTGCGAACAGCATGGAATATCCGCTGCCCACACCCTGTTTTATCACAAAGACCCGACTGGCCGGGGGCCAGTCGGGTTCACACAAGCCATATCTGGCGTCGTGCCCAAAAGCCCTGTGGCTTTTAGCCTGCTGCTGCCGGAGCAACAACTTCACGCGGGCGTTCTGCAATACGGGCAGACTTACCGCTACGACCACGCAGGTAATACAGCTTTGCGCGACGCACTTTACCACGACGCACGACCTTGATTTCGGCCACGGTCGGGGCGTACAGCGGGAACACACGTTCCACGCCTTCACCGTTGGAGATCTTACGCACGGTAAAGTTGCTGTTCAGGCCCTTGTTGGAGCGGGCAATCACAACACCTTCGAATGCCTGAAGACGAACGCGTTCGCCTTCCTTGACCTGCACGGAAACACGCACGGTGTCACCGGCATCAAATACGGGCACTGCGCGTGCTGCTGTCAGACGTTCAATTTCTGCAGCTTCGTACTGCTGGATAATGTTCATGTCGGTATCCTTCTCAAACCCCTAGGTCTGCCTGTGCGGCCCCGCCCACAGCTGCAGCCCTGTTTCCATTTTTGCGAGCCAGCCAGGCAGACCACAGATCCGGCCTTCTTTCCCGCGTTGTCTCTTCAGCCTTTGCCTGCCGCCACTGTGCTATGGCGGCATGGTTACCCGAAAGCAGAACTTCGGGCACCTCATGCCCCTCCCACACGGCCGGACGGGTATAATGTGGATATTCAAGCAGCCCGTCGGAAAAACTTTCCTCCACGCCGCTCAACTCACTCCCCATTACACCGGGGAGCAGACGAACACACGCATCCAGCAGAACCAGAGCCGCAGTCTCTCCACCTGAAAGGACATAATCCCCGATGGAAACCTGCTCGACACCCCGTGCCTGCAAAAAGCGTTCGTCCACCCCTTCAAACCGACCACATAGCAGCATAACACCCGGCCCCGCGGCATAACGCCGCACATCAGCCTGTGTAAGCGGACGCCCCCGTGGTGTAAGATACACACACGGTATGTTGGCCTCCGCTGCTGTTGCGGCAAGTGCCGCATCTGCCACGTCCGGGCGGATAACCATGCCAGCGCCCCCGCCAAACGGCGTATCATCCACAGCACGATGGCGGCCCAGACCGTGCTCTCGCAGGTCTTCGGTACGGCATTCCCACACTCCGTTCTCCAGCGCGCGCCCCGCAAGGGACTGCCCCAAAGGCCCGGGAAACATATCCGGAAAGAGTGTAACAACGGTGGCTTTCCAGCTCATGCTGGCACCCCCGTCTGCCGTTTGCCAACGCCACGCCCTTCTTCCCCCGAGACTTCCTCGGGGCGAACAATGGTTATGGTCCGCTCGTCCAGCTTTACTTCCGGCACGCAGGCCTTTGTAAAGGGAACCAGTGAGCCATCGCCCAGCTCAAGGCTGGCGCCAGCACCGTAATCGTGCACCATGATGACACGCCCCAGAGAAAGACCTTTTTCGAACGCCTCCATACCGATCAGATCGGCATGGTAGAATTCTTCTTCCTCTGGCTCCGGCAGGCTGGAGCGCGGCACGTACAGGCGGGTGTTCACCAACGCCTGTGCCGCAGTCCGGTCCGCCAAAGGCTTGCCATTTGCGTCTTTAATCTCGGCAACGCCATCCGCACCGCACCAACGCAAGGACCATTTACGCCCCTGCGCATCCTGCAGAACCGCGTAATCCTCCAATGTTGCAGCATCCGCCGCGTAGGAATGCACGCGCACAAGGCCGCGCACTCCATGCGGTTTACCCACAACACCAATCAGGATCAGGTCAGGCTGCATGGCTGGCTCGGCTTAGCTCAAGCTGCGGCTTCTGCTGCTTTGGCGGCAGCGGCTGCACGTTCCTGCGCCTTCTTCTTCGGAGCAGACTGCTTGGGCTGCTCGTTGAAGCTCGGCTTGGCGATCAGACCAGCGTTACCAAGGAAGCGGGCAACACGATCGGTCGGCTGCGCACCCTGGGAGAGCCAGTGCGTGATACGTTCGCTGACCAGACGCACGCGTTCAGCATGGTCGGACGGCAGCATGGGGTTATAGGCACCCACTTTTTCAATAAAACGGCCATCGCGCGGGCTGCGGCTGTCTGCCACAACAATGTGGTAGTAAGGACGCTTCTTGGCACCAGCGCGGGCAAGACGAATTTTAACACTCATTCGGAATACTCCAGACCGAAAAACAAAACCCGGAAAACTTAGGCAGAAACAGGCCGCATTAGCGGAAGGGAGAACCACCGGGGCCACCCGGCGGACCTCCACCCATTCCCTTAGGCATGAGCGCAGACATTCCCTGGCGCATGAGACCTTTCACGCCCAGTTTGTTAAAACGCTTCATCATGGTGGACATCATGTCGAACTGCTTGAGCAGTTTATTGATGTCCTGAACTGTTGTTCCCGACCCTGCGGCAATACGTTTTTTGCGCGAGGCCTTGATAATCCCCGGCGCACGGCGTTCGCCACGGGTCATGGAACCGATAATGGCCAGATGCTTCTTAAGGACGGACGTATCAAGGTCCTTGTCCCCCAGCGCTTCCTTGACCTTACCCATACCCGGCAACATTCCCAGAATACCGGAAATGGAACCAAGCTTGTTGATCTGGCGGATCTGGGATGCGTAGTCATCCAGATCGAACTTGCCAGCCATCATACGTTGGGCCAGACGCTCGCCTTCCTCGTGGTCAAGCGTATCGGCTGCTTTTTCCACAAGACCGGCAATATCGCCCAGACCCAGAATACGGCCTGCCACACGCTCGGGATGGAACTCATCCAGCGCGTCCAGCTTTTCGCCCGAACCGGTCAGCTTGATGGGCGCGCCGGTAATGGCCTTCATGGACAGGGCCGCGCCACCGCGCGCATCACCATCCATACGGGTCATGACCACACCGGTCACGCCCACGGCCTCGTTAAACGCCTTGGCGGTGTTGACCGCGTCCTGCCCGGTCATGGCGTCCACGACCAGCAGCGTTTCCGCCGGGTGTGTGACGTCCCTGATCTGGCGGACTTCCTCCATCAGCGCTTCGTCAATAGACAGACGACCCGCTGTATCGAGGATGACAACGTCATACCCTTCCCTGCGACCGACATCGAGGGCGCGACGGGCGATTTCCACCGGCGTCTGCCCTGCGATAATGGGCAGGGAGGTCACACCCGCCTGCACGGCCAGTTGAGCCAACTGCAACTGGGCGGCGGGGCGCTGCGTATCGAGCGAGGCCAGCAGCACCTTTTTACGCTCACGCGTAGCAAGGCGCAGGGCCAGCTTGCCCGATGTGGTGGTTTTACCAGACCCCTGAAGCCCGACCATAAGGACCGGCACAGGGGGTATGGCGTTCAGGTTAAGGGGGGCAACGCCTGCACCGCCGAGTGCATCGATCAGCGCATCGTTAACAATTTTGGCGACAGCCTGACCGGGAGAAATGCTTTCCAGCACCTCCTGACCAACCGCGCGCTCCTTAACCTTGTTAACAAAGTCCTTAACAACGGGCAGCGCGACGTCCGCATCCAGCATGGCCAGACGGACTTCGCGCATCGCCTCCATCACATCGGCTTCGGACAGCGCGCCACGTTTGGCGAGACCATCAAAAACCCCGGAAAGCTTGCCTGAAAGAGCTTCGAACAAGTGCAACACACCCCATAACGAGACGCGTCACTGCGCGAACACTCGCGGAGTGGCGGTCCTGATTTGTAGCAGGGCTTACGGTAAGACCGGGCCCTGAGTCAAGGAACTTCTGGTTTTTACTTCTTCTGGCTATCCGAGGAAGTCTGCTGGGCGGGATGCTGCAACGCGCTCAGCTCGTTCAGCAGTTCATGAATGCGCTTCTGCCGCTGGCGCATCTGGGCAAGCTGGTCGGTGGTCAGCACGTCATGGATACGGCTGGCGGTCTGGAGGTGCCTTGCTTCACGCTCTGCACGCAGTGTGGCCATTTTCTGCTGCACCTGCGCAATTTTGTCCTGATCAAGCGGGCCGGGCGCACTCAGCAGGTCCTCGATCTGGGCATGCAGATTTTCAAACTCTTCCTGCGTGTCCTGCGCCTGATCCTGATCATGCGCTTCCTTAAGGATCGTCGCAATCTGGTTGCGCTGCTTGCGGGTCAGGTCCAGCCCGTCCAGCGCATTGCCTGCCGGGCCACCAAAGGTGGAGCCAACACCCATGCCGCCACCCCAGCCACCGGGACCACCCGGGCCACCCGGACCCGCCGCCTGAGCGGACAGACCAGAGAGAGAAAGCCCCGCGACCACTGCCGCAGCCAATATACCATTGCTGATCTTCATGACCTGATTACTCTCCTGCAAAAAAACGATACCGCTGTTTGATGTGACCAGAAAAACAGCAAAACTCCAAGTGCGCAAACACCCCCACCACCCCTGCGCGCAGGGCATTGGAGGGGCGGACACTCAGGTTTGATGCATTAACGCCTCAAACCGGGCGGCTGTTTCCAGTTCCATCTGCATACGGGCAATGCGATCCGTGACCTCGGTATCCTGTCCCCAGACCGCCATCTGCTCGCGCTCATCTACTGTGGCGCAGGCAACCAGTTCCTCCACCGCAGCACCACCAAGCAGCGCCAGCCCCAGCACCAGACTCCCCAGTGCAGGCACCGCAACCCCCAGCACGGCCAGTTGCGCGTTTGTCATGCCCTCCATAACACTCCGCAGGGCAGACAGGTCCTGAGCAGACTGGCAGATGGGCATAACCCCGAGCGTGGTCTGGAAGCTTACCCCGTAGGTTTTGCCAAGCCATGCCAGCCACGGGTCCCACAGGGTTGCCTGCTGGCGCGCCAGCCTGCCGCCAGCGCCATCGCGGTAACAGACCAGATCGCTGTTGGCGTAGGCCAGAAGGCTCTCCACCACACCATTCCGCGCTTGTGGAATACGCTCAAGCATGGACCCGGCAATACCGGTCAAGGGCAGGTCATCGGGGGTAAAATACCCATCAGCACTCTGCCCGGCGGCCTGCCATTCCGCCACCAGCGCCTCGGCCAGCGCGCGGGAGGGCGCGCATAGGGCGGTCTTGCCCGGCAGGCGCACGCTGCGCCCGTCCAGTTGCACGGCAAACCCACCTTCGTGCGGGACAAGCTCAACCTGCTTCCAAAAGCGCTTGCGCCCCGGTGGGGTGCGCTGGGGCATGTTAGTTACGCTTCCGCTCACCGGAACAGCCCCAGACCGTGCAGCATGTTCATGATTTTTTGCTCCTTGCTGGCTTTTTTGGCCACTGTGGTCGGGCTTGGGCCATCGGCTCCCTCACGCGCAGTGGCAAGGAGTGCTGCGCAGGACGAGCCCTCATCCCCTCCACCGCCAATGGTGATGCCAACGCGCCCGTCATCCGCGGCTGCCATGCTCACCTGCGGACTGTTCCATGGACCTGTTACGTGCAGGGAGGACGAGGCAGAAGCCCCACCCAGCAGCACCTGCGGAGCAAGCTGCATGTTGAGCTCATGCGTGGCCAGCGCCACTGTTCCCTGCCCGCGCAGGTGCAGAAAATCGCTCTCCAGACCGACCTGATCAATATGGGCCACGCCATCGGCAAACTGTGTATGCACGCCAAAGCAGCGGATGGGCATCTGCCCCTTGACCGGCACCTGCGGCCCAAGCAGACGGCGAATGAGTGCACCACCCACGCTGCCATCCACCACAGACGCACCAAGGTGCCCTGCAAGGGACGCGCTCCGGGCCTGAGCAGTATCCCCCTGCGCGGAGAGCGCACCCACAAGCTGGACCGTACCCTGCATATCTGGCGCTACGTGCATCCATGCCTGCACAACAGCCAAGGGCAGGAACACGGAGCGGGCCGATGCCTCAACCTGTGGCTGCGCGCCGGAGAGGTCATACACAAACCGCGCCACCTGCTGCTGGCCATTGCCTACGGCATGGATGGGGTCCAGTGCCAGACGGGCATTGGCCAGAGCAACGTGTGTTTGCACCTGCGACCAGGCCACACCCTGCCAGCTCATGGCCTGCACCTGCACGTCCGCCGCAAGTGTAAGGCCATGCAACACATCCGCCACGGTATGGTTTTTATACAGGAGTTGCGTTTTATCGCTCTCAACGTGGCCCGCTACGGTAAGCCCGGTCGCATCTGGCCATTGTGTGCCAAAGCTCAGATGGTCCAGCCTGCCCTGCACATCCAGCGCGGAATGGGCGGCACTGAGTGCTCCCTTGACCTGCACGGAGGAATTGCCCTGCGTAAGTGCCAGATCAACCGGGGCTTTGGCCTGTTCCTGCATAAGGGCTAGCTGGCCCAGGGTCGCTGCCGAGCCATTCATGCCTACCGGCTGATCACCCATCTGCCCGTCCACATGCAGGCTTATCGGGTCTGCTGGCGTGGGGGCATCCACGACAACACGGGTCAGGGCGGCCTGTGGTAGCCAGCGGCCCAGATCCACACGGCCTGTGCGCACATGCAGGCTTTGTACCTGCGGGGCATCGCCACTGCCACCCACGCTCAAATCAACCGAGAGGTTCTGCCCATCGGGCAGATTGGCATGGGGGAAAAAGACGTTCAGGTCCTGCAACTGCCCGACCGAGCCGCCCAGATGCAGGTCATACTTACGTTCGGCCTGTGGAGCGTTGATCACGCCATCCACATGGGCAAGACCTATGGAGTGCCCACCATTGTTCAGGCTCAGGCGCAGTTGCAGGGGCAGTTGCGCGCCAAGGGGCCAGAACGGACCTGTCTGCCCGGTCAGGCTGAAGCCTGCCGCCCCTTTCTGGCCCTGTATGTCCAGATTGGGGGCGGTGCCGTCCAGCCCGTGTATGGCCGCCTTGGTCAGACCAAACGTGCCTGAGTAATGGGTTAGTGCATCATCCCACACCACATTGGCCTGCAGGACCGTCAGGTCCGACACGCCCACATTCCAGTGCATGCGCGCAGCGGTGGTGGAGGTATTGGCCTCCGGCTCCGTGGCGGGCGGGGTCAGCAGCCAGTCAGCCCGACCATCGCTCAGGCGGCGCAGGGTTATTCTTGGAGCAATCACGCTTACATCACGAAAAGCAATGCGGTGGGAAAACAGTGGCATAATGGAAAGCCGCGCCCGCACCTGCCTGACCACCAGCGCGTCCGGGCCACCGTCCTCCACACCGGAGAGGCGCGCATCCTGCGCCTCCACCCATGGGAAGGGCAGCACCCACACATGCAGCGTGCCAATGCTCAGGTGCCGCCCCGTGCTTTGTTCCACGGCATCGCTCAGCCGGGTTTTAAGCCATGTTGCGTCCTGCGTTGCGGAAAAAATTGTCCCGCCACCCGCGACCACAGCCACAACACCCGCAAGCAGGCCAATTTTCCACTTTAACCGCATCTTCACATTCTCTCCCGCGCGAGGTCCGTTACCGCTCAACCGCCCTTGCGCGCAGGAGGGGGCGTTGTTCCGGGTGTAAAGCCCAGAGCGCGAAAGGTCTCACGCATATGGGGGGGCAGTTCAGCACTCACAACCAGCCGACCACCTGCGGGGTGTGGCATGTCCAACTCCCGCGCGTGCAGGTGCAACTGGTCTGTAAAGCCCGAAGGATGAGCTGTGGCCCCGCCATATTTGGGGTCTCCCAGAATGGGAGTGCCAAGGGATTCGCAATGCACGCGCAACTGGTGTGTGCGCCCCGTCAGTGGGGAAAGCCCAAGCCATGAGAACTTGCGCGCCGCCGAATCCAGCACCTCGTACACCGTGCGGGCGGACTGGGCGTCCTCATCCTTGCGGTCGGCGGCAACCGTAATGGCGCCGGGGCCAACCCCAAGGCGGGCGAGTGGCTGGTCAATCTCGCCCGAGAGCGGGTCTGGCCGGCCCACAACAACGGCCCAGTATGTTTTTTTTACGTCCCGCCCCCTAAAGGCCGCCGCAAGCTTGGCTGCAACACCGGGGGTTCTGGCCAGCAACAGCAGACCAGACGTATCGCGGTCGATCCGGTGGACCAGCCTTGGGCGTGGGTCTTCGGGGTTTTCACGCAGGCCATCGAGCATCATGTCCACATGGCGGGTGATGCCCGGACCACCCTGCACGGCAAGGCCGGAGGGTTTGTTGAGCACGATCAGGTGCTTGTCCTGATAGACGACCATGCGCTGGATTTCGCGCACAAGCTTGTCGTCCAGCGGGCGCGGCACATCGCGCGAGGGCTTGGCGGCCATGGGAATGGGCGGCACGCGCACACTCTGCCCCGGCTCCAGCCGGGTGGAAGCCTCCACCCGTTTGCCCTCAACGCGAATCTGGCCCGTACGGCACAGTTTTTGCAGCGCGCCCTGGGTCAGGTGCGGGTAATGGCGGCGGAAATAACGGTCGAGGCGGATGCCGGCCTCGTCCTCGCTCACGGTAAGATTGACAACACTCATGCGCTGATATTCACGACTGGCGCCGTTCCCGCAAGCGGGACCATGTTTCCAGCCTGTGTTTAACCTCCCGTTCGTAGCCTCTGGCCGTTGGATTATAAAAGGTCTGGCGGCGCATACCATCGGGGAAATAATTCTGCCCCGAGAAGCCTTCCTCCGCATCGTGGTCGTATTCGTACCCCTTGCCGTAGCCAATATCCTGCATCAGCCGCGTAGGCGCGTTCAGAATATGGGCGGGGGGAATAAGGCTGCCTGTGGCCTTGGCCGCGCGGCGGGCCGCCCCATACGCCTTGTATGCGGCGTTGGACTTGGGAGCCGTGGCCAGATGCACCACAAGCTGGGCCAGAGCCAGTTCCCCCTCGGGCGAGCCAAGCCGTTCGTATGTCTCCCACGCAGCTATGGCCAGCGGCAGCGCGTTGGGGTCGGCCATGCCCACATCCTCGGTGGCAAAGCGGGTCAGGCGGCGGGCCAGATAACGCGGGTCCTCGCCCCCTTCCAGCATCCGCGCAAACCAGTACAACGCTGCATCGGGGTCCGAGCCACGGAGCGATTTGTGGAGTGCGGAAATAAGGTTGTAGTGCTCCTCGCGGTCCCGGTCGTACAGAGTGGCCCTTTTGGCCAGCAGCCGGGCCAGAGCCTGTGCATCCAGTGGTTTGGTGTTTTTCAGGCTCAGCACCTGTTCCACCATGTTCAGCAGGTAACGCCCATCTCCATCCGCCATGGCGCGCAGGGTGGCGCGGCCGTCCTCCGTTAGGGGTAGAGGGTGGCCTGTCTCCTCCTCCGCGCGGACCAGAAGGGCCTCAAGGGCAGGGTCATCGAGCCGGTTGAGCACCATGACCTGACAGCGTGAGAGCAGGGCCGAGTTCAGGGCAAAAGAGGGGTTTTCGGTCGTGGCCCCTACCAGCACAACGGTGCCATCCTCCACCACAGGCAAAAAACCATCCTGCTGGGCGCGGTTGAACCTATGAATTTCATCCACGAACAACAGCGTGCCCACGCCGCCAGCAGCCAGCTTACGGGCAGCATCAAACGCTTTTTTAAGGTCAGCCACCCCCGAGAACACAGCCGAAATCTGCATGAACCGCAGACCCGCAGCCTGTGCAAGCAGACGGGCGATGGTGGTTTTGCCCACCCCCGGCCCACCCCACAGGATCAGGCTGGGCAGGGTGCCCCGTTCGAGCATAAGGGTTAGTGTGCCCTCTGGCCCCAACAAATGCCCCTGCCCCACCACATCGGCCAGACAGGCCGGGCGCAGACGGTCAGCCAGTGGCTGGGTTGGGGCAGACCGCCCCCCCGCGCGCGCTGCGCCGTCCGCTGCCCCTGCGGCGGATGGTGGGGTTGCGCCAAACAGGTCATCCTCCGTCATGGCGCTGCGTGCCGTATGGTCATGGCGTTCATACCCTCGGTCTCAAACATCGGTCCTGTCTGGCTTTAATATCGCCATGCGTTGCGGGTTTTTCCAGTAGGCCCAAAACGGTTCCGCTATTCTTCAGGCTGGGCAGGCAGGTCGAACATGCTGGCCGGAATATCCGCCCCCGGATGCACGTCAAACAGGGTGACCCGTGTCTCCCGCCCCTGTGCGTCCAGCACACTCCATGAGCGCAGGGCCAATGGGGTTTCGTAAAAAACCAGTGTCAGGCTTCCATCTCCGGGGGAGGCATTACGCACAAGCCGCACGGCAACCAGACCGGACTCGTGGCGGAACGCGGTGACCGTTACCCCGTCGGACAGGCTGACATGCGGGGCCAGCAAAAGCCCAAGTGGTGTGCGGTCCATGGGAATAACCGTGGTCTGGTCCAACTGGCTGTCACGGAACACCACCTTGCCCTGATTGGCCACCAGCAACAGCGGAGATGGCGGGTCATAGGCCAGACGCATCTGGCCGGGGCGCTTCATCCACACCTTGCCGGTTGTGCGCTTGCCCTCCGCATCAATCTGCTGGATGCGGGCTTCAAACGTGAGCGAACGGTTGAGTGCCTGCTCTATTTTGGCAACCCATGCCTGATCAGCCGCACTCAGGCGGGCGGGGACAACCGCGCTCGAGGCTGATGCTTCCGCCTCACCGGCAACATCCTGCGCGTGTGCCGCCCCCGCAAACAGGAGCAGACCAGCACATAACGGCGCAACAGCACGTAAAACTCTTTTCATGAACGGGGCTTCTCACTCTAGACCGCCAGCCAGAACCGCCAGCAAACAACGTAATACTCTCAAACCGCCAGCAGCCCGAGTGCCAGAGCCAGCGCAATGGTCAGTCCGATCTCGCGGTTGGTGCGGAACTGCGCAAGGCACAAGGCTGGCCGGGCCGGATCAACCGCCACAGTCTGCCGCCAGAACAGCACAGCGGGCAACAGCAGCGCGGGCCAGAACAGCACCCCCGCCCCTGCAAGCACGCCAGCACCCGCCAGCAGCACAACCGTAAGGGCGTAACACACGCCAATAAAACCGCGTGCGCGACCCGCCATAAGCCGCGAGGTGGATTTAACGCCTATGCGGGCATCATCCTCCATGTCCTGAAAACCGTAGATCGTATCAAACCCAAGCTGCCAGACAATCGTGGCGGCATAAAGGACGGCCTGCGCCCATGTCAGTTGCCCGGCTGCCGCCGCATACCCCATGGGAGCCCCAAACCCGAACGTAAACCCCATGACAAGCTGCGGCCACCACGTAAACCGCTTGGCCAGCGGGTAAAGGCCCACCAGCACCAAAGAGGAGACCCCCAGCACCCACGAGAGCACATTAAGCTGCACCAGCACGCCAAGCCCCATGGCCAGCAACAGAGCCAGAAAACCCGTGGCCTGCCGCATGCTCAACGCACCACAGGCCAGTGGCCGCCCCGCCGTGCGCACGACCTGCCGGTCAATGTCGCGGTCCCACATGTCGTTTACAACGCACCCCGCCGCACGCATGACCAGACTGCCAATACCAAACAGTACAATCAGCCTGACCCGCTCCAAGGGGGCCACGCCCTGCGGCAGCAGAATACCCCACACACCGGGCAGCCACAAAAGCCATGTGCCCACGGGCCGGTCCAGACGGGCCAGCAACGCATAAGCCTGCAAGGAGGGAGGGAGGCGGGCAATCCATCCCGTAACCCGGATGTCGGTATGGCTGATGGGGGGAGCAGACACGATTCTGATAAGGCCTTTAGTCAAAAATAACGGGCAGTCTTTGCGCCCCTCCCTATGCCACAAACTGCGGCGGACCATAACCACCCGCCCGCTCCTGCTTTGCAAAACAGGGTATTTCGTGCGTAAACCGGGCCTGTTCTTCCGTTACTTGAGCAGACGCACGAAAAATGACCGCCATGAATGGCCTCTCCCGCCTCCCCCGCCTGTATGTGGACCCCACCTTGCTCCCTGCCGCGCACGCAGGTGTCCCCTGCCCCATCCCCCCCGAGCAGGCCCGCTACCTTGGCACCGTCCTGCGCAAAAAAGCGGGAGATCAGGTGCGTGTGTTCCAAGCTGGCACAGGGGAGTGGCTGGCCAGTATTGCCGATCTGCGCAAGGACCGGGGCACTTTGGCACTTGAGCGCCAGACCCGCCCGCCACAGGCATGCCCCCCGCTCCGGCTGGCTTTTGCCCTGCTCAAGCGCGACGCCACCGATCTGGTCCTGCGCATGGGCACCGAACTGGGCGTGACCGAATTTTTGCCGCTTATAACCGAACGCACCAACACGCACCGCACCAACCCCGAGCGCCTGCACGCCATAGCCGTGGAAGCCTCCGAGCAGTGCGAGCGGCTGGACATTCCCACCATAGCCCCCGCGCAGACCCTGCCCGCGTTACTGGGGAACTGGCCGCAGCACACAACCCTGTTTGCCGCCATCGAGCGCTTAGACGCGCGTGATGGCGCACCCCCCGCCGCATTGCCACAGGTGCGCAAGGGGGACGGACTCCTGATCGGGCCGGAGGGCGGGTTGAGTGATGGCGAATGCCAGACCCTGCTCCACCGCCCTTTTGTTGCCCCAATTTCCCTTGGTTCACTGGTGTTGCGGGCCGATACGGCCGTGGTGGCGGGGCTTGCGCTGCTGGGCAATGGCTTGCGCTCTGCCCCGGTTTCATCACAATAAGGCAATTGCTCCTGTCTTGCTCCGCGACCGCAAGGCTGTTTTTGGGATACAGAAAACCTCATGTCCAACCCCGGTGCCTCAGATACAACGCCCATCCGTTCCATTTCGCAGCTTGCCGAACTGCTTGCGCAGGGCTGCAAGCCGCGTGATGCGTGGCGCATAGGCACCGAGCACGAAAAATTCGGCTTTATGCGGCCCGAGGCCGTGGTGGGCGATGCCGCCCCGCAGGCCGGTGGCGCAGCGTACGCAACCCCACCCTATACCCCCAACGGTATAGAAACCCTGCTACGCAACCTCCACAAATCCGAACCGGATGACTGGACCTCCGTGCTTGATGACGGACGCATTATCGGGCTTAAAGGTCAGGGGGAGGCCGCAGGTGCGGCCATATCGCTCGAACCCGCCGGGCAGTTCGAACTCTCGGGTGCCCCCTTGCGCACCCTGCACGACACGGCCGAGGAACTGAGCAACCATTTTGATGCCGTGCGCCCGCTGGCGCGCAAGCTGGGGCTGGGCTTTGCACCTTTGGGCTTCCACCCCACCGCGACCCGTGCCGACCAGCCATGGATGCCCAAAACACGCTACGGCATTATGCGCGACTACATGCCCAAGGTCGGCACCATGGGGCTGGACATGATGCAGCGCACCTGCACCGTGCAGGTCAATCTGGACTTTGGCTCCGAGCAGGACATGGTGCGCAAGATGCAGGTCTCCATGGCCCTGCAACCCGTGGCCACGGCGCTGTTTGCCAACTCTCCGTTTGTGGAGGGCAAGCCCAATAACTTCCTTTCCAACCGCGCACGGGTCTGGACCGATACGGACAATGCCCGCTCGGGCATGCCGCCCTGCGTGTTTGAAAAAGACTTTGGCTTTGAACGCTACGTGGAGTGGGCGCTGGACGTGCCCATGTACTTCATCATGCGGGACGGCAAGATGCGCAATGTGGCTGGCCGCTCCTTCCGCGCATGGATGAAGGGGGAACGCCAGGACGGGCTGGAAGACGTAACGCCCACCATGGGAGATTTTGAGGACCACCTGACAACCGCCTTCCCCGATGTGCGGCTCAAACAGTTCCTTGAAATGCGCGGAGCCGACGCCGGATCGCCTGAGATGATGATGGCCCTGCCCGCTCTGTGGACCGGCCTGCTGTATGATGACTCAGCACTGGAAGCCGCATGGGAACTGGTGCGTGCGCGCCCATGGGAAGACTACGTAAAACTGCGCGAACTTGTGCCCATGATGGGGCTGGACACACCATGGGGCGAAGGCACGGTGCGCGACCTGGCAGCACACATGCTCTCGATTTCCATGGATGGTCTGCAAAACCGCGATATGGTGGATGAACAGAGCCAGACGAGCGAATGGGTCTATCTGGCCCCGCTCACAGCCCTTGCCGCGGGGGCACCCACACAGGCCGAACATTGGCTGGAACGCTATTACGGCCCGTGGATGGGCGATGCCTCACGCATTTTCCTTGAAAGCGAAATCTGATTACAGCACGGACAAAAGGCGCTGCTCCAGTCTGGCGGACTGGACCTGCGCCCTAAGCTGCTCCCGCGCCACCGCGCGCGCCGCCTGCCCCATGCCGCCCCGCACACCCGACTGCAAAATATGAGCAAGAGCCTGAGCCAGCGCCTGCGCATCCCCCGCAGGCACAACCATGCCCGCTCCACCCAGCATGGCTGCGTCCAGCCCGGACTCGCTTGAGGCCACAACCGGCACGCCGCACATCATAGCCTCGGCCGCCACACTGGGCAGGCCCTCCCGGTCCCCGCCCGCTGCACGCACACTGGGCACAACCAGTGCCACTGCGTGTTCAAGCTGCTGGCGCAACTGCCCCGCACTCAGCCAACCTGCAAAACAGACATGCTCCACCCCCTGCGCCTGCTGCTCCATGGCCGCACGCATTGGTCCGTCACCCGCCAGCACGACCGGGGGCGTTATGCCCCACCCGGCCAGAATACGCAGGGCGTCAAGCAGTACGGGGAGCCCTTTTTTTTCCACAAACCGTCCGGCAAACACCAGACGGTCAAATGGCCCACGGGCAGGCGGTACATCCTCCGTGCCAATACTCAGCACCTCCAGCTTGTGGGCAGGTGCGCCGCGCTCTAACAGTTTATCCCGCACTCCATCGGAGACACACACAAACAAGGCGCTGTAGTCCAGCAATGCCTGCCACCGGCGCTGAAAAATAGGCGCGGGAAAACGCTTTTGGTAATGCCGGTCCTTGAACGCATCCCCCCCATGGAAGGTTACCACCAGCGGCAGGCCCAACTGCCGGGCAATAGGCAGCGCCAACGCGCCACCCCGGCCAAACTGCGCATGCACCACAACAGGAGCCAGATCGGCCACCGCATGACCTGCCCTCCACCCCATTTGTTTAAACGCCAGCCGCCGCAATGGCCCCAACATGGAACCTTCGCCAATAATGCGTAAGGTGGTGGCCATATCCGCCGGAGGGTTATCGCGGTGGCAACCGACCCAGTAGGGCCTAAGCTGGCTGAAGGCCATGTACTGCCTGCGCATGAAGGCCTGCTCGGATGCGGGCAAAAGCCGGTCCCGGTATACAAGGCATGCCTTCATCTCACGCTCTCCCCGCCTGTGCCACCACCATGGCGCATTATGCAGACCGCCCAACCAGCAGGCGGCTCGCACTGAGCAATGCTGCAAACAGGGCCACGCAGCCCGCTACCAGCAGACATTCACGGTTGGCCGCATCGGCCCAGAGGGTAAAAAAAGCAGCAACGCCCATAGCACCAACGGTCTGACCAGCTTGGCGGGCCACCTGCACCATGCCGCTGGCTCCACCAGCCCTGTGCAGCGGGGCTGCGACCATCATCGCCCTGTTGTTGGGGGGCTGAAAACACCCAAAGCCCCACCCGGCCAGCGCCGTACGCCATGCGATATCCCACAGTGCGGGGTGCGCAGGCAGTTGCCAGAGCAGAAAAAAGCCGGATGCCGTAAGCCCCAGCCCAATGGAGGATAGGACCCCAGCGGAAATACGGTCCGCCACCCGGCGGATAACCGGAGCCGAGAGGATGATGCCAATAGGCCACGGCGTAATGAGCAGCCCCGTCTGGGCAGAACTCAGACCCAGCGCGTCATGCAAGGTAAAGGGCATGGAAACGATGTAAAAATTGGAGGCAATAAAGCCGCAAAATCCGGTGGTAAACGCCACGGCAAAGTCTGGCCGTCGCAACAGGTCAACCGGCAGAATGGGCTGGGGAATATGGGCCTCGCGCCGCACCAGCCACATGCCTGCCATAAGCCCACAGGCCAGCAGGGCCAAAGAGGCGGCCCAGTTCTGGGCATGCGCCAGTCCATCGCCCCCCATAATGCAGGCCCCAAAAGCCACAACGCACAGCAGACTGCCGGTTACGTCGGGCATATGGGGTGCGCGCGGGGTGTTGGGCAGGGCATAAAACGCCATACCAAGGGCTGCCGCCCCCAAAGGCAGGTTGATCCAGAACAGCCATGGCCATGAGGCAAAGGTAAGAATACCCGCAGCAGCCGTTGGCCCCAGAGCCACGCCAAGTGCCACAACCAGCCCGTTGAGCGCCATACCACGCCCGATTTCCGCCGAGGGGTAAATAAAGCGCACCAGAGCGATGTTCACGCTCATGATGCAAGCGCCCCCTATGCCCTGCAACACCCGCGCACCCGCAAGCACGGGCAGGCTGGTTGCCATGGCGCACAGGAGCGAGGCCACCATAAACAGCAAAATACCCGCCCGGCACAGCCGCGCAAACCCCACGCGGCTACCAAGAGCAGCCAGTGGTAGCAAAGAGACCAGACTGGCCATCTGATACGCGTTGACGATCCAGATGGAGGAGGAGGAAGAGGCCCGAAGGTCCCGCGCTATGTCCGGCAGAGCCACATTGGCAATGGCGTAATCCAGCAATGCCAGAAAAACGGACAGGGAGACCGCCAGCATAGCCCAGTTTCTGGCCGAGCCATGCAGACCATCGGAGGGGGCTGGCTGGCGGGGCGTGGTCTGCTGGGGGGGCGTCATGCTGGGTTCTGGCTCCTTGTGGGGGCGCCATGCTGCTGCCTGTGGCAGAGCTGTCAGCCCAATGACAAAGCCGCAGCAGACACCCCTTTGCGCAAGTCCTGACCTGTTAGGGTCAGGGATTATTCGCATATGGGTTTTTGGTGCCGCGCATCTGTAGCCGAATGGGCACGCCCGGCAGGTCAAACGCTTCACGCAGGCCATTAACCAGATACCGCTTGTAGTCATCGGGCATCTGCTCGGCTCTGGTGCCAAAAACAACAAAGGTCGGTGGGCGGGACTTAACCTGCGTCATGTAACGCAGCTTGAGCCGCCGACCATCCACCAATGGCGGCTGGTGACGTTCAAGCATTTCCTCAAACCAGCGGTTCAGGGCCCCTGTGGGTACGCGGGCGTTCCACACGGTCCATGCCTCGCGCACGGCGGGGAGCAGCTTTTGCACCGCCGAACCGGTCAGGGCGGAAAAGGTCACAACCGGCACGCCGCGCATCTGAGCAAGGGAGATGCTCAGCCGGTCCATAATGGCCTTGCGCGTGAGTGTGCGGTCTTCCACTGCATCCCACTTGTTCAGGGCAAGCACACAGGCCCGCCCTTCGCGCTCGATCAGACGGGCGATCTGTAGATCCTGCTCATGCACACCAAGCGTTGCATCCAGCACCAGCACTGCCACTTCCGCCATTTTCAGGGCTTCAATGGAGGCGGAGACGGACATTTTCTCCAACGCCTCATCAATACGGGCCTTTTTGCGCAGACCGGCCGTATCAACAATTTCGAATGTATCGTCCCCATCATGCAGGGTTACGGCAATGGAATCACGCGTAAGCCCTGGCTCGGGGCCGGTAATCATGCGTTCTTCACCCAGCAGGGTGTTCAGCAGGGTGGACTTACCCGCGTTTGGCCGCCCGACAATGGCAATTTTGAGCGGGCCTTTGGGGCGAATGTCTTCCTCTTCCGAGAGTTCGGGTTCGGGGGCCCATTCGTCCTCTTCCTCTTCCACCTTGTCGGCGGGCAGGCGTTCGGCAATTTCCCACATCAGGTCGGTCACGCCCTCGCCATGTTCGGCGGACAGGCCGAGCGGGTCACCCAGACCCAGCCTGTACGCTTCCAGCGCTGCCGCCGTACCCTGCCGCCCTTCCGCTTTGTTGGCGATCAGCAGCACGGGCCGGTTCTGGCGGCGGATCCATTGGGCAAAATGCTCATC
Organism: Acetobacter lambici; assembly: GCF_011516885.1. Classification (GTDB taxonomy): domain Bacteria; phylum Pseudomonadota; class Alphaproteobacteria; order Acetobacterales; family Acetobacteraceae; genus Acetobacter; species Acetobacter lambici. The sequence goes on along the minus strand of NZ_WOTD01000002.1, from coordinate 36,583 downwards.
AGCGGGGGTAATGCCCGCGCGCGCATCTATGCAGAACAGAATAAGGTCCGCATCCTGCACAGCACTCTCGGACGAAGCGCGCATACGGCCAAACAGGCTGTCTGGTGCGGCCTCTTCCAGCCCGGCCGTATCAATCAGACGGATGTGGCGGCCACGTACAAGGGCCACACCTTCCTTGCGGTCACGGGTGACACCGGGCGTATCCGCCACCAGCGCCTGCCTGCGCCCAACCAGACGGTTGAACAAGGTGGATTTGCCCACATTGGGGCGACCGGCAATAACAACAACCGGAAGGTCCCCCGTCGGTATCGGCGGGAGGGGGCGCATGGACTTGCGACGTTCAACCATAGGAGATCAGGTTTCCGTCATTTGTTACGATAAGCATCTGGTTGTCCACAACAATAGGAGGCACGAAGGACGTGGTCTCCATTGCATCAATAGAGATAATTGCGCCAGTCAGCGGGTTAATACGGATCATGCCGTTTTCTGGCAGGGTACTCAGGCACACAAGCTGGCCGCCCGCCATAATGGGGCCAAACCATGTGATAATGTCCTTGCTTTCCTTGATCTTGCGGAAGCGGCGGAGCTGGGTGATCCAGCGGACATGGCCTGAAAGGCGGTCGATACAGGCGATCTGCTGGTCGAGGGAAACAACGTACAGCCAGTCCCCCACGCACAGAATACTGTTCTGGCTGGCAACGGAGCGTTCCCACACACGGCGGCCTGTGCGGATATCCACCGCGGCAAGCACCTGCGCCATGCTGATCGCATAGACAACGCTGCCCACAATAACCGGCAGGCCGCGCACACAGTTGAGGTTGAGCGTGCTGGCCTGCGAGCCAACATTGCCGAGCATTTCGCTCCACACCACCTCACCACTTTCCGCACGGAAGGCAATCAGGTCGCCCCCGCCAAAACCGGCCACCACAACGCCATTGGCGTAGGCGGGGGCCGCCTGACCAAACACCGTGGTCTCGGCCGCGGTTGCGGCGTACGTCCATATCTGGTGGCCTGTTGCCGCATCCAGTGCGAAGAACCGCTCATCAATGGTACCAAAATAGACCCGCCCTTCGGCAATGGTCGGGGCGGAGCGGCCGGGGGTGCCAACATCTGTCCGCCATTTGACCTTGCCCGTGGCGGCATAAACGGCAACAGCCTGCGAAATGCCGTCCACAATATACAGCACATCCCCATCAACCCCGATCCCGCCGCCGGTATTGCTGGAACGGGACTGCTTGGGCCGTGGGTTAAAGGTCCACACATGCCGCATGGCAGGCCATGTAAAGGCACGGATAACGCCCTGCGCATCCATAACAAACAGCCGCCCGTTATGGACAACCGGCACGCAGGACAGCATGCCCCGTCCGAGCGAGCCAAGGGCCGCCCATGCCATAAGGTCCGGCTGGGAAATACCAGCCCCGATATTGTGCTGCCAGCGCCGGTGCAGCCCACCCCACGCATAGTTGCTGCCCGTATGCGCGGGCACACGGCCATTAATCGGCCATTCGGAAACCGAGATCGGAGCGGGCAGTGCAATGGCGGTGTGGTCTTCCTTATCCACCATCAGCCCCGCGCCAGAAGACAGCACATCCGTACGGTGCCCGGCCAGAAGGGGTTTTTTATCGTCGTCGTCATCAGCACAAGCGGCCAGTGTGGGAGCCAGAGCCGCACCTGCCAGCAGGCTCCTGCGGGTCAGGCCAGACCGGGCGGCGGCGCCAATATATGTCTTGCTGCTCATGGTTTTATCCTGCTGACGGATCAAGGGCCTGCATCATATCCTGCGCCCGGTTGCGTACACCTGCGGGTGTTTCGGCCGAGTCTACAAGGGCCGACAGTTTTTTGCGGGCATCGTCCTTATGCCCCTCACGCACATCCAGAACAGCCAGTGCCTCCACGGCAAGACCGTTCCATGCCTTGCCCTGCCCGGTCAGCAGGGAAAGACGTGAACGCAGGGTAGGAATATCCCCCGTATCAAGCTGGTGCTGGCACCACAACAGGGTTGCAATGCTGCGCAGGGCGGGGTCCGCATCCGGGTTGTCCTGCACGGCACCCCATGCGGCCAGTGCGGCTGCGGCATCGCCACGGGCGGCCTGCACTGCGGCTTCCTGCATCCGGGCCAGCGTGGCCACACCCTGATCGCCCGATGTCGCCAGCTTTTGCAGCGCGTCCAGACCGCTCTGCGCTTTGCCTGCAAGGGCAACTGGGCTGCTGCCCACCTGATCGGGCAGGTGATCGGTCTGGCGCAAGGCGGCCAGATACGCGCCTGTTGCTACCTGATCCAGAGCCTTGTGCCGCGCAAGCTGCCATGACCACAGGCCCGCCCCCGCAACAACGACCACAACGACAGCGACCGCCACACCAGCATAACGCCGGGCGAGCATACGCATGCGTTCAGCCTTCAGCTCTTCGTCAACTTCCCGGTAAATATCCTCTGCCACGATCCGGCCCGTTCCTGTTCCTGCCAATGCATGCCTATCCGTATTATGGCATATCTGCCCCAGCCGGACGCATGACACAAGGCGCAGCGTGTCTGTTGTACGCCCGTTATACCGTGTTCGGGGCCAACAGGCGCACATCAAATTATGCAAAAATGCCTTAATGGGCAGCTTTTTGCAGCTTCGCACCCCCAGCTTTGAGTGCGGTTGTCAGTTGGGTAAAGTTCGCCCCTATGCGCTGCTGCACGGTGGTGCTGCCATCGTGGATATAGGCAATTTTGTCCCGCGCATCGTTGCTGATCGCGGTTTCTTCCTTCACTGCGGTCTTGGAAACACAGGCATTGTAGGTGCGGGCTGCTTTTTCGTAAGCGCTCACCTTATCCACGCTGGCATTGTATTTTTCCACGGTGGATACATCAACCACTGGCGCATCCGGTTCCGCGCCACAGGCGGACGGCACCCAGACCCGCTCCGCCGCATGGGCGGGAGCACACGCAACCATAGCAACCAGCCCCCCGATGGACGCCAGCAAAAAACCTTTCTGCAACATTGCCAAAATACCCTTATTGTCCAGACAGCGGACCAAAGCTGGCTGGCCTGCTCCACCCGAGCAGACCCCATTGCACAGCAACGGTCCATCTTCTGGCATACGCTGTGTAAATGTCCATATCCGCTCAACTTGGAAAAGACACGAAGAGACAGTATAGCCTGATCGCATGCGCATTCTTTTTATTACGGCAACCCGCCTTGGGGATGCGGTAATTTCCACCGGCATTCTCAACACGCTCATCCGGCAATGGCCCAATGCGCGCATAACCGTTGCCTGCGGGCCTGTAGCCGCAGGACTGTTCAGCCACATGCCCGGACTCGAGCGGGTGCTGGTCATGCGCAAACGCCGCTACGACATGCACTGGCTGGACCTGTGGAAGGCCTGCGCCCCCACAAAATGGGACATGACCGTAGACCTGCGTGGTTCGGTCATAAGTTTTGCCCTGCGCTCGGGGCGGCGGCTGGTTATGCGGGGTGGGCGCAGACCCGGCAGACGGGTTGGCCATCTGGGTAGCCTGCTCGGCCTCTCCCCTGCACCACACCCCACGGTCTGGCTGAACGAGGCGGACAGGCAGGCAGCGGCGGACATGATCCCCCCCTCCTCCCCTACTGCTCCGATTATTGCCCTTGGCCCCACCGCCAACTGGGTTGGCAAAATCTGGCCCACGGCCAATTACCTGCCCCTGTGGCAGCAGCTTGCGGCCACCTACCCCCATGCCCGCCCCGCCATTTTTTATGGCCCCGGCACGCAGGAGGCGGAACTGGCCCGCCCCGTATTGAACGCCCTGCCCAACGCCATAAATGCGGGGGGACGCTTTGCCCTGACCGAAACCGCCGCCATGCTGGGCCGTTGTGCACTCTATATCGGCAACGATTCTGGACTAATGCATCTGGCGGCAGCGGCGGGCACACCCACGCTGGGGCTGTTTGGCCCCTCACGCGCATCGGAATACGCACCAACGGGCGCTGTAACGCATTGGGTGGAAGCGCCGGGGCCGGAGGGGCATGCCCCCATTGCCGGGTTAAGTGTTGAGCGGGTGGCCAGTGCTGCTCTAGCACTCCTGCGCCAGACCCAGACGTGAACGTGCTGCCTCTGGCACCAGAGCATCGCCCGGTCTAGGGTTGTCCCACAGGCCTGTCCTTGCAGTAGGGAAGAACATACCATGCCATTGCCAGCCTCATCCCATATCACCCGGCTTGAGGGCCGCTGCGTTATCAAACTCTCCGGCGTGGACCGTGTGCGGTTTTTGCAGGGGCTGGTCACAGCGGATATTGCGGCCCTGCAACCCGCTCAGGCGGCATGGGCTGCGTGCCTGACCCCACAAGGCCGCTGGCAGGCTGATTTTTTTGCCATTCCAGACCCGGACGATACCTGCCTGCTGCTGGACTGCGCCAGCGAACAGGCCGAGGCCCTGCGCACCCAGTTAATGCGCTTCCGCCTCCGCTCGGATGTGCAGATGGAACTGACCGCGCTCCCCGTTTATGCCGCATGGGGCAACAGACCCGACGCCGCCCTGCTGGAAAACGCAATCAGTGTTGCAGACCCCAGACTGCCCAATGCGGGCTGGCGGCTGATAGACCCGCCCGCCAGCACGGAACAGACCGCCACACAACTGGACTACGACCTGCACCGTCTGGCCCTTGGCCTGCCCGATGGCGTGCAGGACTGCGAACCCGGCCGCACACTGGCGGCAGAGGCCAACATGGACCTGCTGGGCGGCATTGCATGGAAAAAAGGGTGCTACATGGGGCAGGAGATCACGGCCCGCATGCATTACCGCACCCTGCTCAAACGCCGCATGGTACCCGTTGCCGCCACAGCCCCCCTGCCCGCACCCGGCACGCCAATCCTGCACAACGGGCAGGAGGTCGGCACCCTGCGTTCCTCGCGCGATCATGTCGGGCTGGCACTGCTTAAGGTCGACATGGCCGACAAACCCCTGACCTGCCTTGACCATAACGTGGTTGCCCGCCCCCCCGCGTGGCTGCTACCTGCCCTTGGCACACCCCCAGAACCCTCCGCCACCACACCGGACACCCCATGACCTACACCGCCCCCGACGCCACAATGCTTGATGCCATGCTGAACACGGTCAAATACGATGCATCCGGCCTGATTGCCGCCATCGCCCAGCAGCATGACACGGGCGAAGTGCTGATGATTGCATGGATGACCGCCGAAGCCCTGCGTGAGACACTGCTCACCGGGCAGGTCTGTTACTATTCACGCAGCCGCAAAAAGCTGTGGCGCAAGGGGGAAACCTCCGGTCAGGTCCAGCATCTGCACGAAGCCCGGCTGGACTGTGATGCAGACGCCGTTCTGCTTCTGGTCAACCAGATTGGCGTTGCCTGCCACACGGGCCGCAGAAGCTGCTTTTACCGCGCCTTCACCCCCACCGGGCTGGTGGAACTGACCAAGCCCGAAATTGACCCCGCCGAACTTTACCACACGCACGGCCACACCCACGCCTGAAGGGGGAAGTTATACCCGCCCCTTTGCTGCCAGCAGGTCCAGCACGGCGGATGCTGCGGCATCCGCTGGCAAAGCACCCCCCGGTCCTTCCAGCCCGTGCAGGATTGCGGCAAAGGCGGCCTTCTGGGCCTGTGCCGCCGCCGGGTCTTCAAACAGCTTGCGCACTTCACGCGCCAGCACGTCCGGGGCGCAGTTTTCCTGCAACAATTCTGGCACAACCTCCCGCCCGGCCAGCAGGTTGACCATGGCCACATGGGGCACACGGATCAGCCTGCGCACCATAAACGCGGTCAGGGGGTTAACCCGGTAGGTCACGGCCATGGGCACACCCGCAAGGGCCAGTTCCAGCGTGGATGTGCCAGATTTGGTCAGCGCTGCTCCGGCGGCGGCAAATGCATCGTGCTTGTCCTGCACATCGGTCACCACAATCGGGTGGACGGGCCAGTTGCGCACCGCCTGCTCCACGGTGGCCGCCACCACGGGGGAGACGGGCACTACCGGCACCACATCGGGCAGAGTAGTACGGAGCAGGGCCAGCATCTGCCCAAACACCGGCAGCAGGCGTGGCACTTCCGAGCGGCGGCTGCCGGGCATAAGCACGAGCACCCGCGCGTTATCCGCCAGCCCGTGCCGCGCCCTGAACCGCGCGGCATTACCCTCCTGCGCGCCAGATTGCAGGACCGGGTGGCCCACAAAGCGGGTTTTTAACCCATGCCTGCCAAAAAACTCTTCCTCAAACGGCAGCAGGCACAGCAGTTCGTCCCATAGTCCGGGGAATTTGCGCACCCTTTTCTGCCGCCATGCCCATACCTGCGGGGCCACGTAATGCATGCGCAAAATACCCAGCCCCGCAATCCGCCGCAACAGGCGCAGGGCAAAACCGGGGCTGTCTATGGTAATGACCAGATCTGGCTTTTGGGTGGTAATATCCTCCACCGCCTGATCGAGCCTGCGCGAAAGCTGGCGCACGCGCGGTAAAATTTCCACCAGCCCCATGACCGCCAGATCCCGCATGGGAAAAAGGCTGACAAACCCCTCCGCCGCCATACGCGCACCCCCCACCCCGGCAAAGCGGATATGGGGGTTGCGCGCACGCAATGCGTGAATCAGCCGTGCGCCCAGCACATCTCCACTCGCTTCTCCGGCCAGTATCCATACAAGAGGTGTGGAAGAGGAAAGACCGACCATATTCATGCACCTAGAACGCAAACCGAGCCTGCCACCATTCCGGTCAGACAGAGGATGCGCAAGCCGTGATAGGGAAAGAAAAACCTTTCCGCACATAAAAAGTCCGGTTTATGCCTGTGGGCACCGAACCACCAACCCTTAGCATACAGGATATTTTCTGCCTCGTGAGTGTTCAGCAGTATATGCGTGAATGGACGGAACAGCCCGTCCGTAACGTTCTGGCCGGCATGGTCGGCACCTTTGCCCTTATTCCCGAAGTTATCGCTTTTTCGTACGTGGCGGGGGTCGCGCCGGAGGTGGGGCTTTTTGCCTCGTTTGTGATCAGCATCGCCATTGCCATAACGGGGGGCAGGCCGGGCATGATCTCGGGTGCGGCGGGGTCTGTTGCACTGGTTGCAGCGGATCTGGTGCATGGGCATGGTTTGCAATACCTGCTGCTGGCCACCCTGCTGGCGGGGGCTTTTCAGGTCTTGTTCGGGCTGTTGCGGCTGCAAAGCATGATGCGCTTTGTCTCGCGCGAGGTGGCCACAGGCTTTGTCAACGCGCTGGCCATTCTTATCTTTTCCGCCCAGATCCCGCAGATGTTGCATGTAACATGGCACACCTACGCCCTGATCGCCCTTGGGCTGGCCATTGTGTACCTGCTACCACGGCTGAGCACGGCCATTCCCTCCCCCCTTATCTGCATTCTGGTGCTGACCGGGATCAGCCTTGTTGTTCCCATGCCCATTCATGTTGTGGCCGACCTTGGTGCCCTTCCCACCGGTCTGCCCCATCTGACTATGCCGCATGTCCCCATGACATGGGCCACATTCCAGATCGTGCTGCCCTACGCCTTTGCCATGGCCATGGTCGGCTTGTTGGAATCGCTCATGACCGCAACGGTGGTGGATGAACTGACCGACACCCACTCCAGCAAACGTATGGAATGTACAGGGCTTGGCATTTCCAACATTTTTGTGGGCCTGTTCGGGGGCATGGCCGGTTGCGGAATGATCGGCCAGACCGTAGGCAACCTGCGTTATGGCGGGCGGGGCCGCCTGTCCACCTTTACGGCGGGGGCTTTTCTGCTTCTGCTGCTGGTGGCCATGCACCGGTTTGTCGCGCAGGTGCCTGTTGCCGCCCTTGTGGCCATTATGATCATGGTATCCATCAGCACTTTTTCGTGGTCATCCCTGCGCGAGTTGGTGGGCCATCCCAAATTGTCCTCCACGGTCATGCTGGCAACCGTTGTGGTGGTTGTGTTCACGCATGATCTGGCGGCCGGTGTTGCCTGTGGCGTACTGCTGAACGGGCTGTTCTTCTCGTTTCAGGTCATGAAGCTGGTGCAGGTGAGCATACAGGACAGCCCCGATGGCATGACCCGCACCTATGGTGTGCATGGCCAACTCTTTTTTGCCTCGACCAGCGTGCTGACCGATGCCGTGGATTTTCAGGGAACCGCCACAAATGTGGTGATCGATCTGGCCGATGCCCATCTATGGGACATCAGTGCCGCCGACACGCTGGAAAAAACCGCAACACGGCTGGAGGGGCGCGGCAAAACGGTACGCATTGTCCATGCCGATGCGCGTGCTGCCAAGCTGCTGGCAACGCTGGGGCACCCCAACCTGCTGGCCTGACCGCAGCACCCGCCGCGCGTCTGACCAGCCTCCTATCCGCGTTGCTGGAACAAATACCAGCCGCCCGCACCCTAACCCGGTGTCGGGCGGTTTTTTTGTGTTTTGGGCACAAGCCGCGTAGCCAGCACCACAGCCGCTATGGCCGCGTAGATAAATGGCTCAACATGCCAGACCTTGAAGGCAAGACTGTAATGTACGCAGGCCAGCACCATGGCCACGTAAACTGTTTTGTGCAGCGGTGCCCACCGCTTGCCAAGCCGCATGATGGACTTGCGCGTGGACGTGGCAGCCAGAACGCACAGAATAACAAAAGCCAGCAGACCGAAAACCAGAAACGGGCGTGTAATAAAATCTCCCCATATCCGGATCGGGTCCAACTCGCGCGCCCATGTCAGGTAGAGGGTAATGTGCAGGGCCGCGTAGGTAAAAGCCAGCAGACCCAGCGGACGGCGGTAGAGAATAAGATTGATCCCTCCAAACCGCCGCAATGGCGTGACCAGAAGGGAGATCAGCAAAAACCGGAACGCATAACGCCCGAAGTCATGCAGGCATTCCCGGTAGGGTTTTGGTCCCAGCCAGCCCATCCACCCTTCCACCAGATCAAACACGGCAGGCAGCAGGAACAGACTGTAAAGCAGGACCTGCCGCGCCAGTGGCGACAGGTTTTTGCGCCGTGCGCGACCGGCAACTGGTGGAGCCATTGTCTGCCCTTTTCCTGACTGATGCCCAACCTTGCCATGCAGCACGGCCATGCCATGCGCCTTAACCTTGGGAGGACTTTGTGCGTTATGTCCATAATACGCAAAAACAGGCAGGAGTCTCTGATATCATGAGCACAGCAAAGACAATCGGCTTTATCGGGTTTGGCGCCATGGCCAGCCGCATGGCCATTAACCTGAAAAAAGCCGGGTTTGCGGCTGTAGCCTACACGCCCTCGGGCAAGGGAGGGGATGAAAACACCGCCTTCCTGCCCACCCCGTCGGACGTGGCCAAAACAGCCGATATCGTGCTCGTATGCGTACCTGATGACGAAGCACTGGCCGCCAGCATGTATGGCCCACAGGGGGCACTTGCTGGCATGCCGGAAGGCGGGTTGCTGCTGAACACAAGTTCCATCTCCCCCGAAGCCGCGCAGGAACTGCTGGATGCGGGGCAAAAGCTCAAGGTCAGTGTTGTGGACTGTCCGGTTTCTGGCAGCACGCCGGAGGCGGACAGCGCCAGTCTGGTCGTGCTGGCAGGTGGGAGTGATGAGGAACTGGCCCGCGCCAAACCTGTGTTTGACGCCATTGGACGCCTGACCATTCATGCCGGTCCCGCAGGCAGTGGCGCGCGGCTCAAACTGGTGATCAACGGCATTATGGGGGCGGGGCTAGCCGCAGTAGCCGAGGGCATTGCCTATGGTCTGGCCGCAGGGCTTGACCGCTCCATGCTGTTTGATGCGCTGGATAACATGGCCGTGATCTCCCCCCACCACAAACGCAAGATCAAAATGGCCAAGGAAGGGGATTTTTCACCCCAGTTCCCCACCCGGCTGATGCAAAAGGACATGCGTCTGCTGCTGGACGCATGCGCCCGTCTGGCCGTGCCCGCGCCCACCATGGCCGCAGTCACGCAGGAACTCTCCCTGACCCGCCGCGCGGCGGCGGATGCGGACTACTCGGCCCTGATCGGGGTTCTGGAGAACATTGTTGCCAACGACCCGTAAGGTTTTTGCACGCGCAAAACCGCCTAACCCCGCTCGAACGCACGCAGGGCCTTAACGCCCTGCCACATCAGGGCCGCCCTGTCCCCCAGCCCACGGGGGCGGGCCGCCTGCGTGGTGCCGCGCGCAAGGTCCCGCCGGGCCAGCACCGCAAGCGGGGCGGCAAGGCGGCAGGGTGGGGGCAACTCGGGCCAGTCCAGCGCATCCAGCCATGCCTGACCCTGTAGCCTGAGGGCATCTGTGCCTTGGGGGCAAATAAACCGCCCCGATTGCTGGAGTGCGGGCCAGTGCCGCAACATGGCCCCTGCCCCATAGGCCATGCCACCGGCCTCCAGCCGCAGCAAAAGCCCCTCATCCTCCAGCCCAAGCAGTTCGCCCACCGCGCGTTGCAGGGCACCGGGACCATTGCGCATCATCGCCTCCCACGCGGGTTGATCACGCGGGCCGCTCAGTTCCATCTCGCAAGAGTGAACAAGGCGGAGCAGCGTGGCCTGCCGGGCCTGCTGGCGCTCCATCATACCCAGCAGAAAAGGGGCAATATTGTGTTCGGGCGGGCGGGTTTTTTCCAGCACCTCGCGCCACCATTGCAGGCGGATCAGCCCGGCCATAGGACCTGCAACAGCCGCCGAGCGGGCCGGGGCCAGCGCGCGAATCAGCTCATTATGGAAGGCCAGCAGCACCAGCCCCCCCGGCTGTGCGGACATGGGCAAAAAACGCGTACAGAGCAGCCTGTCCGCATCCCCTGCGGCAAGCCCTGTCAGAGCCTGCATATCGCTGTGTAATGGAGGGGTGTTCATGGCTGTATCCTGCTTCTCAAGTCTGGTGGCATGTTGCAAATTCGTGCTGTTTCATGCGTAATGCACATATAGCTTTCCTTACGGACTGCCGCGCCACCCCACCCCCACCAGCAGGGCAAGTTTCCGTGAGCAAGGGAAAAGAGACAGCGGCCCCACCTGCTAGCTCTGTGCCATTTGGTACGCCCATAGCTCTGGACAGGCGCGTTTTTGACACGCCCTGCTTTATACGACGGAGTTATGTCATGGCTTTTGAACTGCCAACCCTCCCTTACGCCCCCAACGCCCTTGCCGCCCGTGGCATGTGCCAGGAAACACTTGAGTTCCACCACGGCAAGCACCATCAGGCCTATGTGAACACCCTGAACACACTGCTTGAAGGCAAGCCCGACCTTGCTGGCAAGTCCTTGGAAGAGATCATTCTTGCTGCCCACGGCAAAGCTGATCTGACCGGCCTGTTCAACAATGCCGGCCAGCATTGGAACCACTCCTTCTTCTGGAACAGCCTGTCCACCTCCGGTGGTGCCATGCCCGAAAAGCTGGGGGCTAAAATTGCCGCCGACTTTGGCAGCATCGACACCTTCAAGGACGAATTCCGCAAGGCTGCCATTTCCCAGTTCGGGTCTGGCTGGGCATGGCTGGTGCTGGGCAAGGATGGCAAGCTGGCCATTACCAAAACCCCCAACGGCACCAACCCGCTGGCCGAAGGCCAGGGCACGGCCCTGCTGACAGCGGACGTTTGGGAACACTCCTACTATCTGGACTTCCGCAACCGCCGCCCCGACTACATCACCAACTTCCTGGACAAGCTGGCAAACTACGAATTTGCCGAAGCCCAGCTGAACGCGGCCTGAGTGTAAGCCCCCGGCCCTTATCCGGTCAGGTGCAAAAAAGGCGGGGTCCCTTTAGGGCTCCGCCTTTTTTCATATCGGCCATTCCATACGGTGTGCAGCTTATGCACACAGCCCCCCTTGATTGTCCTGTTCGGCCTTCCAATCTTAGAACTGTCAACACGGCAGACCATGCCCTTCGTTGCCGCAAAGCGGGACGGGGCAAGGCCTTCAGTCGCCTAAGATTAAAGGGACAAGAGGGATATTATGGATATTGCAAAATTTACCGAACGCTCGCGCGGTTTTCTGCAGGCAGCACAAACCATTGCACTGCGTGATTTTAACCAGCAGCTTACGCCTGAGCATCTGCTCAAAGCCATGCTGGACGATGAGGAAGGTGCCGCATCGGCCCTGATCCGTGCCGCTGGCGGCAGCCCTGAAGGAGCGCGGGCAGCCAACGAACAGGCTTTGGCCAAACTACCCAAAGTACAGGGTGGTGGGGCAGGCCAGCCTGCGGCAACCCCCGATCTGGTGCGCGCACTGGATTCGGCTGAACAGATTGCCCAAAAAATGGGCGACAGCTTTGTGGCGCAGGACCGCCTTCTGGTCGCCCTTGCCGCAACAGACAGCCCGGCCGGGCAGGCGCTCAAAAACAACGGCGCCACACCTGATGCGCTGGAAAAAGCCATAGCCACCATCCGCAAGGGACGCACCGTGACCAGCGAAAACGCTGAAGCCAATTTTGACGCGCTCAAAAAATATTCGCGCGACGTGACCGAAGTCGCCCAGCAAGGCAAGCTGGACCCGGTTATTGGCCGGGATGAGGAAATCCGCCGCGCCATTCAGGTGCTGGCCCGCCGTAGCAAAAACAACCCGGTGCTTATTGGCGAGCCCGGCGTGGGTAAGACCGCCATTGTGGAAGGTCTGGCCCAGCGCATTGTTAATGGCGATGTGCCCGAAGCGCTGAAGAACAAAAAGCTGCTCTCGCTCGACATGGGGGCACTGGTCGCTGGTGCCAAATATCGCGGTGAGTTTGAAGAACGCCTGAAAGCCGTGCTCAAGGAAATTGAGTCCGCCGAAGGGCAGGTCATCCTGTTTATTGATGAAATGCACACTCTGGTTGGCGCAGGCCGGACCGATGGCGCCATGGATGCCTCCAACCTGATCAAGCCCGAACTGGCCCGTGGCACTCTGCACTGCATTGGTGCAACCACGCTGGACGAATACCGCAAGTATATTGAAAAAGACGCAGCCCTCGCGCGGCGCTTCCAACCCGTTTACGTGGGCGAACCCTCGGTGCCGGACACCATTTCCATCCTGCGTGGGATCAAGGAAAAATACGAACTCCACCACGGCGTCCGTATTACCGACAGCGCACTGGTTGCAGCGGCCACTCTGTCCAACCGCTACATCACCGATCGCTTTTTGCCTGACAAGGCAATCGACCTGATAGACGAGGCCGCAAGCCGCCTGCGCATGCAGATCGACAGCAAGCCCGAAGAACTGGACGAACTGGACCGCCGTATTATTCAGCTCAAGATCGAGCGCGAGGCTCTGCGTAAGGAAGACGACACAGCAAGCAAGGACCGGCTGGAATCCGTTGAGGTCGAACTGGCTGATCTGGAGGAAAAATCCAACACGCTCAGTGCTGCATGGCATGCGGAAAAAGACCGTGTGAACGCGGTGCAGAAGTTGCAGGAACAGCTTGATCAGGCCCGGTCCGATGTAGAAGTGGCCCAGCGCAAGGGCGACCTGCAACGCGCATCCGAACTGATGTATGGCGTTATTCCCAACCTGCAAAGCCAGATTGCCAGCGCACAGCAGACGGAAGAGGAAGAGGCCAAAAGCGCCAACCTTGTCTCCGAAGCCGTGACAGATCAGGGCATTGCCTCGGTCGTGTCCCGCTGGACGGGCGTGCCTGTGGACCGGATGCTGGAGGGCGAACGCGCCAAGCTCCTGCGTATGGAAGACGAACTGCGCAAATCCGTTGTGGGGCAGGAACCCGCCCTGCGCGCCGTGGCCAACGCCGTGCGCCGTGCCCGTGCGGGCCTGCAGGACCCCAACCGCCCGATTGGCTCGTTCCTGTTCCTCGGCCCGACGGGTGTTGGCAAAACGGAACTGACCAAGGCTCTGGCCCGCTTTTTGTTTGATGATGACAAAGCCCTTCTGCGCATCGACATGAGCGAGTTCATGGAAAAACATGCCGTTGCCCGTCTGATAGGTGCTCCTCCGGGTTATGTGGGCTACGAGGAAGGCGGTGTGCTGACCGAGGCCGTGCGCCGCCGCCCCTATCAGGTCATTCTGTTTGACGAGGTGGAAAAGGCGCATGAGGATGTATTCAACATCCTGTTGCAGGTGCTTGATGATGGCCGCCTGACCGATGGTCAGGGTCGTACGGTGGACTTCCGCAACACCTTGATCATCCTGACCAGCAACCTTGGCTCGGAATATCTGGCCAACCAGCCCGATGGCGACACCCCGGCCATGGTGCAGGCACAGGTCATGAAGGTGGTGCGCGAGCACTTCCGCCCCGAGTTCCTGAACAGGCTGGATGAGGTTATCCTCTTCTCGCGTCTTCAGCGGGTGGATATGGCCAAGATTGTGGATATCCAGATCAGCCGCCTGCAACAGTTGCTTGAGGACCGCAAGATCAACCTGCACCTTGATACTCTGGCTGAAACATGGCTGGCGAACGAAGGGTACGACCCGGTCTATGGCGCACGCCCGCTTAAAAGGGTTATCCAGCGCAGCCTGCAAAACCCACTGGCCGGGCAGTTGCTCGAAGGTGCGATCCATGACGGGGAGACCGTTAACATCTCCGCCAATGGTGATGGTCTGCTGATCAACGGCAAAGCCGCGGCAGAACCCGAACCAGCATACTAAACCGGGCCACCCGGCCCGTAGCGACATACAAAAAACGGGAGGGCACGCGCCTTCCCGTTTTTTATTTTTATGAAGGATAAAACCATGTCCGAGCCTGAATGGCTTGTATGGGCCAGAGAGGTTCAGGCCATTGCCCAAACCGGGCTGACCTTTGCCAAAGACCCGTTTGACCGCGAACGCTACGAAATGCTGCGCGCTCTGGCTGCCAGAGTCATGGCCCATGGCAGCGGCGCATCCATACAGCAGATTGAAAACATGTTTGCCCGGCAGGCAGGCTACGCCACCCCCAAACTGGAAGTCCGGACAGGTGTGTTTGACGCGCAAAACCGCCTCCTTATGGTGCGCGAAGTACTGGACCAGAACCGTTGGACCGTGCCCGGCGGCTGGGCGGATGTGAACCTGACCGCCTCCGAATCTGCTGCCAAGGAAGTGCAGGAAGAAACCGGCTACACGGTACGGATCTCCCGTCTGGCCATGGTGCTGGACCGGGCCAGACAGGGGCATGAACCACCCGAGGCTTTTTCCATTACCAAGCTGTTTTTTCTGGGAGAACTGACCGGGGGCACACCTGCCACCAGTATTGAAACCAGCGAAATCCGCTTTTTTGCACGCAATGAGATCCCGCATGACCTTTCGACCGGACGTATCTCGCGCCATCAGATCGACCGGTTGTTTGCCCACCATGCCGATCTGAGTCTGATGACGGAATTTGACTGAGTGAAAAATGCAACGCGGGTCATGCGTGCGCGGGCTACCGGGTTATCCGGCTCCGCCCTGCTCGCCGCAGGTCAGCCTGATGCACAAAGCACAGGCTGTTTTTGAACTGACCACCTACCCCAGTCTGACCTAAGCCATCTGGGGGGTAATGTGTTTGAACTGCCGCTCAAAGCGTGCCCGGTCCTCGGCTAGCAGGCGCACGGTTATGTCCGCCTCTTCCTCCCGGTCATGGCGGTCAATAACCTCGCCGTGCTGGTACAGCCAGGCCAGTGCAGCGCCATCGGCCAGTGGCATGGCGTAGCGCACCATTTCCATGCCCGATGTAATGCGCTGGTCAATACGGGCCAGAAGCCGGTCCAGCCCATCGCCCGTAATGGCGGAAATGGCAACGTTTTCGTCCCCCTGCAGGGCCGCTGCCTGCTCGCCCAGCAGGTCCACCTTGTTCAGCACCTCAATCACGCGGGAAGGCCAGTCCTGCTCCAGCATGTTGTCCTTGGCCATGCTTTGCAGCACGCCGAGCACGTCCTTTTTCTGAGTTGCGCTGTCGGGGTGGGCAATATCGCGCACATGCAGAATAATATCGGCCTCGGCCACCTCTTCCAACGTTGCGCGAAAAGCCGCGATCAGCTCGGTAGGCAGGTCGGAGATAAAACCCACCGTATCGGACAGAATGACCTGCCGACCGGATGGCAGCTCGATTGCGCGCATGGTCGGGTCCAGCGTTGCGAACAACTGGTCCTGCGCATACACGGTGGCGCCCGTTAAGGCGTTGAACAAGGTAGATTTGCCCGCATTGGTGTAGCCAACAAGAGCCACAACGGGGAATGGCACACGCTTGCGTGCCTGCCTGTGCAGCCCACGGGTGCGGCGCACCTGCTCCAGATCCTTTTTAAGCCTTACAATACGCTCGCCAATCATGCGGCGGTCGGCTTCGATCTGGGTTTCACCCGGACCACCCAGAAAGCCAAAACCACCACGCTGGCGTTCCAGATGGGTCCAGAGCCTGACAAGGCGGGAACGCTGGTATTCCAGATGGGCCAGTTCGACCTGCAACGACCCTTCCCGCGTGGCGGCGCGGGCACCAAAAATATCCAGAATAAGCCCGGTACGGTCAATAACCTTGCAACCGAACTCGGTTTCCAGATTCCGCTGCTGGGCGGGGGTTAGCTTGGTGTCCACCACCAGCACGTCAATATTATCGGCCTTGATGGCAATGCGGAGGGAATCGATCTGCCCTTTGCCCAGCAATGTGGCCGAGCGGCGCATACGCAGCAGAAGAACGGCTTTACGAACAATAACCAGACCAATGGAGGCGGTCAGGCCAACGGCTTCTTCCAGTCGGGCTTCCGCAGCCCTTACGTCCTGCCCGTGGGCTGAGCGCTCCCACGGCAGAATAACGGCGGCACGCGTTGCAACCGTTTGTTTTTTCTCAGTAAAACTCGTCGCCAAGAGATGGTTCCTTGTCCGCCTTTGCGCCCGCTCCGGTGGAGTCTGCAATATCTACGGGAATGCTGGGCATAACAGTGCTGATGGCATGTTTGTAAATAAGCTGGGTCTGCTCATCACGCCGCAGGAGCACCACCTGATCATCAAACCACGTAATAAAACCCTGAAGTTTGACACCATTGACCAAAAATACGGTCACGGCCGCCCGGGAACGGCGAATCTGGCCTAAAAATGCATCCTGCACATTATGTGCACTCTCTTTTTCCACTGTGTGAGACCCTATTCCATTTTCTTTTTTTCTTGGGAGCCAGACCCAACGCTTGCCCTGACTCGCAACAACTCACTGATCAGCCAGTGTTCCGTTCGTCCGATGTTACACCAAGCTGCTTGAGTTTGCGATGCAAAGCGCTGCGCTCCATGCCCACAAACAGCGCTGTGCGACTTATGTTCCCTCCAAATCGTAATAATTGTGCCTGAAGGTACTGGGTCTCGAACAGGTCACGCGCCTCGCGCAGCGGCAGGCTCATCACATCGGTTGAGGCATCGAACTTTAACAGCCCCGGTGCGTTCTCCCCAATGGTGGAGGGCAGCATGTCCGCGCGGATCAGGTCCTGACTGCTGCCGGGCTGCATGATCAGCACCCGTTCCATCAGGTTCCGCAGTTCGCGCACATTGCCCGGCCAGTCATAGGCCTGCAAAACAGCCACGGCATCGGGCGAGAGATCGCGCGAGGGCAGGCCTGCCATTTCCGCCGCACGGTGCAGGAAGAGCGTTGCCAGCCCCGGAATATCATCCCGCCGTTCCTTGAGAGCGGGCATGCGCAGGGGAACGACCGCCAGACGGTAATACAGGTCCTCGCGGAAGCGACCACCCACAATTTCGGCCTGAAGGTCCCGGTTGGTGGTTGCCAGCACACGCACATCCACCTTAACGCGGGAGCCACCGCCAAGCCGTTCGAACGTCTGGTCCTGTAGGGCGCGTACGATCTTGCCCTGCGTTTCCAGCGGCATGTCCGCCACTTCGTCCAGCAGCAGGGTGCCACCATGGGCACGCTCCAGCACACCGGTGCGGCGGCCAATACCATCCACCCCGCCTTCAAGCCCGAACAGTTCCTCCTCAAACCGGCCGGGAGCGAGCGTAGCGCAGTTGAGGGCAACAAATGGTCCATCCGTCCGGCGGGAGCGGGCATGGATCATACGGGCCGCCACCTCCTTGCCCGAACCCGGCCCGCCACTAATGAGCACGCGCGAGCCGGTAGGGGCCACTTTTTCAATCTGGTTGCGAATGGCCACAATCTGCGCGCTGTTACCGTACAGTTCCGCATCCTGCCCGGCCCGCAGGCGCAGTTCCTCATTTTCACGCGCAAGGCGTGACGCTTCCAGTGCACGCCGGACAATGACCAGCAGCCGGTCGGCCTGAAAAGGTTTTTCTATAAAGTCGTAGGCACCGTGCTGGAGCGCCGCCACTGCGGTTTCGATCGTACCGTGGCCCGAAATCATGACCACGGGCACGGAAGATTCCTCCGCCTTCATGGTTTGCAGAATTTCCAGCCCGTCCATATCCGAGCCCTGCAACCAGACGTCCAGAATAACCAGAGACGGCCTGCGGACCCGGAAGGCCGCCAGAGCTGCCTCGGAACTGGAGGCCACGCGGGCCTCATACCCCTCATCACACAGAATGCCTTCTATCAGCATCCGAATGTCGGGTTCGTCATCAACGATCAGGATTTCATGCGCCATGGTCGTCTTTCACCGGCAAAACCAGAGTAGCCACAGTTCCCCTCTCTCCTGCTCTGTCTTCCAGACGGACCGTTCCACCATGATCTTCCATGATTTTTTTCACAATAGCCAATCCCAGCCCCGTTCCCTTGGCTTTGTGCGTTACGTAAGGTTCGGTCAGACGGTTCCTGTCATCCTTGGGAAGGCCCACCCCATTGTCGGCCACGACAATAGCAATGTTTTCCCCCTCCCGCGCAATACGCACCCACACCTCCCCTTTGGGCTGAGCCTCCTGTTCGGGGGCGTCTGCCTGTCTGGGAGCCATGGCAATGGCATCCGCCGCGTTTTGCAGCAGGTTGATCAAGGCCTGACTGATAAGCCGCCGGTCACACCGGCCCCGCGGCCCATGATCTGGCAGATCAAGGTGATACAAAATCTCATGATGTGCGTTACGTTGCAGGATGAGCACCTCCTGCGCAATACGGGAAAGGTTCTCATCCTTCATAATTGGCTGCGGCATACGCGCAAAAGCCGAAAATTCGTCCACCATGCGCCCGATATCGCCGACCTGACGGACAATTGTATCCGCGCACTGGGCAAATGTATCGGGGTCAGAGGTGATCTCCTTCAGAAAACGGCGTTTGAGCCGCTCTGCCGCAAGCTGGATGGGTGTAAGCGGATTCTTGATCTCATGCGCAATGCGCCGGGCCACGTCCGCCCATGCCGCCTTGCGCTGGGCCTGTTGCAGGGCGGTAATGTCATCAAATGTCATCACGTACCCTTCGGTCACGGTCCCGCGTAGCTCCGCCCCCACACGCACCAGCAGGGTGCGCTGGCTGGTGCCAAGGCCGATCTGGATTTCCCGCGTAAACACGGTCTCGGGCGAGAGGGTAATTTCCTCCAGCAACCCGGCAAATTCGGGCACGCGCGTGGCCAGTGACTCGCCAATGGCATCGGCCAGATTGGTCTGGAGCAGCACGCTGGCCGCACGGTTTGGCAGTTCAATCCGCTGTTCCACATCCAGCCCGATCACCCCGGCGGACACGCCAGACAGAACGGCCTCGGTAAAGCGCCTGCGCTCATTGATCTGCCCGTAGGCCACCATCAGTTCCGAACGCTGGCTGTCCAGTTCCTCCGTCATGCGGTTAAAGGCGCGTGACAGGCTGGCGACCTCATCATCCCGATTGGTTTCGGGCACATGCACGCGCAGATCGCCCTCACTCACCCTGCGCGCGGCCATGCTCAGCAGGCCAAGCGGGCGGGCAATCTGGTTAGCCAGCGCAAAGCCGATCAGGGCCGCCACAGCCAGCACCAACAGGGCCACCAGCACAAAGATCATAACAAATGTGAGCTGGATTTTGGCCTTGTTACTATTGAGGTGTTTGTAATCCGCCACCACATTTTCCGTCCGGTGCATGTGCTCCAGAATGGACGGGTCAACCAGACGGGTAATCACCAGCATGAGCGTGGGCGTCTGCGACAGTTCCACAACCGCGCGCACCGTGCGCTCATCGGGGGAATCCAGAATAGCCACGTCGTTCGAGCGCGCCATTAGCGTTGCCGCTGGCGGGGGCAGGTCCTGCAAATAGCCTGTGCGGCTCATAAGCCCACCCGCCGCCACAACGCGGTTGGTAATGGGGTCGTAGACAAGGGCCTCGGTCAGCCCGCGCATGGTCGCCTGACTATCCAGCATCTGGGACAGGGCATCATGGTCCTGCAACAGTTCCATGCCGCTGGCGGCCAGTTCGTTCTGCGCGCTCATGATGTAATTGGACATTGAGAACGCATCGGTGCGGATATTGGCGTTATGCTCCTGCAAATACCCGCGCGAGGCCTGCAAGGCCTCGTTCAGTGCGGTGTTCACCCGGTCCGAGAACCAGATCTGAATCCCGTAATGGAAAAACAGGGTGGCAAACACGCCCACCACCACCGTGGGGGCCACAGCAACAATACCGAACAGCGTAACAAGGCGCACATGCAGGCGTGTGCCCGCCAGACCTTTGCGGTATTCGACCAGAATGGGCCAGCCACGCACCCCCATGGCCAGCAGTAACAGCAGCAGCACCAGCCCGTTTACAAACAGCACCAGCGGCTCAACCACCGCGTAATGCCCGAAGGACATACCGCCCGAAAGCACGACAAACGTTGCAAACACCAGGCACAGCGCCAGCGCCACCAGTGTTACAGCCACACTCCTGCGCTCAAGCGCGCGCAACAGCCATTGCAGGCGCGAACGCGAAAACAGGTGCGAGGAAGAGGGCTGAGGTGCTTTTGTCATACCTACGGCTAGACTACGCCACGCACGACGGGAATCTCAAGGTCGCGTATTTTTTTACGCAAGGTATTTCTGTTCAGCCCCAACATGGCGGCGGCCTTGATCTGGTTGCCCCGTGTTTCCGTCAACGTCATCTGGATGAGCGGACGTTCCACTTCGGCAATAATACGGGCATGCAGATCATGCAACGGCATGCCTTCGCGCCCTGCCTCCAGATACCGGGCAATATGGCGCGAGACTGAATCGACCAGAGGCTCGGCCACCTGCTGCCTGTCCGGCGCAAAGTCACTGGCCAGAGGGTCCGCGAGTTCCGCATCCACCAGTTCCGCCGTAATGGTCTCCTGCGAGTACAAGGCCACAATGCGGCGGATCAGGTTTTCGAGTTCACGCACATTCCCCGGCCAGCGCCATGCCTGCAGGCGGGTCATGGCTTCCTCATCAAGCATACGGTAACCACCGCCCGCCTCGCGGCACTGGGCCAGAAAATGGCGGGCCAGAAGGGGGATGTCCTCACGCCGCTCACGCAGGGGAGGCAGGCGCAGGGGCACCACGTTCAGGCGGTAATACAGATCCTCGCGGAATATGCCTGCCTGTATGGCCTGCCGCAGGTCCCGGTGGGTGGCTGCCACAATCCGCACATCGGCATGCAACGGGGTGGAACCACCTACCGTTGTAAACTCCCCTTCCTGCAACACACGTAACAGACGGGTCTGGGCCTCCTGCGGCATGTCCCCGATCTCGTCCAGAAAGAGCGTGCCGCCGGAGGCCTGCTCAAACCGTCCGGGCATCCGCCCCAGATTGCCGCCACGTTCATAACCGAACAGCTCACTCTCGATCTGCTCCCGCGGGATGGCGGCCATGTTGACGGCAACAAACGGACCGCTGCGGCGGCGGCCATATTCATGCAGGGCGCGGGCCACCAGCTCCTTGCCGGTGCCGCTCTCCCCCGTGATCATGACGGTCAGGTCCGAAGTCGTTAGCCGTGCAATGCTGCGGTAAATCCCCTGCATGACCATGGATTGCCCGATCAGCGGCAGGCGCTCCTCGGGCGTTGGTGCCGGGGCGGGTTTTTCGGCCTCCTGCACCGGGGTTGTCAGCGCGCGCGCCACAACCGCGAGCAGTTCCTTAAGATCAAACGGCTTGGCCAGATATTCAAACGCCCCGCGCTGCGTGGCCTTTACGGCGGTTGTGAGCGTGGACTGCGCACTCATGACAATAACGCGCAGGTCGGGCCTGATCTGGCGGATGCGGGTTACAAGCTCCAGCCCGTTACCATCGGGCATGGCCACATCGGTAATGACCAGATCGCCCTCCCCCTCCTGCACCCATTGCCACAAAGTGGAGGCGTAAGGAGTGACCTGAACCTGATACCCCGCGCGACCAAGTGCCTGCCCCAGCACAGTGCGAATGGACCGGTCATCATCAGCAACAAGAATGGTGGGCAGTGGTGTCATGCGTTTAAAACCAGAGGAAAAACAACAGGGAAAGGCTTATCAGGCGCAGGGGAGCCTCAGGTCAAGGGAGGCCAGCCCTTTCTTCCGCAAGTGGAAGGAAAAGGCTGATTTCCGTCCGGCCGGGGCGGCTTTCAACTTCCATGACCCCGCCGTGGTCATCCATCACCTTCCCCACCAGCGCCAGCCCTAGCCCGCTGCCATTCACCTTGGTGGAAACAAACGGTTCAAACAGGTGCGGCCTGACCGTTTCCGATATTCCCGGTCCCGTGTCCCTTATGGTCACCACCAACGGCAGATGCCGCCACTGGGTGGTGCCCGGAGCGGTTATGCGAATACCCGGCCGGTAGCTGGTGATCAGGGTAATATCCCCGTCCCTCCCGGCCTCACGCAGAGCTTCAGCCGCGTTCTTGACCAGATTGAGCAGCACCTGAACCAGCCGGTCCCTGTCCCCCCACACATGGGGGAGGGAGGGGTCATACTGCTCTATAATACGCAGCCCCTTGGCAAAGCCGTTGCTCGCCAGAAGCTTGACGTGTTCCAGTAGACGATGGATGTTCAGGGCGCGGTAGTCCATCTGCGCCTCACCAAACATGCCCATACGCTCGACCAGCGCATCTATGCGGTCCACCTCATCACAGATCAGGGTGGCAAGGTCGCGGTCCGCATCACCCACGGCCTGTTCGAGCAACTGGGCGGCCCCCTTTATGCCAGAGAGCGGGTTACGCACCTCATGCGCCAGCATGGCCGCCATGCCAGACACACTGCGCGCCGCCGAGCGGTAAACCTGCTGCTGGTCCAGCACACGCGCGGTAGAAGGCAGGTGGAATGTGAGCAGCAGATGCCCCGGATGATCCAGCACCTCTGCCCCCTGCACACTCACTCCCTCATGGTGGAAGCGGGGCGAACTGAAGAGCAGGTCATGCTCGGTCACGCTTCCGCCCCGCTGGCGCAAATGGGCAAGCAGGAGGTAAATCGGGTGGTCCGGGGGGGCAATTTCGGCCATGCCGCCAGCCTTGATCTGGTGGCGGGACATGCCAAAAAACTCTTCCGCTGCCATGTTGAGCGCAAGAACCACGTCCCCCGCCCCGACCTCCAGCACCGGAACGGGCAGACTGTCCAGCAGAAGCGCCGCGTCAGGCTCTACCCTGTCTGGCGCTTGTGTGCTCACGCCGCGTGGGCCTGTTCTTGCTGGCGGGCTGTTTCCTGCCGGGAGGCACGGGGTTCGCGCTGTGCACCGGCGGCAATCTGCTGGTCATAAAATTCTGCAATCTGGGCCACGGCTTCTTCGGGTGTTTCCACCTTGTTGAACGTCGCACGGAACGCGGCTGAGGCAGGCAGTCCGGCGGAATACCAGGACACATGCTTGCGGGCCAGCCGCAGACCGGGGCGTGGGCCAAAATGCTCCAGCATCATGTTGTAATGCTCCAGCACAATAGCTTTTTCCTGCGCCAGAGCGGGGGCGGGCATATCCTCCCCCGTGCGCAGGGCGTGGGCAACCTGGGCCAAAAACCACGGCCGGCCGTAGCAGCCACGCCCGATCATAACCCCATCAGCCCCCGACTGGGCGAGCGCGTTGCGCGCATCGGCTGTGGTCAGGATGTCTCCATTCACAATAACGGGCAGGTCCACGGCATTTTTGACGTTGCGGACAAAAGCCCAGTCCGCCGTGCCGTTATAGAACTGCTGGCGGGTGCGCCCATGCACCGTAATCATGCGAATACCCGCATCCTGCGCAATACGGGCCAGCACGGGGGCGTTAAGGTGTTCGTGGTCCCAACCCATGCGCATTTTGAGGGTAACCGGCACGGACACGGCCTTGACCACCGTTTGCAGCATACGCTGGGCTGCGGCCTCGTCCCGCATCAGGGCGGAACCGGCCATCTGCCCTACGGCCACCTTTTTAACCGGACAGCCAAAATTAATGTCGATCAGGTCGGCCCCACGGTCCACTGCAATGCGGGCAGCCTCGGCCATGGCCTGGGGGTCGCACCCGGCCAGTTGCACGGCATTGGGGCCACCGGCATCGGCCACTTCGGCCATGCGCAGGGTTGTGTCGTTCTCACGCACCATTGCCCACGAGGCAATCATTTCGGAAACAACAAGTCCGGCCCCAAGCTTGCGCACCAACCGCCTGAACGGCAGGTCGGTCACGCCAGACATGGGGGCCAGAATTACCGGCGTATCAAGAACAACACCGCCCAGATCAATCGGACGCAGCAGAGGTTGCGTTTGCACAGTCATTTCCATTTGCCTACGAATTAGGCAGAAATACCGGTCCACGCGCCCCTGTGCAATGTTTTTCGTAGGGGTTGCGCCGCAAAACCTTACGGCACCAGCACGCTCACCGTAGCAGCACAGGCAATCCCTTCTTCCCGCCCGGTAAAGCCCAGACGTTCGGAGGTTGTAGCCTTGACCGAAATACGGTCCACATCCACTTCCAGCAGGGCTGCCAGACGTTCGCGCATGGCCTGTGCATGAGGGCCGATCTTGGGCCGTTCGCAGATCAGGGTCAGGTCAGCGTTAATGAGCATGCCACCGCGTTCACGAATACGCTGACCAGCATGGATGAGGAAGCGCGCACTATCGGCATCCTTCCATTCGTTCTGACTGGGGGGGAAGTGCCTGCCAATATCACCTTCGGCCAGTGCGCCATAAATGGCGTCGCACAGGGCATGAATGCCCACATCCGCATCGGAGTGCCCGGCAAGGCCGTGCGTGTGGGGAATGGTAATCCCGCACATGATCAGCGGCCGCCCTTCCTCAAACGCATGCACATCGTACCCAAGGCCCACACGCGGCAGCAATGTGGGTCCAATCAGCCTTTCAAGACGCACCAGATCAGCCTCATATGTCAGTTTGATATTGTCTTCATCACCGGGCACCAGAGCCACGCTGAACCCGGCATCTTCGAGCAGTCTGGCATCATCGGTCGCGTTGAGCGAGGCTGCTGCGCGGTGCAGGTCCAGGAACAGACCAAAACGGAAGCCCTGAGGCGTTTGCGCGCGGAACAGATGGTCACGCGGAACGGTGCCGTCAATCACGCCGTCTTTTTCACGCTTGAGCGTATCGGCCACAGGCACGGCGGGTATGGCACCGGGGTGTTCGGCCAGAGCGGCCACAACATTGGCCACAAGCTGCCCGGTCACGTAGGGCCGTGCGCCATCATGCACCAGCACCAGATCAGGCTTTTGCTCCGGCGGCAGGGCGTCCAGCGCCTCCAGTCCGGCACGTACGCTGGCCTGCCGGGTTTGCCCACCCTGCACGGGCGGCAGAACGGCCAGACCGTCCAGCGCTTCGGCCAGAGAGGCCGGGTCGCCTACAGGCTGAATGGTGGTGACATGCGGCAGCAGAGCCTGCGCGGCATGGCGGATAACGGGCTGGCCAGCAAGCAGCACATACTGCTTGGGCGTGGCGCACCCCGTGGTGGCGGCATAACGGCTACCTGTACCGGCAGCCAGTAGAATGGCAGCTACTCGCATGCCCGAAGCAATGGGGCCACACCCCTGCCCCGTCAAGCCTGAAAATGGGAAAGCGAGACATCCCGCCAGATGCGTGCCTACCTTACAGCAGGCAGCACTTCGCATACTGGCATGGAGCGCCAATAGGCCTGTATTAATCGCAATTTTATAGCGACTTCACCCCACGCAGGGGCATTGCCAGCAGGTGTTAGGGTCGCTCTCGGGCCTGAAGGTTTGTGCAGACCTCGCTCCTGCCACAGGCTGGCATATGGTGCTGTTTTAAAGAGCGGCGTCCCCCGTCTCACGCGTGCGAATACGGATGACACGAGCGAGGTCACTGACAAAAATTTTGCCATCCCCGATCTTGCCCGTATGGGCCGCATCCAGAATCGCTTCCAGAACCTGATCAAGTAGGGCATCGCTTACAGCGACTTCCACCTTGATCTTGGGCAAAAAGCTGATCCGGTATTCAGCTCCACGGTAAATTTCCGTCTGCCCTTTCTGGCGACCAAACCCCTTGACTTCCGAGACAGTAATCCCCTGAACACCCAGCGGCGCAAGCGCTTCGCGGACATCATCGAGTTTAAAGGGCTTTATAATGGCGGTAATCAGCTTCATACTGCCTGCAACTCCCTGCTGCAAAACATTTCCATGACGTTACGATGTTGGCACAGTTAAACACCAATTGCCAAGAGCTTTGATGCACCTCAAGGCACGATGACTGGTTTTGTCGCAAAGGAGGGCGCATATAGGGGCATGATCTGCAACAGCCTGTGCGGGCTTTTTGGGTTTGCCGCCTGCCAGATGTGTGAATTTTAAGGAAAAAACCGCATGAGCCCAATCTCCCCCGACGCCAAGGCAGAACACGCCAGCACCTCGCACCCGCCCGTGGCGGATGTGGATGTGTGCATTATCGGCGCGGGGCCTGTTGGCGCGGCCCTTGCGTGCCGTCTGGCGCGGGGCGGCATGCGGGTGGCCGTGGTGGACAAAGCGGCCCTGCCCCCCATGGAACACCCGGATCTGGACGGGCGGGCTTACGCCATTGCCGCGGGCCCCAAGGAGTTTCTGGAAAGTGCCGGGGTCTGGGACCTGCTGCCCGCCGCCTCCTGCCCGATTGAGGAAATTCTGGTCACCGATGGCCGCCCGGGCGAACCTGCGTCCTCCCTCTTCCTTGAATTCACGCGTGAGGATGCCTCCCAGCCTTTTGGCTGGATGGTGGAAGCCCGCGCGCTGCGTGTCGCACTCAACAAATGCCTGACCACCACGCCGGGCGTGACCGTTCTGGCCCCGGCGGAAGCAAAAATTACCCGCACAGCCCAGAACGCACATGTGCAACTGCTTGATGGCCGCAGCTTTAATGCCCGCCTGATTGTGGCCGCCGATGGCCGCAGGAGCCGCCTGCGCTCCGAAGCCGGCATTCCGCTGACCCGCCTGCCTTACGGGCAGACAGCCATTGTGTGCGCCATTGCGCATGAATTCCCACACGACAACAGCGCGCTGGAGCACTTCCTGCCCGCTGGCCCGTTTGCCCAACTCCCCATGACCGGCACGGACGAACACCCCTACATGTCCGCCATTGTATGGAGCGACAAGGATGGTGTTGCCGAACGCTTTGCCGCCCTGCCGGACGATGCCTTTGCCCGGCAGGTCGAACGCCGCATGGGCAATACCCGCCTTGGCCGCGTAACCCCCGTGGGGCGGCGCTGGACTTACCCGCTCTCCGCCCAGTACGCCGCGCGTTACACGGATACACGACTTATACTGGTGGGGGATGCCGCACACGGCATTCACCCCATTGCCGGTCAGGGACTGAACCTTGGATACCGGGACATCATCCACCTCAGCCCGCTACTGCTGGACATACACGCACAGGGCAAGGACCCCGGTGCTCCTGCCGTTGTTGCGCGCTATCAGGCCTTGTGTCGTCCGGCCAATATGCTCATGCTGGCCGCAACAGATGCGCTGGACCGGTTGTTCAGTAACGACAACCCCATCCTTCGTCTGGCGCGTGATCTGGGCATTGCAGGCGTGCACCGCTTTCCCGCCCTGCGGAAAGCCTTTGTAAAGCACGCCATGGGTTTGTAATTGCGGAGTAGCCGGGATGCAGGACGGTCTTGTTGCCTCAGTCAGTTCCAGCCATTTTGGAGAGAGCAGCATGATGTGCGCGCCACAGCTCACAGTGCTGTGGCAAAAAATGACGCAGGAAGCATGCAGTTGCCATGACCCGCTGGTACGCGGGTTACTGGCCACTGGCGTACGCAGCCATTCCAGCTTTGCCTCCGCCCTTGCCGCCCTGATTGGCCGCAAACTGGGCGACCGCTCCGTTGCCGCAGACGCGCTGTCCGAACTGGTAAAGGAGAGCTTTGATGCAGAGCCGGACATTGTATGCGCAGCAGCAGCCGACCTGCTGGCCATTCGGGAGCGGGACCCGGCCTGCCCGGATTTTGTAACCCCGTTCCTGTTCTTCAAGGGCTACCATGCCGTGCAGACCTATCGGGTGGCACGCTGGCTATGGCTGTCCGAACGGCGGCACTTGGCCCTGCACATGCAAAGCCGGGCATCGGAACTGTTTGGGGTGGACATTCACCCCGCCGCACGCCTTGGCCGCCGCATTCTGTTTGACCACGGCACCGGCATTGTGGTGGGCGAAACATCCATTATTGAGGACGATGTTTCCATTTTGCAGAATGTCACTCTGGGGGGCACGGGCAAACATTGCGGAGACCGCCACCCCAAGGTACGCCGGGGTGTGCTGATTGGTGCCGGAGCCAAAGTGCTTGGTAATATTGAAATTGGCGAAGGGGCCAAAATTGGCGCAGGTTCCATTGTGCTCGAACCCGTTCCCCCCTTTACCACCGTGGTCGGCAACCCCGCCCGCAAGGTCGGCGTGCGCCACAAAGGCATGCCCGCCCTGAACATGGACCAGACACTCCCGCCTATTGATTACATTATCTGACGCACAATGATGCGTGTGGGGCGGCGGCGCGGCCCCACACGGTCCACCATGACATGCAAACTATCTGGTTTTTTTCAGCCCAGACCACAGGGGGCGAAAGTTTGCAGGCCACAGAGCCCCCCCCTATGCCACGCAAAAAAGGGCGGAGCATGACCCCACCCTGACAATAACAGACAATTTTGAAAAAACTGGCGCGCCCTATTGGATTCGAACCAATGACCCACAGCTTAGAAGGCTGTTGCTCTATCCAACTGAGCTAAGGGCGCGAAATAGCCCCTTCCGCATAGAGGGAAAGAGGCTAAAAATCAATGCGTCCAGTTCTGGATCCGTTTATAGCCAAAATTATCGGCATAAACCTTGGGACGACGATGCCGCTGAATGGGCTGTTCCACCTCGTAAGCAATCTGCTCACGCTGTGCATAGGCCTCGGCTGCTTCGCATGTGTCGAACAGAAGGCGGAGCTGGGACCGGGTATCCACGCTACCAGTCCACCCCATAAGAGCGTCCTGCCTACGTGGGGCACCTTGCCCGTACTCAAACACCCACTGGCGGGTGCCGACCAGACCGGACTGACCGGCTGGCTTGGACTGCTGATAAATACGCGCTGGCATGGTGTGCCTCCCGCTTTATTTATGGTCGGGGCGCCCGGACTCGAACCGGGGGCCTCGTGTACCCAAAACACGCGCGCTACCAGGCTGCGCCACGCCCCGAACAAGCGGGAAACTAGGCGCCTAATTATAAACTGGCAACCCTGCCGCGCTAAAAAAATTACTCCGCACACTCTTTTTTGTTGCTGACGAGTGGCGGCACAAACAACGGAGCCGTATCCCACGGAAAAAGAACCCACGTATCCTGCGGGACTTCCGTAATAAACAGGTCCGTCAAAGCCTTACCCGCAGGCTTGGCATACAGGCAGGCAAAATAGGCTTTGGGCAGACATTCGCGCACAAACCGGGCCGTAACACCGGAATCGACCAGATCATCAATGATCAGGAACCCTTCCCCATCACCTGCCGCTTCGGGAGCCTTGATAATCTGGGGCTGTCCCATTTCCTCTTCATCGTAGGTTACGACGGAAATGGTCTCGATCAACCGGCAACCCAGCTCCCTTGCCGCAATAGCTGCGGGGATCAACCCACCACGGGTGACGGCGACAATACCTTTAAAAGGCATTTTGGGCACAAGGGCCGCAGCCAGTGCCCGGGCATCCCGATGCAGTTGCTCCCATGTCACCGTGGCATAATGCACAGCCATAAACACCATCCTTATATAATCAAGCAGCAGGCCGGGCCTTACCCCCTTGCCTTTATGCGCCCTCTTTAGCAGGAAGATGCGCCAGTTCCTACAGAGTGTTGCGTACCCGCAATCACCCCTTTGTCACAGCTCTGTGGTTTGCAGGCATACGAGCAACAACATGCAGGCGACGCAGATGGGTTTTAGTCCTCATCATCCCCGCCGGGGGTCTCGCCAATCCGCTCCAGATATTCCGGCTCACCATAATCGCCTATGTCTTCATCCACTTCCATGCGCACAACAACGGCACCGGCAACGTGCAGGATACCAGCACGAATTTTTTCCACCCGCCTGCGCGCATCCTCCACATTGGGGCATACAATAGGCGCACCTGCCCGTAACGTGGCTCCCTGCCGCACAAATGGCTGAAACACGATCCGCTCCGCTACCGCCATAACAACCTCACACATGCAATACGTTCTATTTTTGTTCTATCCTAATCGCAGTGCGATACAAAGGCAATAGTGCACTCGCCTGAGCACAAGCGCCTTTACCTTTGCACGCTAACACCCGCTGCCATATGGGGGAGCGGCATACCATACTGCTCCCCATAACGTGTGGCGAACACATCGCGCTCCAACCGCTCACAATAGTCCAGATACCGGATCAGCGCTTTTTCCGCCCGCACGGTCGGGCCATAGCTCCGTTTGTAATGCCGCCAGAGCATAAGCACATTAACCGACCATGCATCGTAACTATGCTGGCTAACGCGCTGCCGTATACTGGGGGGCAGGGCATCAAACGCCTGCCAGTCATTTCCATCATATCTGCGCCAGACTTCATGGCGGAGTGTGCGCTCGTTGGTGCGGGTGCCAGCCCCGGTCATTGTGCCGCGGGCTCCATCTGCCATGCGGGGAACGGGTCTGGAAGATTGGCAAACTCACTTGCATCAAAAAGGGTTTTCTCAGTATCCGGCACAAGGCATGCGTTCAGGGCTGCGCGAATGGCAGCCTCGTCCATATCAGCAGTGCCAATGAACACCATTTCCTGCCTGCGATCCCCATAGACACGATCCCATCTGGAGACCAGTGTGTCCTGCCATTGCGTATCTTCCGGCCAATGTTCAGGGGGTATTGTAACCCACCAATGCCCGGCGGCTTCCGTGCGCACCAGAGCGCCCGCCTGCCCGAGTTCCCCCACCCACATAGGCCGGGTAGCCAGCCAGAAATACCCTTTACTGCGCACAACGCCGGACCATGCGTGATCTATAAAATCCTTGAATTTTTCAGGAACAAAAGGTCTCCTCGCCCGAAAAACAAAACTACGGATGCCATATTCCTCTGTTTCGGGAACATGATCTGCAAACCCATAAAGCTCTTTGTACCATAAGGGGTTTTTATGTGCTTTTTCATAATCGAAGCGGTGGGTGTTGAGCACCCTGCCACGGGGCACCACGGCGTTGTCTGTTTCCACAATATCTGCATCGGGGTTCAGGCTCATAATAATCTGGCGGGCCGCCGTACGCTGCTCCGCCGTGGCGCTGGAAACCTTATTCAGCACCACAACATCTGCAAATTCGATCTGTTCCACCAGTAGGGAGACCAGTGCGCGGTCGTCCTCATCCCCCGCGATTTCCCCCCGATCCTTGAGAAAATCGGTTGAGCTGTAATCGTGGAGCAGATTGACCGCGTCCACCACGGTCACCATGGTATCCAGCCGCGCGATGTCCGCAAGGCTGGCGCCGTCCTCATCCCTGAACTCAAAAGTTGCGGCAATAGGGAGCGGTTCTGCAATACCTGTTGATTCTATAAGAAGGTAATCAAACTTCCCGGTCTGGGCCAGCCTGCGCACCTCCTGCAACAGATCATCACGCAAGGTGCAGCAGATGCAGCCATTGCTCATTTCCACCAGTTTTTCGTCCGTGCGGGACAGGTCACTTCCATCGCGCACAAGATCCGCGTCTATGTTCACGTCGCTCATATCATTCACAATGACCGCCACCTTGCGGCCTGTGCGGTTATTGAGAATATGGTTGAGCAGCGTTGTTTTTCCGGCACCAAGAAAACCGGACAGAACGGTAACGGGTAATCTGCTGGGCATGGGAGAGCCTTACTGTTGCGACAACACTCCCTCCGCTATATACGTTATGGTATAACATAACAATTCTAGCTTAAAACTAAAGCGGCTAGGCCGCCCATTCTGGTCGATATTCCATGCAAAAGGGTGGAGCATGCTCCACCCCGACACCAACAGTTATGGTGCGCTCAGATGTGTGTAAAGAATGAAGCAGCCAATGCCGATCAACGCGACACCGCCCAGAATTTCCGCGTAACGACCAATCCACACACTGGCATGCCGCCCGATAATGACCCCCAGCGTGGCCACAACAGTGGTAATACCGCCAATAACCAGACAGGCAGCCAGAATGTTCACACGCATAACACCAAGGCTAACCCCAACAGCCGTTGCATCTATGCTGGTAGCCAATGCTGTTGTGACCAGACCCAGCACGCCACGCCCCTGACGGGGTTCCACCGCAGCCTGCTCGGGGGGGGCTGGTCATCATTTTTTAGGGCAAGGCGGATCATGTTGCCGCCAATGGCCAGCAGCAGACCAAAAGCAATCCAGTGGTCTACCGCTGCAATCCATGTGCTGAGAGCCAACCCCAGAACCCAGCCGATAACGGGGGTTATGGCTTCAAAAAAACCAAAGACAGCGCCAATGCGCACGGCATCATTCAGACGGGCATGTTGCTCGGTTGCACCTTTGCCAACAGCCGCGGCAAACGCGTCCACCGACAGGCTGAGACCCAGAATACCCAGCGTGAAAAAACCGGTCATGAGAATTCCAAGGGCCGCAAGAAACACAAACAGCAGATGGAAGTCCCCCGGCCGCATTTGGGGTATCCACTGCCGTTGGTCTTGCCTGGCGTTTTTTATGCAAAAAACGCTGCCTCCACCATGGCCCAAAGGCCAAGTGTGTTGATGAAGGCCCCTCAAAACTGAGGGTAACTACTCCCCAAGGACGGAGCGATGCCTACCAAGCACGGAACAAGATTGCAACCCTTTGTTTATCCGCTTTTCATCCACAGGCTTACCCACGCAAGCATCCTCAGAATCTGTGGATAACACGGAAGCCCCAGCGTTCTGGAGGCTTGAGCTGCCTCCAGAACGGGCCAAAGTTCAGCGCGCCATGCCGGAGGAGATAACGCCACTGACCACACCAGCAATCACTCCGCTAGCAATACTGGTCAGCAGGAACTGGTTGCCATACTGCATCCAGCGGTAGCCCTGCGGGGGGGCATACAGCCCACGGTGACTGCGCCAGTCATCAACATACCAGCGGCTGTTTGATGGGCCGTCATATCGTTCGCCACGCTGCCAGTGGCGGTTCATGTCATAATGATCAGCGTCAAAGCCCGGTCCACCGGGGCCATTGCGACCACCATTACGGCCCGGCCCACCCTGCGCGGGCGGAGGCGACTTGTGCATGCCCGCGTTGCCACGCGGCCCCTGCCCCCCTTGCCCGCCACCGGGACCACCGCCAGGACCACCCGGCCCCATGCCCTGCGCATTGGCTGCAGACCCCACCAGTAAAAAACCGTTCATCATAACGGCAAGAAGGAGCTTTGTGTTCACCTGAATGTATTCCTTTTGCGCCAGAACCACGCGCGGTTCTGGCGCCTGAATTTTGGTTACCTTTGCGGCACCATTATGGCACCTGAGCATGGCATTAAACTCCACACACCAGCCTGAGGTTCCACCAGCATGCCCTCCGCGCCCCTTGCCATGAGGCTACAAAAAAACCACCAGCATTCTGGTGGTTTTTTAAGTTCCGGCCATCAGCCCGGAGCTGACCAGATGTAACTTATGCTGGCCTGCGCGTTGCGCCGCTCCTGACTATCTCCCAGACGGCAGCACTCCTCCCACGCAACTGGATTCAGGCAAGATTATGCGCAGGCTCAAAGATCGGCGCTAACGGAGAATTTGAAAGTTTCCGGATCTCCCATGACCAAATCGCTCTGGTAAACTGACGCCCAGTACCGCTGATTGCCAATGTTATCGACTTCAAAACGGGCAGTTAGCGCCTTTTTCGCCACAAGGAAGGTATAGCGTGCGCCCACATCAAAGCGTGACCATGCGGGCAGGTGCGTCGTGTTCATGTTGTTGAACTGCTGCTTACCGGTGCTGATCACACGGCCAACCAACGTCAAGCCCTTTACAAAAGGCACATCATATTCAAGGTTCCCGTTGATGGTGTAATTCGGCACACCGATCACGGTTTTTCCGTCATATGCGCCACCTGTTGTACGCATCTGTTTGGCGTCAATCAGTGTTAAACCGCCGTTAAAACGCAGACCGCGCAGGATCTCACCATTAAAGGTCAACTCCATGCCCCGGTTCCGCTGCTTGCCGTCCTGCGTATAAATTTCCTGTCCGGTCGTCCCGTCGGCTTCGGTCATACCCTGCGGCATGGAGGTCTGGAAAAATGCAACACCGGCTGCAAAACGGCCAACATCATACTTAGCCCCCACCTCGTACTGTGTGCTCTGGTAGGGGGCGAACACCTGCCCGGCATTAACGTAGGTGGCACCCACCGTCTGCCCCGCCGACAGCCCCTGAATACGGTTGAAATACAGCGACGCATGTTTGATCGGATGAATGACAAGGCCAATGACCGGCGAAAACGCCGCAGCATCGTAATGCGAATTCAGACTTGAAGTGTTATAATCATAGGAGTTCGACAGGATATCCTGATAACGGAAACCTCCCGTCAGTGCGATGCGGTCGTGCCAGAAGGTCATCGTATCTGAGAGGAACAGGCTGTACAGCTTGTTCCATGCCACCCGTCCCGGATTACTCAGGCTGCCGCCACTATAAGTTTCCGACGGCGAGAACTGCACGGGGTGGTAAATATTGCCTGCCTGCGGGCTCAGGCTCATGGAATAGGCGGCGTTTGCTTCTTCCCATATTGCGGACCCACCGGCGTTGATCTCATGTTTGATCGGCCCGGTATCAAAATGCGCACGAATACCAGCCTGAGTGGCTTCGTTCATGACATTATATGCATCGGCCATAGCGCCCACGGTCCCGGCGCCGGTCGCGGAGTTTGTGAGCGTGGTCGTAGCGTAATTGCCCATTTCGTTACCGCTCTGGGCACCAAATTTGCCGTATGCAGTAATGTGGCTACCAAGATCATGTTCAATGTTCAGCGTGCCAAACAAATAGCTCAGGTCAGTATAGGCCCAGCGCTGGCCCCAGTTTGCCGAAGGAGCGGTTGCTTTGGGCGTCGGCATCCCATCTGCCAGACTGGAAACGATGATTGCGCTGCGCCCGCCATAAACCTGCTGTTTCTGGTAATTCATGTTCATATTGATGCGCGTCGCATCATCATGCCAGTCAAAGGCTCCTCCAAGCGCCACGTCATCACGCCGCTCACCCTTGATCGCGGTTTCACCATCCATACCGGCAGCATTGAAACGAAAGCCAAAAGCACGGTCTTTGCCAAACCGGCGGCTAATATCAAACGCGCCACCGCCCTGCCCGCTACTGGTGTAATCACCCGTGATACGGGTGATATCTGTTTCCGCTGCGTGTTTGGGAATAAGGTTGACATTCCCGCCAACAGCCGACCCGCCGGGTGCCGCACCATTAAGGAACGCACTGGCACCATTAAGCACCTGCACGGAATCATAAAGCTGGGGAGAAACAAGCTGGCGCGGAGTAACACCGTACAGGCCGTCAATGGCCACGTCATCCCCGTACAACGTAAAACCACGGATCTGGAATAACTGTGCGTAATTCCCGTAACCCATGGCGGTACGCACCGTAGGGTCATTCAGGAGCACATCACCCAGCGTCTGTGACTGCTGATTCAGGATCAGACTGGAGTTATAGCTACGGATATTAAAAGGCACATCAAGGCCTTTCTTCTTCCCCAACGCACCCAGATCACCCCCACTGCTGACGTACATACGGTTTTGGCGAGCCGCAACGACAACAATGTCTTCACGCTGCCCCGATGCGGGATCATGAGTCTTTTCTGCCTTTGCCTTCGCGCCTTTCTCCCCGGCACTCGCTGGCTGCATATTGGAGGCGGCAGAAGGTTTGACTTTCCCCTTGACCGGCTCAGACACATTAGTCGCAGCAGCAGCAGCTACCACCGGACCATCCACGCTCACCAACAGGACGGATGTCAGGGTAGTGCTCAGGCAAAATGCACGAAGATTCATTATCAAAACCTATACAACGATATTTCGGGCACCTTATTCCGCAAATGAGATTAATTTGCAATAGCATACGTATCCGCATTACAGACACGCACTTCCCCAAAACCCGCACCAGACATGAGAAGCGCAAAAAAACTGCCGTTTAATAAGAAAAAACCTTCTATTATTTAATGATATTTTTATTCTACGCCTCACCCCATAATCACGATGTATTGTGGGGCCATATCAAGTCTGGTCCGGGCTTTACTCAGCGCCAGTTAACGACCAGGACCATGACACCCTCAGAAATGATGGGAAGAGACCCGCGAGTTGCCCGAACGCCAGCCCCCTCAAGCCCTCTCAAGCCTGCCCCCCCCCCCTCATAAGGCGGCAGGCATAACAGGTGGTGCCATTGCCCAACCATGGGCATAGTGGAGCATATACGCGCGCATATATACGCATACGTTTTATCTGTTCTTTAATAATTACTTAAATCATACCCTCTATTCACATGACATTCCTGCAAACTCGCTACGGCGTGTCGTCAGTTAAGCCCTGAGAGTGGCACGTGAGGGTTGTACTTTGTGTCTGCGTGTGCTGACTGTTTTCCCGTTTTTTTGGGGAGACAGACAGATGCGGCGC
>NZ_WOTD01000001.1 GCF_011516885.1 Acetobacter lambici | reverse complement strand
CCCGTCAAAACGGGCCACAACACGCCGTCCACAGGAGGCTGGAAACTCATACGCGCCTGCGCTACACTCTGTCTGCATCGGGTTTTCTTATAGCTTACGAAAATTTCTTTTCTACAAAACAGACTTTTTCATAATCTAACCCGATGTACAACCCTTCTGTGAGATTTCCGCGTTGAACACGGTACGCCGCCGTCGGAAGAAGAACTGTCCCGCATTGAGGAAGTGATCGTGCAGAACCGCATGCCGCCTGCGCAGTATCTGCTGCTGCACTGGCATGCCCATCTGTCCAATGCGGAGCGCCAGAGCATTCTGGCCTGGGTGCAGCAGACCCGGCGCAAATACTACGCCAACACGGGTGCAACCGAGGCATTGGCTGCCGAACCCGTGCGCCCCGTGCCAGAAAGCGTGGAAGTTGACCCTGTAAAGGTGGCGCTGGGCAAAAAGCTGTTCTTTGATAAAAAACTGTCTGGCGACAATACGCTCAACTGCGCAAGCTGCCATGGTCTGGATAAGGGCGGGGTTGATAATCTGGTCACGGCAACGGGGATTGGTGGTCAAAAAGGCCCGATCAACGTGCCCACCGTGTACGATGCGTATTTCAAGGTTGCCCAGTTCTGGAACGCCCGCGCGCCTGATCTTGCCGCACAGGCCGCAGGCCCGGTCATGAACCCGCTGGAAATGGGCTCGCATGACTGGTCCGAAGTGGCCGCCAAACTGGCGACCGACCCCGATTACACCGGCATGTTCAAGGCCGCCTTTGGCCCGGATGTGCAGGTTGGAGAGCAGACCATTACGCAGGCTATTGCCGAGTTTGAAAAAACCCTGATCACCCCCGACAGCCCGTTTGATGAATATCTCAAGGGCAAGGAGGATGCGATTAGCGCGCAGGCCAAACGTGGCTATGAGCGGTTCAAGGCCATTGGCTGCTCGGGTTGCCATAGCGGTATTGGCGTTGGCGGCGGTGGTTATGAGGTCATGGGGCTGGAGTCCGATTACTTCAAGGACCGTGGTGGCAAACTGACGGATGCGGATGAAGGCATTTACGCCATTAGCCACAACAAGTTGGACGAAAACCGCTTTGTGGTGCCCACTTTGCGCAACATCGCCCTGAGTGCGCCGTACTTCCATGATGGCAGCGTTAAAACACTGGACGAAGCCGTGCGTAAAATGGCGCATTACCAGACCCCGGATGCCAATCCGTCTGATCAGGACGTGGCGGATATCGTCGCCTTCCTTCAGAGCCTGACCGGCAAGTATGATGGTCACGCCCTGACAGATATAAAGCAGTAAAACAGGGGCATTTTGGGCGGGCATCTTTGCAGGTGCCCGCTTTCTTTGCTTGAACAACGGCTCGCTCGCAGGCGATAAAGCCTGCTGGGCGGGCCGTTTGTGTTTGCGGTTGAACCCTGCACGGACCAGATTGGTGTAAACAGAGCGCGGTGGGTGACAGGGTGGTAAAAAGGCGGCGTCAGTTACAGGAGGCGGAAAAGCAGCTCTGGGCGCTGGTGGTGCGTGACGTGGCCCCCCTGACCAGCCCAAGCCTTGTACCTCCTGCGGCAGATACGGCATTTGCGGTGGAAGACCCTGCTATTCCCGCAGCGGTTACAGCTATTCCGCAAAAAAATTATAAAAAGAGCCAGTCTGGGGTCAGGCCCGCAGGGAGCCTGTTATGGACGGAGCGCCCATTGGCGGCTCTGCCTGTGGCTCCACCCACCGTAACATTGCGGCCAGCCCCCCCGATTGCGGAAAAAATTGGCCAGCGCCAGCCCGGTGTGGATGATTATAGCTGGCGGCGTTTCCACCAGGGGGACATGCGCGTGGAAAAGCGGCTGGACCTGCACGGTATGGTCGCGCAGGAAGCGTTTGTGCGCCTGATGGAATTTATGGATGTTGCGGCTCATCGCGGCCTGCGCTGCGTGGAAATTATTACTGGTCTGGGAACAGGGCACGAAGGCGGTATTTTACGGCGCGAACTGCCCCACTGGCTGGAACGGCCAGAAATGCGTTCGCGCATTCTGGGGCTGGCTTACCCGCATATGGGTAATAAGGGGTCTGTCCGGGTTTTACTGCGCAGGCGCAGGCGGTAGAGCCTGCACGGCGGGCAGAGCGCTCCGCCAGCGCGGTAGGTTAAGAGCCAGCCAGCGGCGCAGCGCCATACCCACGTTAACGTCGGGTGTTGCCATGGCGTAATAGGCAATGCATTTGCTGCCCGAAAGCACGGTCTGGCCATTGGCCAGAGCAATCTGTTGCAGGCTGAGTTTGGCAGCACATGTTTCCGCCGCATGGCGCCAGCGCGCGACTTTGGCTGGTGGGGTCAGCAAAGGCAGAACAAGGGCGGCCTTAAGGCTGGCGGCAGAGGCAATGGCCTGCCAAGCCTGGGGCAGAAAAGCCGGAGTGGATGTTCTGCGTTCACGCAATAAGACGGTTGGAAACGTGGGGGGGAGTTCCATGTCCGCCGGTGTGGGGCCCTGCTGTGCGACGGTGTTGAGGAAGAGCGGTATAAACCCCAACTTGTCCAGCATGGCCAGCCGGTCCTTAAGTGCCGCGTCCATGGGGAGCTGAATGGCATCCACCAGTCCGCCGGTCAGGGCGGCCATGGCGGCGTCTGGTGTTGCGTAGCCGCTGACCGGCAGGGGCCGCAGGGCCAGCAGGTCAAATGCCAGAAGGGTGGGGAGTTCCGGCCCGGTGGGGGTGGAAACCGCAACACGGGTGGTCTTGCTGCTTAAAATAACCCCAAGCGAGCGATGGAGGCTGACATGCCCCACAACCACGCTGGGCTGGCAGATTGTGAGGACGGGCGACCAGCGCTGGTAGGCGTAATGCACGCGGCTGTCCCCGGTCATGGAGGCCATCAGTGCTGTGCCGGGCACCAGTAGCGTGCTGGAGGCGCTGCTTAACTGTTCCTGCGCATCAAACAGATTTGCACCGGTTACCCCGTCCCACCCGGTGGTAAAGGTGAGTTCAAAGGGGGGTTGCCCCAGTTCTTCGGCCATGTCCGGGGCCAGTCGGCTGGCCCATGCGCCGCAAGGGGTTTCCGCACTGCCAGCCACAATCAGCTTTGTTGTCTGGTCGGATGTGGGGGTCGCCGCAGGGCCGACCAGAATGTCATCCGCCGCATGGGCGGTGGCGGTTGTAGCCACACATCCCAGCGCGCCGCTTATAAACAGGCGGCGGGACAGGGCAGGGCCTTGGTGTTGACGCGTCATTGAAGAAGCCGGGATGAGAGTAGACAAACACCAATAGCCTTCATTGTGGTTATCGCCGCTCCATACTATGCGAAATTAAAGGCAGAAACACGGCCATTTTATTACGGCCATTTAACTTCTGGTGGCATGCTCATCAGAATGGCTTCCGTGTTCCCCCCGGTCTTGAGCCCGAATAGGGTGCCACGGTCGTGCAGCAGATTGAACTCCACGTAGCGGCCACGGCGCACAAGCTGGGCGTCGCGCTGTTCGGGGGTCCAGTGTTCCATCATGCGGCCACGGATAATGCGTGGATACGCATCCAGAAAAGCAAGCCCGACATCCTTGGTAAAGGCAAAGTCCTCATCCGCGTTGCCGCTGTCCAGCCGATCATAAAAAATGCCGCCAAGGCCGCGCGGTTCGTTGCGGTGGGGAAGGTAGAAGTACTTGTCGCACCATGCCTTGAAGCGGGGATAATAATCCGGGTCATGCGTATTGCAGGCTTTGGCGAAGGCTGCGTGGAAGGTGGCGGCATCATCCTGAGCCTCCGCACTTTCGGGGAACATGGGCGTAATATCGCCCCCACCACCAAACCAGCCCTGCGTTGTAATGATCATGCGGGTGTTAAAATGGGCAGCGGGAACCAGCGGGTTGCACATATGCGCAACAAGGCTGATGCCGGTTGCAAAAAAATGCGGGTTTTCGGTTGCGCCGGGAATGGACGTTGCAAAGTCGGGGGAGAACGTGCCTTCCACGGTGGAGATGTTTACCCCCACTTTTTCAAAAACCCGGCCATGCATCAGGCTCATTACACCGCCACCACCGGGGGTTCCGTCCTCGTTCTGGCGGTTCCAGCTTTTGCGTTCAAAGCGGGCGGGTTGTTCGTGGCCGGGTAGGACCGGGCTGTTTCGTGCGGCGGCGTCTGTCTCAATGGCTTCAAAGGCTGCGCATATCTGGTTACGCAGCGTTTCAAACCATGTGCTGGCCGCGTCCTTGAGCTTGTCGTGCGAGGGAACAGAGGCGGGCTTTGTTGGCGTCATGTATAAAGCTCTTTCCATACTGGTCTGCTGCCCGGCAAGCAGAGAATCGGCTTTGGGCATTTTTTCAAGGGGTGCGCCTTAGGGCCGGTCATTGCAAGATCGCCCGGTTCATCGTTAAACGGGAACCGGAGTTCGCCCACGGTGTGGCGGGTCATGGGGGAGGGGTGCAATGGCTGGCAAACCAGTCTGCCACAATGGGCACGACACGGAGCCTGCGGCGCAGGACCAGCCCGGTGCGTGGGTTAGAGCCTACGGCCGCCTGCCCCTGCCTGCGGACCTGAACTGGCTGTGGACCATAGGGGCCATTCTGTGCGCCATTCTGGCTCTTATGCTGCTGAGCGGGCTAACGCTTACACTGGCCTACACGCCCGATGCCGGGTTGGCTTTTGGTTCGGTCGAAGGGATCGAACGGCGCATGCCCGCAGGTTGGCTGCTGCGCGCCATGCACATGACCGGCGCATCCTTTTTTATGCTGGCGCTGTATATCCACCTGCTGCGGGGGCTGTACTATCGCTCCTATCAGCCGCCACGCAGGGCTGTGTGGCTGAGCGGGTGCGGCCTGCTGGTTATGGTTATGGTTACAGCTTTTGCAGGTTATGTGCTGCCATGGGGGCAGATGTCCTATTGGGGGGCGGATGTGGCAGGCAAGGCCGTGGGGGCGCTCCCACTGGTTGGTGGTTGGCTGGAGGGCGTTTTTCTGGGGGGGGATGCACCGGGCACGCCAACCCTGCACCGTATGTTTGCGCTGCATTTTGGTCTGGCGTTCCTGATTGTGGCTATGGTTGCAGGCCACATTGCCCATGTGCATGCACGCGGCAGTTCCAGCCCGTCCGCCCGCCCGGTGGAGGTAACCGGAGCATTGCCTTTTCATCCTTATTTTACGGTGCGGGACATGCTGGCCATTGTGCTGGTGGCTATAACTTTTGTTGGGGTGTTGTGCTTCTGGCCGGAGTTGATCGCCGAGCCTGCTAATTACCGCCCAGCCAACCCGCTGCATACTCCGGCGGATATTGAGCCTGAATGGTATTTTCTGCCTTTTTACGGAATGATGCAGGCTGTGCCGTTCAAGCTGGGGGGGCTGCTGCTTTCCGGTGGTGCGGTGGCCGTGCTGTTTGCCGTGCCATGGCTGGACCGCAGGGCAGGGGCAGCCTGTGGCGCGCCTGCTCTGGTCCGGGTTTTTGCGGTGGCTGTGCTCATCTGTTCGGCTGTAGCAGCCGCTTGTGCGGGCCTGCACCATATGCAGGGCTACTGGCTGCTGGTGGCGCGGCTGGGCATGGTTGGGTATTACGCTTACTTTCTGGCCTATCTGCCCCTTTCTGGCCGTTTGCAGCGCGGAGGTGCGGCATGATGCCCCGGCGGTTTATGGCTATTGGGGCTGGTATGCTCTGGGCTTGCGCGGCGTGGGCGCAGCCCTCGGGCGGGCCAGTCCAGCCCGCGCGGCAGCAATGGTCCTTTGCGGGGGCTCTGGGGCATTTTGATCTGGCGGCAGTCCAGCGCGGCTATGCGGTTTTTGCGGGGTCCTGCGCATCCTGCCACAGTCTGTCCCAGCTTCATTTTT
Source organism: Acetobacter lambici (assembly GCF_011516885.1). Taxonomy (GTDB): domain Bacteria; phylum Pseudomonadota; class Alphaproteobacteria; order Acetobacterales; family Acetobacteraceae; genus Acetobacter; species Acetobacter lambici. The sequence continues at coordinate 428,241 of NZ_WOTD01000001.1, read as the reverse complement.
CCGATTTTACGGGTATGGGCATGCAAACTGCGGAGGTCGCGGCACTGGCGGCCACATGGCAGGTGCCAGACGGGCTGGATGCGGAGGGCAGACTGAAGCACCGCCCCGCCCGCCCTGATGACGCCCTGCCATCCCCCTATTTTGGGCCGGAGGCGGCACTGGCGGCCAATCAGGGGGTTGTCCCGCCTGATCTTTCGCGCATTCTCAAGGTTTATCCCGGTGGGCCGGACAGGGTGTACGGTCTGCTAACCGGGTATGCGCCACAGGCCGAACGGCAGAAAGGGCGCGGTTTTTTTAACCCCTATGCCATTGGCCACTTTACGGCCATGCCCCCGCCGTTGCATGGCAACGAGGTCAAATATGCAGATGGCACAGTGCCGGATGTGCAGGCCGAGGCGCGGGACGTTACAACGTTCCTTGCATGGGTTTCCGCCCCCTATCAGGACCAGCGCCGCAGGTTGGGTGTGGGAGCGGGGCTGTATCTGTGCTTTCTTGCCGTGCTGTTTGCGATTTTAAACCGGAGAATCTGGTCTGATGTCAGAAAATGAAGTTGTGGAACCCGTTATCGGTCTGGTTGGCGGGTCGGGCCTGTATGATATTGATGGTCTGGAAGACAAGGAATGGCGCACGGTGGAAACGCCGTGGGGCAAACCTTCCGACCAGCTCCTGTTTGGTCGGCTGGATGGCGTAAAATGCGTGTTTCTGCCCCGCCATGGTCGTGGTCACCCCATTCCGCCCTCACGGCTGAATTACAAGGCCAATATTGCCGCGCTTAAAATTTCTGGCGTGACCGATATTGTGTCCCTTTCCGCTGTGGGTTCGCTCAAGGAGGAACTGCCACCGGGTCGGTTCGTGATCATTGACCAGTTTATTGATCGCACCATTGCGCGGGATAAAAGTTTTTTTGATACAGGGTGTGTTGCCCATATTTCCATGGCGGACCCGCTGTGCAACCGCGTGGGCGATGTGCTCAAGGCCGAAGCCGACCGGCTTGGTATTGAGGCCACGCGCAAGGGTACGTATCTGGTCATGGAAGGGCCGCAGTTTTCCACACGGGCGGAGAGCGAACTCTACCGCACATGGGGCTGCTCGGTCATTGGCATGACCAACATGCCAGAGGCCAGCCTGGCCCGTGAGGCCGAGATCTGCTACGCCACCGTGGCCATGGTGACCGATTATGACTGCTGGCACACCGAGCATGATAACGTGACAGTGGAAAGCGTTGTAAAAACCATGCAGGCCAACTCCGCCAAGGCCAAGGCGCTGGTCAAGGCGGTCATTCCCGCACTGGGCGGCAAAAAGCGCGGCCTGTGCAGCGCAGGCTGTGACCGTGCGCTGGAATACGCCCTGATTACCGCCCCCGATGCGCGCGACCCGGAACTGATGGGCAAGCTCAAAACCATTGCCGGGCGGGTTATTTAAAACAGAGCATACCTGATGGCCTGTGGGGTTTGAGCCTTACGGGTCTATCGGTCTCGGTTATGGGGAACGGGCGGGCCTGCGGGGTTCGCCCGTTCTGCTTTGTGGGGGTGTCCAGCAAGTGCGAGTAAGGCAGGGCATGCAGCAGCATGGCCCACGCACAGGCCATGGAAGTACAGCGGCACAGTGCAACGCATGCAAAAACACCGCATTTGAGAAAAATGCAGGTAAAATATGACGATTTTTATTTTGGAAAAATGGTGGAGGGGGTTGGATTCGAACCAACGTAGGCGTACGCCAGCGGATTTACAGTCCGCCCCCTTTAGCCACTCGGGCACCCCTCCGACTTGTTGAGCACTCACCTAAAGCCTGAGTTGGGGGTTGTCAATGGCTTTGATGAATATTCTTTGCCCGTGGTGGGTTAGGGGGTTTTATGCTGCATCAAGAGCGTTACGGATTGGCAAAAGATTTACAGGCTTTGGGGTGGACATATGTGGAGGTTAGGGGAAAAGCTGCATCCGGTTTTGGGTATCCGACAGTTACGGGGAGTTTAGGTTTTGAGCAAACACCACACAGTGCGGCGGCACACGCCCCGTTCGCTGGCGGCACTGGATACGCCCATAGTCTCCCTGACCGCATACACAACCCCCATGGCCCGCCTGCTGGACCCCCATTGCGACCTGCTTCTGGTAGGGGATTCGCTGGGCATGGTGGTGTACGGCATGGAGTCCACACTGGCGGTCAGTGTGGATATGATGATCGCCCACGGGCAGGCCGTTGTGCGCGGGAGCCAGAAGGCCTGTGTGGCCGTGGATATGCCTTTTGGCAGTTATCAGGAAAGCCCGCAGCAGGCGTTCCGGGTGGCGGCGGATATTATGGCCAGAACGGGGGCTGGGTGCGTCAAGCTCGAAGGGGGGCAGGAAATGGCCCCGACCATAGAATTCCTCGTTCAGCGCGGTATTCCGGTTATCGGGCATATCGGGCTTAAGCCGCAGGCCGTGCATGCGCATGGGGGCTTCCGGACTATCGGGCGCGGGAGCGAGGCCGAGCAGGTTATGGCCGATGCTCTGGCGGTGGAAAAAGCCGGAGCCTTTGCCGTGGTGATCGAGAGCACAATGGAACCCCTCTCACGCGCCATAACCGAAGCCCTTGGTATTATGACCATTGGCATAGGGGCATCCCCGCAGTGCGATGGGCAGATTCTGGTAGCCGAGGATATGCTGGGTCTGTTCCCCGACTTTACGCCAAGGTTTGTGCGTAAGTTCGCCAATCTGGGGCAGGAGGTGGACCGTGCCGTGGCGGAGTATGCCCAAGCGGTGCGCACACGCACTTTTCCCGGCCCTGCGGAATGTGTGGGCATGCCCAAGGCGGACTAAGCCTGCCAGAATGTTTTTTGGGGGATTTGGGGAGGTAGAGCGCCATAACCCGCCATAATATGTGCGGGTTATGGTGCAGCCAGCCCGCACAGGTCAGGCCTGATACGGGCTGGTCGTTAACGCGGATTTTGGGGTGCCGCGTTACTGGTAGCGTGCGAGCCACCATGCGTAGGATGGCGGCAGAACGGTTTTTGCGTCCTTGGCGTGCAGAATACGCGCGGCTTCGTGCGGCCAGTGTGGGTTGGCCAGCAGCGGACGGCCGATTGTGGCCACATCCACAATCTCGTTACGGATCAGCGCATCAGCCTGACGTCCTTCGCTGATGTACCACGATGTGGTGACGGGCAGCCCCGTTGCCTGCCGCACCTTGTGGGCGACGGGGGTCATAAAGCCCGCACCCCACGGAATGGTGGCATCGGGGGTGGAAAATCCGATGCTGACATCCAGAAAGTCCAGTCCGTGCTCTTTCATTTTACGCACGAGGGCAATGGAGTCCTCAAGCGTCTGCTCGTCGTTGCCATCAAATTCAATGACGCCAAAACGTGCGCTCAGCGGGCGGTCTTCTGGCCAGACGGCGCGCACGGCGGCCAGTGTTTCCAGCAAAAAGCGTCCACGGTTTTCGGCCGAGCCACCATAACGGTCGGTGCGTTTGTTGGAGTGCGTGGACCAGAAGCTCTGCGCCAGATACCCGTGGGCAAAATGGAGCATCAGCCACTCAAACCCTAGGTCACGCGCACGAATGGCTGCGGCGACAAAGTCGTTTTTAACGCGCTCAATGTCCTCAAGGGTCATTTCATGCGGAACGCGGGGCAGGTTAGCGCCAAACGCTACGGGGGAGGGGGCAATGGGCTGCCAGCCGCGCGGGTCGGAGGCTGCAATATGGTCGTCGCCCTCCCATGGCACATGGGCGCTGGCCTTGCGGCCTGCATGGGCAATCTGGATCCCCGGTGTTGCCCCTGTTTTGCGAATGCTGGCAACAATGGGGGCAAAGGCTGCGGCCTGCTCATCATTCCACAGGCCAAGGCAGTTGGGGGTAATCCGCCCTTCGGGGGAGACAGCGGTGGCTTCCAGCGTGACAAGCCCCGCGCCACCCCGTGCGAGGGAGGCATAGTGTACGCTGTGCCAGTCATTGGGCATACCGTCCTGCGCCTGATACTGGCACATGGGGCCAACAGCAATGCGGTTGCGCAGTGTGCTGCCTTTAAGGGTATAAGAGTCGAAAAGCGTTGGCATGGACCATGCTCCTGTTACAAAGGGGCGTTATAGCCCCGTTAGTTCGACTATAGTCGAACTAACGGGCAAAGCAAGGGAAGAGGCAGGTCAGATATTTTCATGAAGCAGTATGACCACCCTTTGACGCAGGACCTGCAACTGTCCTGCCTGCTTTACGCCCTGTCCGACCCGTTCCGGCTGGAGGTGGTGCGCAAGCTTGCACTCTGCCAGCCACAGCCCTGTGCGCCGTTGCAGGATGGGCGGCCAAAGTCCTCCGTGTCGCACCATTTTTCCGTGCTGCGCAAGGCGGGGGTCATCCGTACCGATGTTGTGGGCGTGACCCATATGAACTCCCTGCGTGAACAGGAACTGGAAAGTCGTTTTCCCGGTGTTCTGGCCGCCATTCTGGCAGCGGCCAGAGCCGGGGATGTGCCCGCTTAGGGCACCAGTACGGCGGCGCCATCAAACCGGCCATGGCGCAGATCATCCAGCGCTTTATTGGCGTCCTTGAGCGCATAGGTCGTGGTGGTCGTGTGGATGCCAATTTTGGGCGCGAGGGAGAGGAACTCCAACCCGTCCTCCCGTGTCAGGTTGGCAACGGAGACAATATCGCGCTCCTCCCACAACGTATCGTAGGAAAAAGCGGGGATCTCGCTCATATGGATACCCGCGCACACCACGCGGCCCCCTTTGCGCAGGGTTTTAAGGGCTGCGGGTACCAGAGCGCCGTCGGGGGCAAAAATAATGGCCGCATCCAGTTGTTCGGGCGGCAGAGCGTCCGACCCACCGGCCCATCTGGCCCCCAGTGAGCGGGCAAATTCCTGCGTTTTTGTGTCGTTCGGGCGGGTAAAGGCGTAAACCTCGCGTTTTTGCCAGACCAGCACCTGCGCAATAATATGTGCCGCGGCCCCAAAGCCGTACAGACCAACTTTCTGGGCGTTGCCCGTTTTGCCAAGTGATCGCCAGCCGATCAGCCCCGCGCATAGCAGGGGAGCCAATGAGACATCGGACCCGACCTCCCCCATGGGGAAGGCAAAATGCGCATCGGCCACAGTCATTGTGGCGTAACCGCCATCACGCGTGTAGCCGGTAAAAATGGGGTGGTCGCACAGGTTTTCGTGGTCGGTGGCGCAGTAGGGGCAGTGGCCGCACGTATGGCCCAGCCACGGAATACCCACGCGCTGCCCAACCTGAAGCGACGTAACGCCACTGCCCAGCATATCAATACGGCCAATAATTTCGTGCCCCGGCGTTACGGGCAGTTTGGGGTGGGTCAGATCGCCATCGACTACGTGCAGATCCGTGCGGCACACGCCACAGGCCAGCACCTTGACCCGTATCTGGTCCGGGCCGGGGGTGGGGTCGGGCAGTTCTTCCCATTGCAGTGGGGTGCGCGGGCTGTGCAGACGCATGGCGAACATGAAGGCTCTCCCTTTATATGGGGCGGCAGGCTTGCAAAACTGGCACCCTGTGCCCGTCTGTTATGCCGCGTTGGGGCGGCCTTGGTCCAGTATGTGCCGTGCGGCCCGTGGCGCGGGAAGGCCGGACCTGCGCATTGCGGGGTCACTGTAGTGGCATGACCGGCCCTGAGTGGCCCCGCGCAGGGCTATGGTCTGCTCAGAAAGGTTTGAGCAGGCGGTCCAGATATTCCAGTTCCTGTTGCGGGCGGGTGCGGTCGGAATCGCGGCGGCGCAGTTCCTGTTCAATCTCACGCGCACGCTGGCGGGCTACCGTGTCAGGAATATGGGTGCTGTCATCCGTGTTTTGGTCCGCGCCTTCGCCTTCCTTGCGACCAAGCGGGTCCTTGCCGGTTGTGTTTTCGTCATCCCCGTTTTCGCCTGCATTATCGGAGGGCTGACCATTGCCGCTTTCCCCCGTATTGCCCGAGCCGGACGAGCCGTCACCACGATTGCCAAAGGAGGGCAAAAAGCTGGGGGTTGTGTTCTGGCCGTTGCCCTTCATGCTGTCCTGCATCTGTTTGCGGCTCTGGCGCAGGGCCTCAAGCGCTTTTTCCTCCGCACTGGCGGCGGCGGCATCGTCTCCATCGGCCAGTGCCTTGCGGGCGGCGGCCATGTTCTTGCGGGCCTGTTCAAACGCATCGGGGGTTTTGCCGGTTAAGTCCTTGAACTCGTCTTTGAGCTCGCTCAGGGCCTGTTCAAGCGCATGTTGGGTGGCCCGTTCCGTACGGCGTGCGGTGGCCTGCGCTTCCGCCTTGGCGGGGTCTGGCATGCCTGCCGGGGGTTGTGTTGCGCCGGGTGCGGGTTGTGGGCCTGTGTTGGGCGCGCCCATGTCCGGTGGAGCGGAAAGTCCAAGCCTGCGCAGGAGTTCGGATGTAGGGAGGTTGGCGTATTCCGCGGCTTCTCCATCCCCATCATCGGCAAGGTCGCTCTGCTGTTGGGAAAGGCTGCGCAAATGCTCATCAAGGCGGGACTGGGCGTGGTCCAGCAGGCTGGATTCCTTGGTTGTCAGGTCGTGCAGGGCGGCGGCCTGTTCGCGTGCTTTTTGCTGTGCCAGCATCTGCTGGGCCAGAGCGGCAAGGTCCTGTGGTGTTGCGTTGCGCATGCGCTCGGTTGCGTTTTCCATCTCCTGCAGGCGTTGCATGGCATCCCCCGAGCGGCCATTGGCGGCATCGGAGCGCAGTTGTTTCATCAGCCGGTCAAACGCCTTGTTCCCTGCGGCGGAAAAACCGGGCAGGTCAGGTATGGCTGTATGGTTGCGCAGGGCGGCATCGGCCAGAGCCTGCATTTTGCGGGCAATGGCGTCCTGTAGTGCTTTAAGGCTCTGTTCCAGTTCTTCCTGTGCTTGCTGGTTGTGGGTGCCGTCGCGCTTCATGTCGGCCAGTTTCTGGGCAACATCGGCCTGTGCTGCGCGTACGTCGATGGAGGCTTGGGCACTGGTGTTATCGCCTGTGCGCCGGTCTTCTATATCCAGCGCAAGGTCCCATAGCAGGTTGGTCGCACTTGTTCGTGCTGTCTGGGCATCTATGTCGGCGTTATCGAGCAGGGCTACAATGCTGGTCAGGTTCAGGAACATGCCTGTATGGTCATGCACCGGCCCGGGGGCCTCGCCCAGTGCTTCCAGATCCTGCGCGGTGTCTTCACGCTTTTCCTGCTCCAGAGCAAAACGTCTGCGCACATCCAGAATGGCGCGGGCAATGGGGGAGTGGAAAACCCGGCCCCCAAGCCTGAACGTGGCTGGAGCACTCAGCCCCTTGTGGCCGCTGGTGGCGGTGGCCTCAATCTGGCCTGTGACTTCCTGCCCGGCCCACGGGTTTTCCGACAGGTCGGGTGCCACAACATTTTTAACCGATTTGGGGTGCCCGGTCAGGGGGAGGGGAATGCTGAGTTCCCGCTTGGGGTTGGCGCCACGGGCGGGGTGGGTTGCGTGCAGCACAACCTTAACATCCGACAGGCCATAGGCATGGCTGGCGGTGTAGGGCAGGCGGGTATGCCAGTCGCCCTTGGCGGTGGCGCCGGGAGATTCTCCCCAGGCGACCTGGGGTGCCAGATCTGGCAGAACAGTTATGGGCCAGCTTGCAATGGTGCGCGCCCGCCCGGTCAGGCGGAGCAGGCCGCTATGGGTCAGGGTGACTTCCAGCTTCCAGCTATGCGGGTCCAGCTTCTGGCGTTTTGCATCCTGCGCCACCATGCCGCGTGAGCCTTGCAGCACGGGATGGGAGGCCATGCCGTTTACAATAACGGTCAGGTGCGCCCCTTCGAGCACCTGTGGCACGGGGTGGCCTGCGCTTAAAAATACGGGAGCGTCTGGTGCGTAGGTGGGGGGGGTGATCCACGCATCTATGTGGGGCAGGGGTACGTCCGGGTCATCGCGCCCCGGAATAAAGGCGGCCAGAACGCGCCCCGGAGCGGAGGGGCCAGCAATACCCGTGGCAATGCCAAGGGCTACCACCAGACCAGCGGCTGTAAGCTGGCGGGCGCGCCCTTGGGGCATAAGGTTGGGCCAGCCCGCCCGCAAATGACCAAGGGAGGCCAGAAGCCGTTGCCGGTGGGCCTGCCACAGGACGGTGCTGCTGGTATGGGGCAGCGGGGCGGGGGTGTCCATCAGGCTGGCAAGGGGGCGGTTGTGCAGGCTGGATGCCTGTTCGATCCGGCGGTCAACTTCCTCCGGTGTGTTGGGCCGCAAACGGCCCAGATCGGTATGGAGCCGCCAGCCACACAGGCTCAGCCAGCCCGCCACGCCAACAAGGCGCAGGCCGTCCGATAGGTGTTGGGGCAGGCGGAGCAGGCCCGCCAGCGTGTAGCCCCCCAGCATGGCCAGTGTTGGCTGGAGTGCTGGCCAGAGCCGTTCAATGTGCAAAACAAGGGCCGCATGGCGGCGCATATGGGCCAGACGGGCCGCCAGTGTACCATCCTGCGCGGTTGACGCGGTCAGATCATGTTTCAGACCGCCCATGTGTCATACTTTTCCGGTGGGGGGGGCTGGCATGGCTTCATCTTGCCACAACTCTTCCAGTGTCTGCCGGGGGCGTATGACCGTCCATTGTCCGTTCTCTACCAGAACCTGCGTTGCCAGAGGGCGGCTGTTGTAGGTGGAACTCATGACTGCACCATAAGCGCCCGTGTCCAGAATGGCTATACGGGATGCACGGCCAAGGGGTGGAAGCAGGCGGTCACGCGCAAAAGTGTCACCACTTTCGCAAACCGGGCCAACAACATGGGTGGGGGCTACGGGCTGGCTGAAGGACTGGGGTGCCAGGGGCACAATGCCATGCCATGCGTCATACATGCTGGGGCGGACCATGTCGTTCATGGCGGCGTCGAGCACCACAAACGGGCTGGGTAGTCCTTCCTCCTTGCGCAGGATAACGCTGCTCAGCAACACACCCGCCGGGCCTATGGGCCAGCGCCCCGGCTCAATGCTCAGCCGCAGACCCAACTCGCCCAGCTCCGCGCGGATGGCGCCTGCCAGTGCTTCGGGCTGGCCTTCCACCTCGTTGCGGTAGCTAATGCCCAGCCCGCCGCCACAATCCACGGCTTCCACGCTCAGGCCGCTTGCACGCACGGTACGGACCAGTTCGGCCACGCGGGCGTAGGCGGCACGGTATGGCGCGGTGGAGAGTATCTGGCTGCCAATATGGGTGGCAAAGCCGACCGGCTTAAGGCCGGGCAGGGTAAAGGCGTGGGCATACAGGGCGGCTGCGTTATCAAACGGAATGCCAAACTTGTTGGCGGCAAGCCCTGTTGTGATTTTGGCGTGGGTTTTGGCATCCACATCGGGGTTGATGCGCAGCGTAACGGTGGCCTGCTTGCCAAGGCGTGTTGCAATGGCCGAGATAATGGCCAGTTCCTCAGCACTTTCCACGTTGATCTGACCAATGCCCAGACCAATGGCGTATTCCAGTTCCGCATCGGTTTTGCCCACGCCGGAAAACACCACCCGTTGTGCGGCAATGCCTGCTTTTTGGGTGCGGGCCAGTTCGCCACCGCTCACAATATCCGCGCCGTACCCTTCCTCCCCGATAAGGGAGAGAACGGATAAGTGGTCATTCGCCTTGACTGCGTAGTGAATGCTTACGTCCAGCCCGGCGTTTTTCATGGCCGCCTGCATGCGGCCAAGGCGCTGGCGCAGTGTGCCAGCACCCAGCACCCAGCAGGGTGTGCCCACGGCATCGGCAATGGCGTTAAGGGGAACACCCTCAAACATCAGCCCGCATACGGGGTCTGTTGTCAGTTGCGGGTGTGTTGCCAGCAGTTCAGCAAGCGTGGGGTCGGCGTCGGTATAGACGGGTAGGTCAGCCATGAGGCGAACAGGGCCTTAGGAAAAAGGGGTAGGGTCAAGGGTGGGCGAGGCGGCCAGTAGCCTCACACCGGGCGCGCTTGGGCACAGGTGCGGGGCTGTTGTGCCCGGGGTGTTACGCTCAGTCCGGCGGATAGACGTGGGGGTAGGTAATTTTGTCACGCGGGCCGGGGGCTACATTGGGCCCCTTTTTGCCACAGGCGGCCAGCGGCAGGCACAACACGGTTGCCAAAAACAGGCCGATGAACAGGCGGGGGGTCATCGTGTTCAGCCTTCTGCTGTGGTGGGGTGGTCTGCCAGCGTGTCCAGCCAGCGCGTGGCCTGCGCCAGAACGTTGGAGCCAGCGGTCCCGCCCTCGCTCGTGCGGGAGGCTATGGAGGCGTCAACGGTCAGAACAGAGTAGATATCCTGCGTAATGCCCGGCTCTTCGGCCTGCATTTCAGCCAGTGTCAGGTCCGCCAGACCAATGTTCTGGGCTTCCGCCCGGGCAACAAGGCGGCCCGTTACGTGGTGGGCGGTACGGAAGGGCACCTTGAGCACACGCACCAGCCAGTCCGCAATGTCGGTCGCGGTGGAGTAGCCAGAGCCCGCCAGTGCGCGCATCTGCTGCGTGTTGGCGGTCATGTCACGCACCATGCCATCACATGCGGCAAGGCACAGGGCGGCGGCATCTGTTGCGGCAAAAACGGGTTCCTTGTCTTCCTGCATGTCCTTGGCGTAGGCCAGCGGCAGCCCTTTCATGACCGTTAGCAGTCCGATCAGGCTGCCGTTAATGCGGCCTGTTTTGGCGCGGACCAGTTCGGCCGCATCCGGGTTGCGCTTTTGCGGCATGATGGAAGAACCGGTGGTAAAGGCGTCCGACAGTCGGATGAAGGAGAAGGGGGAGGAACACCAGATCACAATCTCTTCTGCCATGCGGGAGAGATGCATGGCCATGATGGACAGGGCGGACAGGTATTCAAGCGCGAAATCACGGTCAGAAACCGCATCGAGCGAATTGGCGGTCGGGCGGTCAAAGTGCAGCAGGCTGGCGGTCATCTTCCGGTCAATGGGGAAGGACGTGCCAGCAAGGGCGGCCGAGCCAAGGGGGCATTCGTTCAGGCGGCGGCGCGTATCGGCCAGACGGCCCCGGTCGCGGGCCAGCATTTCCACATAGGCCATAAGGTGGTGGCCAAATGTGACCGGCTGCGCCGTTTGCAGGTGCGTAAAGCCGGGCATTGGGTCGGCCGCATGTTCGCGCGCGCGCTCGGCCAGCGCGCGCATGAGGGATGCTACCTGCTGGTCCAGCCCGTCTATGGCGTCGCGCACCCACAGGCGGAAGTCGGTTGCCACCTGATCATTGCGTGAGCGCGCGGTGTGCAGGCGTTTACCAGCCTCGCCAATCCGTTCGGACAGGCGGGCTTCGATATTCATGTGAATGTCTTCCAGCGCTTCGGAAAAAGCAAAGTTGCCAGCCGCGATTTCCGCGCCAATTTCGGTCAGCCCCTTGCGGATTGCCGCTTCATCCTCGCGGGAGATGATGCCCACATGCGCCAGCATGGCCGCATGGGCCAGGGAGCCGGCAATATCCTGCTTCCACAGGGCTTTATCAAAGCTGATGGAGGCGTTGATGGCCTGCATGATGTCCGAAGGTCCACCCGCAAATCGTCCGCCCCACTGCGCATTGGCATTGGCTGTGGTGGCTGCTTGGGCCGGGGGCTGGTTCTTCAAAGACATGGTTGGCTGACCTGTTCGTTTACATGTATCGTTGAGCCGCAGCCATAATACCGCAGAGGGCTGAATGCAAAGCCCATCCTACCGGCGCATGCCTTGGTGCGCAAACCACCATTCGTGCGTCAGATCATGCCAGTGCTGCGGTGCGGGCGGGGTTTTTATACCCAAAGTGGGGTGCGCGGGGGTGGCTGCATGCCCATTTCTCTGCTTATAAAGTGTGTAAATTACAAAGGGTTCAGGAAAACACCATGGCTCACGAACTTGCAACTTTTGGAGTGATCGACCCGGCAGCCAATGTGCTGCTCGAAGTGATCAAGGCAGAAAACCCGATTACCGCCGTCCGTCGGCTGGAAGAAAAGATGCGTGGGCCAGAATATGTGGCAGCCCGCAGCTACAGTGAAGGTGGCGAAGAATCGCTCGATGGTACGGACCCGGCCTATCTGGTCTACGCGCTTGATGGCAGCGGTCTGGACGCGGAAGGTCTGGGTGGTGAGGACGCAGGCCGCGTAAGGGCCGAGGCCGATCTGGCGGCTGTTATTGTGTCTTCCGCCCAGTAAGGCGCTTTTTTCAGACTTTGGTTGGGGTGCGGGTATGACCCCACCCCGCAGACTGGCAAATGCTTGATACCTGATGACAGAAACATTGGCTGAAAGCTTTAGGGTTTACGGGCGCGATGCAGGCCAGCCTTTTGTGCTGGTCAGTGACCATGCGGGGCAGGCCATTCCCCCCGCGCTGGAGGGGCTGGGCCTGAGCGCGGATGAACGCGCGCGGCATATTGGATGGGATATCGGCATAGACGGGGTGGGCCGCAAACTGGCCGACGCCCTGCCTGCCGTGCTGATCGAGCAGGTCTACTCCCGTCTGGTTATCGACTGTAACCGTGCCCCCGGGCATCCCACTTCCATTGTAACTCAAAGTGATGGCACACCGGTTCCTCGTAATCAGAACCTGAGTGCGCAGGATGCGGCATGGCGTGAACGGGCCATTCTGCACCCCTACCACCAGCGGATCACGCAGGAGATCGATGCCCGTCTGGCGCAGGGGCGCCCCGTGGTAGTGGTGGCCCTGCACAGCTTTACCCCCGTCATGCGTGGGCAGGAGCGCCCGTGGCATGCTGGCCTGCTGCATAACCACGACCCGCGTCTGGCACAGATCATGATTGATCTGCTTCGGGCGGAAGGGCTGGTCGTGGGGGATAATGAACCCTATGCCCTGACCGATACATCGGATTACACAATCCCTCTGCACGGCGAACAACGCGTATTGCCGCATATTGAAATTGAAATTCGTCAGGACCTGATCGCCCATCCCGCCGGTCAGGCGGAATGGGCCGCTCGTCTGGCCAGCCTGCTCCCCAGAGCATGGCAGATTTTTTGCACAAGGTACGAACAGCGGCCATGACCACATCTTTACCCACCCCGGCACCCCAGATCATTACTGGCAAGGCCAGACTGGCCGGGGTACTTGGCTGGCCGGTCGAACATTCCCGTTCACCTGCGCTGCATAACTACTGGCTGCGCCGCTATGGGGTAGATGGTGCCTATGTGCCCCTGCCTGCGGCTCCCGAATATTTTGTTGCTGCCGTGCTGGGGTTACAGGCAGCGGGTTTTCGGGGTGCCAATGTGACCATTCCCCACAAGGAGGCCGCTTACCAACTGGCCGATGTGCTTGATGCTTCCGCCCGGCGGGCAGGAGCTGTGAACACGCTTGTGTTCCGCGAGGATGGTAAAATCCTTGGCCTTTCAACCGATGGTGGCGGGTTTGTTGCCAGTCTGGAAGCCAGCAGCCTGCCCCCAAGGCCACAGACCCGCGCCCTGTTGCTGGGGGCCGGTGGTGCCGCGCGTTCCGTGGCTGCCGCCTTGCAGGATAGAGGTGTCAAGGTTGCCATAACCAACCGCACACAGGAGCGGGCCGAGGCTCTGGCCGCAGCACTGCCCGGTACGGACGTGCTGCCATGGCATGTGTGGGAGCAGCGGCTGGGGGAATTTGCTCTGCTGGTCAATACGACCTCGCTGGGTATGGAGGGGGGACCAGACCCGTTGTTCAGTCCCTCTTTGGTGCATGCATCAGACCATCTGGTCGTGGCGGATATTGTTTATGTGCCCCGCGTTACGCCCCTGCTGGCCGCGGCAACAGGGCAGGGCCTGCGTACGGTGGGGGGGCTGGGCATGCTTTTGCATCAGGCACGGCTGGGCTTTAGGGAATGGTTTGGTGTTGACCCACAGGTGGATGACGCAACGCGGGACTATGTTCTGAACAGCTTCTGAGCACAGTCCACTCCTTCTGATCAGGGCAGGGTTTGAGCATGCGGATACTGGGCCTGACCGGCGGCATGGGTATGGGCAAGAGCACGGTTGCCACCATGCTGCGCCGTGCAGGGCTACCTGTGTTTGATGCAGATGCGGTTGTTCATAGCTTACAGGCTCCCGGTGGTGCCGCATTGCCCCCCATAGCGCGGCTGGTGCCCAAAGCCGTAACGGAAAGGGGGCTGGACCGGGCCGCACTCCGGCAGGCTGTGCTGGACCATCCGGCGCTGCTGAAAAAACTGGAAGCCATTATGCACCCGCTGGTGCGCCGTGCGCGTGCAAGGTTTTTGCGGCACTACCGCCAAACGGGTGCGGCCTGTGTTGTGCTGGATATTCCCTTGCTGTTTGAAACACGGGCGGATCGGCTGTGCGACAGGGTGGTTGTGGTCTCAGCGCCAGCATGGGTGCAGCGCAGGCGGGTGGCGTTGCGGCGGAACATGCCTCATACACAGGCCCGGAAACTGATAGCCTGTCAGATGCCCGATGTCCGCAGGCGGCAAAAGGCGGACGCCGTCATCCGCACCGGGTTGTCTATGAAGGAAACAGAGCGGCAGGTCCGCCGCTTTATCGGGAGTTTGAGGGCATGAAGCGATCCATCCTGTTTGACACGGAAACAACAGGCCTGGACCCTGCAACCGGGGATAGGGTGATTGAAATTGCAGCCCTTGAACTGGTGGGTGACCTGCCAACGGGCAATAGCTACCACACCCTGCTCGACCCCGAGCGGGATGTGCCCGAAGAGGCCAGCCGCGTGCACGGCTTTACGCGTGAAGACCTTGTAGGTAAGCCAAAATTTGCTGAGGTTGCAGGCGACTTTCTGGCGTTTGTTGGGGATGATGCCCTGATTGCACATAACGCCCGGTTCGACTTTGGTTTTTTAAATGCCGAGCTCAAACGTGCTGGCCGCAAACCGCTGGATATGGGGCGTATGGTCGATACGCTGGATATGGCGCGTGAGCGTTTTCCCGGTATGCCGAACAGTCTGGATGCCCTGTGCCGCCGTTTTGGTGTGGACCTGTCCGCCCGCACAACCCACAACGCTTTGCTGGACTGCAAGCTGCTGGCCGAAGTGTATGTGGAACTTATGGGCGGTCGGCAGCACGGCCTTGGGCTTATGGCGGATGGGGAGCAGTCCCCCGCCGTGGTGTACGACGGGCCAGCGGAACGCAGGGTTGTAAAAGTCTGCCCCACAGCCGCGGAACTGGCCGTACACGCAGCCTTTGTGGAAAAGCTCAAAGACCCGATCTGGAACGCCTGAGCCGCTCAGCCATTCCCCTCTATGCCAGCAATAAGGCTATGCAGCGGCAACACCCTATGCCATGTTTTGGTGGTCCCGAATACAAGGAGCATTTTTGATGCGCTTAGCATCCCGTCGTTTTCTTGCGGCTCTGGCACTGTCCGGCGCATGGGCTTTGCCCGCAGGAGCAGAGACCGCTCTCGGCCCTGCCATGGCGGAGGTTACCTTCAAAACCCGCTCGGCCGATCTGGGGGTGGGGTATACATGGGGCAACGGTGTGCTGACTTATGGCGGGCATGACTACCCGTTTGAAGTCAGTGGGGCTTCGGCCGCCGCAATTGGTTTTTCCTCCGGCAATAGTGTGGGCAAGGTCTACAATCTGCAACGGCTGGAAGATTTTGCAGGCACGTACTGGTCGCTCTCGGGCGAGACAACTGTGGGCAAGGGCGTTGCCGGGCATCTGATGGAAAATGACTCAGGTGTGCGTATCCGGCTGGATGAAATCCGCACAGGGGGGCGTCTTGCGGCCTCTCCGTCGCGTCTGAGCATCCGTTTTTTGCCCGTGCCTAAAAAAGCCGTTACGGATAGCCCCGCCAAAAAAGACTGAACCGGTCCGGGACCGCATGGGGGAATACTCATGCGGTCCCGGATGCGCTTGCAGGCATCAGCAATAAGCCCGCTATGATCCATTGGTCATAGCGGGCTTATTGTTGCATGGCCTTGCCCTGCCTTCTGGCGGCAGTTCTCTTCCTGCTTGTCGTCAGTTGTTCCGGCTTACACCAACGGAAAGCAGCACGGTGAGCAACCTCCCCTTTGCTAAGGCGCGTGTTGTTACAACCGCACCCTCACTCATTGACGAGGGAAAGCGCCCAGTGGATTGGTTTGGGTGGCGGTAACCCCGCCAGCGGGTGTGCCGGCGGCAGGGCGCTAGTGCTCTGGGGCGTGGGGGAAGGCTCCTGCGTATTTGCCTTAGGGGCAATATCGACGGCACTTTCCGTAACCTCGGGTTCTGGGTGGTCCATGCTGGTATCGGGCACGTTATCCTGTGCTGCGGGGGCTGCTTCCAGCGTGCGTTCCTGCTCGGGTGGTGTGGGTGTGTCGGCTGTGCCCTCTGGCTCATCCGGTGGCGCGGGGTGCGCATTCTCTTCCGCGTTTTCCTCGGGGGAAAGGGCGGGGGGAGCCTCGTCCTGTGGTGGCAGAGGGGGAGTAATGACAAGCTGGAGCGTAGTTGTTCTGCGGCCCTGCCCCAGATACACGCTTTCTTCCACACGAACCTGCCCGTCGGATTGGAAGAGCCAGCTTTCTTCTTCGCTGTGCAGCAGGTGCCCGTTTTCGGTTGGTTCCACCATAATGTCAGGGTGCAGGTGGAAGCGCACACAGGGCGCGCGGGCCAGCGTAGCCCCTTCCAGTTTTTCTTCCCCCCGGAGTGTCCGGCCGTCCTTGCCCAGATAAAGCTGGCGGTGGTACACGCCTCCGCCCTGACTTTCGTACCCGTTATGGGTCATGTCCAGCCAGTGCGCGCCATCCTGTGTGGCGTGGGTGCGGCTGACCTGTGGTGGCCTGCTGGTGGTGCCGTTGGTCTCGAACGTCATGGGGGACATGCCCGCAAGTTCCAGCACGGAATGGGCCGCAGGGTAGCGGAGTGCTTCTGCCCAGCCCTTCTGCCTGCTGGCACCGCAATTGACGATCAGCCGCTGTTTGCCGGATGAAAATTCGAACGAGAGCATGCCCGCATGGGCTGTATGGTCAAAGCCTGCGGGGGCTGGGGCTGCCGCATCGGCTATAACCAGCGCGCGACCACTGCTCAGCCGGGCAAACCCGCTATCGGGCAGGCCCGCTGCCATAACCCGCGAGCGGGATGCACGGTTGAGTACGAGTTCCACCAGTTGCGGGTCACGCTCGCGGCTACCATTAAACAGGGCCAGTCCACCATCAGCATGGCGCATGGCGCGCAGGGCGGGAACCGTGCGGTTGGCGGCATCCACCAGCGTTGTGGGGAGTGGCAGGCGCGCGGCCTGAAGAATGTAGAGCATTTCGGCCAGTTCCTTTACGGTCAGGAACAGCTCTTCGGGGCTGCGGGTAATATGGCCACCATCGGGCAGAATCTGGCTGGTTATGACCTCGTCAATCAAACGCAGGTAGCGGGTCAGAAACTCCGGGTAGTCGGGAATGGAGACCGCAACAGCCAGCAACCCCTTGAGCGCGCACAAAGCCTGCCAGCCATAAACGGCATCGGGCATGAGCGCCATGATGGAGCGAGCCTCCATCATAAGGGAGGCCATAAGGTTCTGCCGGAAAGCATCATCCGCAGAGGCTGCAAAAAACTCGTAACAGCCAAGCCATGCGCATAGCCGCGCCCCGGTTACGGATGGGTCTATAACCGCGCGTTCGGCCGCGGGCAGGCGGATCCAGTGCGCCACAAGGGTGCGTGCCTTGATCCGTGCGGATTCCGCGCCAAGTTCGCGTAGGTCCTGTAACCAGCCAAAGCCCTGTAACCACCGGCGGTAAGCCGTGGGCCATGTCGGGTCATCCCATACGCCGGACTGGAGTGAGCGGGGCACTCCTTCAAATTCGGTCCGGTTGCGGACCAGTTTTTCCCCTACAGTCGCATTGCCCGGCCACAGGTCCCGCAGCACAACGGCGGGGGCCGCGGGAACACGTGCAAAACCACCAAGCGGGTTGCGCATGGCATAGGCAAGGCGGGGGGCACGGGTCCAGCGGCGTAGGGGCATTAGATGAGTGTAACTCCAGAGCTGGGGTGTTAAAGGCGCTACTCTAATGGAACTTTATGACAGCATTTGGTGCATTTGCACGGTGCCCACCATGCGGCAGATCAAGCGGGACGGAGGGATGCAATGGCCGCGCCGTAGTCTGGCTTGCCGTAAACGGCGCTTCCCGCGATCAGCACATCCGCGCCAGCCTGTGTTGCCAGTGGCGCTGTTTTTGCATCTATTCCCCCATCAACCGCCAGACGGATGTCACGCCCGCTGCGTGTGATCATGTCCCGGATACGGGAGATTTTGGGCAACTGGCTTGGCAGAAACTTCTGGCCACCAAAGCCGGGGTTTACGGTCATGACCAGAATAACATCCACAAGGTCCATGACCTCGGCAATGGCGTCTGCCGGTGTTGCGGGGCACAGCACAATGCCCGGCTTTGCCCCGAGCTGGCGGATCAACTGGAGCGAGCGGTGCGTATGTGGCCCGGCCTCTATGTGAATGAGAATCTGGTCCGCCCCGGCTTGGGCGAATGCCTCCAGATAGGGGTCTACGGGGGCAATCATCAGGTGCACGTCAAAGGGCAGGGTGGTGCGCCCGCGCAGGGCCTTGACCACGGCTGGCCCGAACGAAATATTGGGCACAAAATGGCCGTCCATCACATCCAGATGGATCCAGTCCGCCCCGGCGTGGGCCACGGCTTCCACTTCTTCTCCCAGCCGCGCAAAATCCGCAGCCAGTATACTTGGGGCAATCAGGGGGAATGATGCAGAACTCATTCCTTGTTTATCCGCAATAGCAGCCGCCTGCGCAACTGGAGAAAAATGGTTTACGCGCTTTTACGTGGCAACTGCCTATACAGGGGGCAGTTGGTCAGGCTGCGCGGGTAAAGCGGGCGGCAAAAAAGCCGTCCATACCGCCCTTGTCCAGCCATAGGCCGGGGTGGGTGCGCAGCCAGCCCTCCGGGGTAAGCGCTTCTGGCAGAAAAGCGAGTTCCTCGGGCGTGAAAGGCATGGGCACCAGCCCCATGGCCTGTGCGGCACGGGCGCGGGCTGGTCCTTCTTCCTCCTGCAAGGAGCACACGGCATAGACCAGCCTGCCGCCGGGGCGGAGCATGTCCCTTGCCGCGGCCAGTAGTTTGTCCTGCATGGCGGTCAGGGTGGTCAGGTCCCGTGGGCGTTTGACCCACAGCACATCGGGGTGGCGGCGGGCCGTGCCGGTGGCCGAGCAGGGGGCGTCCAGCAAAATGGCATCCAGCGGTGCATCGGGCTGCCATGTGGCGGCATCGGCCTGCAAGGTACGGACCTCCAGACCAAGGCGGGCCATGTTTTCCTTCAGGCGGAGCAGCCGGGTGGGGTTGTTTTCCACCGCAGTGACCTGCGCACCCGTTATGGCGAGCTGGGCGGTTTTGCCACCAGGTGCTGCGCACAGATCGGCTACCTGCTCGTTGGCCTGTACGTTCAGCAGGCGGGCGGGCAGGGTCGCGGCGGCATCCTGCACCCAGAAGGCACCGTCCTCATACCCGGGCAGTTCCGTAACCCGGGTGCCTGCGGGCAGGCGAACGGAGCCGTTGGGGAGCGTTATGCCGCCTTCTGGCACCTGTGCGCCGGGGCGTAAGGTAATGTCCAGCGGGGCTTCGTGGCTGATGCCCTGCGCAATGGCGCGGGGCACACCTTTGCCTAGCCCTGCCCATGAGGTCCATAGCCATGAGGGAATATCCAGCCGGGGCTGGTCCAGCCCTTCCAGCACGCTGGGGCCGCTGGTGGCAACGCGGCGCAATACGGCGTTGGCCAGCCCGGCAAAGGGGGCCAGCTTGCGCCTGCGCAGCAGGGAGACTGTGGTGCCAACGGCTGCGTGGGGTGGTGTTTCCAGAAACAGCAGTTGCGCGCAACCCATCATCAGGGCGACCCGCACGGGTTCTGGTGGTTCTTTTTTCAAAAAAGGTTCCAGCACCGTGCGGAGCGTGCCCATGTGGCGCAGGGTTGCTGCCGCCAGACGGTGGGCGGCAGCCCGGTCGCGCGCCTCGGCCTGATGGGCGGTGGCCGAGCGGGAGAGACTGTTCTCCAGCATACGGCGGTGTTCCACAACGCCGCACAGAATATCAAACGCCACATCCCGCGTTGGGTCGGGCTGCGGGGGGGCAGGGCGGAACTTGCCACGCGGTTTGGAAGAGGATGGGCGCGCTGGTGTGGTCATAGGGGCAAAAAACCGTTCGGTAAGCAGGGGAGGTGGTGGCTTATGCCACCACAAGCGCGGCGCCGTTGGGCGCTGTTGCCGGGTTTTGCGTTAAAAAGTGCTGCAAGGCCAGAGGATAAAGCCCGTGCTCCTGTTGCAGAACGCGTGCGGCCAGTAAATCGGGGGTATCTCCGGGCAGAACAGGGACTGCCGCCTGACCCAGAATAGGTCCTTCGTCCATACCCTCGGTGACCAGATGCACCGTGCAGCCATGCACGCGCACACCAGCAGCCAGAGCACGCTCATGCGTATGCAGGCCGGGGAAGGAGGGTAGCAGGCTGGGGTGAATGTTCAGCATTCGCCCGGCCCATGCGTTGGTCAGGTAGGGGGTCAGCAGGCGCATATACCCCGCAAGGCATACAGCCTGCGCCCCGGCATTTTCCAGAGCGGCATGGATGGCGCGTTCGTGTGCTGCGCGGTCCTTGCCAAAAGTCCGGTGGTCTATTGCCTGGGCAGGCAGGCCCGCCGCACGTGCCATGTCCAGCCCCGGTGCGTCGGGGTTGTTGCTCAGCACAAGGCAGATACGCGCGGGAAAAGCAGGGTCCTGCGCCGCCTTGATCAGGGCCGTGGCATTGCTGCCGCGCCCGCTGAGCAAAATGGCAACAGGCGTTTTAAGCGGGCTCATGCTGCCCGAAAATCCGGAGTTGCCAGCATTTTAAGCTCAGGTTTGGCATCCGGGCTTGCCGCGGCTGCAATGGAGCCAATACGGAAGGCTTCCTCCCCAGCTTCGGCCAGCATGGCCAGAACTTTTTCCGGCTCGGGGGTGATCAGGATCATGCCAATACCGCAGTTGAACACGCGCAGCATTTCAGCCCCGTCCACGTTGCCTGTGCGGGCCAGCCACTTGAATACGGGCGGCATGGGCCACGCCTGATCAATAACCGCATCCAGCCCATCGGGTAGCACGCGTGGCAGGTTGCCCGGCAGACCACCCCCCGTAATATGGGCCGCACCGTGCAGCAGACCGGCCTTATGCAGCGCCAGAACGGGGCGGACGTACAGGCGGGTTGGCTCCAGAAATGCCTCGCCCAGCGTGTTGCCCGGCGCAAAGGCTGCGGGGTCTGTCCATGTCAGGTGGGCATCGGCCACAATGCGGCGCACGAGCGAAAAGCCGTTGGAATGCACGCCGGAGGAGGGGAGCGCGATCAGCGTATCACCTGCGGCAATAGCTCCTGGCAGCAGGGCCGTGCGTTCGGCCGCACCAACGGAAAACCCCGCCAGATCGTAGTGGCCATCGGCATACATGCCGGGCATTTCAGCCGTTTCGCCACCCACAAGGGCGCAGCCGGAGAGTTCGCAGCCTTTGGCAATACCGCGCACAACCTTGGCGGCGGAGGCAACGGACAGGCGACCAGTGGCAAAATAGTCGAGGAAGAAAAGCGGCTCAGCCCCCTGCACAATCAGGTCGTTCACGCACATGGCCACAAGGTCGATCCCCACGGTTTCGTGCAGATCATTATCTATGGCGACAGTCAGCTTGGTGCCAACGCCATCTGTGCAGGAGACCAGAACAGGGTCGGTAAAGCCTGCGGCCTTCAGGTCGAACAGAGCGCCAAAGCCGCCAAGGCCACCCATGGTGCCGGGCCGGTCCGTGGCTTTGGCGGCGGGGCGAATGGCGTCAACAAGGGCTTCGCCTGCTTCAATGTCCACGCCGGAATCACGGTAGGTGAGGCCGGAGGAAGGGGTGCTAGGAGAAGACGTCATGCGTGCGCTCTTGGTCCGAATGAGAGTAAGGTCGATGCCGGGAACCAAGGTCACTCAGGATTCCCGCGAACAGTCTTTACGGCAGGAGACGCGGCGCGCAAAGCGGCATGACGCGGTTTGATGAAACAAAAGCACCTTCCTACCCCCATAAAGAGGGCGGGAAGCGGCGTATAAGCGGAGGTGACGGGGTGGCGCAGATAGCCTTGCCATTTGTGTACCGCCCCCGATTCGGGCGGTCAGATTTTGTAGCGGCCCCCTCCAACGCCGCCGCACGCGCATGGGTGCTGGACGCGGAGGCCCCCTACCGCTGGCCCGAAGGTCGCATGGCATTGTGGGGCGAAGGGGGGACCGGCAAGACGCATCTGCTCTCCATCTGGGCGGGGCGGTATGGTGCTCCTGTCATGGCGGGTGAGCGGCTGAACGAGCGTGAGGTCGCGGCTTTGTTCGAGGCAGGCGGGTTCAAGGCCTTGGCGCTGGACAATGCGGATTGCGTGCCCAGCGAGCATGACCTGCTGCATCTGATCAATCTGGTGCGCGAGCACCGCGTGTTCCTGCTCATGGCCGGGCGTCTGCCGCCCGCGCGTTGGCCCGCCGTGCTGCCTGACCTTGCCAGCCGCCTGCGCGCCACGTCCTCCGTGCCGCTGGGGCAGGCGGAGGAGGATCTGCTGCGTCGTCTGCTGTTGCGCTTGCTTGCGGAGCGGCAGATTGTTGTTGCACCACAGGTGACCGAATGGCTGCTGCGCCGCCTGCCGCGCCGGGCCAGTGCTGTGCGTGACTGCGTGGGAGCGCTTGATCAGGCGGCCATGGCGTCGGGCGGAAAAGTGACCCGTGCGCTGGCGGCAAGCGTGCTGGAAGGACTTTTTGCGCAGGACGGTGAAGCGTGAAAGGAATATTTCAGTTTTATGACATGATGGCGATTTGACGCCCCTGAACATTCCGGGGCTATGGTGTTTGGGATATGTTGACGGCGGATCTGGTTTATCGCGGCCAATGGATGGGTCGGATAATCAGGGAAGTAGATGCACGAGAGGGAGCGCAGGCAAGTGGCGGCACAGGATAAAAAGAATACAACCCCCGTCAGTCGCGCCCGTGCGCCCGCCAAACGCGCGCCTGCCCGTGCCAGAACCACGGCCAGTACCCGTGCCAAAAAAGTCGTCGAACAAAAAGTTACCCTGCAAACGCCCTCGCGCTTCATCAACCGCGAACTCTCATGGCTCGACTTCAATCAGCGTGTGGTGGAGGAGGCGGATAACGCCCGTAACCCGCTGCTGGAGCGGCTGCGCTTTCTGTCCATCAGTGCAAGCAATCTGGACGAATTCTATTCCGTGCGCGTGGCAGGTCTTGTTGGCCAGATCCGCGAAGGGCTGACCACCATCTCCCCCGATGGCCGCACGCCCGCCCAGCAGCTTGAGGCCGTGCGCGAACGCTGCGCCCGCCTTTTGCGCGAGCAGCAGCGCATATGGGTGGAGTTGCGTGGCCTGCTGGCCAAATCCGATGTCACATTGTGCGAAACGCAGGACCTGAACGACGCGGACCGTGAATGGCTGGAAAAATGCTTCATGGACCGCATTTTCCCCGTGCTGACGCCGCTGGCGGTCGACCCGGCGCATCCGCTGCCCTTTATCCCTAACATGGGGCTGGCTCTGGGTCTGCGCCTTTTGTACGAGGGGACGGGCCTGTTCGCCATGAACGCCCTTATTCTGCTGCCCGCGCAGGTTGAGCGTTTTATCCGCCTGCCAGCCTCGGGTGCGCAGGTTGCGGGCGAGCCCGCGCGCGTGCGCTTTATCCGTCTGGAAGACCTGATTTCCCAGTTTATCGACCGGCTGTTTGCCGGGCTGGTTGTGGGCGAGAGCGGTGTGCTGCGCGTTGTGCGTGACACAGACGTGGAGTTTGAGGACGAGGCGGAAGACCTTGTCCGCTCGTATGAGAGCGCTCTCAAGCGCCGCCGCCGTGGGGTGGTCATCCATCTGGACATGGAAAAGCGCGTGCCAGCAGAACTGGCGGACGCGATTGCCTCCGACCTTGATCTGCCACCCGATGAAATTGCCGTGCATTCAGGCATGATCGGTGTGGCTGACCTCAAACAGATGATTGTGGATGACAGGCCGGACCTGCTCTTCCCCCCCTACACACCGCGTTTTCCCGAGCGGATACTTGATTTTAATGGAGACTGCTTTGCCGCCATCCGGGCCAAGGACCTGCTGGTCCACCACCCGTTCGAAAGTTTTGACGTGGTGGTGCAGTTCCTGCGGCAGGCAGCATTGGACCCCAATGTTATTGCCATCAAGCAGACCCTGTACCGCACATCACGCGACTCCCCCATCGTCAAAGCACTGATCGAGGCGGCGGAAGCGGGCAAGTCCGTAACCGCCATGGTGGAATTGCGTGCACGGTTTGATGAAGAGGCCAATATCCGCCTCGCCCGTGCGCTAGAAGCCGCTGGCGTGCAGGTTGTGTTTGGCTTTGCGGACCTTAAAACCCACGCCAAGCTCAGCCTTGTGGTGCGCCGCGAGGGCGCGCAGGTGCGCTCCTACGCCCATTTTGGCACAGGCAATTACCACCCCATTACAGCGCGGATTTACACCGACCTGTCGTTCTTTACGTGCAACCCCGCCCTTGCACGGGATTCGGCGCGGCTGTTCAACTACGTTACCGGCTACGCCATGCCCGCGCAGATGGAGGAAATCGCCTTTTCCCCCATCACCATCCGCAGTACCCTCAAGGAACTGATCGAGGAGGAAATCGCGCATGTAAAGGCAGGTCGTTCGGGTACGATCTGGCTGAAAATGAACGCGCTGGTTGACCCCGATCTGATCGACTGCCTGTACCGTGCGTCCTGTGCGGGGGTTAAGATTGTGGGTGTCATACGCGGCATATGCTGCCTGCGGCCCGGTGTTGCCGGACTTTCGGAAAATATCCGCATCAAGTCTGTTGTGGGGCGTTTTCTGGAGCATTCGCGCATTTTTGCCTTTGGCAATGGCCACCGCGTTCCTTCGCGCCACGCCAAGGTCTATATTTCCTCCGCAGACTGGATGACCCGCAACATGGACTGGCGTGTGGAGAGCATGGTGCCCATTACCAACCCCACCGTGCACGCGCAGGTGCTGGACCAGATCATGGTGTCCAACATGCGGGACAACCTGCAATCGTGGATACTGGAGCAAAATGGCGTGTGGCGCAGGCTGAGTGCCGGGGCCAAGCCGTTCTCGTCCCACGAGTGGTTCATGACCCATCCTTCCCTTTCCGGGCGGGGGTCTGCTGCACATGAGACCCTGAGCCGAGCGCCTGCATCCCTGTCTCAGGCCAAAGACCTGATGCTGGATGACTGAAAACGGGGTTTCTTTTTCCCATATGTCGCGTATGTCTGTGCACTTTCATACTGCCGGGCAGCATAATGGCCTGTCCGGGAACGGCTGGTAATGGAGACGGACATGCAGCGTCGTTCAGCGGTGGTTGATCTTGGGTCCAATTCGGTCCGTCTGGTTGTGTTCGAGGGTGTCTCGCGCAATCCGCTGCCCATTTTTAACGAAAAAGCGGTTCTGCGGCTCGGGCGTGGGCTAACCACCACAGGCCGCCTGAATGATGAGGGCGTGGGCATGGCCATGGAGGTGCTCAGCCGCTTCCATGCCATTGCGCGCGCCATGCAGGCCGACCCGTTTGAGGTGCTGGCTACAGCCGCCGTGCGGGACGCCACAAATGGCCCGGCCTTTGTGGAAATGCTGCGCCAGAGCATGCCCGGCGTGCCTGTGCGCATCCTGTCCGGCAAGGAGGAAGCTGACCATTCCGCCATTGGCGTTATGTGCGGCATTCCCGGTGCGGATGGTCTGGTGGCGGATGTGGGGGGCGGTTCGCTCGAACTCATTCACCTGACCGAGACCGGGCGGCACGATGCCACAACCCTGCCTTTGGGCATGATCCGTCTGGCAGACCGCTGTGAGGGCGATCTGGACGTAGCCAAACTGCTGACCGATCAGGATATTGATGGTGTTGAATGGCTGTCCAGAGTTAAGGGGCAGCCGCTTTATCTGGTGGGTGGAGCGTTCCGCGCCCTTGCGCGCCTGCAGATCGCGCGGACCCAGTACCCGCTGAACATCGTGCATTATTACACGCTGGACGTGCAGGAAGCGCGCGAGATGACCGGCTGGCTCCAGAACAGCTCCCGCCGCAGCCTTGAGCGCCTGCCTGGTGCTCCGCGCAAACGGCTGGATGATATTCCGTTCGCTGCCGTGGTCCTGCGCAGGCTGATGAAAAAAATCCAGCCCAGCAAGATCGTGTTCTGCGTGGATGGCCTGCGCGAGGGCTGGTACATGATGAACGTGGCCCCCAGCTACCTGCCGCAGGACCCGATGGAAAGTGTTGCGCGCGACATGTGCGCCCGCTTCGGCCGCAGCAATACGCTGCCCGAAATCCTGTGGACATGGACAGGCTGCATAAAACCGGACGAAACACCAGAAGAGCAGCATCTACGCCGTATAGCCTGCTGGTTGTCCGATATTGGGAGCCATGACCACCCCGAATACCGGGCCGAACAGACATATTTGCGAATTTTGCGCGTGCAGGGGGCCGGGTTCGACCACCGGGCGCGCGTGTGGCTCTCCCTTGCTCTGGCCGTCCGCTATTCGGTGGATATGAGCGTACCGGCCCTTATGCCGTCCTTTACTCTGCTGAGTGATGGGGAACGGCATGATGCCGTAGCCTGCGGTCTGGCGCTGCGTCTGGCCTATTCACTGTCCGGCGGGGCAGGGAGCCTGCTGGAAGGCACATCCCTTGCGTGGGACGGGCTGGAACTGGTGCTGACCCTGACCTCCGCCCGTGTAGCCGTAAAGGGGGAGAGCGTGCGGCGCGGTTTGGAGCGGCTTGGGCAGGCGCTGGGGGTACAGACACGCTTTGAGGTGGAACTGGCGGTCTGATCTGCCTCCCTCCTTAAAGGGGTGGACAACTCCGCTGGTGACAGGCACGTTACCAAATAGACATCTCTGTTGTATGGAGAGCCCAACCTTTGCCATTGTGCCAGTGGCCTTGACTGGCGCTATGGTGGCAGGGACGTGAATGTTCATGACCAACAGGCAGTGGAATTTGGTGCGTGTCTTCTGAAGAGATCATAGACCCGACAGTCCAGCATGATGCATCCGTTCGGCGGGTGCTGCTGCACATGGTTCTCCCCTTTGTGCTGATTATCATGACCGTTGGCGCTATTGCGTGGGTGGGTATCAGCTCATACCGTACGACAAGTGAGGGCGTGTCGGTCCTGACGCGTGAACTCATGGAGGCCACGCAGCAGTATATCGGGCAGGAGGTCGGGGATTATATTGCCCCTTCCGCTGCCGGGAACCTGATTGCGGGCGGCATGATCGAGCACGCGCCACCGCTTGTGTCGGACAAGGTGTTCTATTCCTACGGCAGCATCATGCTGCAAAAAATTCCCCAGTTGCAGTCTTTTTATCTGGCTGATGATCAGGGGAATTTTACGCTCATTACCCGGTCCTCCACCAAGGACGTGCAGGACCATGTTCGCCTGCTAAGTGGGCCGGACGGTAAAAAGGTTTTCCAGCACACGCTGTACAATGCGGCAGGGCAGAAGGTGGGGCAGAATGATGTGCCCGCCAATGCTTATGACCCCCGCACCCGCCCGTGGTACAAGAATACGGCAGGCAAAGACACCATTCAGTGGACGCAGCCTTACCTGTTCCCGTCGGATAAGCAGTTTGTCATGACCAGTTCGCTCCGCTTCCGGCGCGATGATGGGCATGAAATGGTGTTCGCCACCAATATCTCGCTCAATGAGCTGAGTGCTTTTCTGGACAAGATCAAAATTGGCAAGACCGGCAGCGCCATGATCGTGGATGCCAATGGCCGGGTTATTGCCGGGCGTAACCTGATGCAGCACGCGGAAGCTGCCGGGTGGGACCCCGACAAAATGGTGCTCGACCCCAAGGTCTATCCTGTTTTTGCTCTGGGGTATGACCATTACCGGGTGCGTGGCTTTGGCCCCAAGCATGTGGAATGGGACGGTAAAACCTATATTGCCATGGCATCCGCCCTACCGCGTTATTCGCAGGGCTGGATTTTGCTTATTGTCGCCCCAGAAAACGATTTTGGCAGCTTTGCACACCAGAGCAGCCGCCAGAGCCTTCAGTTTGCTGG
Source organism: Acetobacter lambici (assembly GCF_011516885.1). Lineage (GTDB taxonomy): Bacteria > Pseudomonadota > Alphaproteobacteria > Acetobacterales > Acetobacteraceae > Acetobacter > Acetobacter lambici. Next base: position 400,421 of record NZ_WOTD01000001.1, on the reverse strand, counting down.
AATTGTTACGGTATTTTCCCTGCTTCTGGGCGGCTTGTACATTCGCCAGTTGCGCAAGACCGAAGCCGGTAACCGCAGGTTGGAGGTGCAGCGGTCTCAGGTCGCGCAGGAAAGTGGTGCCCTGCAACAGGTTGCCGTAGCCCCCAACCTGTTTGACCCCACGGCCGAACCGCTGGTTATTACGGAGCAACTCACGCAGGTCAGTGGCGCGCGCCGTGCCAGCCTGTGGCGGTTTTTGCACGATGGCGCGGCCATGGTGTGTGATGACACATATGACCGGACCCAGAACACCCATTCCGGTGGGTTTGAAATGGGGCGGGAGGAACTGGGCAAGTTCTTTGATGCCATTGAAGAAGGCTCCTCCTTCTCTGTCAGTAATGCCGCAACAGATGAGCGAACAACACGCTTTGAACGACTGGTCATGCGCGAGGTCGGCACCCGTGTGCTGGCCGTTTACCCCGTGCATGGTCCGCACGGCACGTTGGGTATGCTGGCACTGGAAGACCCGGTCATGCTGCCGCATCTGCTGTATTTTGTAGAGCTTATGGCCAGCATTGCAGGTACGCGCTTTGCCGCGCAGAGTGCTCTGGAAGCCCAGCAGGTTCCTGTGCTGGAAAATAAAGCGTCCACGCCTGTGGCCGTGCCGGGAGCGCCCAAATCCGATAATCTGCTCATGCGCGCGGATGAAATGGCAGCGGTAACAGGGGCGAGCATTTACCCGTCGGTTGCAGTGCTTGTTGTCAGTTTTTCCGACCCTGTGGTGGAAGGGAATAAAGAGACCACGACCCTTATCGCCCTGATCAACCAGTTGGCGACGCAGGTGCAGGCCGTTGCGCAGGAAGAGCATCTTTTTGCGGTGGAAGTGGCCGGGCACCGCATGATCTGCATGGCGGGCTGCACAACGGAGCCAGACCCCACGGCCCTGTTCCGCCTTGCCAATGCCGCACTTAAAATGCGCGAAACATTTATGGGTGCGCTTGCCGCGGCAGATCTGGAGCCCGTGTTTACTATGGGCATGGATTTTGGCCCCGCCTTTGGTGGCGCCGTAGGGCAGTTGCCAACGGTGTTCAACCTGTGGGGGCAGACTGTCTCGCTCGCGGAACTGATGGCCGAAAGCGCGATAGACCCCGGCACCATTCAGGTTACCGAGCGTGTTTATGCCAGTCTGCGTGACCGGTATCTGTTCCGCAGCCGCGGCTCGTTTTTTGTGCCGCATCTCGGGCTTGGACGCGCCTACACGTTGGCGGCCCGCCGATGAGTGAGACCGACCATCAGGCAACCCAAGCCACACCGCCCCCGACCGATACAACGCGGGACCCGGTTCTGGCCGGGCAGACCGGGGGGGGCAGGTTCTTTACCCCTGTTCAATGGGGCCTTGGCAAGCTGGCATGGATCGGGCGGCTGACGCGCAGGCAGGCGCGTTTTCTGCTCATCATGCTCGGTGCGTCATGGGGTGTGATTTTTGAAAGTTTTCGTGCGCATTCATGGCGCAGGACGGTTCGGTACGAATTTATCAGCACCATGAACAACATCATTCGTGGAGGTCTTGTGGCCACCATGTTTGCCGGGGTGCTGACCGGGGTTGCTGCTGTTTCGCAGGTTATTTACTGGCTGGGTCTGACCGGACTTGCCACCATGACCGGCTCGATCCTGATCAATATTGTGGTGCGTGAAATAGCCCCTATTCTGGTCGGGGTGCTCCTGTTGGGGCGTAATGGCATGCTTTCCACCACGGAACTGGGGCTTTTGAGCATTGGAGGAGAAATCCGCTCGATGCAGGCCGTGGGCATAGACCCGTTCCTGCTACTGGTGTTGCCGCGTACGCTGGCTTTTACCGTGGCCGGGTTTACGCTGGGTATTCTGTTTTCGTTTGCATCACTTGTTACCGGGTATGTGATGAGCCGCATGTCCGGTGTGATCAATAACCCGGTCTGGGTTTTTCTGGATGATGTGGCAACCGCCATGTCCGGCACGGATTACATTATTATTCCGCTCAAATTCATTACTGTCGGGTTTGTGGTAGGGCTTGGTGGGTGCCTGACCGGTCTGACTGCCACAAACGAGGATTCACTCCGCACACTGCTCCCCCGTGGCTTTTCCCGCGGGATGTTGATTGTGATGGTGGTGAGCGTTCTGTTCAGTCTGGATCTGTAAGATGGATGTGTATTCTTCCGGTCCCCTGCTTGAACTGAGCAAAGCCATTCCATCGTTTGATGAGAGCGGGTTACCGCCTGTTCCGTTCAGCATGAAGGTCATGCCGGGAGACTGCATGGTGGTGGAAGCGCGCGATATTGGGCACGCCACCATGTTTGCCGACCTGTGTTGCGGGCTTGTGCCGCTCGATGATGGTCTGGTGCGGTTTATGGGGCTGGACTGGAATGATCTGGGCGACAGGGAACTCAATGCCCTGCGCGGTCGTATTGGCCGTGTCACACACCGGGCAAGCTGGCCCGAGTTTGTGCCAATACATCTTGCGATTGTATTGCAGCAGTTGCACCATACAACGCGCCCGATTGATGATCTGGTGCAGGACGCGGCCCATCTGGCGGAAAGGTTCGGCCTACCCGGCCTGCCAACAGAAAATCCCAGTTTTTTGCCCGAGGATGATCTGCTACGCGCAAGCTGTGTGCGGGCATTTTTGGGGCGTCCCCATTTATTGCTGCTGGAAGACCCGCTTGAGGGCGGACCGGCAGAATTGAGCAATTCTTTTCTGGCTGCAATAACCGAGACGCGCGACAGGGGCGCTGGGGTTATCTGGCTGGTAAGGAATAACGCAGTCTGGCAGGAATATCGGCAGGGTATTACGGCAACCTGGCGGCTTGCAGATGATGGTCTTGTAGCAGTACGGATGGGATAATGTTCCAACTCCGCTTACGACAGAAAGTAAAACCCCTCATTTCTCTGCGCTACGCGGATGAATGGGTCGGGTTTCTCGTGCTTCTGAGCATACTCATTTTTGGGGGCGCGGTTATCGAGGCTGGTGTGCTGCGTGACTGGCTGACCCCACCCGCCCGGCTGCGTGTTGTGCTGCCGGCATCGGGCGTTGGCGGGTTGACCGTTGGTGGGGACGTGCAGCTTATGGGGGCTCATGCGGGCACCATTCGCAGTATCAAGCTCAATCCGTCGGGCAATATGTATGCCATGGTTGATCTGGACCCGCAGGCCAAGCCTTTCATCCGGCGCGACAGCACGGCACTTATTCGCAAGCAGTTGATTGTCACTGGTGCCTCTTATCTGGACCTCAGCCGTGGGCATGGGGATCCGATGGACTGGAGCTACGCTGTTATTTCGGCCACACCCGCTCCAAACCCCGCAGACCAGATTACCGCAACCCTGAACAGTATTCAGGCCGAAATCATGCCAGCACTCGCCAGTGCCAGGCATATGATGGCGCAGTTGGATGGCACCATTACCGACATGCACGCCGGTAAAGGCACAATTGGGCAGTTGATGACCAATGACCAGCTTATCCGCCAGTCTGAAGCGACTATTGCCTCTTTGGATGCTGTGATCGAACGGCTTAAACCGATTGAAAAACAGGTTTCCGGGATCATGAGCAAAACAGACGCCACAATGGGCAATCTCAAGTCCGCGACCAAGGACGTAAAGGACGCAACGCCCCATCTGCCCGCTATTGCCAGTAATGTGGAAGCCAGTACAGCGGACCTGCCAGCCATGCTGACCCAGGCCCAGACCACGCTTTATGGGTTGCAGCAGTTGACTGACCAGTTGCGTGGCATGTGGTTGCTGGGTGGGCACAAGGTAACGCAGCACAAACGTCTGGCTCCCAAGCAGGTGCGGCCATGAGACGCCTTACGCATATGCTGGTGCTGGCTGCTCCCTTGCTGTTGGCGGGGTGTGGTGCAAGCCAGAGCAAACCAACCGCGCAGGATGATGCCGCATGGGATCAGGCCATGCTGGCAGGGCGGGATTCCTTCGAACTGGGACGTTACACGGTTGCTGTGTCGCAGTACCGTAAAGCAGCCAACCTTGCGCTGGTGCGTGATGATGGAACCGCTGTGGCCGAGGCGGGGTATGATCTTGCCGTCTCGCAACTGGCGGCCAATGCTCCTGCGCAGGCACTGCAAACTACGCAGGCAACCCGGCAGGCTGTGCAATTGCGCGGTGCGCAGGATATGACCTCGCTGGATCTGGTTGAGGCGGCAAGCCATTACCGTCTTGGTCACTACGCGCAGGCAGTAGCTTCGGCTGGCCATGCCATGCAGTCGTCCGATACTGCGCTGGCGGCACGGGCGGCCCTTGTTATGGGCCTGGCTGCCGATGCACAGGGCGACCAGAGCGGCCTGCAAACTGCGGCAACCTATTTGAACAGCCTTAAACAGCCGTTATCTCTTACGCAGCAGGCGGACAGGGCCGAAATTCAGGCACGGATGCTTGGCAGGTCTAATCCCGCATTGGCCGAACAGCAGGCGGAGGAGGCGGCGGACCTGCGCCAGAGTGAGGGATCATATCATGATATGGCGCGTGCCCTTGCTCTTGCGGCACGGATTGCGGCTAGTCAGGGTGATCAGGCCAAGGCGCATGCACTCTGGGCGCGTGCAGCCCAGAGTGCCGCCGCACAGTCTGGCAGTCTAAATCGGATGGATGCACAGACACTCGCACATGGTAGCCTGACCAAAGGCAATGCCACCCCACCGGCAGATGATGCACAGGTATGGGCACGTAATGCGGGTGATATTGTGCTCAGTCCGTTTAGCGAGACAGACGGAACGCATTAGGGCCTGTTAGCACTTGATCCAGTCTGCGGCTGCAGCGATGTGTATGACGGCCAGGAACGACGCTGCGGTTTTCTCGTATCTGGTTGCAACAGCACGCCACTCCTTGAGACGGGCCCAGAGGTTCTCGACCAGGTGCCGACACCGATAGACCCATCTGGGGCAGGCAACCGGCGCATCGCGTCGTTTTGCGGGAATGGCCGGTCGGGCTCCCATGTCCCATATACGTTCACGGAAGGCGTCCGAGGCATAGCCCTTGTCCGCCACCACCCACAAAGGAATGGCGGGAAGGCTATCGAGCATATCTGGAGCCAGCGGCAGTTCATGGGCCTGGCCGGGTGCCAGGGCAAAACCAACAGCCTTTCCATGCCCGTCTGCTATCACGCAGACTTTTGTGCCATAGCCGCCGCGAGAGCGGCCAAGTGCTTCACGATGGTCTCGCTCTTCAAAAGAGCCCCCTTTTTTGGGGCTCCCGCCGCCTTGTGGTGAGCTCTGATATTCGTGCCATCCAGAAAAGTCATGCCGAGTGCTACTCCCTGTTGTTCCTGAACCAGTGCGAGCAGGCGTTCCCACACACCCAGCTTCGCCCAGCGGATGAAAAGCTGGGCCGCTCGCCACCACGGCCCCAGTTCAGCGGGGATGCTCCGCCATTTCGCGCCATTCTCATGACGCCAGAAAATTGCTGCTATCGTACGCCGCAGATCATGGGGCGGCGTCTTGCCCCTTGGGCGAACCGCCTCAATCAGAGGTTCCCAGATTGCCCATGTCTCGTCCGTAAAGGTGCCTGTTCTGTCTCCTTCTTCCATCCCTACAATATGGGAAGAAATTCAAGATCTAACAGGCCCTAGTCTGGCGCTTTGCTTTACGAATATGCGCCAGCCGTGTGGGTTATGCTGTGCAGACAAAGTTGTTCCTGAGTTTATGATGTGTCTGGGGGTAGTTTGATACTGCCCCCAGAGTATTAATCCACAAATTGTCAGTGCAGGTGAGCGTTACGTAAGATTTGTTCAAAATTGACGATTGTAACATCAGGCTGCTTGGGGGCGTCTGCAAGAGGCCCCACGCGGGCGGTTTTCAGCTTGACGATGTTGGGTGAGTGTCTGGTGTTCAGAAGTATCCAGATCATGCTTGCTGGAACCCATTCCTGTGACGTGGAAGGGAGCCCAAACTCATGATACCTGAAAGACGGTGTAAATGTCTGCTCCTGTTTGGATGTGACAAAATAGAGAGATGAAGAATTACTTAAATTATCTGTTTGGGACAGATATTCGGATGCTAATTTCAGTTCAGTAGATTGTTGGAATGCAAAGCCATTTTTTACATTACTATAAGCTGTGTATGAGCAGACGATAAACACAAGACCCATGCATGGTGTTATAAGGTTGCTACGCCTGTTGACATGAAGGCCCCTACAGAGTGCGAGAGTAAAATATAGCAGCATAAGGCTGGTTAGTGCTGCTTGAGATCGATAGGGCGCAATACATTCCTTTACAAGCAGATTTGGTAGATAGGTTAGGGGAATTAAAATAAACCAAATGCATATTTTTTTTGTATCAAAATATTGACTATTTTTTTTACAAAAATAGAGACCTGAAGAGATGAATAGAAAGGAAAATATAGATACTGCTAAGTTCTCTTTTACAGATGCAAGGTTGAGTGCGCAGCGCATGACCTTGGATACAAACCATGTGCATTTTTTTCCGATATTGGAGACGAGAGCTGTGCGGGGAAGAGAGTGAAAATCATGGAATAAAAGTGGTGGGAGGATTTTGGTTGCGGCAAAATCAATAACTAATGCGCCACCCATGATTGCACAGGTTACAAATATGGATTTTAGAGATGGTAGTGGCCTGTCAGACGCCAGCCAGGTTGTTCCTGCGAAGACCCAGTACATCATTGCCGATGGCTGATAAGTACATATCGCCAAACTAAGAAGGATAAGTGCCCCTAAGCTGTTTTTCCAGTTAGGTTCTGCCTGGCGGCATAGAAGCCGAAAACTTAAGCCAGCCAAAAAGGCAGACCATGCAAAAAAGGAAGTAGTGGCCCATGCGGCATAAACCTGAAAAGGTGGCATGAGGCCGATACACGCGGCAAGCATGATACAGACAGGAGAGGGTAAGTCGGTCGCCTCCTTTAAATGTTTCATGAAAAGCGTGCATAACGCTGCAATTCCGGCAATGCCAAAAAGTCTTATCCAGACTAGGTCGGAAACATCATGTGTTAAGGTAAAAGCATAATTGAGTAAGGCATAGACAGGTCTGCCGCCTTGTATGATCATTTTTGTAATGGGCAGAATCTGGGTTTGGCCGTCTTTTATATTGGCATAGTCATCAGAAAATCCATAAACTGTAGTTATAACAGAAATATAAATAACAATAAAAAAAGTCAGATATGCAGCATAAGGTATAACATTTTTTTTGATGTATTTATTTAAAGTCGTCACAGAGCTATCCTTTATAATGACGAATTTACAAATTTGGGCCGTTTTTATCAGGAGCGCATAGGCAAGTCTACTGCACTTATTGCATCGGATTAAGCGGGGGCAACAAAAAATGGCACGGAGGCATCGTGTCTTTGCGTGCGCGTGTTGGCCGTAGTGCCACCATGGATAAGTGTGCGCTGACAGAGATTTTGGATGCAGGAACGGGGAGGGTGGATCAAGTTATAGTGTTTTGCCCTCAGCACTTTTTGGGTTTTTGTTCCTGTTGCTTGAAAAATACGGCACTTAAAAAATAATCGCAAGTTAAGCAGGTCTTCCATGCAGAATCCAAGGAGCACAGACGCCGGTATGCTGTGTAACACCGCAAGAATGCGCCGGTCGTTCTGCATGGCTGCGCGCGCGGAGCGGTGATTATGAAAAGACTTTTCCACCATTACAGAAAACGCAGCCGCAAAGGGGAGGCGGAGCGCTATACCAAGCTGGAGGATGTAGCGTCAGGCCCCGATGGCAAAGAAGGGGGACGTTTTCACTTAAGCACCAAGGAAGCGGTCAAGCGCTTCCGTGCCCATGCACTGGTCGAGGAAAAAAGCCACCGTGATGTTGTGCGCGTGGGCTTGAAGGACAGTGTATGGAGTGATCTTTATCACCATGCGCTAACGGCAAGCTGGCCAGCTTTTGCGGCTATTTCCGTAGTGTCCTACATCGTTATCAATCTTGTATTTGCGTTGCTGTATATGGCCGCTCCGGGGCAGATCACCGGGCTGTCACACGGTATGCTGCTGTCTTTGTTCTTTTTTAGTGTGCAAACACTCTCGACCGTTGGTTACGGGACCATGAGCCCGATAGGAGCGTATGCCAACGCCGTTGTCTCGGTCGAGGCGTTTGTGGGCATGATGCTGACAGCTCTTGCAACCGGGGTGGTTTTTGCCCGCTTTGCCCGCCCCCGTGCCCGGCTGATGTTCAGCAACATGGCAGTTATCAGTAACGAAGGGGGGATTCCGGCCCTGTGTATCCGCATTGCCAACCTGCGGATGAGCGTTATTCTATCGGTTGATATTGAGGTTGCCCTGTCCCGTCTGGTCATGAGCGACAATGGGCATCTGGTGCGTAAGTTTGACCAGCTTCTGCTCATGCAATCCCATGTGCCGGTGTTGCGTTTTGCTTTTGTTATGGCGCACGTCATTACCCCCGACAGCCCCTTGCACGGCAGAACAGTTGCGGAGCTGGAGAACGAGGAAGCCGAGATTATTGTTACCGTGACCGGCACGGATGAGGCGCTGGGCCAGACCGTGTTTGCAAGAACTGCCTATAGGTTTGACCGGGTACAGCATAACCATCGGTTTGTGGATATTGTGCTCTCTCGCCCCGATGGACGCATTACGGTGGATTACACCCGCTTCCATGATGTTGAGGCACATTAAAAGGTAGGGAGCGCGTGCGGTTTAAACGCTTCGCGCCCCTTTACCTCACTCAATAAATCCTATTTGCAAAGAAGAATGCCGAAGACCTTGTAACAAAGGTGCTTTTAGGCCGCGCGGTAAGGACGGGACGCGTCCAGGAACACAGCATTGGCGTCCAGTTCGTGGGAAACCACGATCAGGTAGGCAATGGCGCGCGTGAGTTCGATACGTGTGGAAATATTGGGCTCGGCCGCTTCCATCCGCCGCAATGCGGTTGTTGCCACGCGTGCGGCGTGGGCCGTATGGCCATATTTACCTGTAAAGTGGCTCATCCGCTTCATAACAATTTCTATAGCCCGGCGCGCGGCAGGCGGGATCTGGTTGCGGTGCAGAAGTGCGCGCAGGCGAATAATGTTCAGCCCGATGGTCATGGCCGCCAGTGTGCCTTGCAAGCAGCCCTCAATTGTGGGGGAGGGCGTAGGGCCAGCGTGGCGGATCAGGCGGGCAAAGCGGTCGATGTTGCGGCCAATCCAGTCCCGCGTCATGGGCATGGGCTCGGCCGAGGCCAGTGTGCGCAGGTCCCGTAGCAGGGTCCTGCGCATGCGCCAGCGCTCGGCCGCACTGTTAAAGGGCAGTACGGCGCGGAAAATAAGAACCGCAAAAAACACACCCAGCAGAATGGCCCATGTGGAGTTGAACCATGTCACTTCGTCTACCCGTCCCTGATTGAGCGGGTGCACAAAATTAGGGAGCAAAAGTGTATAGGCCGCGGAGTGTAAAGCCGTGCTGGCGTTACGTGCGGCCAGCCCCCCGGCAAACATGGGAATGGCGAGTGTTGCCACCAGCATTTCGTAATTGGCCTGTGTGGGCAGTACAAAAAAGACCAGAAAAAACGCAACAAGGGCCGCCCATATGCCACCGATCATGAACTGCGTGGTCGCAACAACCGGATTTTCCCGCGTGGCGAACAGGCCGCATACAATGGCCACGAATGTAATAAACCCAAGCCCCGTGGGCCATGCCGTACATTCCCACACCAGCCCGGCCGCACTCAGGGCTACGGCTGCGCGTACGCCATTATAGGCGGCCTCGCGCTTGTCCACATGCGATTGAAGGCGGAAGTGGAAGTGGTCTCCACGAATGAAATGCTGGCTGGCATCGTATTCCCGAATGGCCTGTTCCAATTCGCCCAGCAGTTCGTCCATGGCGTTGTGCAGGATACGCCCGTCCAGCAGAGCGGAAATCTGGGCATGTTCGTCTTCCAGCGTAAAGGCCGACCCGATTTCGTGCGTCAGGGCATCCACAATCTGCTGGTGGCATTCCGCGCGGAGCAGTTGCAGGTCACGCAGAATGCCGCGTACCCCGGTTTCCGTATTCAGGCGGTTGGGCAGACCGCTCAGAAAAGTGCTGACGCGGGAGGCTGTCTCGCGGAATATGGGCTGGTCGGTTTGCACGTATTGCAGGCGGACAGTCATGCCCAACCCGCGTGAGAGCAGGACAGATACAGCCGCCAGTGCCGCGCGGGCGTGGTCCCCTTCGTGCCCGTGGGGGCCCATTTCCGCTTCGGAGAATTCGATCTGGTCGTTAATCGAGAGGATGGGGCCAAACATGGCGCGTGAGCGGATGAGTGCCTCGTCATCCCCCGCCAGCAGGCTGGATACGGCCTCGGACACATTGCTCAGGGCGGTGCGGAGCTTGTCGCGGATGTTGCGGCGCGCGGTTTCGGCCAGATTATGGGCAAACAGACCCGCAACCGTGCTCTCACACACAATACCCAGCACAATATAGGTTGCGCGGGACATGGCGGTCATGAACACGTTTTCGGGGTGGGGAATGGCGCCTATGGCAATAATGGCCGTTGTATAGCCCGCCAGCACCAGCGCGTAGGAGCGGAAGTTGCGCACAAGGGTTGCAAGTCCGCAGCATAACCCCAGCCAGATGGAAAGAGCGGGAAAAAACAGCCACGCGGTCTGGTTGAAGGCGGAAATGAGGGTGATGGACATGACCACTCCAATGGCCGTCCCCACCAGACGCCAGCGTGCCTTGGACAGGCTCTCCCCGCGCGAGCCCTGCGCCACAATCCATACGGTCATGGCCGCCCATTGCGGGTCGTCCAGTTCCATCCACAAGGCAATGACAAGGGCAATCAGGGCGGCGGCTGTTGTGCGCAGTGCAAACCCTATTGCGGACGGCGTAGGTGCAAGCAGCCAGCTCAGGGGCAGTTTGCGCTGCACACCGGGTGGCCCTAACGGGCGGAAGGTCCGCAGGCGACCGATCCTGTCAAGCAGGGGAAAAGAAAGACTGGGCACAATGGCTACTTTGTTGCAACAGAGGAAGGTGGGGAATCAGATTGTAACCGTAGCCCCTTTTCCCCTTTTTTCCTTGTGGGTTCAGACGCATATCAGCTATCGCTTCTCAAACGGGAAGGGGCGGTCTGGAGCCGGTTTATGTTTATAAGTATCGCATGGATCTGTTATTCTATCCATGATGAAATTGGACCGCGCCAGCCGTTTGGCTGCCTTGGTGGCGCATATGGGAAAGATGATGGATATGTCTGATTTTTTTCAGAATATTGTGGGTAAGGTTGAAAGTGTTCTAGGTGGGGATGTCCAGACCATTGTCAAACAGCAGCTTCAGTCCCTGACGCAGCCGCAGACAATTCAGGCGTTGCTGGACCGGGCTGATCAGGCCGGTCTGGGGGACAAGGTCCGTTCATGGATCAGCCAGAGCGGCAATGTTCCTGCCACGCCGGATGAAATCCGCTCCATTCTGGGGAGCGGTGCGGTGCATGATCTGGTGGAAAAGACCGGCCTGCCAGCCGATGCTGTGGTAACAGCGCTGGTGCATTTTCTGCCAGATGCCGTGGATAAGCATACGCCAGATGGGGTGCTGCCCACAACTGATGCCACCAAGAACGCCTGATCTGTAAATTGGGCCGCACATGTGTGATGCACGGCATTTTCGTGCATCATGCCGCATATTCCGTTATGATACTGCCATGACATTGGGTGAACGTATAACGCGGATGGATAGCTGGCTGCTCGATCAGGTATGCCAGCCCATGGCGGACAGGTTGCCGGAGCGCTTTCCGGCCTTTGATGCGGGGATGAGCTGCCAGTTCGGCTCCCTGCTGCTTTCTGCTGTTTCCATTATTGCCGTGTTCGTGCTGACCGGCATGAATGACTTTGGCAACATGATTTTTAACGTGCTGGTCTGGTGCCTGTGCGTGAGTTTTTTTGTCGGGTTGAGCCGCCTGCGCGTACTGGTCAAACCGGGTAAGCCCAACCCGCTGCGGCATATGCTTATAAGCGTGCGGATTATTTCTATCCCGTTCGCTCTATACGTTGTGTATCAAGCCCTTACATCGCCCCCCACATTCGGGACTGCGGTGTGGTTCAACGCATTTTCAAACATTGTGTTTGTTGTGGGGCTGTATCTTATTTCGTGCCAGCCGCGTCCGCCGCAGGTGCGCACGAAGGAAGATGTCTGGGGCCGGAACTTTGCGCCCCGGCCCGGTGGTGGTTTTTAGCAGCCAATAACAAGGTGCGTGGCAGATCAGGGGTTTTCCTGATCATGCTCCCCTTGCGCAATGCGCCCCTGCACCGCAGGACGCCAGTCTGCATCCTTGGGAGCCGCATCAAGCGCTTTGCGGAACAGGTCTAGCGCCTGAGCCGTTACGTGGTGTTCTGCCCGTGTCATGGCTTCAGCCGTGCGGGCTGCAAGTTCGGGGTCAAAACCCAATGCCAGGGCATGGCCCCATGCGTCCGCTGCCTGTGCGTAATGGTCGCCCGATGCCTGTAACTGGCCAAGGAGCAGGTAGCCCTGCCGTCTGTTGGGGTCATCCGCAGGTAAACCGGCAATAGCCTGCTGGAGTTGGGCAATAAGGGCATCAGCCTTGCGGTTCTGCATGTGCTGGGCCACCAGCCGTGGCCCAAGTGGCTGTGCGGGCAGACCGGGGGCGCCGTTGGTCAGGTACAGTGCAATGGCAAGGGTCGGAGCCGCCGCAAGGGCAAACCAGCCAAGCATGGCCGAACTGTTGGCCCGGGCGGCTGAAGGTGCGGCATCTGCCACAAGAATACGGCGCTGGATTTCCAGTATGGCAACGTCGTGTTCGGCGGGGGCAATCAGACCTATGGCAAGGTCACGGTCCACCTCGGCCAGTTGGGCCTCGTGCAAGGCAAGGGCCGTGCTGCGTTCGTCCTGAATAACGCGGGTGGGTATCCAGAGTGTGTAAAAGGCCGGAGCCAGTGCAAGCAGGCTGAGCAGCCCGATGGAAAGCCAGATCATGCTCTCAGTCCTTTGTCAGTCTGGCCAGACGGGCCTTTTCTTCTTCGGTCAGGGGCGGCGGTGGTGGTGCGGCAGCCCTGCGGCGGTAGAACAGAAAAGCCGTGCCAACCCCGATCAGCAGGGCCAGAACCGGCATGGCCCACAGCAGCAAGGTGCCAACCGAAAGTGCCGGGCGCAGCCGAATGAAGTTGCCATAACGGCTGACCATCCAGTCCATGACCTGCTGGTTGTTCTCGCCCTTGGCAACGTGTTCGCGCACAACGCGGCGCAGGTCGCGCGCCAGCCCCGCACTGCTGTCCTCAATGGATTCATTTTGGCACACAAGGCACCGAAGTTGCGCACCAATGGCCTGTGCACGGGCTTCCTGCTGCGGGTTTGCCAGCATTTCGGACGGGTCATCCACGGCCAGCACCAGCACCGGGGTTGCCATAAGGGCCAGACCAACCAGCAAAGCGGCCAGTTTACGGTGCAGGGTCATGGTGTTTGCACCCTGTGGACCAGTGGCAGCAGCACCTTGTTAATGGTGTTTTCCGTGAGCGGGGTAGCTGTGTGCCAGCGGATAACGCCGCCCGGCCCGACCAGAAAAGTTTCTGGCACCCCCGAAATACCCCATTCAATCCCCGCCCGTCCGGCGTGGTCATCGCCCAGACGGGTAAAAGGATTGCCCGAATGGCGCAAAAAACTGGCAGCGTTTTCGGGCTTGTCCTTGTAGGCAATGCCCCACATGTCCAGCTTGTCCTTGAGCATCATGAGGGTTGGCATTTCCGCAAGGCAGGGAATGCACCATGAAGCAAAAAAGTTGACCAGAACCGGCTTGGTGATCTGTTGCAGGTCCTGTGCGGTAAATCCATCCGCCGGGGGGAGGGGCGCAAGAGTAAAGTCCGGCACGGTCCGGTTCAGCACGGGGGTGTTGATGTCATGCGGGTTGAAGGAGCCATGCTCCATGCCATCCAGCATTTTCCAGAAGGCAACACCCGCAACACCGGCTCCGGCCAGCGGCAGGGCCATAAGCAGGCGGCGGCGGGTCAGGTTGTCCGAAGGTGTGGTCATGATACGCTCGCGGTTGCGGAGGAGGGTTTGGCCCGTTGGGGCGCGCCAACACGCATGCGCCGGTCGGAAAGGGACAGAGCCCCCCCAAATGCCATGATCAGCGCACCCAGCCACATCCACGGCGCCAGTGGGTTGTAGTGTAGGCGTAGCACGTAAGTCGGGTTGGTGTCGGGGCCATGTTTGTCCCCCAGAACGCCATACAGGTCGGCCAGCATGTTGGTGTGGATGGCAACATTTGTGGTGGTCTGGTTCTGGCTGTTAAAGCTGCGCTTGGACGGGTGCATGACTGTTACCAAATGGCCATTGTGCCGGACTTCCAGCGTTGCAACCATGGCGGTGTAGTTGGGGCCGGGTTCCTGCTCCACGGCCTTGAGGGTCCATGTGTACCCGGCAAGCTGTTCCGTGGTGCCAATGGGCACTTCCACAATTTTGTGCTGTGCCTGAGACATGGCGGCAAGGCCAAGCACGGTAATGCCTACGCCGGCATGGGCAATGGCGGTGCCAACAATTGCACGGGGCAGCATACGGGCGCGTTGGATGGAGGTGGCAAAAGGCACGCGGAACAGCCGCATACGCCCAGCCATATCCGTAATGCTTGCGGCAATAACCCATATGGCCGCCGCCGCACACAGAATGGCCAACACGCCCGAGAGTTCAAAAACGGCAACCGCGCAGGCCAGTGCTGCCACAATGGCTGCGATCCACAGTTTTTGCAGCACCGGCCACAACTGCGCGCGCTTCCACGGCAGCATGGGACCAAACCCCATAAAAATGAACAGGGGCAGGGCCAGTGGAATGGTCGTTGCATCAAAGAAGGGTTTGCCAACCGATATGGTGCGGTCAAACAGCAAGGACATGAAGGGCGGATACATGGTGCCGGTCAGCACCACCGCGCAAAGGGAGCACAGCAGAATGTTGTTGAGCACCAAAGCTCCCTCGCGCGAGATGGGGGCAAATAGCCCGCCAGCGGTCAGTGCCGGGGCGCGATAGGCGAACAGTGCCAGAGAGCCACCAATAACAACGCCCAGCAGGCCCAGAATGAACACCCCGCGCGCCGGGTCGTTTGCAAAAGCATGCACGGAGTTCAGGATACCCGAACGCACAAGGAACGTGCCCGAGAGCGAGAATGAGAAGGTGGCAATGGCCAGCAGCACGGTCCAGATTTTAAGGGCTTCGCGTTTTTCCACCACAATGGCGGAGTGGATCAGGGCGGTGCCCGTCAGCCATGGAATGAGCGAGGCATTTTCCACCGGGTCCCAGAACCAGTAGCCACCCCAGCCCAGCACGTAATAAGACCACCATGACCCCATGGCGATGCCACAGGTCAAAAAGCACCACGCAGCCACCGCCCATGGGCGCACCCAGCGGCCCCACGCGGCGTCCACCCGGCCTTCGATCAGAGCCGCAATGGCAAAGGCGAATGGTACGGCAAAGCCGACGTAACCCGTGTACAGAATGGGGGGGTGGAAGGCCAGACCAGGGTCCTGCAACAGGGGGTTCATGCCCTGCCCATCCATGGGGGCGGGCCAGATGCGGGCAAACGGGTCTGATGTGGTCAGGCAGAACAGTTCAAACCCTGTGGCCACAAGGCCCAGCACGGCAATTACGCGCGCACGCAGGGCGGAGGGCAGGTTCCGCCCGAAGGCGGCAACCGCTGCCCCACACAGTCCCAGAATAAGCGCCCAGAGCAGAATGGAGCCTTCGTGGTTCCCCCATACGCCGGTAATTTTGTAGAGCAGGGGTTTGGAAACCGCACTGTTTTCCGCAATGTTCTGGACCGAAAAATCGTCCGTAACGGCTGCGTAAATCAGGCTGAGGAAGGACGTGCCAAGGGCGATCATCTGCCCAATGGCAAGGCCGGGGGCCAGCGCCATAAGTCGCGCGTCACGCCGTGATGCACCAATAAGGGGAATAATGCCTTGCACGGCAGCCAGCACACAGGCCAGCGCAAGGGCGTAATGTCCGAGTTCGGGGCTTAACATATCTGGGGGGAGGCTCCCGTCTTCTTTTTCAGGCTGTTCAGTTCGGTGCAGCGGGGGCGGACAGGGTCTTGCTTGCGTCCTGCACGGTCATGTTGTTCCAGCTTGCCGCACTTGGGGGCGGGCCAAAGCGGGGGTCCCATTTGCCGGATTTTTTAAGGGCTTCGGCCACTTCCTTGGGCATGTAGGTCTCATCATGCTTGGCCAGAACCTCGCTCGCCATAAATTCGTGCGGCGGCTGGACCGTGCCAATGGCCACCACACTCTGGCCTTCGCGGAACAGGTCCGGCAAAATTCCTTCGTAATGCACGGTTACGGCGGCCTGACCGTCGGTTACGGCAAAGGTTGCGACCGGGGTCTCACCGTGTTTTTCACGCTTGACCGAGCCAGCAACAACCATGCCTCCCAGCTTGACCGTGCGGTCTGTGGGGGGGGGCGAGGCTTCAACCTGAGACGGTGTTACAAAAAAAACAATGTCGGAAGAAAAAGCCCGCAGGATCAGGGCTGCCGCGGTGCCAAGGCAGGCAACGCAGGCAATGACAAGCCAGAGGCGACGGGTCTTGCGGGTCATGGAGTAAGGGGTGTTCCTGCGTTGCGGTTATGGGTCTGCTCAAGAGCTGTCAGTCTGGCCCGGTCGCGTTTGAGCCTGAGTGCCGCACCAAGGGAGAGAACAAGGGCCATAATGGCGGCCAGCCCGTAGCTGGCAACAATGTAGGGAAGGTGGGTCATGCTGCTCCTCCGCCCCGGCGGGGGGAGGAAAGCAGTGCGCGAATGCGGCTTTCCATGACCGCCGCACGGGTGCGTGCGACAACAATGGCTGCAAAGCCAAGAGAGAACCCGATGGTAGAAAGAGCCAGCGGCCACAGCATGGAGGCGGACATGGTGGGCGCTCCTGTTATGGTAATGCTGTCTGGCTGGTGCAGCGTATTCCACCATTGCACGCTGAACTTGATGATCGGCAGGTCCACCGCCCCGGCAAGTGCCAGAATGGCTGCGGCCCGGTAGCCGCGCTGCGGGTCATCAAACGCGCGAATAAGGGCAATGTGCCCGAGGTAGAGAAAAAACAGGACCAGTACGGAGGTCAGGCGCGCATCCCACACCCACCACGTGCCCCACATGGGCTTGCCCCAGATGGAGCCGGTGGCAAGGCATAGTGCGGTAATACAGGCCCCAACCGGGCCTATTTCCACCGCGGCAAGGTCTGCTAGCGGGTGGCGCCATACCAGCGAGAGCAGGCCGCACAGGGCAAGCCCTGCATAACCGCCCGATGCCAGCATGGCGGCGGGCACATGCACATACATGATGCGCACGGAATCTCCCTGTTGCCAGTCGGCGGGGGAGTAGAACAATCCCCAGCCCAGACCCACAAGCGTAAAGGCAATGGCAGGCCATGTCAGCCAAGGCTGAAGGCGCGCGCCCAGCTTGAGAAACCGGCCGGGGTTGGCATACCGGTGGAAAAAACTGCCAGTACGCGCGACAAAGGTCGGTGAGGCGCTCAAAAGTTGGTCCGTTCCGTCTGTCTGGTTTATGGGCAAGGGATGACACCCTTGCCCGTAGGGGGCGATATGTCTCAAAGTGGGACTGCTGCTGTCTCCTTTATATCATTATAAGCGTTCTGACACGATGCAGTTCTTCATGGGCGACCATGCCCGTAAGACACAACAGAAGGAAAAAGAGGCATGTTGTTTGCCATTATCTGTACAGATCGCCCCGGCTCTCTGGCCCTGCGTATGGCGACCCGCGCGCAGCATCTGGCCTTTCTGGAGCTTAACAAGGCGTCCATCCAGTTTGGTGGTCCGCAGTTGGATGCAGACGGCAAACCCTGTGGCAGTCTGATCCTGCTTGAAGCCGAAGACCGTGCCAGTGCCGAGGGCTTTGCCGCAGCCGACCCCTACGCCAAGGTGGACCTGTTTGAGAGCGTGGTTGTGCGCCCGCTACGCACGGTTTTCCGCGATGGGCAGTTGGCCGAATAACATGGCATTCTGGCTGATAAAGAGCGAGCCTGACGCCTTTAGCTGGGACGAGCAGGTTGCAAACGATGTAGAGCCATGGACCGGAGTTCGGAATCATCAGGCCAAAAAGAACCTTGCCGCCATGGCCGTGGGGGACAGGGCTTTTTTCTACCATTCCAACGTGCAGCGCGCGATTGTGGGCGTGGTGGAGGTGGTGCGTGCCGCCTACCCCGACCCCACGGCGGAAACCGGGGCGTGGGTGTGTGTGGATGTTAAGGCGGTAGGCCCAATGCCAACACCGGTCACGCTTGCCCAGATCAAGGCTGAACCGGGGTTGGAGGAACTGGCGCTGGTCCGGCAGTCCCGCCTGTCCGTCTGCCCTGTCTCGGCGGAGCATTGGCAGGAATTATGCCAGATGGGCGGATGGGTGGAGCAGGGCTGAAACCGCTCTGTTTGCACCGCTATCAAATTATTGTGAAAAAGGCCGCCCAACCGGGCGGCCTTTGCCATTTTGTGCGTGTTCGTGTGGGTCAGCCCTGTGTGGCTAGCATCCATGCCTGCGCGGAACGGTTGCCGGAGCGACAATAGGCAAAATATGGCCCGGGCAGGGTGTTGAGCACTTCCTGTGTTTCAATCACCACGTCAGACGTGGGGGGCACGCCGGATGCTATGGGAATGGCAATAAAGGTCAGCCCGGCTGCACGCACGGCTTCACCAATGGTTTCGGCTGCGGGTTGGCCTGCTTCCTCACCATCGGGGCGGTTGCAGATAACGGTTTTAAACCCGGCTTCCTTGATCGCGGGAATATCGCTGAGTGCGATCTGGCCTGTTACGGCAAAGTTCGGGGCAATGGACTGGTAATTCATAGGGTCTGTAATCCTGTAAGCAGAGAGCCTGACCCGAGCAGGATGAGGTTTTTGGTCCTCAATGCAAGGGCTGTGCTGGCATGTGGGTATGGGGGAGCCGTGGTGTTCAGCGGTGAATGAAGTACATGTCGGAGTACAGGTTTTTAAGGGCTGCATGGTCTGCAAGGCAGTGGCGGACCAGCAGGGCACGCAGGCTGACGGCGGCCTGTTGCACGGATGGGTCCGTACTGTTGGTCTGCAAGGCAGGGTAGTGTGTCATGCAGGCCTTGAGCGTGGGGTTGTTCATGTCCACACCACTGCTGATTTTGGCCTTCAGTTCATCATAATACTTGGAAACCTCGGTATCGGAGTTCCATTTGACGAGCGAAGTATCCACTTTGCCGTTATGCATGAAGTAGGCGACGGTCATGAACCCGGTTTCGGGCGCATGGCTGCCAGCCTGAATGGTCATGTGGCATGAGCGCTGGGAATAGGGCGGAAAGTTCACGTTCGGCATGGCGGTGGACGCCGTAACCTTGATGTGTGGCAGGCTGCCCTGCGGCGGGGCAGAGGCATCCTGCATGTCCGCATCTCCGCCCATGTGGGCTTTCTGCCATGCTTGTGCCAGAAGTGGGTAGTAACGGATGGACTGGCACAGGCTTGGGTCCGTGCGGGCATCGGCCAGCGCCATGTCGTAGGTTTTCTGTTCTGGCGTGGCGCACGCGGCCAGAGCCAGAACAGAGGCAACGCAACTCAGGCGGCTCAGGCTACGGCCCGGCTTGGAGGCGTTTGCACGCGGAGAAAAAAGACGGAAAAGACCAGCCATGAGGAAAGCTCCTTAAAAGCGGCACGGCGTTAAGCCAGATTCTTCATGAGTTGTGTAAGGGCTTAAAGCCACGCTTACAACGCTGTTTGCGTGGGCACTGGGGGCGCGTTGTAACAGGTCATCTGTTTTTCATACGATCAGCCTGTTATGATCAGCGCGAATACATAGCATACGGCGCTCTGGCAGCGCCGATTGTCGCATTTGCTGTAAATGAGGCAGGTAGCAGACAGGAAAGGCACGTATGAGCATGAAGGAAACAGCAGGCAACGCCCTGACTCCGCTAGCGCTGAGTGGCCGCGACCTGGGGGATCTGGAGACAGCCCTGATCGCAGTTGAATCCGGGCGCGGCGTTCTGGTGCGTCTGGCGGACCTTATGGGGGGTGCTGTTGGCCATGCCGCACGTTTGGGCATGCGCGGTCTGGGCATGGCCCCCAACATGGAACAAAAACTGCGCGGACTGGCCGAAACAGCCATTACCCGTGCGTTTGACGTTGCCGTGCTGGGCATGAAAGGCCCGACCGATACCGCCATGGAAGACTCGCGCTGGCGCACATCGGGCCTTCAGGCGGCGGTGGCTGTATCGGGGGCTGTAGGTGGCTTTGCCGGGCTTGCCGGGCTTGCGCCAGATATCGGGTTTACTACCCTGACCATCATGCGCGAGATTGCCCGTATTGCCCGGGAGGAAGGTGAGGACCTGAGCGACCCGGATGCCCGGCGCGCCTGCCTGGAAGTGTTCGCACTCAAGGCGTTTCCCAACCGCCGGAATGGGGAAGAGAGTGAACTGGGCTATTTTTCGGCCCGAGCGGTGCTGCGTGGCCGCCCGGTTGTAATGCTGATAGCCGAAGTGGCCTCGCATTACGGTCTGGCGCTGGGGCAAAAAATTTCTGTCCAGCTTATGCCTGTTGCGGGCGCTCTGTGTGGCGCATCACTCAATACGGCGTTTTTTAACCACTACCGTGCGCTGGCCCGCGCACATTTTACCATCCGCAGGCTGGAGCGTGAGCATGGTCCGGTGGTGCGTGATACCGCCCTTGCGCTGCGTGACAGCCTTGAAGGGCGTGAAAAACTCTGAGTATCGGCTAACTTTGGCGAGATGCAAAAACAGGGCCGCGTGATGCGGCCCTGTTTGGTATTGGCGTGTTATTTTTTGGCGTGAACGGGTGGATCAGAGCGTTCTATAAAAGTCGCAATAACGGCCATGCCCAGAAAGCTGATGCCCAGCACTCGCAAAACGCCCTGATAATGGAAGGCCGGGTACCAGAGCAGGGCGCAAATACCGATACCAAGAACGCAAAAAAGCCGCATGGTCATGGGGTGGTCCTCCTTGGGTTACTGCTTTACGCGCTGACACCGGAGGGCAGGGGTTTGCCCGCCGCCAGCGCTCCAACGTTATCGAGTGCGAGCATGCCCATGGCGGTCCGGGTTTCCACCGTGGCACTGCCGACATGGGGGGTCATGAACAGGTTGGGCAGGGCCAGCAGTGCCGGGTTGGGGTTGGGCTCGTTATGGAAAACGTCCAGACCCGCGGCAAAAAGCTGACCGGAGCGCAGGGCTTCAATCAAAGCGTCTTCATCAATCAGGGAGCCACGGGCGGCGTTGACCAGCACGCTGCCGCGCGGCAGCAGGCCAAGCGTGTGGGCGTTGATCAGCGGCGGGGCAGTGGGCGAGCCGGGCATGTGCAGGGTCAGAATGTCGCAGTGCGGCAGCATGTCCTCAAGTTTTTCAAAGTAGGTGGCTCCGGCTTCTTCCGCCGCATCCAGCCGTCGCCGGTTATGGTAGAGAATGGACATGTCAAACCCACGGGCGCGCTTTGCAACGGCCTGACCGATGCGGCCCATGCCCACAATGCCCAGACGTTTGCCACTTACGCGGTGGCCCAGCATTTCCCCCATGCCCAAGGCGCGGCCCCATCCGGCCTTCATGAGCGTATAATATTCCGCAGCCCTGCGGCTGGCTGCCAGAATGAGCATGATCGCCAGATCGGCGTTGCAGTCGGTCAGCACATCGGGGGTGTTGGACACGGCAATATTGCGTGCCAGCAGGGCTGGCACATCAAGGTGGTCCAGCCCTACGCTGACCGTTGCAACAAGTTTAACACTTTCCGGCAGGGCCGCCACATCCGCGCCTTTCAGGGGGGATGTGTGGGTCACCAGTACGGCAAAGGGCTGGTAGGCATGTGCCAGTTCCAGCAGTTCGGCCGTGCTCAGGGCATGGTCTGGCGGAGGGGGGGCATCAAACTCGGAGCGGATACGGTTTTCTACGGCATCCAGCAGACGGGTGGAGCGGATAAGGCGCGGGGCTTGGGTGGTCACAAAAATCTCCATGGTGCGGCATGGTGGGCCGGGCAGGGATGTATTTATTCTTTGGGCAGGGTAGCATACCGCGCCGGGTGCGCTACACAGCAAGCCGCCCATGGCTGATAACGAGTGCGGGAAAAACCGGTTGCACGGGACCAAACGCAGGGGAAAACACATGGGAGCAGACCCGGCATGCCAGATGGCTTAACACCCGAGCTTATGCTGGGGGCCTATGCCGCAGGGCTGTTCCCCATGGCGGAGGGGGAGGACGACCCGACCCTAAGCTGGTATGACCCCGACCCGCGCGGTATTCTGCCGCTGGAGGGTTTTCACGTTCCACGGCGTTTGCGCCGCACAGTTTTGTCGGGCCGGTTTGAGGTCAGTGTGGACAGGGACTTTCCCGCCGTCATGTGGGGGTGTGCAGCCCCCGCCAAAGGGCGGGAAAGTACGTGGATCAACAGCCGTATTTACCAGTTGTTCTGCGCGCTCCACACCATGGGTTTTGGCCATAGTGTGGAATGCCGCGTGGAGGGCGCGCTTGTAGGCGGTCTGTATGGCGTAGCCCTTGGCGGTGTATTTTTTGGCGAGAGCATGTTCAGCCGTGTGACCGATGCCTCCAAGGTAGCACTTGTCCATCTGGTTGCCCGCATGCGCCTGAATGGCTTTATTCTGCTCGATACGCAGTTTGGCACGGAGCACCTTGCCCGCTTTGGCGGGGTGGAAATACCGGCAGCAGAGTACAAACAGCAGCTTGAGCGCGCAGTATGTATGCAGCTCTGCTGGTCCGATACGTTAGCACCCGATATGCTGGAAGCCGAAATACGCAGCATGTAACGCTGCCACAAACTAGACAAAGCCGGTTGCGTGAACCGTGCGCACAAACAGTGCGGGCCGGAAAAAGATATGGAGATGGACTTGGTGACAGACAGATTTTTACCGGCCTGCAAACGTGGCCTACGTGTGCTTGGCCTGTGCGCCATAAGTGTTCCCTCCGTGTCTGCCATGATCGCCCCATCCCTGCATGCCCAGCTTGCCACCGATCACCCCCGCCTGACACCGGGGCGCGATGCTGTCATTGACTATGTTTTTCAGCCCCGCCCGACCGAGCAGGACCTACAGGCCGGTGCCAAGGCGGACACGCCCGTTGCAAGCCGCCATGTGCAGGTTCTGTACTCGGGTGATGGCGGGTTGATGCGGATCAACTACATGACTCGCATGGAGGGGGATCAGAGCCGTGGCGCGGTTATTATCAACCGTGCCGCGCAGGAGGTTCTGGTTATTATTAACGACCGCCGTGTCTATACCCGGCTGGTGCAGCAGGAGGGCATACGCAACCCCTTCCTGCTTGATATGTCCATGCAGTTCACCAAAACGGGGAGTGATGTGGTGGCGGGCCAGCCCTGCACCACTTGGCAGGCGGTCTCGGCTCAGGGCAAGGCGTCAACCTGCGTAACGGATGACGGCTTTGTGCTCCAGCAGGACGGTGTGGATGTGGATGGGCTGAACGGCAGCCTGCGCGCCATGAAGGTGGCTTACGATATTGTGCCGGTCAGCGCCTTTGAACCACCACAGGGTTTTCAGGAAGTCACCCCCCATTCCCCCCGCTCGGATGAAGCCGCCCAGCCCGAAACACCCGCAGCAGGTGTTGGCCCCACCACCAGCCTGCCTACGGGCAATACCAACCCAGAAGGGGAGACCCGGTAATGGTGTTACGTTCCATAATGGTGCCGCGCAGTGCTCTGGTGGTTGCAGCTTTTGGGCTGGTGCAGGCCGGTATGGCGGGCGCGCAGGCCCAAGCGCAGCAGGTGGCCACACCACAGGTCTCTGCCGCAACGCCTGCCAATGCCGTGGGTGAACCGCCGGCGGAAGCTCCGGCCATTACCCCTTCGGTGGATGTGGATGTGGAGTATGAACTGGCCTCCCCGCAAGGGGATGTCAGCACCCGCCAGCGCATGCGTTGGCAGGTTGCAACCCTGCGCCAGCGGCTGGACCCGGATAAATCCGCCGTGTTCATGCTGACCTCATGGCGTGACAGAACCCTGAGTGTTGTGGATAACGGACGCAAACGGGTCAGTATCATGCCTGTGCCGGGCACACAGCAGCTTACCCCACCGGGGCAGCCCGCAATGGTCGGCTCCTATGCACGATTGGGGAGTTCCGTTGTGGCGGGTGAGCAGTGCACAGTGTGGCGCACAAAAGATACGGATGGCCACCCGACGGATGCCTGTTACACAGCGGACGGGGTGTTGCTTCAGGTCGCGCAGGGTGGGCAGATTACGGTGCGCGCACTCAGCGTACAGCGCACAGCCCAGCCTGACAGCCTGTTTGTTATTCCCCCCGGTTTGCGGCAGGAGGCTCCGGCACACCCTTAACACATGGGTGCGTGGTCATTGGTGACAAAGGCAGGAAAGGCATGGAATGCATAACTCAACCTATGGCCGCACCGCGTTACTCTTTGCGTTATGCGCAGCCTTTGGGGGTGCGTGCAAAACCGCGCATGCACAGGCGGCGGATGGGCCAACCACGGTCTGCGTAACGGAGCAGGCAGCACAACAGCCGCAAACGCTGGTTGTTGTGCCTTCGGGTACTGTGTTTGCCACGGATAATTCAGGCAAGGCCAACTCCACCGGGCATGCGGCACCCGCACAGGCCATTGTTACGACCGAAACCATAACCCTGACCCACATGCAGCCCTGCATGGTGGCCGATGCGTCCAGCGTTGTCTCCCACACCCGCCACTGGCTGCGCGAGAAGGTACGGCCCCATAACGGGCTGGTCCTGCATGCCGTGGGCGAGGTCAGCGGTAATGGCGTGGACACTGATATGGGAGACGAGGATGCCTCTCTGCGTGATCTGATTCATTCGGGTGCGCTCAGCGTGTCCATCAACCGGACCGTGCAGGACCCGGTTTTTTTGCAAGAAAGCGATGCGGACCTGCCAGATGCGGGTGATGGGGTGGATACATCCGCCTCGCGCGATGCGACGTCTGACCTGCCATCACAGCGGCATGCGCATTAGCAGGCCGGTAATTCTGGGCCACTACGCCCCGCACCGCATGACAGGCGCATGCAGTGCGGGGGCGCCCTGCCTCAGAACATCTCGCGCAATGCGCCGGGCAGAAAAATGGAATAGGGGTTGATGTGCAGGGTCGGGTCTTCCAGATTACCCGTAACGCCAAAGGTCACCGCCAGCAGACCGCCATTTTTTTCCGGGCTGAACAGTTTACCAATTCCCGGTAGTTTGCCGGGCAGGGTGTTAATGGCAAAAACGGGCACTACGGTGCCGTGCAGGTCAATACTGTTGCGATCAAGGTTGACCTTGCCTTCCAGCGTAGCGCCAAGGGCACCATTGCCTGTTGTGCCATCATGAATTTCCAGCACGCCATCTTCAAACGTTACGGGCATGTTGAAGTGCGTGACCAGAAAGTCGTTGGCGTCCTGAGCATTAAGCCAGCCGTAAAGGGAGATATTGCGTGCGACCTGCAAAGAGGTTGGCGCTTTTTTGAGCGTGAACGGGGTGACGCTGAGCTTGCCACTAAAGGGGGCTGTCGGCTCGGTATCATCAAACGTGCCGTCCAGCACCGCCTGCCCCCCTTTAACGTCTGGTAGAACGCCAAACGCGGCCAGAAACGCCCCCATGTCGGGAATATGGGCATGTAGAGTGCGGTTTGCACCAGTGGGCGTGAGTGTCATGCTCGCGGGTACGGGGCCACGCATGGTAAAGCGCATTTTTTCCAGCCGCAGACCGTTATCCTCAAAATAGGCCTGCACGGTGCGCAGGGGCTGTTTGTTCTTGCTGTACCAGAGCTGGTTGGCGGTCAGGTCAATGGCCCAAGCAGTGCCGGGGGGGCCGTGCAGCTTGCCGGTTGCGGCTTCTGGCACATGGTAGTTGGTCGGTTTTTTGGCTTCGGCCGCACTCTGTTCGTGTTCATCCCTGCTCATGAGGGGGGAGAGGTCGAGCGTGTCGGCATAGACGCCAACATGGATCATGTTGCCAGACTGGTTTTGTGGCAGCACCAGTCTGGCATGACCGTTCGAGCGCGCGATCTTGAAGGACGAAATAATAAGTTCTGGCGCATGCCCCGCCTGCAACCGCGCCTTGCCGATAACACTCATATCCGGCCCCGAGGCCTGAAGATGATCCACATTGGTGATCTGGCCTTTGTCCAGATCCAAAGTGGCGGTGGCCTGGGCAGCCTGTCCCGCCGTTTTGTGCCACATGGGAATGCGGATGTCCGAGTGGGCAAGGTCCAGATCAAGGGCAACCGTGCCTGTATGGTTGGCTAGTTGCTGGTAGTCCACGGCAAGGTCCGCGCTGCCGCCAAAATGTTCACCCGTGCCAATGCCCGCGGCCAGTGCCGTATCTGGTGTGATGCGGGATGTCAGATGGGCTTTTTCCGCTACCGCGTCTGGCGGCAGGGAGCGGAAATCCATGTCGTATGTCAGGTCGGATGGCAGGCCGCCAATAACGCCATGCCCGGCAAGGGCAAGGCCGTCCGTGGTTACGTCCAGCCCAAAGCGGGCATTGGCCACATCGCGCCCGGCTACAACATTGCCGATCGAAGCATGGGCCACATCGGCATGGCTCTGGATGGTCATGTCATTAATGGTTACGCGGCTGATTAGCGGCAGGCTCAGGCCCAGATGCAGGCTGGCCGTACCGCGCGGACGGGTCAGGCTGAGTGGGTGGCGGGAGAGCAGGTGCAGGCGTGGCTCGGCCAGCAGGGCAATCACATCCTGTAAAGGACCATGCAGGTCTGTCTCTATAATGCCGGTCTGGTCTTTTTTGGTCAGGCCCACAATGTCCATGCTGCCGGGGCCTGCCTCAATCCGGCCGGTGCCGGTCTGGCCCACGTTTTTGCCTGTCCGGTCCACCAGTTGGTAGCCGTGGTCAAAATGGATGCTCAGCTTGTCCGGGTTTACAATATCCAGCCGGGCGTCCAGCCCCTGTAGGGGGGTAATGGGGCGCAGCCAGTGAATGGTCAGGCCCGTGGCGTCAATCCCGCCCTGTATGTTGGTCAGCTTTATGCCGTTCCAGCCTTGGGTGCTCCCCAGATCAGCGGTGGTGACAAGGTTGGTGGCCGTGCCGGTTGTTATATTCTCCGTGACCCATTTTTTGCCTCCCTTGGCGGCAAGGGTGGGCCAGTAATAGGTCAGGTCCTCAAACGAGACCTGAGGAATGGTGGTGGTCAGCCGGGCTTCCACGTTTTTGGGCTGCACAAGGTCGGAGGCGTTGAGGAAACCGCTCAGGTTCACGCTCAGTGCGCGCGTTGCGTCATCGGGCATGCCGGGGTTGCGCAGCAGCAGATGCACAAAGGGAATGGTAATCTGGGCTGGAATGGACTGCGGTTGTGTCTGGTTTAGCAACACAACCGCATTGGCCGTACCGTGGTCCACCTCATAGCGTGTGCCGCCTGCATCCACATGTCCCGCACCAAGGGAGGTTGTCAGTTCCAGTGCGTTGGGCAGCATCCATGGCGTTTTGGCAGCGGCTGTAAAATACGTCTGCGCCGTAATGCTCAGGGGGAGGTCTATTTTGGCCAGTTCGGGGCGCAGGGGGGCAAATGTGGCTGGGTTGAGCGTGTTGGTGTTCAGGTGCCACACAATCTGCTTGCCATTATCGGCTGGCGCGCCATGGGCATTCAGTACAAGCTTGGTGCCGGGGTTGTTCTGTGGGGCTATGCTCAACTGGACAGAGCCAGTCACGCCCATGGCCCGCCCGATTGTGCGCAGGCGCAGGTCCACCCCAATGTTGGATGCCAGCCAGTGGGTGCCGGTCAGGCGGTCATCCATGCTTATGGCGGCGTCTTCTATGCGGGCGTGTTCCAGCCCGTAGGTTTCCAGCGTGTTGCTCTGCTGGGTCTGGGGGGCGGGCGGCAGGTCCAGATCAAACTCCACGCTGCCATTATGGGCGCGGCGCAGGGCAAGGCGCACCCCTTTAATGTTGATGGTGCGCAGCCGTATGCTGCCACGCAGCAGGGCCAGCGGGTCCAGCGTTACGTCTGCTTCGCGCACAGTGTTCGGGTGGGTATTGCCCGGAGCAATAAAGCTCAGATCCTGCAAAACAACGGCAATGGGTACACCCATGCCCTCACGCAGACCATTCCAGCGGAGTTCAGCATGGCCAAGGCGCAGACTGACCGCAGGTGGCTGTGCGTGGTCGCCCTTAATAATTGTAATAGGCAGAAAAGGTCGCACGATAGGAGTAATATCGAGCGGGCCAAACGCCATGCAGCCCAGTAGCGCGGCTACTCCCACAAATGGCGAGGCCACCAGAACACAGGCCCCAATGGCCAGCGCACGGGGAATTTTTGTTCTTGCGGGGGGTGAGGTGTCTTGACCGTTGGAAGTCAACGCAGCAAGCCTTTATGGTTCACATTACGGGCCATATCATGACGCAGGCAGATCATTCTCTCTTCCGTGACGTAAGACAGACCCGCAGGCAAGGCCCGCGGACCTGGCCGGATGCAGACTGGCCTGCTCCGGCAGACAGCCAGAGAGCCGCCGTGTTTGTTGAGGACATGCTGGAACTGGCCAGCCAGAGCGGTATTGCGGCATCGGTTATGGCGCTGCCGGGTGCGCGTGCGTTGATGTTGTGCCTTGGTGGGAACAGCCCATACCTGTCCGATCTGGCGCGGGAGGACATTCAAGCCTTTGCTGCCCTGCTGGACAAGGGGCCAGATAGCTGTGTGCTCGATGCGTTTGCGACATGCGCACAGTTTGACGCCACATCGGGGCGAGAGTATGTCGCGGCGTTCCTTCGGCATGCAAAAAAGCGTATAGCTTTTATTTGCGCTATTGCGGACCTCGGGGGCTTCTGGTCTTTGGAGGATGTCACACAAACGCTCAGCCGTCTGGCGGAAACCGCGCTCGAACTCGCACTCAAACATATGCTGTGGCAGGCCAATGAGGCCGGGCAGCTTGATCTGCCACACCCCGAAAACCCCACGCAGGGGTGTGGGTTGGTGGTGCTGGCCATGGGCAAGCTGGGTGCGCGTGAACTGAATTTTTCATCCGACATCGACCTGATAGTGTTGTACGACCCCACAACGTATTCTCAGTCAGACGCGGTGCGACGTGTGTTTGTGCGTATGACTAACGATCTTGTTAGTCTGATGGAAGCGCGCGATGCGAATGGCTACGTTTTTCGTACCGATTTGCGGCTCAGACCCGACCCGTCCTCCACGCCACCCGCGGTCACAGTGCAGGCGGCCATGCTGTATTACGAAAGTCTGGGCCAGACATGGGAGCGCGCGGCCATGATCAAGGCGCGGGCCGTAGCGGGGGACCTTACGCTGGGGCGGCGCTTTCTGGCGGCCATAAGGCCCTTTATCTGGCGCAAGCACCTCGATTTTGCCCTGATAGATGACATTCACGACATGAAGGCCCGCATAGACCGCTACCGCAAGGCGGGGCGCACGGATCTGGCGCAACTGCCCGATTCTGTTCTGGCGGACCCCGATGCCAGCCGGACGTGGCTTTTGGGCCATAACCTCAAGCTCGGTCAGGGCGGCATACGCGAAATTGAATTTATCGCGCAGGCCATGCAGCTTGTCTGGGGGGGGCGTGAACCCGGACTGCGGGACAAGACAACCTTTGGCGCGCTCAAAAAACTGGTGGGCTCGGGCAGGCTGCCCCGGGCAGAGGCCGAGGTGCTGGCCCGCACTTACCGCTTTTTGCGCGATGCGGAACACCGCCTGCAAATGCGTGCCGACCATCAGACCCACAGCCTGCCGGATACGGTAGCTGGGTTCGACGCATTCGCCATTTTTATGAACTACCCCGACGGTGAGGCGCTGGCGCTGGACATGCTCCCGCGTATGCGGGAAGCGCGGCGGATTTTTGAACGGCATTTTGTTATTCAACCCGCACAGAACGGCATGGAAGCCGGTAGCGTGCTCATGCCCGGCCCAGAAGAGGGGCAGGTCGCCGAACTTTTGGAAAAATACGACTTTCCTCCCGCTCAGGTGGTGGAGGCAGCGCAGGTTCTGGGGCGGTGGAGTGGTAACAGCCTGCGCGCCCTGCGTTCCGAACGTGCCCATGCGCTGCTCCGTGCGCTGCTGCCTGCACTCCTGTCCAATTTTGGCCAGCGCGGGAACCCACTGGCCTGCCTGCGCAGGTTTGATGCCCTGCTGGCGCGCCAGCATGCGGGTGTGCAACTGCTCTCGCTTTTTGAACGTAACCCCGAACTGATCGACCGCATTGCCAGTATTTTTGATGCCTCGGCCTTTCTGGCCGACCATCTGGCGGACAAGCCCTCCGCACTGGAGGGGCTGCTTGCCCCCGAGCCGGAGGAAGGGCGAAATGTTGTTGCCCGGCTGAAAACACTGGCTGAGGAAGTGGCGGATGTGGAGGAGTTGCTCACCACCCTGCGCCCGCTATTGCGGGGGGAAGAGTTCCGCCTGTCCGTAGCCCTGCTGGAGGGGCGGATTGGTGAGGACGAGGCCGAGCGCGCCCGCACCCTGCTGGCCGATACGATCATGACCGTGATCAAACAGGCCGTGGAACGTGACCATGTGCGGCGCTATGGCCGCGTGCCCGGCGGTGGCATGGCGGTTATTGCCATGGGCAAGGCTGGCTCGCGCGAGATGATGCCCGGCTCAGACCTTGACCTGCTGATGGTATTTGACCACCCGGAGGATAGTCAGGTCAGCCTTGTGCCCGCCCAAAAAGGCAGTGCGGAGCAAGGTCTGGCTTTTTCCCGTCCCCGCTCCGTGGCTGTGGGGCAGTATTACACCCGCCTTGCCCACGCTTTTATAGCAGCATTGACCGCCCCGGGACCAGAAGGCCCGCTTTACGCGGTGGATATGCGGTTGCGGCCATCGGGGGCAGCTGGGCCGGTTGCGGTCCCGCGCACGGCGTTTTTGCGTTATCATGCGGAAGCCGCGTGGACGTGGGAGTGTATGGCCCTTACGCGGGCACGTATTGTGGCAGCACCACAAACGTTGCGGCGGGCTCTGACGCAGGATCTGGAGCATGTGCTTGATGGCAGCATTCGCCCCACCCGCCCCACTCGCGCGGCTTTGCTGGCCGATGCCCGCACCATGCGGGAGCGTCTGGCGCGCGACCTGCCCGCAAGTTCGGTATGGGATATCAAACGCCGGGCAGGGGGGCTGATGGAGGTGGAGTTCATCGCCCAGATTTTTCAGCTTGTCGCAGCAGACCCCACAGCCCGCAGCCCGTCCACACGGCTGGCGCTGGGGCGGCTTGAGCGGTGTGGCGTGCTGAATGCGGCGGATGCAAAACTGTTAAAGCAGGCGGATTTTTTCTGGCGGCGTTTGCAGGCCCTGCTGCGTTTGCTGTGTGGCCCCGTGCCACCCAAGGAACTGGAGACGGATATGGTGCCTGCGGCACTGAATATTCTGCTCAGGAACATGAGGGCCCGTACCCTGCCCGAGCTTATGGAGCGGACCAACCAACTGGCACGGGACGTACGGACCTGTTTTGAAAAACTGGTGGGGCCAGTAGCCACCACAGGCCCAGCCGAACGGCCCGAGGGCTGAATGCCGGACACATGCGACCGAACACACGCTAAAGGAGTTTAAGGTTATGGAAAAAAATCACGCGCTAAAGGTGGGGGATCAAGCGCCAGCCTTCAGCATGGCGGCCAGTGGTGGGCGCACGGTGGATACCGTAGCCCTAAAGGGCAAACCCTTTGTGCTGTATTTTTACCCCAAGGCGGATACGCCGGGCTGCACCAAGGAAGCCTGCGGGTTTAATGAGACCCTACAGGCGTTTGAGCAGGCCGGGTTAAGCGTTATCGGCGTCTCGCGCGATCCGGTTAAAAAGCTGGATGCCTTTGCCACCAAATACGGCCTGACATTTCCCCTTGCCTCCGACGAAGCCGGGCACGTTACTGAGGCTTATGGCGTATGGGTGGAAAAATCCATGTATGGACGGACCTATATGGGCATAGAGCGTGCCACATTCCTGATCGATGCCAGCGGTCACATTGCTCACATTTGGCCCAAGGTTAAAGTAACGGGCCATGTGGAGGCTGTGCTGGCGCAGGCCCGTACACTGGGCGCGGCCGCCTGAACACCTTCTACTCACGCTAGAAGGTGCGGCGGTTCAGGCGGATAAGACCTTACCAGCCTGAATAATAGCCACCGGGTGCTGCGTAGTAGTAACCCGGAGGTGGCCCCATGGGTGCAACCGGCACCATATAGGCGCGCGGTGGCGGGGGCGGGCCATACCCGTAACCATAGCCATAGCCGCCGGGGCCACCGCTCATGGCAGCCCCCGCAAGCGCTCCAACGGCCAGACCGCCAATAAGTGCTCCAGCAATGGCCCCACCACCACCGCCCCAGCGTCCGGGTTGCGCCTGAGCGGAGGGCAAAGCTGCCAGACCAAGACCCGCAATAACGGGCAGGGCCATCAGAAATTGTGTCATGCGGCGCATCAAACGTGCCTCCTTGGAACAGGGTGTCAGGCTGCTCCATGTTTTTTGTTCCTCCTTAAATATCGATCCGCTTGTGGCAAATTAAAGGCTGTTCCCTGTCCTTTTGTTGAAAAAAGCAGGGTCCGGGTCAGGGGGTGTTGTCGGGTATTGTACTGGTTTTGCTGAGCGTCAGAGCGGTTGCAAGGGTTACCAGCGCACAGGCGGACACGTACCATGCAAACCAGTTTTCATGGCCGACATGCTTGCACCACAGGGCAATATACTCGGTTGTTCCCCCAAAAATGGAGACGGTCAGCGCATAAGGCAGGGCCACCCCCAATGCACGCACACGGGTGGGAAACAGCTCAGCCTTAACAATGGCGTTAATGGACGTGTAGCCAGAAGCCATGAACAGGGCTGCAACAATCAGCCCGAACGCCACCCAGCCCGATGTGGCGTGGGAAAGAGCGTTCAGCAGCGGTATGGTGCCAAGGCTTGCCCCCACACCAAAAAACAGCAGCAGGGGTTTGCGCCCGACCCGGTCGGAGACCGCGCCAAACAGGGGCTGCATGGCGGCAAACACGAACAGGCTGGCAGCGGAAATAAGGGTTGCCGTTTCCTTGGAAAAACCAAGCGAGTTGGCAAGGTATTTCTGCATGTAAATGGTGTAGGTATAAAAAGCGACTGTGCCACCAAGGGTCAGCCCGCAGACCCGCAACACGGATGGCCAATGCGCAAGCATAACGCGTATGCCCCCTTTGGCCTGTTGTTTGTTTGTGCTTTCAAAGCTTTCGCTTTCCACCATCTGGCGGCGGAGCCAGAACACCAGCACCGCGCCACACGCCCCGATCAGGAAGGGCACGCGCCAGCCCCAACTGGCAATCTGCTCGGGTGTTAAAAACACATATTGCATGACCAGCAGCACGCACAGGGCCAGCAGTTGGCCCATGACCAGCGTGACGTACAGGAACCCGGACCAGAAGCCCCGGTGCTGCGGTGTGGAGACCTCGGCCAGATACGTAGCGGAGGCACCATATTCCCCACCAAGGCTTAACCCCTGCACCAGTCGTGCGAGCACAAGAATAACCGGGGCCACAACCCCGATCTGCTCATAGGTGGGGCATAAAGCTATGGCCAGAGACCCAAAACACATGGCCAGAACAGAAAAAGTCAGCGCCTTGCGCCGCCCGTATCTGTCCGCCGCCATACCCAGCAGCCATCCGCCAATGGGGCGCATAAAAAAACCAACAGCAAAGACGGCCGCGGCATTGAGCAGTTCGGCCGTTGGACTGCTGTGGGGGAAAAACGCATGGGCAAAGTAAATGGTGAAGGAGGAATAGACGTACCAGTCAAAATATTCGAGCAGGTTCCCGGCCGATCCCGCCAGAATACCCCGAATGCGTTGTGCCGTGTTCAAGCTGCGTTCTCCACTTTTGGGCTTTTTGGTTTGTTGGTGAACAAGGCACCGTGGGCAGGGGTCTTATCATTACCGCGCTATGCCTGTCATTACGTTCACGGCATGAGGGATGTTGCGTGGTGGCACTCTTTTTTGTGCAAAAACAGGAGACAAGGGTGCTTGCTCTTGGCCAGAACATCAGACACAACAGGGCATGGGTTCTGTAATTGTTCTTGTATGTGTGGCGGTCACGGCTCTTTTGCTGGGCGTGGTGCTGGCCTTTGTGTTGCGTAAACCACCCGCAAAAAGTGCCGATAGCGACCTGCTGGCGCGGCTGTACGTCATGATGGAGCGCGAGGCCGCCGCCGCCCGTGCTGATTCGTCGGCCCAGAGAACCGCCATGAACGAGATGGAGCGCGCGTTTGGCGAGCGGCTGGAGCGCATGCGCACCGAACTGGCCGAACAACTCGGCAATCTGTCCGGCGGTCTGGGGCGCGAGCAGGCGGAGGCGCGCGCCGCCCAGTCCGAGGCGCTGCGCAATATGGCGGAGGCCTCTGCCCAGCAGCTCGGGGCTATCCGCCACGCGGTGACCGAGCAACTGCACGAGGCGGTGGAGCGGCAGATGCACACATCGTTCCAGCGGGTGTTGGAGCAGTTTACCGCCATGCAGAAGGCCATGGGCGAGGTCCGCGCCATGACCGCCCAGATCAGTGACCTCAAGCGGCTGTTTAGCAATGTTAAAACCCGTGGCGGCTGGGGGGAGGCGCAGCTACGCGCCATTTTGGATGATGTGCTGCCGCCGGGCACATATGAGAGCAATGTAAGGCTGGGGCCGGGGAATGACGTGGTGGAGTTTGCCATTCGCATGCCCGTCAAAACCGAAACTCCGCCCCTTATGCCGGTGGACAGCAAATTCCCGACCGAAGCGTACGAAAAACTGCTCAATGCGGCGGAAGAGGGCGATGTGGTGGGGGAAAAGGCCGCCCGCAAGTCGCTGGAAAATACGGTGCGGGCGGAAGCACGTAAAATTGCCACCAAATACATTCAGCCTCCCGCAACGGTTGAGTTTGCCGTGCTTTATCTGCCAACAGATGGGCTTTATACTGAAGTGGCCCGTATTCCGGGGCTGATAGATGAGGTCGGGCGGCAGTTCCGGGTTATGGTCATGGGGCCAGCTCTTATGCCCGCCATGCTTCGCACTATTCATCTGGGCTACGTAACCCTTGCTCTGGAAGAGCGGACGGAAAGCATTGCCCGCCTGCTGGGTGCCACCCGGCAGGAAATGCTGAAAATGGATACGGTGCTGGACAAGCTCGCACGGAATGCGCAGGCTATGTCCTTTTCAATTGAAGAGGCCAGACGGCGCACCAGAGTGGTCACACGCAGGCTCAAGGAGCTTGATAATCCGGTTGTGAGCGAGGACGAAGGCGAAGAGTCTGAAATTGAATTTAGTGGCCATGAGAAGGGCAGCACTGCAACAGGGTAGAACACGAGCGAGAGGGCAGGTATGTCTGAAGATGATACGCTACCCCCTTTTTTGGAAGGGCGGACAGTTCTCCTTATCGAGGATGACGGCAGAATTGCCGAGGAAATTGTGGGAGAACTCACAGGTCGCGGCTTCAACGTCGATCATGAGGAAACAGGCACCGCAGGGCTGGATGCCGCCTTGCGGGGTGAGGCCGATGTTATGGTGGTCGACCGGCTACTGCCCGGGTGCGATGGCCTGTCTGTTATAGAAACCATGCGCCAGCAGGGGATTCGGGCACCAGTGCTGGTTCTGTCCGCCCTGTCTGCTGTGGATGACCGCGTAACAGGTCTTAAGGCGGGGGGGGATGACTATCTGACCAAACCCTTTGCCATGGAGGAACTGGTTGCACGGATAGAAGCCCTGCTCCGCAGGCCGGATGACACGCGCAACACCAAGCTGCGCGCCGGGCCGCTGGAGATGGATCTGATCGAACGCCGGGTCTGGCGGGATGGGCGCGAGATTGATCTGCTCCCGCGTGAGTTCAGGTTGCTTGAATACCTCATGCGCAGACCCAGTCAGGTGCTGACCCGCTCCATGCTGCTGGAGGATGTCTGGCATTACCGCTTTATACCACGCACCAATCTGGTAGATGTGCACATAGGCAAACTGCGCAGGAAGGTCGATGCGCCGGGCGAGGAACCGCTGATC
Source organism: Acetobacter lambici (assembly GCF_011516885.1). Taxonomy (GTDB): domain Bacteria; phylum Pseudomonadota; class Alphaproteobacteria; order Acetobacterales; family Acetobacteraceae; genus Acetobacter; species Acetobacter lambici. Next base: position 364,657 of record NZ_WOTD01000001.1, on the reverse strand, counting down.
CAGAGCATTCGTGGTACGGGGTTCCAACTGCGTGTTTCTGACTGAGGTTTTTCGGACAGCCACATTCCGGATCACTCTCATGGCGCTGGCGGCCATGGCTGGCGTCATGCTCATGCAGTTCGGTCTGGTGTATGCCCAGATGGAGGCCGTCGAATCCCGCCGCTCTACCGAGTTGCTGCAAGGGGAGGCCGAATTGTTGGCCCAGATGTCCCCCGAGCATCTGGAATATGTTATACGTCGCCGTGCAACAGATGATCTGCGGCTGATCATTAACAGTGCGGGGCTGTTTGATGCAGGGCACGCGTTAATCGCGGGGGATCTGCATACATGGCCCAGAGGGCTGATGGCGGACGGCAAGCCCCATAATATCGAAATTTATCCCGAGGAAGGGGCCGCCTACCCGTTGCGCCTGCTGGCGGTAACCCTGCCAGACCACACTATTCTGGTGCTGGGGCGCAGTTTTCATCTGCTGGCGGAGCAGAAGTTCATGCTCCGCCATGCTATGCTGGTGGCGGCGGTTCCCACCTTTTTGTTTGCACTGTTCCTCGGGGTGGCCCTGAGCCACCGCGCCCTGTCCCGCGTTAAGGAAATGCACGAGGCCATAGACCGCATTATGGCGGGCGATATTCATGAACGCCTGCCCGCCAACCGTGAGCGGGATGATCTGGAGCGGCTGGCGGGGAGTGTGAACCGCATGCTCGACCGACTGGAACATCTGATGGACGGCATGCGTGCGGTGGGGAACGATATTGCGCATGACCTGCGCACCCCGCTCTCCCGCGTGCGGGCCAAGCTGGAGCGCGCCCAGACGGGTGAGAGGGACCCAGAGCAACTGGAAGCCGCCATAGGTCGGGCGGTGGACGATCTGGACCAGTGCCTTGGCATTATTACCGCCCTGCTCAGGATTGCGGAAATAGAGAACAGCCGCCGCATGGCCGGTTTTGCACAGGTCAGGCTACGTGAGTTGATGGATGATGTGTTCGATCTTTACGAACCCATTGCCGAAATGGAGGACAAAAAACTACAGGCTCTTCCTTCTGCGGTGGAAGGGCAGGTATGGGGGGATCGGCATCTTCTGATCGAACTGCTGGCTAATCTGGTTGATAATGCTATCAAATTCACTCCTGAAGGCGGTAGTATCGTGCTGGATGTGCAACAAAAAGATGACGCAGTCCTGCTGATCGTCACGGATACGGGCACAGGCATTGCCCCTGAGGAAAGACAGAATGTGTTGTCCCGCTTCTATCGTTCGGACAAGAGCCGGCATGTGCCCGGCAGTGGTCTGGGCCTGAGCCTTGTTTGCGCCATTGCTCATCTGCACGACGCAAACGTAAGGATAGAGAGCGGCCCCAATGGCAGGGGTACGTGCTTCAGCATTGCTTTTCCGGCCCGATTGCCGGGCTAGAGCAATGGTTTGTAAAGATAATGTCACAAGCGGGAGAGGGATGTGCGGGTATCTACTGGCAAAATGACGACCATTTCCAGAATGATTGCCGGGCCCGTTGTAAGTCAGGGGCCAGGTGAATGAACCAGATTGTTCTTATAGCACTCAAAAAACCGTACACCTTTGTTGTGCTGTCCATCCTGATTCTTGTTTTTGGAATTAAGGGTATTTTCTCAACCCCAACGGACGTTTTCCCTAGTATCCGCATCCCTGTTGTGGCCGTTATCTGGCAGTATACGGGGCTTATGCCCGAGGATATGTCTGGCCGTGTGGTCTATTATTACGAGCGCGCACTGACCGCGACCGTCAATAATATCGAACACATAGAAAGCCAGTCCTATTACGGGCGCGGGATTGTTAAAATCTTCTTCCAGCCCGGCACCAACACATCCGTTGCGCAAACCCAGATCACCTCCGTCTCCCAGACCGTGATCAAGCAGATGCCAACCGGGTCCACGCCGCCACTTGTGCTGGCGTATGATGCCTCCTCCGTGCCGGTCATTACGCTTCAGGTGGCTTCCACCTCCATGACCGCGTCCGAGATTTATGACATGTCCTCCAACCTGATCCGGCCTGCGCTGGTTTCGGTGGCGGGGGCGGCCATTCCCAACCCGTATGGGGGTAAGCCGGGTAACGTCATGGTCGATCTGGATCCGGTCAAGCTGCTGGCGCACAGCCTGTCCCCGGTCGATGTCTCACGCGCGCTTAACAGCCAGAACATTGTTCTGCCCGCGGGGGACCAGCGCATTGGCCCGTTTGACTGGATGGTCCAGACCAACGCCGCCCCGCGAGAACTGGATGAACTGAACGATATTCCCATCAAACAGGTCGGGCACGCGGTTGTCCGCCTGCGGGACGTGGCGTGGGTGCATCAGGGGGGGCCACCCCAGACCAACCTTGTGCTGGTCAAGGGCCAGCAGGGCGTTCTGATTGTGGTCATGAAGAGTGGTGATGCCTCAACACTGGATGTGGTGGCGGGGATCAAAAAGCTGCTCCCCGGCATTGTGCAGACCCTCCCGCCCGGTGTGAGCATCCGTGTGCTCAATGACGCCTCGACCTTTGTTAAGGAATCCGTGCAGGACGTGGTGCGCGAAATGATAACCGCCGCCTTCCTGACCGGGCTTGTGGTGTTGTTGTTCCTTGGGTCGTGGCGCTCCACGGTCATTATTGCTACATCCATTCCGCTGGCCATGCTGTGCTCGATCATCGGGTTGGGCTGGGCTGGGCAGACCATTAACGTCATGACCCTTGGCGGGCTCGCTCTGGCGGTTGGTATTCTGGTCGATGACGCCACGGTCATGATCGAGAATATTGATGCCCATCTGGAGATGGACAAGGATCTGGAGACCGCCATTGTGGATGCGGCCAACCAGATTGTTATTCCAACATTTGTGTCCACCCTCTGCATCTGCATCGTGTGGATGCCGCTGTTCCAGCTTACGGGCGTTGCGGGCTGGCTGTTCATGCCTATGGCCGAAGCCATTATTTTTGCCATGCTGGCGTCGTTCATCCTCTCGCGCACATTGGTGCCGACCATGGCCAAATACATGCTGGCCGCACAGGTGGCGGCACATGCACATGGCCCGCAGGAACCCAAAACGATTTTTGGCCGGTTCCAGCGCTCTTTTGAGCGTGGGTTCGAAACCTTTCGGCATCGTTACCACGCCCTGCTCACCTATCTGATCGAGGTGCGCCGAACGTTTATTCCCGTGTTCGTGCTGTGTTCATTTGGGTCTCTGGGGCTGCTGTTTTTTGTTGGGCAGAACTTCTTTCCCGAAGTCAATTCGGATGTCATTGCCTTGCATATGCGCGCGCCCATTGGCACACGGCTGGAGGAATCTGGCAAAATTTCCCAACTGGTGGATGCGGAGGTCGAGCACACGCTGCCCGGGCAGGTGGAAGGTATCGTCAATAACTGCGGTCTGGCGTTCAGCCCGCTCAATATGGCCTATATTCCAACCCCCACAGTTGGCACGCAGGACTGCGATATTACAATTTCGCTCAAGGATCAGGCCGCACCTGTTGCGGAGTATCGGCGTCTGCTGCGCCACAGCCTGAATGAGAAGTTCCCCGGTACGCAGTTCTCCTTCCTGCCGGGGGACCTGACGGCCAAAATCCTCAACTTCGGCCTGCCATCCCCGATTGACGTGCAGGTTGTCGGGCGTGACCTGCCTGCCAACTTCCGCTTTGCCAACCGTATTGCCGAGAAGCTGCGGCATGTTACGGGCCTGACCTATATTTCGGTGCAGGAGCCCATGACCACGCCAACCCTGCGGGTGAATGCCCGACGGATGTACGCACTGGGCACGGGTATCCGCGAGGCGGATGTGGCCGACAACGTGCTGGTCTCACTCTCTGGCAGTTCGCAGGTCGGGCAGGTTTACTGGCTGGATACAAAGACCGGGGTTTCGCATCTGATCGATATCCAGACCCCCGCATCGTTCCTCCAGACCATGAACGACCTTGAGATCACCCCGATCGACAAGGGAGATGGGAACCCCAGCGGGCAGACTCCCCAGATATTGGGTGGCCTGAGCCAGATCGAACAGGTTGGTACCCCGGCCGAGGTCGCGCACTACAACATTATGCCTGTGTTCGACATCTATGCCTCCAACGAGGGGATCGACCTGGGCACCGTCTCGCGCGAGGTGGAACGGATTGTGGATGAGCTAAGGCCCGACCTGCCGCGCGGGGCATCGCTTACGGTGCGCGGGCAGGCTGTGACCATGAATAGCGCCTACGTGCAGTTGCTGGCGGGGCTGGCCATGTCCATCCTGCTTGTTTACCTGCTGATCGTGGTCAACTTTCAGTCATGGCTGGACCCGTTCATTATTATCACGGCGCTGCCCGGTGCGCTGGCGGGTATTTCGTGGAGTTTGTTCCTGACCCACACAACATTGTCCGTCCCGGCTCTTACGGGGGCGATCATGTGCATGGGCACGGCCACGGCCAACGCCATTCTGGTCGTGGCCTTTGCGCGTGAGCGGCTGGATGAGCACGGAGACGCCATTCTGGCGGCACTGGAGGCAGGGTTTGAGCGTATTCGCCCTGTTATGATGACAGCCTCCGCCATGATTATTGGCATGTTGCCCATGTCCCTGAGCAATTCGCAAAATGCGCCTTTGGGCAAGGCGGTCATGGGGGGGCTGCTGGTGGCAACGGTGGCTACGTTGCTGTTTGTCCCCTGTGTGTTTGCAATGTTGCACAACAAAAAAGAAGTGCCGACGACAAAAGAAGAGGAAGCTGGCGTATGACCCCGGAGCACGACAACACGGGTGGCGTGGACGCCAAGGCAAAAGCAGCGGCAGCCGCCCGTAAACGAAAAATGGGGTTTGCTGTTGTCGCTGGTGTGGCAGGCTTCCTGATCATTATGGGGCTTGTGCAAAGGCATTCGGCCTATGTGCAGCTTGCGCAGGAAACAGCGCATGACGCGGTGCCGGTCGTGCAGATCATTTACCCGCAGCAAGGCCCCGATGAGCGTGAACTCTCCCTGCCTGCCAATATCGCTGCGTGGTATCAGGCCCCGATTTACGCTCAGGTCTCTGGCTACGTAAAAATGTGGTACAAGGACTTTGGCGCACGCGTAAAAGCGGGAGACGTGCTGGCCGAAATTGATACTCCGGGTCTGGATGCCCAGTACGCCGCAGCCAAGGCCGATTACAATGTGGCTCTGGCCCGTTACAAGCTGGCGCAGATCACCGCGCGGCGCTGGAAGGCGCTACAGGGTACGCAGGCTGTCTCTCAGCAGGAGGTGGACGTGCAGGCCGCCAATGCCGAGGCCCAGAAGGCACAGGTTGAGGCAGCTCAGCATGACGTGGAGCGTTATGCCGCACTGGAGGCATTTAAAAAGATTGTTGCTCCGTTTGACGGGATTGTCACATCGCGCATGGCCGACGTGGGCGATTACGTTAATGCCGGACGCGGGGATGTGGATTCACGCGGGAACGCCACCGAACTGTTCAGTGTTGCGGACGTGCACGCCATGCGCGTGTTTGTGGCGGTTCCACAGGATTACGCGGATATTATCTCTCCACGCCTACAGGCAAACCTGATTGTGCCGCAGTACCCCGAACGCACGTTCAAGGCGCGCTTTTTAGCGACGGCAAGTGCTTTCAACCCCAATACCCGCACGGTTACGACCGAACTGGTTCTGGACAACAAAAGCGGGGAGCTATGGCCCAACTCCTATGCCACGGCGACTTTCCGCGCACCGGCTGATCCTGACCAGCTTATTCTGCCAGAAGGGGCGATCGTGTTCCGGCAGGAAGGTACGCAGGTGGCTCTGGTGGATGACAGCAACCACGTGCATCTGGTCAGCGTGGCTCTTGGCCGCGATCTGGGCACAACGGTGGAAGTGCAGCGCGGGGTTAAAAAGACCGACAGGGTTATCAATAACCCATCCGCCGGTCTGCTGGATGGGCAGCTTGTGCGGATTGTAAAAGGCACTCCCGGTTACAATGTGCCGCCAACACTTCCTGCAAAAGCGGCAGCCCCGAGCAAGGATGACACACGTGCCATGCCTGAAGATAACCGGCCCATGCCGGAATCCGGGGGACGTCAATGAAGGGGCAGGGCACCAGACTTTTTGCATCACGGTTAATGCTTGGCTCGTGCCTTCTGTCCGTGCTGGCAGGGTGTGACATGGCGCCACGTTACAAACCCGCCACGTTTGCATACCCCGATAACTGGCAGGGTGGCGGCGTGATGCAGCCAGCAGGTGGGGCGGATACAACTCTCAGCCCCAACTGGTGGACCGTAATGGGGGACCCGGTGCTGAATGATCTGGAGGAACAGGCCATGCGCCTGAACCCCGACCTTCAGGCACAGGCGGAGGCCTTCCTTCAGGCCCGTGATCTGGCCATGGAAGCCAAGTCAAAGCTTTATCCGCAGATCGGCGGCATGGCGGGGGGGGCAAAATACAAGGGGTCCGACCACCGCCTCTGGCGTGGGGCAGGGTCCACAGGACCGATGTACATGTCGTCCGAGCAGTATTCGGGCACAGCGACATGGGAGCCGGATTTCTGGTCCGCCATTCGTAACAAGACCCGCATGGCCAAGCAGAACGTGCAGGAGCGTGCGGCGGACTATGCCGCGGCAAGGCTAAGCCTACAGGCCGAGCTTGCGAGCGATTATGTTATTCTACGCGGGCTGGATGCGCAGGATGCCGTTTATCAGGATTCCATCCGGTACTATAAAACGGCGGTGCAGATTACAAACATGCGCCTTGCGGGTGCTATTGCGCCAGGCATGGATGTCTCCCGCGCGGAGGCGCAGCTCTACACCACGCAGGCGCAGGAGACCGATATTCACACCCAGCGTGATGTTATGGAACACGCCATTGCAACGCTGGTTAATCAGGCCCCTGCCGCGTTTCACATTGCGCCGGTCGATAAGCTGAACTTTGCACAGGGGCCATTGCCGGTTGCCCTGCCGTCCACATTGCTCGAACGGCGGCCCGATATTGCCGCGGCGGAGCGGCGCATGGCGCAGGCCAATAGGGCTATTGGTGTGTCGCGCGCGGCTTTTTATCCGCATGTGACCTTTAACGCCATGACCGGGTTTATGGATAACGGGTTTGATCTCGCATCGCTCTCCAACTCCATGTACCAGTTTGGTGCGCAAGCACTCCTCCCGCTGTTTCAGGGCGGGCTGCGGCGTGCCGACCTGCAACGGAGCTGGTCGCAGTACCGCGAGAAGGAGGACATGTACCGCAGCACGGTTCTGGATGCCTTCAAGGAGGTCGAGGACGGACTGACGCGTGTCAACAGGCTCAAGGTACAGGTGGGGCAGCAGTCCAGCGCGGTGGATGCAGCATTGCGCACGCAGGGCATGACCATGGCGCTATATACGGGTGGTCTGACCAACTATCTGGACGTTGTGGTGGCGCAGGTTGCCGCGTTGAATGCGCGTATCGCCATGGTGCAGACCTGCACACGCGGCATAGATGCCCGCGTGGAACTGATTCGCGCGCTGGGTGGTGGATGGTCGCGGAACCAGATACCTCGGGGCGAAAACGTGCTCATGCCCTTCAAGCCACTGCAATACAGCAATCTGCGTCAGGCTCCGGCTGCAGGCGGCATTACAACCGTGCGTGACCCGGCCAGTACGGACCTTGGTGGGGGCACAAAAGCACGTGTCCCTCTTGACAGTCCTGCCGCGCACAGGTAAGCGCGCTTTTCCTGATCGGAACGCGGGAGGTTTCTGCTAGCGCCATGTGTGCAGGTGGGAATCGTTACGAACCGCGGTCCGGGTACATTTTTGAGGAGTCCCGGATATGGCCAAAAAAGTTGTTGGCTACATCAAGCTTCAGATTCCCGCTGGTAAAGCAAACCCTTCGCCGCCAGTTGGTCCGGCACTGGGGCAGCGCGGTCTGAATATTATGGAATTCTGCAAGGCATTTAATGCCAAGACCCAGGGCCTTGAACCTGGCATGCCGATTCCTGTGGTGATCACCGCCTATGCTGACCGTACGTTCAGCTTCATCACCAAGACCCCGCCGAACACCTACTTCCTGCTCAAGGCCGCCAAGATTTCCAAAGGCAGCCAGACAGTTGGTAAGGGCGGCTCCGTGGGTAAGGTGACCATGGATCAACTGCGCGAAATCGCAGCCCAGAAGCACCAGGACATGAACGCAAACGACATCGACGGCGCCGTGCGCATGCTGATCGGTTCTGCCCGTTCCATGGGTATTGACGTGGTGGAGGGCTAAGATCATGGCACAGAACAAGCGTCTTACGGCTGCTCGCGCCAAGGTTGTTGCCGGTCAGGCATACAATCTGGACGACGCCATTGCTCTGGTCAAAGGCAACGCAACCGCCAAGTTTGACGAAACGGTTGAAATTGCCCTGAACCTGGGTATTGACCCGCGTCATGCTGACCAGATGGTCCGTGGTTTTGTGTCCCTGCCCAACGGCACGGGCAAGACCCTGCGCGTTGGCGTGTTCGCACGTGGCCCCAAGGCTGAAGAAGCCAAGGCAGCCGGTGCTGACGTTGTGGGCGCGGAAGATCTGATGGAGCAGGTGCAGGCTGGCGAAATCGCTTTCGATCGCTGCATTGCAACGCCGGACATGATGGCTCTGGTGGGTCGTCTGGGTAAGATCCTCGGCCCACGTGGCCTGATGCCTAACCCCAAGCTGGGCACCGTGACCATGGATGTTAAGGGTGCCGTTACGGCAGCCAAGTCTGGTCAGGTTGAATACCGCGCTGAAAAGACCGGTATCGTCCATGCAGGCGTTGGCAAGGCTTCCTTTAGTGCGGACAAGCTGGCAGAAAACGTACGGGCATTTATTGATGCCGTGCAGAAGGCCCGCCCAACCGGCGCCAAAGGCACCTACATGAAGAAAGCTGCCCTGACCTCCACAATGGGGCCGGGTGTGCAGCTGGACGTCTCTGCCTTCGCGGGCTGAGCAAGAATGTGGCCGGGCTGGCCCTTGTGGCCGGTCCGGTGCATGAAAGAGGTGGTTTACCGCTTCTTATACCTGTCCGAGACCGCACGTGACTTTGCTCTTAATCAGCTCTTCGGGGCTGGCGCGCGGTAAGACGGGGATGCTGGTTGCAAGCTGAGAGTTTTTCGGCAGAGCCAGATATTCCGTTTATCAAGGACAGGCGAGCGGGTTCTGTTTATTGCAGGACCTAAAGGGCAACCCGTTCCCTCAGGTTTAGATCTGATGGAACAAGACGGAGACGGGATTTGGACCGTACGGAAAAGAAGGCCCTTGTTGCCTCTCTGGCCGCCGTGTTCGCCGAAACGTCCATGGTTGTGGTTACCCGTAATAACGGGTTGACCGTGGCTGATGTGACGGATCTGCGACGCAAGGTGCGGGCAGCGGGTGCAGACTACAAGGTTGCCAAAAACCGGCTGGCAACTCTCGCCCTGGATGGGACCCAGTTCAGCGGCATCGCGCCGTTGCTGACGGGGCCGACCGCGCTTGCGTGGGCGGACGAACCTGTATCAGTGGCGAAGGTGATCGTTGAGTTCGCCAAAACCAATGACAAGCTTGAGCTGCTTGGCGGTTCTCTTGGTTCTCAGGTGCTTGATGCAGCTGGGATCAAGGCTCTGGCCGAGCTGCCGTCGCTCGACACGCTGCGCGCGCAGCTCGTGGGTCTTATCTCCACGCCCGCTACGCGCATCGCCAGTGTTGTTCAGGCGCCGGCTGGCCAGCTTGCTCGTGTTTTTGGGGCCTATGCCAAAACGGGTGAAGCTGCCTGACCACGTGCTCCCAATTGGGGGTATGTACAAGAAATACGCGTAGCCTCAGTGTAGAGGTTGCGTTTTGCTAACCAGTGTTTATATTAGGAAGTCTGACTATGGCTGATCTTGCTAAGCTTGTTGACGAACTGTCCGCTCTGACCGTTCTTGAAGCTGCTGAACTTTCCAAGCTGCTCGAAGAAAAGTGGGGCGTTTCTGCCGCTGCTCCTGTTGCAGTTGCTGCCGCTGCTCCGGGTGCTGCCGCTGCTCCTGCTGAAGAGCAGACCGAATTCACGGTTATTCTGGCCGCCGCTGGCGACAAGAAGATCAACGTGATTAAAGAAATCCGTGCGATCACGGGTCTGGGTCTGAAGGAAGCTAAGGACCTGGTTGAAGGCGCTCCTAAGGCCGTTAAGGAAGGCGTCAGCAAGGACGATGCTGCTAAAATCAAGAAGACTCTTGAAGATAACGGCGCAACCGTCGAAGTTAAGTAAGATTGCCTTGATCCCGGCCGTATTGGTTGGGGTGAAGGAAATTGAGGTTCTCGGGTGGGGGTGTATACCTCCGCCCGTTTGCCTGTTTCAGGTTGATCTGGGGCAGGTAGCCGGGTAAATCCGGTTTGGTTTTGGCCGAAATAGGTCGGACCATCAGGCTCGCGGCAGACCACGAGCCTGATGGTCCGAGATAAGGGCGGGGCAGGAGCGACGATGAACGCAATCACCAAATCGTTCACAGGACGGAAGCGGATTCGCAAGAGTTTCGGGCGGATTCCCGAAATCGCCCCGATGCCGAACCTGATAGATGTGCAGCGCGCGTCTTATGAGACTTTTCTTCAGGCCAATGTGTCGCCTGATGCGCGTATGCCTACGGGTTTGCAGGAGGTATTTCGCTCCGTATTCCCGATTAATGACTTTGCCGGTCGTGGTCGTCTGGAGTTCGTAAGCTACGAATTCGAAGACCCGAAGTATGATGTTGAGGAATGCATCCAGCGTGGCCTCACATTCTCTGCGCCGCTTAAGGTCATTCTGCGTCTGATCGTGTGGGATGTGGACGAGGATACGGGTTCGCGCTCTATCCGCGACATTAAAGAGCAGCCGGTATACATGGGCGACATGCCGCTCATGACCGATAACGGTACCTTTATCGTCAACGGTACTGAACGCGTTATTGTCAGCCAGATGCACCGTTCCCCCGGTGTATTTTTCGACCACGACAAGGGGAAGACGCACTCCTCGGGCAAGTATCTGTTCGCCGCGCGCGTTATCCCGTATCGTGGTTCGTGGCTCGACTTCGAATTCGACGCAAAAGACCTGCTGTACGTCCGCATTGACCGCAAGCGTAAGCTGCCCGTCACCACGCTGCTATATGCGCTGGAAGGTGCTGCTTCCGCTGCCGCCCGCAAAGCCAAACTGGCAGAAGGTGGGGATGTGGACGCGCTGGATATTCATGGCATGGATGCCAATGAAATCCTCGGCTACTTCTATGACACGGTGACCTTTACCAAATCCGCCAAGGGTTGGGCGCGTCCGTTCGATGCGGACTCTTTCCGTGGTCTCAAGCTGCTGGCGCCGCTGGTGGATGCCGAAACCGGCGAAGTCGTGGCCGATGCCGAAACCAAGCTGACGGCACGCCTTGTTCGTAAAATCGCTGAAAAAACCCGCGAAGTGCTGGTGGGTGAAGTTGATCTGATCGGGCGCTTTATTGCGCACGACATGGTTAACCAGAACACTGGCGAAATCTACGGCGAAGCTGGCGAAGAAATTACCGAAGCCCGCCTGATCGCTCTGGAAGAAGCCGGGATTTCCGAACTGCCGGTTCTGGCTATTGATTCCGCCAAAGGCCCGTGGATCCGCAACACGCTGACCGTTGACAAAAACAGTGGTCGTGATGAAGCGCTGATCGACATTTACCGTGTCATGCGCCCCGGTGAACCGCCTACCGCGGAAACCGCAGAAGCCATGCTGCAGGGTCTGTTCTTTGATGCAGACCGCTACGACCTGTCCGCAGTTGGTCGCGTGAAGATGAACATGCGTCTGGACATTGATGTGCCAGACACCGTGCGCGTGCTGCGTAAGGACGACATCCTGCGCACCATCAAGGTCCTGTGTGACCTGAAAGATGGTCGCGGTCAGATTGATGATATTGATAATCTGGGTAACCGTCGTGTCCGCTCCGTGGGCGAACTGATGGAAAACCAGTATCGCATCGGCCTGCTGCGCATGGAACGTGCCATTCGTGAACGTATGGGCTCGGTTGATATTGATACGGTCATGCCGCATGACCTGATCAACGCCAAACCTGCTGCGGCTGCAGTGCGTGAGTTCTTTGGCTCCTCGCAGCTCAGCCAGTTTATGGATCAGACCAACCCGCTGTCCGAAGTCACGCATAAGCGTCGTCTTTCAGCGCTTGGCCCGGGCGGTCTGACGCGTGAACGCGCAGGCTTTGAAGTCCGTGACGTTCATCCGACCCATTATGGCCGTATCTGCCCGATTGAAACGCCGGAAGGCCCGAACATCGGTCTGATCAACTCGCTCGCCACATACGCCAAGGTCAACAAATACGGGTTTATTGAAACACCGTACCGTCTGGTCAAGGACGGCGTGTTGCAGGACGGCTGGAAATACCTCTCCGCCATGGAAGAGGAAAAGCTGGTTGTTGCGCAGGCTGATGCCAAGGTGAACGATCAGGGCGCTTTGACCAGTGACCTTATTTCGGTGCGTCGTAATGGTGACTTCCGTCTGGTGCCCCCGACCGAAGTGACCGCCTGTGACGTATCGCCCAAGCAGCTTGTGTCTGTTGCCGCCGCACTCATTCCGTTCCTTGAGAACGATGACGCGAACCGCGCACTCATGGGTTCCAACATGCAGCGTCAGGCTGTGCCGCTGGTGCGCTCTGATGCGCCGCTGGTTGGTACGGGCATGGAAGCCGCTGTTGCGCGTGATTCCGGTGCGACCATTGTTGCCAAGCGCAACGGTATTGTGGACCAGATTGATGGTGCCCGTATTGTTGTGCGCTCGACGGATGCCAGCGGTGCCACGCAGGGGGTCGATATCTATCGCCTGCGCAAGTATTCCCGCTCCAACCAGTCCACCTGCATCAACCAGCGTCCGCTGGTCCATGTGGGCGATCAGGTTAGTGTGGGGGATATTATCGCCGATGGTCCTTCCACGGAGCTGGGTGAACTGGCTCTGGGGCGTAACGTGCTGGTCGCGTTTATGCCGTGGAATGGTTACAACTTCGAAGACTCCATCCTGATTTCCGAACGGATTGCCAAGGATGACGTGTTTACCTCGATCCATATCGAGGAATTCGAAGTCATGGCCCGTGATACCAAGCTTGGTCAGGAAGAAATCACCCGCGATATTCCCAATGTTGGTGAAGAAGCCCTGCGTAACCTCGACGAAGCTGGCATTGTTTATGTTGGTGCCGAGGTTAATCCGGGTGATATTCTGATCGGTAAAGTTACACCGAAGGGTGAAAGCCCGATGACGCCGGAAGAAAAACTTCTGCGCGCCATCTTTGGTGAAAAAGCATCTGATGTGCGTGACACATCCCTGCGTCTGCCACCTGGCACAACAGGCACTATTGTTGACGTACGCGTGTTCTCCCGCCGTGGTGTGGACAAAGACGAACGTGCAATGGCCATTGAGCGGGCCGAAATTGAACGTCTTGCCAAGGACCGTGATGACGAGCGGGCCATTCAGGAGCGTTCCTTCTACAGCCGTCTGCGTGAAAAGCTGCTCGATCAGACCGCAGGTGCGGGCTACAAGGGCATCCGCTCTGGCACGGTGATTACGCAGGAGGTGCTTGACGAGCAGCCACGCGCAACATGGCGCCACATTGTTGTGACCTCGGACAGCGTTATGGCCGAGTTGGAAACCCTGCGTCGTGAATTTGATGCGGCAATTGCCCGTATTCAGGCACGCTTTGAAAGCAAGGTTGAAAAACTCCAGCGTGGTGATGAACTGCCACCCGGCGTGATGAAGATGGTCAAGGTGTTTGTCGCGGTTAAGCGTAAGCTTCAGCCGGGTGACAAAATGGCCGGTCGTCACGGGAACAAGGGTGTTGTCTCCCGCGTGGTGCCTGTTGAGGACATGCCGTTCCTTGAGGATGGCACACCTGTTGATCTGGTTCTGAACCCGCTTGGCGTGCCATCACGTATGAACGTTGGTCAGATTCTGGAAACGCATCTGGGCTGGGCTTGCGCTAATATCGGTCGTGGCATTGGTGAGTTGGTTGATGACTACCAGCGCACAGGTGAGCGCCGTCAGGATCTGCTGGATCGTCTGAAGGACGTGTATGGCGACAAGGTCTATGATGACGCCATTGCAGATATGAGCAACGCCGAGCTGGTGGAACTGGCCAATAACCTGCGCAAGGGCGTGCCTATTGCGACCCCGGTGTTTGATGGTGCGTCCATTCCCGATATTGAAGCCATGCTGGAAAAAGCAGGCGTCAACAAATCGGGCCAGTCGCAGTTGATCGACGGGCGGACGGGCGAACAGTTCGAGCGCAAGACGACCGTTGGTTATATTTATATGCTCAAGCTGCATCACCTTGTTGATGACAAGATCCATGCACGCTCCATTGGTCCATACTCGCTTGTTACGCAGCAGCCGCTGGGTGGTAAGGCGCAGTTCGGTGGCCAGCGGTTTGGTGAAATGGAAGTCTGGGCGCTTGAAGCTTATGGCGCGGCATACACGTTGCAGGAAATGCTGACGGTCAAGTCGGATGACGTGTCGGGCCGAACAAAGGTTTATGAAGCAATCGTACGCGAACAGGATGACTTTGAAGCCGGTATTCCGGAAAGCTTCAACGTGTTGATCAAGGAACTCAAATCCCTTGGTCTCAATGTGGAGCTGGAGCAGGGGGCAGACTAACGGTGACTTTCCCCGCCACAATCCGTACTTATTTCAAGAAGGAGGCTGGAGCCATTGCTCCAGCGCTCCGTTTCCCTTTGGGGGCTTCTGCACATGAATGAACTCATGAAAATTCTTGGCCAGACTGGCCAGGCAATGACCTTTGACCAGATCAAGATCCAGCTTGCATCTCCCGAGCAGATCCGGTCCTGGTCTTTTGGTGAAATCAAGAAGCCCGAGACCATTAACTACCGTACGTTCAAGCCTGAACGTGATGGCCTGTTCTGCGCTCGGATTTTTGGCCCGATCAAGGACTATGAATGCCTTTGCGGCAAATACAAGCGGATGAAGTTCCGCGGTATTATCTGCGAAAAATGTGGCGTTGAAGTTACACTGGCCAAAGTCCGGCGTGAGCGCATGGGCCATATTCAGCTGGCCAGCCCGGTTGCACATATCTGGTTCCTGAAGTCCCTGCCAAGCCGTATCGGCCTCATGGTCGATCTGACGCTCAAGGATCTGGAAAAAGTTCTGTATTTTGAGAACTATCTGGTTCTCGAACCCGGTACCTCTCCTCTTAAGCAGTACACCCTCCTGAGCGAAGAGCAGTATCTCGACGCCATGGATGATTACGGCGAGGAAGGGATTGAAGTCGGTATTGGTGCTGAGGCGATCAAGAAGGTTCTTGAACGCATTGAGTGCGATGTCGAAAAGGTAGAACTGCGTCAGGCGCTTAAGGAAACGACGTCCGAAGCCAAGCGTAAAAAGCTGGTCAAGCGCCTCAAGCTGGTGGAAGCGTTCTCGGAAAGTGGTGCCCGTCCTGAATGGATGATTCTGGATCTGGTTCCGGTTATTCCGCCGGAACTGCGTCCGCTTGTGCCGCTCGATGGTGGTCGCTTTGCAACGTCCGATCTGAATGATCTGTATCGCCGGGTTATCAACCGTAACAACCGTCTCAAGCGGCTGATGGAACTGCGCGCGCCCGATATTATCGTGCGTAACGAAAAGCGCATGCTGCAAGAAGCCGTGGATGCCCTGTTCGATAACGGTCGCCGTGGTCGTGCGATTACGGGTGCAAACAAGCGTCCGCTCAAATCCCTGTCCGATATGCTCAAGGGCAAGCAGGGGCGTTTCCGTCAGAACCTGCTGGGTAAACGCGTTGACTACTCTGGTCGTTCGGTCATTGTTGTTGGCCCCGAGCTTAAGCTGCACCAGTGTGGTCTGCCCAAAAAGATGGCGCTTGAACTGTTCAAGCCCTTCATTTACGCCAAGCTGGAAAAATACGGTCACGCTACAACCATCAAGGCCGCAAAGCGGATGGTGGAAAAAGAGCGTCCGGAAGTCTGGGATATTCTTGAAGAAGTTATCCGCGAACATCCCGTTCTGCTGAACCGTGCACCGACGCTGCATCGCCTTGGCATTCAGGCGTTTGAACCGGTTTTGGTCGAAGGTAAGGCCATTCAGCTGCACCCGCTGGTCTGCACCGCGTTTAATGCGGACTTTGACGGTGACCAGATGGCCGTGCATGTGCCGCTCAGCCTGGAAGCCCAGCTTGAAGCGCGCGTTCTGATGATGTCGACTAACAACATCCTCAGTCCTGCCAACGGTAAGCCTATTATTGTGCCGTCGCAGGATATTGTTCTTGGTCTTTACTATCTCAGCCTTGAAACACCTGAGTTCAAGGTCACGCCAGACCGGAACGAGTATAACGAAACGACGGGTGAACTGGTTAAGGCTGGCGCGGCGTCCTTCTCTTCCATTGGGGAAGTGGAATACGCTCTGAGCGCAGGCGCGCTTAAACTGCACGATAAAATTCGTGCCCGGTTTGAGCAGATTGGTGCCGACGGCAAACGTGTTTATGAAACAGCCGTCACAACACCTGGCCGCGTGCTGATCGCACAGATCCTGCCCAAGCACGAAACCGTCCCGTTCTCTCTGATCAATCGCCAGTTGACCAAAAAGGCCGTGTCCGATGTGATCGATACGGTCTACCGTCATTGCGGTCAGAAAGAGGCCGTCATTTTCTGTGACCGTCTGATGGCTCTTGGTTTCCGCCATGCTGCTAAGGCTGGTATTTCCTTCGGTAAGGATGACATGATCATCCCCGCTGAAAAGAAAGAGCTGGTTGACCGGACTGCTACCGAAGTTAAAGAGTTTGAGCAGCAGTATCAGGATGGTCTGATTACCGCTGGCGAACGCTACAACAAGGTGGTTGACGCATGGTCCCGTTGCACAGACGAAGTGCAGGCGGCCATGACCAAGGAAATTTCCCGTCAGGAAGTTGGTAAGCCCATCAACTCGGTATGGATGATGAGCCACTCCGGGGCTCGTGGGTCGCCGGCGCAGATGAAGCAGCTTGCCGGTATGCGTGGTCTGATGGCCAAGCCGTCTGGTGAAATTATTGAGCAGCCGATTATTGCCAACTTTAAAGAAGGTCTGTCGGTGCTCGATTACTTTACGTCCACTCATGGTGCACGTAAGGGTCTGGCCGATACAGCGCTGAAGACGGCTAACTCCGGTTATCTGACCCGTCGTCTCGTTGACGTGGCGCAGGACAGCATCATTATCGAAGAAGATTGCGGTAGTGAGCGTGGCCTGACTGTCCGTGCGGTCATGGATGGTGGGGAAGTCGTTGCATCTCTGTCCGAACGTATTCTGGGCCGTACGCTTGCATCTGACGTTGTGGATCCGGCCACAGGTAAAGTCATTGCTGCCCGTAATCAGCTGGTTGATGAAGCTGATGCTGAACGCATTGAAAACTCGGGCGTGGAAGTTATCCATATCCGTTCCGTTCTGACCTGTGACAGTCGCGTCGGTGTTTGCGGACGCTGCTATGGTCGCGATCTGGCACGTGGTACGCCGGTCAATATTGGTGAGGCTGTTGGTGTTATTGCCGCGCAGTCCATCGGTGAGCCTGGCACCCAGCTGACCATGCGTACCTTCCATATTGGTGGTGCGGCACAGCGTGGTGCAGAGCAGTCCATGATCGAAGCGTCCCGCGATGGTAAAATTGTCATCCGTAACCGTAACGTGGTGCAGAACAGCCAGAACGTGCCGATCGTCATGGCCCGTAACTGTGAAATCCTGCTGACAGATGAAAAAGGTGCGGAAAAGTTCCGCTACCGTGTGCCTTACGGTGCGCGTCTGCTCACAACCGAAGGTGCTACGGTCCCCCGTGGCCAGAAGCTGGCTGAGTGGGACCCCTACACCCTTCCGATCATTACGGAAAAAGCCGGTAAGGTTGAGTATCTTGACCTCATTGACTCCATTACGCTTGTCGAGCGTATGGATGAGGTGACCGGCCTGACTTCCAAGGTTGTGGTTGACTACAAGCAGGCTGGTAAAGGTGTGGACCTGCGTCCTCGCCTGCAGCTCAAGGATGCCAACGGTGAGGTGGTCAAGCTGGATAACGGGTCTGAGGCGCGTTACTTCCTGTCCCCTGAAACACTTCTGTCGATTGAAAATGGCGCGGAAGTGAACGCGGGTGACGTGCTGGCACGTCTGCCGCGTGAAGGTTCCAAAACGCGCGATATTACCGGTGGTCTTCCGCGTGTTGCCGAGCTGTTTGAAGCACGCCGTCCCAAGGATCATGCCATTATTGCGGAAATGGAAGGGCGCGTTGAATTCGGCAAGGATTACAAGTCCAAGCGTCGTATCGTCGTGAAGAATGACGAAACCGGTCATGAGCAAGAATACCTGATTCCCAAAGGGAAACACATTTCCGTTCAGGAAGGTGACTTTGTGGAAAAAGGCGATCCGCTGGTTGATGGTCCCCGCGTTCCGCATGACATTCTGAAGGTGATGGGCGTTGAGGCTCTGTCTGACTACCTGATCAATGAAATTCAGGATGTCTATCGTCTGCAGGGCGTGAAGATCAACGATAAGCACATTGAGGTTATCGTGCGTCAGATGCTCCAGAAGGTTGAAATTCTGGAGCCGGGTGACACCACCTATCTGATCGGCGAAACGGTTGACCGGCTTGAGTTCGACGTAGAGAATACCAAGTGCCTCAATGCGGGTGAGCGTCCTGCTCTGGCAATGCCAGTGCTGCAGGGTATTACCAAGGCATCGTTGCAGACACAGTCGTTCATCTCGGCTGCATCCTTCCAGGAAACCACGCGCGTTCTGACTGAAGCGGCAACAGCCGGTAAGGTCGACAAGCTCATGGGGTTGAAGGAAAACGTTATCGTGGGTCGTCTGATCCCTGCTGGTACTGGTAGCGTGATGAAGCGTCTGCGGGCCATTGCGGCGGAGCAGGACAAACAGCGCGTAAGCCGCACGGCAGCGGAATAAAGTCTTTATAATAAAGACTATGAGGAAAGGCCGGGGCACTGCTCCGGCCTTTTTTTGTAGGATTGGGCTGAGTGGAATAGAGAATCGCGGGGTAAAGCTTGACTTCTGGTGGGGGGAGCGGTAGTTAGCAGCCCTCAGCTTTACTTATCTTGTCGATGAGTAAGGCACTCAGGTTCTCTGTATGAGTTTTAGCATGCGGTTGGCTTCCGGGGGGAAGCGGAGCCGGATGCCAATATAGCCCCATTCGGGTTGTCACCTGATGGGATGTTTTTAATGAAAGTCGGCTAGCCGCAGAAGATGTAGCTGGTCGACCGAACTGTGTAAGGATCGGGAAAGGCGCATGCCGACCATCAACCAGCTCATTGCCAAGGGGCGTAAGCCTGCAGTCAAGCGGAACAAAGTGCCCGCTCTGCAGGGCTGCCCCCAGAAGCGCGGTGTTTGCACCCGCGTTTATACGACGACACCGAAGAAGCCTAACTCCGCACTGCGTAAAGTTGCCAAGGTGCGTCTGACGAATGGCTATGAGGTGGTTAGCTATATTCCTGGTGAAGGTCACAACCTTCAGGAACATAGTGTTGTGCTTATCCGCGGCGGTCGTGTGAAAGATTTGCCGGGTGTTCGTTACCACATCCTTCGCGGTGTTCTCGATACGCAGGGTATCGCCAAGCGGCG
Source organism: Acetobacter lambici (assembly GCF_011516885.1). Taxonomy (GTDB): domain Bacteria; phylum Pseudomonadota; class Alphaproteobacteria; order Acetobacterales; family Acetobacteraceae; genus Acetobacter; species Acetobacter lambici. The sequence continues at coordinate 345,204 of NZ_WOTD01000001.1, read as the reverse complement.
TCAGCGTCGTTCGCTGTATGGCGCCAAGCGTCCGAAATAAGAGGAAGTTAAGGTATGAGTCGCCGTCATCGTGCTGTTAAGCGCGAGATCCTTCCCGATCCGAAGTTCGGAGATGTCGTCATTACGCGTTTTATGAACGCGCTGATGTTCGACGGTAAGAAGTCCACAGCCGAAAAGATTGTCTATGGAGCGATTGACTCCATGGCCCGTCGCAATGGTGCAGCATCCGATCCGATCGCGCTGTTCCATAACGCTCTGGACAACGTAAAGCCGGCCGTTGAGGTCCGCTCCCGCCGTGTTGGTGGTGCGACCTATCAGGTTCCGGTCGAAGTGCGCACTGACCGTCGTCAGGCTCTGGCTATCCGCTGGGTCATCGACGCTGCGCGCAAGCGTGGTGAAAACACCATGCAGGATCGTCTGTCCAACGAGCTTCTGGATGCCGTGAACAATCGTGGTGCGGCTGTGAAGAAGCGTGAAGACACGCATCGTATGGCTGAAGCCAACAAGGCGTTCAGTCATTATCGCTGGTAATCCGTGAAAGTTCTGCTTTCCCTCTTGTCGAGGGATTGGGGCGCTTATAACAACTGCATCCCGGATATTTTTTGGGGCATGGAGTAAACAATGGCTAAGGCTAAATTTGAGCGGAATAAACCGCACTGCAACATCGGCACCATTGGTCACGTTGACCATGGTAAGACGTCTCTGACGGCTGCTATTACGAAGATCCTGGCAAAGACCGGTGGTGCTGAGTTCAAAGCATACGACATGATCGACGCCGCACCCGAAGAACGCGCTCGTGGTATCACCATTTCCACCGCTCACGTGGAATACGAAACCGCAAACCGTCACTACGCGCACGTCGACTGCCCCGGACACGCTGACTATGTGAAGAACATGATCACCGGTGCGGCTCAGATGGATGGTGCCATCCTCGTTGTGTCCGCAGCTGACGGCCCGATGCCGCAGACCCGTGAACACATCCTGCTTGCTCGTCAGGTTGGTGTGCCGGCTCTGGTGGTCTTCCTGAACAAGGTTGATCAGGTTGACGATCCGGAACTGCTTGAACTGGTTGAAATGGAAGTTCGTGAACTTCTGTCTTCCTATCAGTTCCCCGGTGACGACATTCCCGTAATCAAGGGCTCCGCTCTGGTTACTCTGGAAGATGGTGATCCGGAAGTTGGCGAAAACCGCGTTAAGGACCTGATGGATGCGGTTGATGCCTACATTCCTCAGCCTGAACGTCCGGTTGATCGTCCGTTCCTGATGCCGATCGAAGACGTGTTCTCGATCTCTGGTCGTGGCACGGTTGTGACCGGTCGTGTGGAACGTGGTGTTGTCAACGTGGGTGACGAAGTTGAAATCGTCGGCCTGAAAGACACCATCAAGACCACCGTTACGGGCGTTGAAATGTTCCGCAAGCTGCTTGATCGCGGCGAAGCTGGTGACAACATCGGCGCTCTGGTGCGTGGTACGAAGCGTGAAGACGTTGAGCGTGGCCAGGTTCTGGCTAAGCCCGGCTCAATTACGCCGCACAAGAAGTTCAAGGCAGAAGCCTACATCCTGACGAAGGAAGAAGGTGGCCGTCATACGCCATTCTTCACCAACTATCGTCCGCAGTTCTACTTCCGTACGACTGACGTGACGGGTGTTGTGCACCTGCCCGAAGGCACGGAAATGGTCATGCCCGGTGACAACTGCGCTATGGAAGTCGAGCTGATTGCTCCGATCGCCATGGACGAAGGTCTCCGCTTCGCTATCCGCGAAGGTGGCCGTACCGTTGGTGCAGGCGTTGTTGCCTCCATTATCGAGTAATCGATAAGGGATTAGAGACTGAGTGGCCCCGGCCGATCTTTTCGGCTGGGGTCTTACTTGGCGGCCGGGTAAACCCGGACAAGTAAAGTGTTGGACTAAGAAACAGATGGACAACCAGAACATCCGCATTCGCCTGAAAGCGTACGATCATCGGGTGCTTGATAACAGCACGAAAGAGATCGTGAATACGGCGAAGCGTACGGGTGCGCGGGTTCGGGGTCCTATCCCGCTGCCGACGCATATCGAACGGTTTACGGTTAACCGTTCTCCTCACGTTGACAAGAAGAGCCGCGAACAGTTCGAAATTCGGACTCATCGTCGTTTGCTCGATATTGTTGAGCCCACTCCGCAGACCGTGGACGCTCTCATGAAGCTCGACCTCGCCGCTGGCGTGGATGTCGAGATCAAACTTTAAGGTCCAGACGATGCGCACCGGATTGATCGCAAAAAAGTTGGGCATGTCCCGACTGTTCAAGGAAGACGGCACGCATGTGCCTGTCACCGTTCTGCACGTTGATGAAGTGCAGGTGGTAGACGTTCGTACTCAGGAGCGTGATGGTTACGTAGCCGTCCAGCTGGGTATGGGCAACGCCAAGGTGAAAAACGTAACAAAACCCAACCGTGGCCATTTTGCCCGCGTGAAGGTTGAACCCAAGAAAACAGTTCGCGAGTTCCGTGTGGCCGACGACGCCACTCTCGAAGTTGGTGCTGCTCTTTCTGCCTCCCATTTCGTTGTTGGCCAGAAGGTTGACGTGACGGGGACAAGCAAGGGTAAGGGGTTTGCTGGCGCCATGAAGCGCTGGAATTTTGCTGGTCTTGAAGCCTCGCATGGTGTGTCCATTTCGCATCGTTCGCATGGTTCGACCGGTAACCGCCAGGATCCCGGCAAAACCTTCAAGAACAAGAAAATGGCTGGTCATCTGGGTGATGAACGCGTGACCACCTTGAATCTGGAAATCGCAGCGGTCGATCCGGAAAAGAATCTGATCATGATTCGTGGCTCCGTTCCGGGAGCAAAGAATGGTGTCGTTCTCATTCGTGATGCGATCAAGAAAGCCCGCCACAGCGATGCGCCGTATCCGGCAGCACTTGTGAAGGCGGAGGCCTGAGATCATGGAAATCGAAATCAAGACACTTGATAACGGCACGGCTGGTTCAGCTACGCTTCCGGAAGAACTTTTCGGCGCAGCACCCCGGGCGGATGTAATGGCACGCGTTGTGCACTGGCAGCTGGCAAAACGCCGGGCTGGCACGCACAAGGTCAAAGGCATGGGCGAAGTGTCCGGCACGACCAAAAAGCCGTATCGTCAGAAAGGCACTGGTAGTGCACGTCAGGGCTCCCTGCGCGCTCCTCAGTACCGTACTGGTGGTGTTGTGCATGGTCCGGTTGTACGCGATCACGGTTATGACCTGCCTAAAAAGGTGCGTCGTCTGGGTCTGATCTCCGCACTGTCCCAGAAGGCAGCGGAAGGTAAACTGGTTGTTCTGGACGCTGCTTCTGGCGTGACCAAGACCAGCGACCTGGCGAAAAAGTTGCAGGGTCTCGGCTGGGGCTCCGCTTTGATTGTTGATGCATCCGTGGACGAAAACTTCGTGCGCGCTGCTCGCAATCTGCCGAAGATCGACATTCTGCCGACCATTGGCGCGAATGTTTATGACATTCTGAACCATGAGGTGCTTGCCATCACGCAGGCAGGCCTTGAAGGACTGAAGGAACGCCTGGCATGACGAATATTCTTGCTATTCGCAAGAAAGCCGAGCGTCTCTCTCGGGAGGCTCTGTACGACATCGTGCGGACGCCTGTCATTACCGAGAAGGCGACTGCGCTTTCTGAAAAAAATCAGGTTGTTTTCAAGGTCGCAATGACGGCTAGCAAGCCTGAAATCAAGGTTGCGGTGGAAACGCTGTTCGGGGTCAAGGTTGTTGGCGTCAACACACTTGTCCAGAAAGGTAAAACCAAACGCTTTAAAGGGCGTCTGGGTCAGCGTTCTGACGTTAAGAAGGCGTTCGTTCAGCTTGCAGAAGGTCAGTCCATTGACCTGACCGCGAAGCTGGCGTGACCAAGGGTAGAAACTAATGGCACTGAAGCACTTTAATCCTGTCACGCCGAGCCTGCGTGGTACGGTTCTGATTGATCGTGCTGACCTGTGGAAGGGCAAGCCGGTCAAGCAGCTTACGGAAGGTAAGAGCAAGTCGGGCGGTCGTAATAATAACGGCCGTATCACGTCTCGCTTCCGTGGCGGCGGTCATAAGCAGTCCTATCGTTATGTGGACTTCAAGCGTCGTAAATTCGACGTGCTGGGTACTGTGGAGCGTCTTGAATACGATCCCAACCGCACGGCATTTATTGCGCTCGTGAAGTACGAAGATGGTGAGCTGGCTTATATTCTCGCACCCCAGCGCCTGAAGGTTGGTGACAATGTCATCGCCGGTGCGCGTGTGGATATCAAGCCAGGCAATGCTATGCCGCTGTCCGCCATTCCGGTGGGTACGATCATCCATAACATCGAACTGAAGCAGGGCGCTGGCGGCAAGCTGGCCCGTTCCGCAGGGACGTATGCTCAGTTGGTTGGTAAGGATTCGGGCTACGCCCAGATCAAGCTGCAGTCTGGTGAATTGCGTGTTGTGCGCGGTGAATGCATGGCGACCGTTGGTGCTGTGTCCAACCCGGACAACATGAACCAGCATATGGGTAAGGCTGGTCGTTCTCGTTGGCTGGGTCGCCGTCCGCATAACCGCGGCGTGGTGATGAACCCGGTTGACCATCCGCACGGTGGTGGTGAAGGCCGCACATCTGGCGGTCGTCATCCGGTTACGCCGTGGGGCAAGCCCACCAAAGGTTACAAAACTCGGGTCAACAAGCGGACGGACGGTCTGATTATCCGTCGCCGGAAGACCGGCAAGTAAGGGGCAATAGAAGATGGCACGTTCCGTCTGGAAAGGTCCGTTCGTCGACGGGTATCTGCTGAATAAGGCTGAAGTATCCCGCGCATCGGGTCGGAATGAAGTGATCAAGATTTGGTCGCGTCGTTCAACGATTCTTCCGCAGTTCGTTGGTCTGACGTTCGGTGTTTATAACGGTCAGAAGTTCCTGCCTGTGCAGGTGACGGAGAATATGGTTGGCCATAAGTTTGGCGAATTCTCCCCCACCCGTACATTTCACGGGCATGGTGCTGACAAGAAGTCTAAGCGGGGCTAAGAGCACAGATGAGCAAGCCGAAGCATCCGCGCACGCTCGCGGAAACAGAAGCGCAAGCTATCACGCGTAACATTCGGGTTAGCCCCCGCAAGCTGAACCTTGTGGCAGGCCTGATCCGTAATAAACCTGCATCTCAGGCAATTGCGACGCTAACATTTTCCAAGCGCCGTATCGCTCAGCAGGTTAAGAAAACGCTGGAAAGCGCGATCGCTAATGCTGAAAACAATCACCAGCTTGACGTAGATCAGCTGGTGGTGAAAACGGCGGAAGTGGGTAAGTCCATTGTCATGCGGCGTTTTCACGCCCGTGGCCGCGGTCGTTCCGCACGCGTCGAAAAGTTTTTCAGTCACCTGAAGATTGTTGTAGCCGAGCGGGCCGTTGTGTCCGACACGGCTTCTTCCGAGCAGAAGGCGGCCTGAGATATGGGGCATAAAGTCAATCCGATCGGGCTGCGGCTCGGCATCAACCGCACATGGGACAGCCGCTGGTACGCAGATGCAGACTATTCCCGTCTGCTGCACGAAGATCTTAAGCTTCGTGCATTCCTGCGCCGCAAGCTTGCTGGTGCAGGCGTGTCCCGCGTTGTTATCGAACGCCCGGCTAAAAAGCCGCGCGTGACGATCTACGCAGCACGTCCTGGTGTTGTGATCGGTAAGAAGGGGCAGGATATCGACGCTCTGCGCAAAGAACTGACCCGTATGGCCGGTACTGAAGTTGCGCTGAACATCGTTGAAATCCGTAAGCCGGAAATCGATGCAACTCTGGTTGCCGAAAACATTGCTCAGCAGCTTGAACGCCGTGTGGCTTTCCGTCGTGCCATGAAGCGCGCCGTACAGTCAGCCATGCGTCTGGGTGCTCAGGGTATCCGGATCAACTGCTCCGGTCGTCTGGGTGGCGCTGAAATCGCACGTATCGAGTGGTATCGTGAAGGTCGTGTGCCTTTGCACACCCTGCGCGCCGACATCGATTACGGCACGGCAACGGCGAAGACCACCTACGGCACCTGCGGTGTGAAGGTATGGATCTTCAAGGGTGAAATTCTTGCTCATGATCCGTTGGCACAGGATCGCCGGGCGGCCGAACAGGCTCCTCAGCGCTGAGGAGAGGATAAAAAACAATGCTTTCCCCTAAGCGGACAAAATTCCGCAAAGCACATAAAGGCCGTATTCACGGCCTTGCAAAAAGCGGTACCACACTGAACTTTGGTACGTTTGGTCTTAAAGCTCTGCAGCCGGAACGTATTACGGCGCGCCAGATTGAGGCCTCCCGTCGTGCCATCACCCGCGCTATGAAACGTGCTGGTCGTGTATGGATTCGGATCTTTCCGGATATTCCGGTCTCGACAAAGCCCGCAGAAGTGCGTATGGGCTCTGGCAAGGGATCGCCTGAATTCTGGGTGGCCCGTGTGAAGCCTGGTCGTATTTTGTTTGAGATCGAAGGTGTTCCGCCGGAACTAGCGCGTGAAGCGCTGGCTCTTGGGGCCGCCAAGCTGCCGATCAAGACCAAATTTGTGACCCGAATTGGAGATGCGTAAGATGGTAAAGGCAGTAAAGCCAGCTGATTTGCGCGCTAAAACGGCAGACGAGCTTGAAGCTCGTCTAGTTGAACTCAAGCGTGAACAGCTCAACTTGCGTTTCCAGCAGGCTACCGGGCAGACAGAAGCGCAGAGCCGCGTCCGTGTGGTCCGTCGTGAAATTGCGCGCATCAAGACAATTGCTGCGCAGAATGCAAAGAATGCAGCAGGTGCAAAAACATCTGCTGCCAATGCCTGAGGAGAGGTAGCCGATGCCGAGGCGCGTCCTAACCGGACGTGTGACGAGCGACAAGATGGACAAGACCGTTACGGTTCTTGTCGATCGTCGCGTCATGCATCCTGTGTATAAAAAGTTCATTCGTCGCTCCAAGAAATATGCGGCGCATGATGAAGAAAACATCTGCAAGACGGGTGATTCCGTGCGGATTGTTGAATGTGCGCCTATTTCTCGGCGTAAGACGTGGACCGTGATTTCCCGCAACGGTGAAGCCGTGGGCGTGGAAGCAACCGCGTCGGCCTAACGTAAGGATTTCAGGTTATGATCCATCCCGAGACCAACCTCGATGTGGCCGACAATTCCGGTGCACGTCAGGTGCAGTGCATTAAGGTGCTGGGCGGTTCCAAGCGGAAGTCTGCCTCGGTCGGCGACGTGATCGTCGTTTCCGTCAAGGAAGCCATCCCCCGTGGGAAGGTGAAGAAGGGCGATGTTCACCAGGCCGTTATCGTGCGTACCTCTTATCCGGTTCGTCGTCCCGATGGTAGCGCCATTCGGTTCGACCGCAACGCTGCTGTGCTGATTAACAAGCAGCAGGAGCCGATCGGTACCCGTATCTTTGGCCCGGTCGTGCGTGAACTGCGTGCTAAGAAGTTCATGAAGATCATCTCTTTGGCGCCGGAGGTGCTGTAATGGCTGCCCGCATTAAAAAAGGCGATACAGTTGTCGTCATCACCGGCTCTTCCAAGGGCGTGCAGGGTGAAGTTCTGGAGGTTCGTCCTTCAGAAGATCGTGCTGTTGTGCGTGGTGTTGCAATTGCCAAGCGCCACCAGCGCGCAAATCGTATGGGTGAAGAAGGTGGGATTATTGCCCGTGAGGCAGCTGTCCACCTCTCCAACCTGAAGCTGATTGATCCCGCATCCAAGAAGCCTACTCGCGTTGGTTTCCGGGTGCTGGAAAACGGCAAAAAAGTTCGCGTTGCCAAGGCGACTGGCGAAGTGATTGAAGGTTGAGAGGCCAGGTATGAGTGCGAATCAGGAAGGGCGTTCCCTCCCGCGCCTTCACCAGCGCTATGAGAGTGAACTTCGTGCCAAGCTGCGTGAGCAGTTTGGGTATAGCAACGAAATGCAGGTGCCGCGGCTTGAAAAAATCGTCCTGAATATGGGCGTTGGTGAAGCCGCTGGTGACCAGAAGAAGCTGGATGCAGCTGTTGCGGAAATGACCCTTATTGCAGGTCAGAAGCCGGTCAAAACGGTTGCCAAAAAGGCAATTGCTGGCTTCAAGATCCGCGAGGGGCTGCCGATTGGCTGTAAGGTCACGCTGCGTCGGGCTCGGATGTACGAATTTCTCGATCGTCTTGTGACGATTGCGATGCCGCGTATCCGTGACTTCCGTGGTCTGCCTGCGACGAAAGGCTTCGATGGCCGTGGCAATTTTGCCCTTGGCCTGAAAGAGCAGATCGTTTTCCCGGAAATCGAATATGACAAAGTGGACGAAGTCCGCGGTATGGACGTCGTGTTCGTGACCAGTGCGAAAACGGATGCTGAAGCTAAAGCTTTGCTGAAGGCGTTTGATCTTCCCTTCGTGGGATGATACAGGCTGCTTTATTGTGTGATCTTGGAAAACCGTCGAAGGTTTTCGAAGGGTTCCGGAGGTAATGTTGAATGGCTAAAACATCTGCCATCCTGCGTAATGCTAAACGCAAGCGCATGGCGGCACGGGATAATGAGAAGCGTACTGCTCTCAAAAACATTGTAATGGATCGTTCTTTGCCCGTGGAAGATCGGTTCGATGCGTCTCTCAAGCTGGCAGAACTGCCGCGTAACGGTTCTCGTGTACGCGTTCGTCTGCGTTGCAAGCTGACAGGTCGTTCTCGCGGTAACTACCGTAAGTTTGAGCTGTGTCGTATCGCTTTCCGTGATCTGGCCTCTGATGGTCAGATTCCGGGAGTGGTAAAAGCTAGCTGGTAAGGGCTCGAGATGTCGCTTTCAGATCCTTTGGGTGATATGCTCACCCGTATTCGCAACGCTCAGCGTGCGCGTCACAACTCTTGCGTTGCTCCGGCATCCAATCTGCGTGTGAACGTGCTTGAAGCTCTGCAGCGCGAAGGTTACATCCGTGGTTACAAGCGCGAAGACGTGCGGAAGGGTATTTCCCAGCTGCATATCGAGCTGAAGTACGCGGAAGGTGAACCGGTTATTCGTGAAATCCAGCGTGTTTCCCGCCCTGGCCGCCGCGTCTATTCCAAAATTAAAGAACTGCCGCGTGTCTGTGCTGGTCTGGGTGTTTCCATCCTTTCCACGCCGCGTGGTGTTCTGTCCGATGTAGAGGCCCGCGCCGCCAATGTTGGTGGTGAAGTCCTTTGCCGCGTATTCTGAGGAGGGATAAATGTCACGAGTAGGCAAGTATCCCGTCGAAGTTCCGGCAGGGGTAACAGTTTCCATCGCGGACGGTGTTTTTAAGGCCAAGGGTAAGCTGGGTGAGCTTTCTCTGCCGATCACCAGTCATGTTACGGCTGAAGTGAAGGATAATTCGGTTGTTGTGCAGCCGAATGGTACCGAATCTCAGGCCCGCATGATGTGGGGAACAACACGCGCACTTATCGCTTGTGCGGTCAAAGGGGTTTCCGACGGGTTTTCAAAAACCTTGGAAATCAACGGGACAGGTTATCGTGCTGCAGTGCAGGGTTCTAACCTGGTTATGAACCTCGGCTTTTCTCACGATGTGATCTATCCGATTCCGGCTGGCATCAAGATTTCTACCCCGCGTCCGACCGCGATTGTGGTGGAAGGGATTGATAAGCAGCGTGTTGGCCAGGTGGCTCTGGATATTCGTAGCTACCGCAAGCCTGAGCCTTACAAAGGCAAAGGTGTGCGTTACGAGACGGAAACCATCCGCCGTAAGGAAGGCAAGAAGAAATAATGAGCACTCAGCAGGAATTGCGGAACCGGCGACGTGCGCGTCTCCGTTTTCAGCTTCGCCGCAAGGCTGGTGGCCGTCCTCGTCTGTCGGTTTTCCGGTCTGGTAAGAACATCTATGCTCAGGTGATTGATGATGCGCAGGGACTGACCCTTGCTGCTGCGTCAACACTGGATAAAGAACTGCGTGAAGCCCTGAAAAATGGTGCTACGCAGGACAGCGCGGGTGCTGTAGGTAAGCTGGTTGCCCAGCGTGCTGTTGCTGCCGGCGTATCTCAGGTCGTATTCGACCGGGGGTCTTATCTTTATCACGGGCGCGTCAAGGCCCTGGCGGAGGCGGCCCGTGAGGGCGGTCTCTCCTTCTGAGGAAAGGATCACGCAATGGCTCGTGAACCAAGAGAAGGCGGTCGAGGCGGCCGTGAGCGCGAACGCGAAGGCGATGAACTGGTTGATAAACTGGTAACCATCAATCGCGTTGCAAAGGTTGTTAAGGGTGGTCGGCGCTTTGCGTTTGCTGCTCTGGTTGTGGTTGGTGACCAGAAAGGTCGCGTGGGCTACGGTGCCGGTAAGGCACGTGAAGTTCCCGAAGCTATCCGCAAGGCGACTGAGCGCGCAAAGCGTGGGATGATTCGCGTTCCCATGAAAGAAGGGCGTACGTTGCACCATGACGTTGCTGGCCATTTTGGTGCCGGTAAAGTTGTGCTGCGCTCGGCGGAAGCCGGGACCGGGATCATCGCTGGTGGTCCTATGCGTGCGGTTTTTGAAAGCCTTGGCATTAACGACGTTGTTGCCAAGTCTCTGGGAACCCGGAACCCGCATAACATGGTCAAGGCGACATTCGATGCCCTGACGCGTTGTGCAAGCCCTCGCGCCGTGGCAAACCGTCGTGGCAAGAAAGTGGCGGAAATCTTTGGCAAGCGCGACCAGGCTGCTGGTGCGGAGGCTGCAGATGTCTGAGAAAAAAACCTTCAAGGTGATTCAGGTTGCGTCCGGTAACGGACGTAAGCCGGGTCAGCAGGAAACCCTGATCGGGCTTGGTCTGAACAAGATCGGGCGCGAAAAGGTTCTGGAAGATACCCCCTCTACCCGGGGTATGGTCCGCAAAGTGGCCCACCTGGTGAAGGTGGAGGACTGATATGAGACTTAACGAGCTTCGTGATAACGAAGGCGCTCGCTACCGCAAAAAGCGGCTTGGGCGCGGTATTGGTTCCGGTAAAGGCAAGACGTCCGGTAGGGGTGTTAAAGGCCAGAAAGCACGTGAGGGTGTATCTCTTAACGGCTTTGAAGGTGGTCAGCTCCCGATTTATCGTCGTCTGCCGAAGCGGGGCTTTAAAAACATCTTCCGCAAGGTCTATGCACCAGTTAACCTTGGTGCGGTAGAGCAGGCGTTGGCTGATGGTAAGCTGGAAAACGGCGCCACCATTACTGAAGAAGCGCTGAAGAAAGCTGGTCTGGTCGGGACCGGCAAGTACGCAGGGGTTCGCATTCTTGGTGAAGGCGAACTGACAAAAGGCGTTTCTTTTGAAGTGTCTGGTGTTTCTGCTTCTGCTAAAGCGGCCATTGAAAAAGTTGGCGGCAGCATCAAGCTGCTGGTGGCTGCCCCTGTGGAAGCTAGCGCCTCCTGATTGGCGTGGGAGAGAGAATGGTGGGAGACCCTGTTCTCTCTTTCTTCCCCAGATCAGAACAGCTGTCTGATATTTTTCAGGCAATCATGCCAGCGTCTCCACATTGCGTGGCGGCGCTGTTTGTGTGAAAGGACGGATGCATGGCTTCCGCGGCCGAACAACTGGCTGCCAATTTTAACGTAGGCTCCTTTGCCAAGGCGACGGAACTCAAAAAACGGATCTGGTTTACGCTGGGTGCGTTGATTGTTTATCGTTTGGGAACGTATATTCCTGTGCCCGGCGTAGATGCTACGGTTATGGGGCAGCTTCTGGCGCAGCATCAGGGCGGCATTCTTGGCATGTTCAACATGTTCTCGGGGGGCGCTCTTGGGCGTATGACCGTGTTTGCGTTGAACATCATGCCCTATATCTCTGCGTCCATTATTGTGCAGTTGATGTCTACGGCGGTGCCCTCTCTTGAAGCTCTCAAGAAAGAGGGTGAGCAGGGGCGCAAAAAGCTTAACCAGTATACGCGTTACCTGACCGTGCTTATCGCCGTTTTTCAGGCATATGGCATTGCGATCGGGCTTGAGAACGTTCAGAGCGGCGCGGCCGTCGTAAACCCCGGACCACTTTTTCTGGTAACCTGTGTAACCGCACTTGTTGGCGGAACAATGTTCCTGATGTGGCTGGGTGAGCAGATTACGTCCCGTGGTGTTGGTAATGGCATTTCGCTGATTATTTTTGCCGGTATCGTCGCCAATCTGCCGCATGCGTTGGTGAGCCTTTTCCAACTGGGTTACACTGGCGCTCTGTCCTCCTTCTTTGTGCTGTTGTTCCTTGTGCTGGCTGGTCTGACCATCATGTTCATCGTGTTCATGGAGCAGGCGCAGCGACGGGTTGTTATTCAATATCCCAAGCGGCAGATGGGGCAGCGGATGTTTGGTGGAGACACTACGCATATGCCGCTCAAGGTGAATACTGCTGGTGTTATTCCGCCTATTTTCGCGTCGTCGGTCCTGCTCATTCCTGTAACCCTTGCGGGTTTCATGAATGGTATGTCCTTGCCGGGATGGTTGTCTTTTCTGGGTGAGGAACTGGGGCAGGGGCAGCCTTTGTACCTGCTGTTTTACGCCCTGATGATTATCTTCTTCTCGTACTTCTATGCTGCGGTGACCTTTAACCCGGCAGAGACGGCAGATAACCTGCGTAAGCAGGGTGGGTTCATCCCTGGTGTACGGCCGGGTGCTTCTACCGCATCTTATTTTGACAAGATCCTGACGCGTCTGACGACCATTGGTGCGGCGTATATGGTTGCTGTCTGCCTACTACCGCAGATATTGATCAGCCGTTACAATGTGCCGTTCTACTTTGGTGGGACCAGCCTGATCATTATTGTATCAGTTACGATTGATACGGTAACGCAGGTTCAATCCCATCTTGTGGCGCACCAGTATCAGGGTCTTATGCGTAAGTCCCGTGGTGGCCGGAAACAGAGGATCATCAGACGATGAACATTATTTTTCTGGGTCCGCCGGGGGCCGGGAAAGGTACCCAGTCCAAGCTTCTGGAAGAGCGCCACGGTCTGGTCCAGATTTCCACGGGGGATATGCTGCGTGCGGAAGTTGCACGTGGCTCCGAGGTTGGTAATCAGGCAAAGGCGTTGATGGTTGCGGGCAAGCTTGTGCCCGATGCCTTGATCATTGCCATGCTCAAGGACCGGATTGCCCAGCCGGATTGCCAGAATGGGTTCATTCTGGATGGTTTTCCACGCACTTTGGCGCAGGCCGAAGAACTGGATACCATGCTCGCGGCTGATGGAAAAAGCATCGATGTGGTGCTCTTTCTGGATGTGAATGAAGAGATTCTTGCCGATCGTATTTCAGGGCGTTTCACCTGCGCACAATGTGGGCAGACTTATAATGAAGCGTCCAACCCTCCTGCAAAGGAAGGGGAGTGCGATACGTGCGGGAGCCACGAGTTCAAGCGTCGGGCAGACGACAAGCGTGAGACAGTTGTCGAGCGCCTGAAAGAATACCGCAATCTTACGGCGCCGATTCTACCGTTTTATGAAAAAACGGGACGTTTGCGTAAGGTGAACGGCATGCTTTCGACTTCTGAAGTGACAGCAGAAATTGAAGCAGCGCTTGAAGATAGCGGCGCGATCACGAAGAAGTGATCAGTTTTCGTTGACTTGTAACGGTGGTCGGTATATTTCGCGGCCACCAAGTGAAATCCGCCCAGTCAAAACAGGGCTATGAGCCGTTCGCTGAAAAAGCGGGCGAACAGGAGTATAAGGCGTGGCACGTATTGCCGGCGTGAATGTCCCGACGAACAAGCGGGTTGTGATCGGGCTTCAGTATATTTATGGAATTGGCGCATCTAAGGCGGCAGAAATCTGCAAGTCCTTGGAGATTCCGGAAGCAAAGCGGGTTAACGAACTCAGCGACGATGAAATCATGAAGCTCCGTGAGCTGATTGATGGCACCTATCGCGTTGAAGGTGACCTGCGTCGTGAAATTGCGATGAACATTAAGCGCCTGATGGATCTTGGTTGCTACCGCGGCCTGCGTCATCGTCGTGGCCTGCCGGTTCGTGGCCAGCGGACGCACACCAATGCCCGTACCCGCAAGGGTAAGGCAGTGGCCATTGCCGGTAAGAAGAAAGCAACGCGTTAATCCAATCCGCTAAGGCGGCCAGCCTGCACACGCAGGCTGGACAGGGACTGAGGTAGAAAAGACATGGCGAAAGCCGCAACACCGCGTGTTCGTAAAAAAGAGCGTAAGAACATTATTTCGGGCGTGGCGCATGTGCTCTCCACGTTCAACAACACCATGATCACCATTTCTGATGCTCAGGGGAATGCTATCTCCTGGTCTTCTGCTGGTGCGCAGGGCTTTAAGGGCTCGCGGAAGTCTACGCCTTATGCGGCGCAGGTTGCGGCTGAAGATGCTGGCCGCAAGGCCCGTGAACACGGCATGGAAACGCTGGAAATCGAAGTTTCCGGTCCCGGGTCGGGGCGTGAAAGCGCACTGCGTGCCCTGCAGGCCGTTGGTTTCACGATCACTTCCATTCGTGATATGACACCTGTCCCGCACAATGGCTGCCGCCCGCGCAAGCGTCGCCGCGTCTGAGCTTACGAGCGGAAAGGCGGCCTGTTTGCAAGCCGTCTTTCCATTTGTTGTGTCCACTTCAGAGAAATCGCTGCGCAAGCAGTGGTTTTTCGTATTGAAAGGCCGGTCCATTGGTCCTTCAGAAAAACTGGCAATCTCTGATCAAGCCCGAAAAGCTTGAAGTTGAATCCGGAGTGGAGCCCGCTCGTATCGCAACCGTAGTGGCTGAGCCGCTGGAACGCGGTTTTGGTATGACGCTCGGTAACGCTCTGCGTCGGGTTCTGCTGTCTTCTCTTCAAGGTGCTGCGGTCACAGCGGTTCAGATTGACGGCGTTCTGCACGAGTTTTCGTCTGTTGCCGGTGTGCGGGAAGATGTGACTGACATCGTCCTGAACATCAAGCAGTTGGCGTTGCGCATGCACGGTGAAGGGCCGAAGCGTATGGTGCTGACGGCCACCGGCCCCGGCGAAGTGCGCGCAAGCCAGATCCAGACGGGTCATGACATTGAAATCATGAACCCCGATCTGGTCATCTGCACGCTCGATGACGGCGTTAAGCTGGGTATGGAATTCATTGTTAACACCGGAAAAGGCTATGTTCCTGCGGCGGCTAACCGCCCGGAAGATGCGCCGATCGGCCTGATCCCGGTTGATGCAATCTATTCGCCCGTCAAGCGCGTGTCCTACAAGGTGGAGCCGACCCGTGTTGGTCAGGTCACCGACTATGACAAGCTGCTGCTTACGGTCGAAACAAACGGTGCGGTAACGCCTGAAGATGCGGTGGCCCTTGCTGCCCGTATTCTGCAGGATCAGTTGCAGCTCTTCATCAACTTTGATGAGCCGCGTCCTGTACAGGCTGAAGAGCCTGAGGATGATCTGCCGTTCAACCGTAATCTGCTGCGCAAGGTGGATGAGCTTGAATTGTCTGTTCGAAGTGCAAACTGCCTGAAGAACGACAATATCATCTACATCGGGGATCTGGTTCAGAAGAGTGAGCAGGAAATGCTGCGCACACCGAACTTTGGCCGTAAATCCCTGAACGAAATTAAGGAAGTCCTGACCTCTATGGGGCTGTCCTTGGGTATGAACGTCCCGGCTTGGCCGCCGGAAAATATTGAAGAGTTGGCAAAGCGGCTTGATGAGCCGTTTTGATCTGACTTTTCTCGATACTAGGAACTGAACCATGCGTCACCGGATTGCCGGCAGAAAGCTCGGCGTTACCTCTTCTCATCGTGCAGCCATGTTCCGCAACATGGCTGTGGCTTTGATCAAACATGAGCAGATCACCACCACGCTTCCCAAAGCGAAGGAACTGCGCCCGTTTGTTGAAAAGCTGGTCACCCTTGGCAAGCGTGGCGATCTGCACGCACGTCGGCAGGCATTTGCTGTGCTGCGTGATGATGTGATCGTTAAAAAGCTGTTTGCAGCCGTTGCAGAACGCTACAAGGCTCGCAATGGTGGTTACACGCGCGTTCTGCGTGCTGGCGTACGCTACGGCGATGCCGCCCAGATGGCTGTGATCGAACTGATCGACCGCGATGTCAGTGCTAAAGGGCAGGACAGTGGTCCGCGCCCGGAAGTGGAAGATAAGCAGGACCTTGCTGCTTAATTTTTGCTTTCAAGCAGAATGAAAGAAGCTGGCTCTTAGGAGCCAGCTTTTTTTATGTCATTCGGTTGTGGCTGATATGTGTGAGTAATGTGCGTGGAATAAAATTATTCCATGATCATGCGTGAGTGATTGACAAATTCGAGAATATATTCACTTTTATTTTTGATAAAATATTTCAGTGAAAGAGATAACATCATGAAACGCGCGTTACTAAAAATGTTAACGCTCGCCACCGTGGCATTTGGCTGGGCTGTAAGCCCCGTGCAGGCGGCGGAGAGTATTCGTATCGGCTATATTCCTGTTCTGGGGTCTTCCGCGCTGTTCGTGATCGACGGTGAGGGCTGGGCCAAACAGGCCGGTCTGGACGTGCAGCTTGTCCGCTTTACCTCTGGCCCGCAGGCCATTCAAGCTCTGGTCGCCGGGCGGATTGATGGTTACGTGGCGGGCGTTCTGCCGTTGTTGCAGGCGCGTGCACATGGTGTGGATGTCAAGGTCGTGGCAACTGCCTCGATCGAGGAACTGTCTGTGATTGCGCGCGGTGCGTTGGCGCAAGGTATCAAGCCGGATGTGGATGGCGGGTTAGCCCCCGATGACGTCAAAGCCATTTTTGCGCGATTCAAGCAGGACCAGACGCGGCTACCGCGTCTGGCTGCACAGCCTGCGGGTTCCGTGCCCGATACGCTGTTGCGCTACTGGCTGCAAAAGCAGCTCGACTTTGCACAGGTCAATACCGTGGCGTCCATTGTTGGGGTGGATATTGACGCTGCCCAGCAGGCCTTCCTTGCTGGTGCGGTGGATGGTGCGGTTTTGCGCGAGCCAGCATTAACGGTTGTAAAAACCCGTCTGCCAGATGCCCGTATTCTGGCATCTGGTCATAGCATGATGCCTGATCAGCCCGGCTCGGTTCTGGCTATTGTCAAACCGGATGCGCCTGAACACAAAGTATGGGCGGGAACACTGACAAACCTGTTCGTACGCGCGACAAGGCTGCTGGCCCAGCACCCTGATGATGCGGTGCCATTTGTGCAAAAAGCGCTGGGTGGTGGTATGCTCAATGACGACGTTATGAAAACAGCGTTGGAGCATTCGGCATCCCGGTTTGTCAGTGATCCGGCGCGTATTGTGGAAAGTGTTAAGCAGTTGCAGGAGTTTGAAGTGTCCGAAGGTCTGCTGCGTAAGGCTGAACCTGTGGAAGACCTGTTTGATACGGGTCTGTGGCAGCAGGCCAAGCCGTGAGCATAAAGCTGTCTGGTTCTGTCCGCCTTGGGCTTGGGTTGGCAGGGCTTGTTCTGTTCTTTGGTTTGTGGGAGGCAGCAGTCCAGTCCGGGCTGCTGCCATCTGGCATGGTGCCAGCACCTTCCTCCCTCGGACCAGCATGGCTGGACGAGGTGCGGGGTGGGTTCTGGCAACAGGCTATTCTGGATAGTCTGAACCATTACCTGCTTGGGCTGCTTATTGGCTCGGTTCTGGGGGCTGGACTTGGCATATTGTGCGGTATGCTGGGCCTGCTGGATAGCCTGCTGGAAGGCATTGTCCGCCTGTTGCGGCCCGTGCCGGGGCTGGCATGGGTGCCGTTTGCCATTCTATGGTTCGGGCTGAGCACTGCCGGGGCAACTTTTGTGATTGCCATATCGGTTTTCTGGATCAATTTTTATGCAGCCCATAGCGCCGTAAGGGGCGTTGACCCCGAACTGTATGAACTGGCATCCGCCTTCGGGCATGGCAGTTTTGTGGGGCGGTTGTTCAAGATCGTACTCCCCGCTTCCGCTCCCGGTATTATGGCAGGATTGCGGACCGGGCTGGGGCAGGGGTGGATGTCTGTTGTGGCGGCGGAGCTGTTTGGTGTGCCGGGCATTGGTGCGCGTATGATGCAGGCTTCCAGCCTTCTGGCGACCGATGTTGTCGTGGTTTACATGCTGACCATGGCCATGCTGTATGCCATTACCGATTTTCTTTTTGGGTTTGTGCGCAAATGGGTTCTCAGATGGCAACCATGAACGGGGCGGATGTGGTTGCCTCTTTGCATGATGTTGGCCTCTCGCATGATGGAGGGGCACATTTTGTGCTGCGCCATGTCAGTCTGACACTCGCGCGCGGCGAATTTGTTGCGCTTCTGGGGCCATCTGGCGTGGGCAAGTCCACGCTTCTGAGGGTGTTGATGGGGCTGATGCATCCAACCGAAGGCCAGACAGGTGGTTCCGCCTGCACAGCCGGTGCCGGGGCGCATGCCACGCGGCGTAGCCGGGCTATGGTTTTTCAGGATGCGCGGCTGCTACCATGGCGCTCGGTGTTGCGTAATGTCATGTTCGGGCTGGAAGGCCTGCACCTGAATAAAAATGAAAAAAAAGCCCGCGCGCAGGAAGCTCTAAGACTTGTCGGGCTGGAGGAGGTGGCGGACAGGTTGCCACGCCGCCTGTCTGGCGGGCAAAGGCAGCGTGTGGGTGTTGCCCGCGCCCTGACCGTGGACCCGGACCTGCTGCTGATGGACGAACCCTTTGGCGCACTGGACCCCATTACCCGCACAAGTCTACAGGAAGAGTTGCAGCGGATATGGCAGCAGACGCACAAAACAGTTCTGTTTGTGACGCATGATATTGAAGAGGCCCTGCGCCTTGCCACGCGTGTTGTAGTGCTGGCTGGTGGACCGCCTGCGGGCATTACGGGCGAGATAGTGCTGGATATGCCGCAGCGTAACCCCGATAGCCCCGCTTTTAGAACCTACGCGGCCCGTCTGCGCGCCATGATTGCAGGGGAACCCGACCCGGGTGGTGAAGCCTACTGGCGCTCGGCTGAAATCTAGTCTTGAGCGAAAAAATCGTTCACATAGGCATCTTTAGGGGTGCGCAGCGCGTTACCCTTTAATCCAGTATGGAGGACATCCTCTTATGAGTGATGAGAGCAAGACGGATTTTGGTCTTGAGGATGGTATTGGCAACCTTCAGGATGGGGCCGATGGCCTTTTGGGCAAGGTATCCAGTTATGATGCCCTTGATCCGGGCAAACGCAGTGCCGCTGCTGAGGCACTGCGAGATGTTGTTATTGACCAGCCACTGTTTGCCGTCGCCACGGCGGGGATTGTTGGTCTGATTATTGGAATTTTCCTGCGGCGCAGGAAGTAAGGCGGCAGGGCGTTTTTGGCTCTGACCGGGATTGGAATGCAAGGGAGTTCGTTATGCTGAAACTGGCACTGTTTTTTCTGGTTATTTCACTTGTTGCAGGGCTGTTTGGTTTTGGCGGAATTGCCTCTGCCTCGGCCGGGATGGCTAAAATTCTGTTCTTTATCGCCATTGTTCTGTTTGTGGTGTTTCTGGTGGTCGCCCTGCTGGCCGGTCGCGCGGTCATGAAGTAACGGGCTTGGCTTCCAGTAACCGGGTATAAAAAAACCTCCGGGGCCAAAAGCTCCGGAGGTTTTTTTATTGGGTAAGCCCCTGCGTGGCGGCTAGTTTTTATCTTTTTGGATAAAGGACGGCAGGAAGGGGTTGTCCGTCTGCATGGAGTTTTTGCTCGGCAGTTCGGAGGCATCCCAGCCACCACCAAGAGCTTCCACCAGACTGACAGAGTCCAGTATGCGGCTTTGCTGGATTTGTAACGCGGTTTGGGCGTTGGACAGGGCCGTAACCTCGGCGGTAATCACGGTCGTGTAGATCTGGGTGCCCGCCATGTATTGGTTAAAGGCGACTGTCACAGCTTTGTTGGCGGCTTCGAGCGCTACATGCTGCTGGTCCGCCTGATCGGCCAGAATGCGTAGGTTGGAGAGTTGGTCTTCCACTCCTTGCAGGGCTGTCAGCACGGTCTGGCGGTAAGTGGCCACATAGGCATTGTAGTTGCTGTCGGCCTCATGAACCGCAGCGGTCCGGGAGCCCCCGGAAAACAGTGTTTCCGTGGCTGAGGCACCTAGTGTCCATATGCGGTTTGCAACCTGCACGAGCGAGCCGACCGGGTCCCCACTATAGGAGTAGGTCGCGGTTAGTTTGACGTCGGGGTAGAAGGCCGCCATGGCCGCGCCAATCTGGGCGTTATATTCCTCCATCCGGCGCTCGGCGGCGGCAATGTCGGGGCGGCGCTGGAGCAGGCTTGCAGGCACCATGACCGGAATGGCCGGAATGGCGCGCGGCAATGCGCCGTGGGGAATGGAAAGCTCGGCAGGCGCTTTGCCCATCAGCACGGCAACGGCGTGTTCGTACTGGGCGCGGGCTATGCCGGTTGCGGTCGCCTGCGCGCGGGTCTGTTCCAGTTGTGTCTGGGCCTGGAGCAGGGTGGTCGGGTCCGCGGTACCCGCATCATACTGGTTTTTGGTAATCTGGTAGGACCGCTCATAAAACGCCACGTTTTTGGTCAGCAGGTCATACAGACTGTCCTGATACCGCAGGTTGAAATAGGCCGTGGCCAACTGCGCCTGATAGGACAGGCGCGCATTGGCAAGGTCAGCGGCCGTGGCCTGTGCCTCGGTCACCTGTGCTTGAATCTGCCGCCGGATCTTACCCCACAAATCCAGATCCCATGATACGGAAGGCCCCATGGCATAAGTGTTTTCGGTCGAGTTGGAAGGGGTGGACGTTGTGCTGGTGGTGCCACCGGACCCATAGTTGATGATGGTGCCGCTCGAACGCGACCCACGCCCCGAACTCTGCCGGTTGAAGGACAGCGCCCCGCTGAGCGTTGGGTAGAGCTGCGCCCGTATGGAGTTAATGGTGGCACGGGCGTTACGGTAGCGTGCCTCGTACTGAATGATGTTCTGGTTGTTGATGTCCACCTGCGCTTCCAGCGCATTCAGTTGTGGATCGTTATAGATCGTCCACCATGAGCCTTTGGGCAGGCTGGCCAGTTGCGGCGTTGCATACTGCCACCCGGGTGCTGGGCGAAGCTCCTTGAAAACAGGCGAGATAATAGGAGTGGGCCGCTTGTAATCCGGCCCAACCATGCAGCCAGCCAGAACGGCAGGGGCCAGCAGCAGGGACAGGCGAAGGGAACGGAAGGGACGATAAAAAGGCATTCAGCTATCCTGCCTGAAACTGCGGGAAAACGAAAACGAGCGGATAAAGGAACCAGCACGCGACTGCCAAGTATCGAACATCAGATAAATGACAGGCGTTGTATAAAGTGTGAGCGCCTGACTGACGATCAGCCCGCCAACAATGGCAATACCCAGCGGGTGCCGCAGTTCCGCTCCGTATCCATTGGTGACCATAAGCGGGGCGGCCCCAAGGGCGGCTGCAACCGATGTCATCATAATCGGGCGGAAGCGGAGCAGGCAGGCGGTGCGTATGGCATCATGGGCGGACATGCCCTGTTCGCGTTCGGCCATAATGGCAAAATCCACCAGCATGATGGCATTTTTTTTCACAATGCCAATCAGCAGGATCACGCCGATCATGGCGATGAGGGAAAATTCCTCCCCCGCCAGTTGCAGGGCCAGCAAAGCGCCGACACCAGCCGATGGCAAGGTGGAGAGAATGGTCAGTGGATGGACGTAACTTTCGTAAAGCACGCCTAGAGTTATATACACGGCCACAAGGGCTGCCAGAATAAGCAGGGGTTCATCACTGACCGCCTTTTGGAACTGCGCGGCATTACCAGCAAAACTGCCATGAATGGTGTTGGGCATGTGCAGGGCAACTTGTGCAGTGTTTATAATCTGCGTTGCCGTGCCAAGCGAGACCCCCTTGGCCAGATTGAACGAGAGCGTTGCCGCAACAGCCAGACCCTGATGATTGACCGAAAGGGGGGTGCGGCTGGGAACCAGATGGGTCACCAGTGTAAGCGGTACCATGGCCTCGGACGCGGTGCTAACGGCCGAGCCATTGGATGCACCAGCCCCCCCGGCCAGCGCATTGGCGATCTGGTTTTTAAAGGACAGGGAGCTCTGGGTGGCCTCCGTACTGGTGGTGGAGCCGGTGCTGGAGGCATTACGCACCCGTATGGTGTTGGACTTGGTGCCACCGCCAGCAGAGCCCCCGGCAACGCTGATCCAGACCTGCATCAGGCTTTCCGGGTTTGACCAGTTTTTGGGGTCGGCTTCCATGATCACACGATACTGGTTCAGCCGGTTATAAATGACCGAGGCCGCGCGCTGGCCAAACGCATCGTACAGCGTGTTGGACAGGAGCTGGGGGGTAATGTTCACACGGGCGGATGTATCGCGGTCGATCTCGGTGCTGATGGCCGAGCCACCGAGTTGCACGTCCGAGGACAGGGTTGTCAGTTCCGGGTGGCGGCGCAGTTCCGCCAGCAGGCGGGATGTCCATTCGTAGAGTTCGGAGGAATTTTCGCCTTCCAGCGTGTACTGGTAGGCCGCATTGCTCTGCCGTGCGCCCGAGCGGATGGCACCGGGCTGCATAAGAAAAAAACTGGCGCCAACCAGATTACGCAGCTTGCGGTTAACACGGGCGATCAGTTCTGTTGGGGTATCGCTGCGATCACTCTTGTCCTTGAGTTGCAAAAACAGCCCCGCCTCGTTGGATGAACCGCGGCCACCAATAAAGGAGGACACGCTCTCCACGTCCCGGTCGTGCAGGAGCACTTTTTGCACTTCGGTCAGCTTTTTGGCCAAAGCCCCGAAGGAGATGGACTGGTCACCCTGCAAGTGCCCCATGAGCATACCCGTGTCTTCCACCGGGAAAAAACCTTTGGGCATCAGCACGAACAGGGCGGCTGTAAGGGCCAGCGTAAAGGGCAGGCTGAGCAGTACGGTCTTGTGGTAGCGCAGGGCAATGTCGAGCGAGCGGGTATAGCCCGCCTGCATGTGGTCCAAAAAGGCGGTCATGACGGCAATGGCGTGGCGCATAAGGCTGCCAGAGCCAGCCGGAGCCGTGCCCGCCTTGTGGGGGACCAGCAGATAGGCCGCCATCATGGGGGTCAGGGTCAGGGACAGCACCATTGAAATCAGGATGGTGATGGAGACCGTCATGGCAAATTCATGGAACAGGCGGCCCGCCAGCCCCCCCATGAGCAGAATGGGCAAAAAGACGGCGATCAGGGAAACCGAGATCGAAATAACCGTAAAGGCGACCTCGCCACTGCCTTTTATGGCGGCGTCGCGCGGGTGTAGTCCCTGCTCAATATAGCGGGCTATATTTTCCATAACCACAATGGCGTCATCCACCACAAAGCCGGTGGAAACCGTAAGCGCCATGAGCGACATATTATCGAGCGAAAAACCAAGCAGGCGCATAACGCCAAACGTTGCCACAATGGAGGTAGGCACCACCACGGCGGGAATAAGCGTCATCCGCCACGAATGCAGGAAGAGCAGCACCACCAGCACTACCAGCACGACCGAGATCAGGAGTGTAAGCTGCGTATCCACCAGCGCCGCGCGAATGGTCAGTGAGCGGTCCAGCCCCACATGCAACGCCACCCCGCCGGGCAGGGCGGATTTGAGCATGGGCATTTCGGCATTGATCTGATCCACCGTGTGGATCACGTTGGCACCAGCTTGGGGAAACACAACGGCAATCACCGATGCCTGACCGTTGTAGTACCCTGCGTTGCGCAGGTCTTCCACACTGTCCTGCACCTGTGCCACATCGGCCAGCCGCACGGGGCGGTTGTTGCGCCATGCAATAATCAGGTCACGGTAGTCCTGTGCTGTGCGAACCTGATCATTCGTGTCCAACGTGTAGCGGGCACCGTTCTGGTCAATAATGCCTTTGGGCGTATGCGCGTTGGCCGAGGCAAGGGCTGCGCGCACGTCCTCGAACCCGATCCCGTATTTGAACAGGGGGAGAGGGTTTATTTCCGCCCGGATGGCGGGCAGCGCACTCCCGCTGATTTCCACCTGACCAACCCCCTGTATGGCGGACAGGTGCTGCACCAGCACGTTGGTTGCGTAATCGTACAACTGGGGGCGGGTATGGGTGTCCGACGTTAGGGTCAGGATGAGAATGGGTGCGCCGTTGGGGTTGGCTTTGCGGTAGCTTGGGTTCTGCCGCAAGGAGGAGGGCATATCCGCATGGGCGGCCTGAAGGGCGGCCTCCACATCACGCGCAGCCCCGTTAATATCGCGCGAGAGGGCAAACTGAAGCGTAATGCGCGTACTGCCCTCGGTGGATTGGGATGTCATTTCCGTAACATCTGCAATCTGGCCCAGATGCCGCTCCAGCGGTGCTGCCACAGCACTTGCAATTTCCTCCGGGGAGCCACCAGCCTGCCGTGCCTGAATCTGGATGACCGGAAAATCCACATTGGGCAGGTCAGCAACCGGCAGGCCGCGATACCCCAGTAGCCCCCCAAGGAACAGGGTTATGGTCAGCAGGATTGTGGCAACAGGCCGGTCAATAAAAATCCGGCTGATGTTCACGGCACGGCCTGCCCGTTAGGGGGGGAGGTCGTGCGGGCATGGCGTAGCTTGCTCCATTTGTGTGCCCATGTATCCAGTGTCAGATAGATTACTGGTGTTGTGAACAGCGTGAGCAACTGCGAAAGGGCAAGCCCGCCAATAATGGCCAGCCCCAGCGGGTAGCGCAGCTCAGACCCCGTACCGTGCGAGAGCACCATGGGCACAGCCCCCAGCATGGCTGCCAGAGTGGTCATGAGAATGGGCCGAAAACGCAGCGTGGCCGCCGTGCGGATGGAGCGCAGGCTGTCCATCCCATGTTCACGCTCTGCCTCCAGTGCAAAGTCGATCATCATGATGGCGTTTTTCTTCACAATCCCAATCAGCAGCACAATGCCAATAATCCCCATAATGTCGAGGTTCACACCCGCCACGATCAGGGTCAGCAACGCGCCAATGGCTGCGGAGGGCAGGGTGGAGAGAATGGTAATGGGGTGGATAAAGCTCTCGTACAGAATGCCCAGCACAATGTAGACGGCAATAATGGCAGCCGCGACGAGGAACATTTCGTTGCTGAGCGAGCCTTCAAACGCCGCCGCAGTCCCTTGGAAAGACGTCTGGAAAGCGGAGGGGAGGTGGATATCCGCTTCCGCCCGGCGAATGGCCGCAGTGGCGTCTCCCAGCGCATAGCCGGGGGCGAGGTTGAAGGAGATGGTCGTAGCCGGGAACTGCCCGAAGTGGGTCAGCAGCAGCGGAGCGGTTTCCTGCGTGACCTTGGTAACCGCAGGGAGTGGCACCAGCCCGGAGGTGGGCGAGCGCGTAGGCCCGGACGTGCTTTCCCCCGTATTGCCACTGATCCCGGGCAGATAAAGCTGGCTAAGGGAGGACAGATCCGTCTGGAACTGTGGGTCCGCCTCCAAAATTACGCGGTACTGGTTGGACTGCGTATAGATTGTGGAAATCTGGCGCTGGCCAAAGCTGTCATACAGCACGTTATCAACTGTCTGGGGTGTTACGGAGTAACGTGCCCCCGTGGCGCGGTCGAGTGTTACGCGCGCGACCAGCCCTTCGGCCTGTAGGTCGGAGGTCACATCGGCCAGAGCGGGCTCTTGCTGTAGCCGCTCGATCAGCTTGGGTATCCAGATTTTGAAGGCGTTGTAATCGGGATTTTCGAGCAAAAACTGGTATTGCGTTGCAGATACCGTCGTGTCGAGCGAGAGGTCCTGTACCGGTTGCAGGTAAAGTTTGATTCCTGTGACCTGCGCTGTTTCCTGCTCCAGCCGCGTTGCAATCTCGGTCGCGGAGGAGGAGCGGGCGTCATGCTCTTTTAGGTTGATCAGGAACCGGCCCTGATTAAGCGTTGCGTTCTGCCCGTCCACCCCGACAAAAGAGGACAGGGACGCCACATCCGGGTCCTTGAGAATAACATTGGCCAGTTCCTGCTGGTGCACCTTCATGCTCTCGAACGAGATGGACTGTGCGGCAACGGAAATGCCCTGAATAACCCCCGTGTCCTGTACGGGAAAAAACCCTTTGGGAATGTACCAGCCCAGAACACCGGTCAGCACCAGCGTGCCTACGGCCACGGTCAGCGTTAGCTTGCGCCATTCCAGCACCACATCGAGCATACGGTCATAGGCTGCAATCAGGCGCTCGGTTGCGGCTTCCATCCGTGCGGACCAGCGCAGGAATGGTGTTGCCGCACTCCCCGCGTCATGCGGACGTTCGGAGAGGATGCGTGCACACATCATAGGCACCAGCGTGAGCGACACCGCGGCGGACAGAATAATGGTGGTGGCCAGCGTAAGCGCGAATTCGTGGAACAGCCGCCCTACCACATCGCTCATGAACAGCAGCGGAATCAGCACGGCAATGAGCGATATGGTCAGGGAGATAATGGTAAACCCGATTTCCCCCGCACCCTTGAGTGACGCACTCATGCGGTCCTCGCCCGCTTCCACATAGCGCGAGATATTCTCGATCATGACAATGGCATCATCCACCACAAAGCCGGTGGCGATGGTCAGGGCCATGAGTGAGAGATTATCGAGCGAGAAGTCGAGCAGATACATAATGGCCAGCGTGCCAATAATGGAGAGCGGCACGGACAGGCTGGGAATAATGGTGGCGGGAACATTACGCAGGAAGACAAAAATAACGGCCACAACCAGAACAAGGGCCAGAAAAAGCTCAAACTGCACATCCGATACGGATGAGCGGATGGTTGTGGTGCGGTCGGTCAGGGGCACAATATCAATGCCCGGTGGTAGCGTCTGGCGCAGGGCGGGCAGGGTGGCCTTAACATTGTCCACCACGGCAATTACATTAGCACCGGGCTGGCGCTGCACGTTCATGATCAGGGCCGGGGTTTTGTTGGACCACGCGGCAAGCTGGGTGTTTTCTGGCCCAATAACCACCGTGGCCACATCGCGGATGCGTACCGGTCCGCTGCTCTGGTAGGCGATAACCTGATTGAGCAGCATCTCGGGGCTGGTAATCTGGCCATCCACCCGCAAGGTGGCCGAGCGTTGCGCGCCATCAAACGTACCCGTGGGGGAGTTGACGTTCACATTGCCAATGGTCGTGCGCAGTGTGTCCAGGTCAATACCGTAGGAGGTCAGTTTGGGAACATTCACCCGCACCCGGTAGGCCTTGCGGTTCCCGCCCGAGAGCGTGACCAGCCCGACGCCCGAAATCTGGCTGATTTTTTGCGCAAGCCTTGTATCCACGTAGTCTTCCACTTCGGGCAGTGGAATGGTGGCTGACGTAATGCCCAGCGTAAGCACGGGCGTGTCCGCCGGGTTGACCTTGGCGTAAACCGGGGGGGCGGGCAGGTCGGTTGGCAGCAGCGAGTTGGCCTGATTGATGGCGGCCTGCACCTCCTGCTCCGCCACATCCATGGACATGGACAGGTCAAACCGCAGGGTAATGACCGACGCCCCACCTGATGAGCGCGATGTCATCTGGTCCAGACCGGGCATCTGGCCAAGCTGGGTTTCCAGTGGTGCGGTCACCGAGGTCGCCATAACATCTGGCCCGGCACCGGGGTAGAAGGTCTCTACCGTTATGGTGGGGTAATCAACCTGCGGCAGCGCGGAAATGGGCAGAAAATGATAGCCCAGCAATCCGGCCATAAAAATGGCCAGCATCAGCAACGTGGTTGCGACGGGCCTGCGAATGAAAATGGCGGATGGGTTCACGGCGTGGCATGGTCCGGCGTTGGGGTGGGAGCCGTGGAGGGAATGGTCACCTTAATTCCCGCGCGCAAATGGTCCGTGCCGTCCGTGACAACCCGGTCACCGTCCTTCAGCCCGGTAGTGACAACACTGAGCGTGCCGTTGGAAATGCCCGTGGTCACTGGCTGTACGCTCACCGTGTCATCATCCTTGACAACGTAGACAAACAGGCCGGAGGGGCCGGTCTGCACGGCGGTTGTGGGTAACAGCAGCACGTGGTCCAGTGTTTTGACCAGCAGACGCGCGTTGACAAACTGGTTGGGGAACAGGTGTTCGTCTTCATTGGTAAAAATGGCGCGCAGGCGCACGGTGCCGGTTGCCGTATCTATCTGGCTATCCAGCGTGCTGACCGTGCCATCGGCTATTTTTTGTGTGTTGGAACTGTTCCACGCCGAAACGGGGAGGGACTTGCGGGCCTGCAACTGGGCAAACACCTCGGGCAACTGGTCCTGCGGCAGCGTAAATATGACCGATATGGGCTGCATCTGGGTGAGCACCGCCAACCCGCCAGACTGGCCCGCCGCAACATAGTTGCCCTGATCAACGGCGCGAATACCAATGCGCCCGTCCACGGGGGCGATAATGTGACAGTAGATCAGTTGCAGCTTCTGGTTATCAATCAAGGCCTGATCAGCCTTGACGGTACCTTCGAGCTGCTGGACCGTAAACTGCTGGTCGCGCGCGGTTTTTGCGTCAATGCTGTCCTGCTTGATCAGGCGCTGGTAGCGTCCGCTATCCACGCGGGCCTGTTCAAGCTGCGCCTTATCCTGCGCCAGTTGGCCTTCATACTGTTCCAACTGGACCTGATAGGGGCGGGGGTCGATCAGTGCGAGCAGGTCGCCCTTATGCACATGCTGTCCTTCGGTAAAAAGCACCTGCATCAGGTAGCCTTCCACGCG
This sequence comes from Acetobacter lambici, assembly GCF_011516885.1. Lineage (GTDB taxonomy): Bacteria > Pseudomonadota > Alphaproteobacteria > Acetobacterales > Acetobacteraceae > Acetobacter > Acetobacter lambici. The sequence continues at coordinate 316,792 of NZ_WOTD01000001.1, read as the reverse complement.
GGTTTGCACGGTTACGTTGGTAATGGGCACAACCGTGCCCAGTTCGGTCAGTTCCACGGGCATGCTGCCGGCATGGACCGTTTGCACGGCAACGGGCTGGCTTTGGCCGGAATCGGCCGTGCTGTGGTGTGTTTTGTGCCCGGCCTGCGGGCGCAGGAAGGCAAAGCCTAAAATGCAGGCTCCCACCAGAACGCCACCTGCCAGAAGCAGACGTTTTTTGGAGGAACGTGGTTTGGCGGGAGTGGTGGTGGGCGGAGTGTTATCGTCCATGAGGTGCGCTGTTCGTTAACCTAAGTTGCGTCAGAATGTTCAGGGGAACGCTGTGCATAGGGGCACCCTGCTGATGGAGGGGAAGTGTGCTGAACTCTTTGCTTAAGTGCAAGCCTCGTCATTGAAAGCATGCATAAAATAACATTTCTCTATGTAATTTGTGCGTTAAAAACGTGCGTTTAACGGCGGTTGCCACTCATGTTTGCCCCAGCGGAAGGAGAAAGTGTGGCGCACAAAGGCACGGCAAAAAGGGATATGGCGCCAGTCACAACAAAACCAAGGGCAAAATCGGTCATGTTTGCGGGGGTGTTATGGTGCAGCCTGCTCAGTACCGTCAGGGTGCCAGCGGCAATGCATATGCCAGCCGAAAGCATGATCTGTTGCATGGTGGAATACAGGCTGGTCGCAGCACTCATCCTGTCTGCTGGAATGTCGGCATAGGCAACGGTGTTATAGGCCGAAAACTGGAGAGACTGCGCAGCCCCCGCCAGTGTGAGCACGAGCGAGAGGAGCCACAACGGATAGGATGGGCGAAAAAGCGCTATCATCGCAAAGACCAGTGCTGCCGAAGAGCCATTGGCCATGAGAATGGTGCGAAAACCCCAGCGTTTGAGCAGTGCAGGCACAAAAGGGCGCATGGCAATGGCCCCAAGTGGCGCCACAAATGTGACAAGCCCGCTTTGTGCGGCACTCAGCCCCGCCCCGATCTGCAAGAAGGAAGGGAGCAGAAACGGCAATGAGCCCACGGCAATGCGTGATGCCGCTCCCCCAAAAACGGAGATACGGAATGTCTGGAAGCGCATAAGCCGCAGGTCCAGAAGCGGAAAAGACGTACGCCCCGCGTGGTAGGTGTACATTCCCAACAGCACCAGCCCCACGCACAAAAAGCCCGTAACCAGCGCGGGTGAACCCGTGCCATGGCTGAACAGTTCGGCAAAAACGGACAGAACCGCCAGCCCCCCGCCAGCCAGAAAAAGACCTTTGACATCAAACGGAGGGGGCGATGGCTCGCGCACTTCGGGAATAAAGCGGTAGGTCAGGAGCAGGCCAACCAGCCCGACTGGAATATTAAGGTAAAAGTTCCACCGCCAGGTCAGCCACGTTGTAATATACCCCCCCACCACAGGACCAAGCAGCGGACCAAGGGTTGCGGGGAGCATCATCCATGTCATGGTGCGGACAAGCTGGTCCGCGGGCGTGCTGCGGATAACCGCCAGCCGCCCCACAGGCACCATAAGTGCCCCGCCAATGCCCTGTATGGTACGCATGACTGCCAGAAACAGCAGGGAATGGGCGGTGCCGCAAAAAATTGAACTGCCCACAAAAATGCAGATCGCCAGCATCAGGATCGTGCGGCTGCCCAGACGGTCGGCCAGTGCGCCGGACGCGGGAATAAAAATGGCCAGCCCAATAATATAGGACGTCAGGGCGACAGAGGTAGCCACTGTATCCACATGCAGGCTGTGGGCAATGGAGGGCAGGGCGGTCGCCAGAATGGTGCCATCAAGCTGTTCCATAAAAAACATGGAACCAACAATGAGTGCAGTCAGTTGTGTGGACGTCGGAGAAGGCATGCCTAGTCAGAGACGCGTTTTTGCGGTCTGATGCAACAGGCGATCGTGCAGATCTCCGGTCGCTTTCATGCGCGGACCATTACAGAATGGTTCAGAAAAGGAGAAAGTCGTCATGGCTAAAGATAAAATCGACACCATCGAAAGCAAGATCGATGCCAAGGTCCGGGACGTTCAGGGACATGTCAAGGATGCCGCTGGCGGGTTGACCGGAGATATCGGTCTTCAGGCTGACGGAAAGGTCGATCAGTTCACCGCACACATGCAGGAAGATTTTGCAGACCTGTATGAAGAGGGTGAGGGCGCGGTAGAAAAAGCAGTAACCTTTGTGCGGGATAAGCCCTTGCTTTCATTGGGGATTGTTTCGGTCGTGGGTATCCTGCTCGGCTGGCTTTTCTTCCCCCGTCGTAGCCGTTCCTGAAAAATCATTTGACCGGGACTCTTGCGCTCCCGGGTAAAAAAATGCTTCTCCTTCCCTACGGAGTCGCGATTGCTGCGACTCGGTAATTTTAACCGAGTCGTTTCAAGCGGACGGGAAGGGAAGCAATGCCGGATTTCAGGCGTGAACAACAGCATGGCGGTTTGGTCGCTGGAGTGGATGAAGTGGGCCGTGGTCCGCTGGCCGGTCCGGTTGTGGCCGCCGCTGTGGTGTTCGCCTGTGGCGTGCCAGATGACCTTGCCGCCATCATTGATGATTCCAAAAAATTAAAACCCACTGTGCGCGAGGCCATTGCCAAGCGTCTGCCCCATGTGCCCGGTGTGGCCATTGGCGTAGGTGCCGCCTCCACGGCGGAAATAGACCGTATCAACATCTACCATGCGTCCCATCTGGCCATGCAGCGTGCAGTTGCCCGTCTGCCGGTCCGGCCCGACCATGTGCTGGTTGACGGCAACAAAATTCCAGATTTCGGGTGCAGTGCGGAAGCCATTGTGGGCGGGGATGGGGTTAGCCTGTCCATTGCCGCGGCCTCCATTGTGGCCAAGGTGCTGCGTGACCGCATCATGGCGCGGCTGGATGTGCGCTGGCCCGATTATGGATGGGAAAAAAATGCAGGATACGGCACGGCGGTCCACCGTCAGGCTCTCATGCAGACCGGTGTGACCCCGCACCACAGAAAAACATTCGGCACGGTACGCCAGCAGTTGGAACATTTGAAAACGGAGACCCGGGCATGAGCGGCGCAAAAGCAGTTTCCATGGACCTCCCACTTGACGAAATCCTGCGGGGTGAATGCGTGGAGACCATGCGCACCCTGCCTTCGGGTTCTGTGGACTGCATTTTTGCCGACCCGCCATATAACCTGCAACTCAGGGGCGAACTCCGCCGCCCCGATGACAGTGTTGTCGATGGCGTGGATGATGACTGGGACAAGTTTTCCGACCTGCAGGAATACGACCGCTTTACGCGTGAATGGCTGAGCGAGGCCCGCCGTCTTTTGCACAAGGATGGCACAATCTGGGTTATTGGCTCCTACCATAATATTTTTCGCCTTGGGGCTATTCTGCAGGACCTTGGGTTCTGGATTTTGAACGATGTGGTCTGGCGCAAATCCAACCCCATGCCCAACTTCCGGGGCCGTCGTTTTACCAACGCGCATGAAACGCTCATCTGGGCCGCACGCAGTCAGGACAGCCGCTACCGCTTTAACTATCAGGCCATGAAGGCGCTGAATGATGATGTGCAGATGCGCTCGGACTGGTACCTGCCGCTGTGCACAGGCAATGAGCGGTTGCGTAACGAACATGGGTTGAAACTGCACCCCACCCAAAAGCCCGAAAGTCTGCTGCACCGCGTATTGCTGGCGTCCACAACGGTGAATGACGTCGTGCTCGACCCGTTCTCTGGCTCAGGCACCACGGTCGCCATGGCCCGCCGCCTGCGCCGCCATTTTGTAGGCATTGAGCGTCACCCGGACTATGTGGAGGCCGCCAAGGCCCGCGTGGCCCGTGAAGTGCCACTTGATGATGATGCCATACAGACCACGCAGGACAAGCGCGAAGCGCCGCGTGTGCCGTTTGGCAGTTTGGTGGAGCAGGGCGCGCTGGTGGCCGGGACGGTTCTGAGTGACAAAAAACAGCGTATTCAGGCAACAGTTGCAGCAGATGGCACGCTGGTCAGTGGGGCCAAACGTGGTTCGATCCATAAAATGGGGGCCATGCTGACTAACGCGCCATCGTGCAATGGCTGGACATTCTGGCATTTTGAACGTGAGGGCGTGCTGCTACCGCTTGATGTGCTGCGGCAGGAAAGTCTGGGCGGCACGGTCTCGCTGTAAAGACGGCTTTCTGGTTACGGAATGGCATAAAAAAAAGGGGGCATCGCAATGCCCCCTTTTTTTATGAAGTCAGGTGAAAACAATAACCGGATTAGCTGCCGCCAAAGCCCAGAAAACCGATAGACGGCTGGGCGGCGCCTCCCGTCCGGTCATAGCGCGGGTCATGCGCCTTGTTCTTTGAGGTATCGTCCTCATCCGCGCTGCCACCGCCCATACGCAGGTCGGATGTGCTGACCGCTCCCACACTGTCATCCCCCCGAAGGCTGCTGGAATTGCGCAGGGACAAAAGCAGGAAGGTAATGGGGTTACGGTTCAGGTCGATGGACATATCAAGCGGCGTCTGACCCAGAATGTTGTGCCCGTTCAGGTCCGCGCCACGGTTAATGGCGTCACGCGCGGAGGCAACGCTGCCCCGGTTAATGGCCTCGAACAAAGCCACTGTGGGTTCAATATCCCTGTTGGGGTGCCCGCCCCCTTCGCCCGCTTCATCATCGCTCCCTTCGGCACCGGGAATGGCGGTCGGCGGGGCTGCATGTTTGGCGGCCTTGGCGCTTTCCGATTTTTCGGCGGATTCAGCAGCGGCAGCCTGATCTTCGGCCTCATCGGCAAATGCCGGAACCGCTACAAGCATGGCAAGGCTGCTGAAGAGCAGAGCGGATGAAACAAGGCGTGGAAAACGGGTCATTGTCTGTCCATCAATACAGGTAACCTTTAGCGTATCACACCCCATGGGAGCGGAAAAGACGGCCCATTCCTATCGGGTGCGGCCTTCGCGCCACCATGCGGCAAAGAGCAGCATGAGTGCGAGTGCCATGGCAAGGGGGGCGGGCAGAAGTGGTATGGGCGTTCTACCCGTTACCAGATGCGCGTCGCGCTGTGCAAAAGCCAGCCAGTTGCTACCATGCAGCGCGCCGGATGTAGCCAGTTTTGGCGTAGGTGTCTGCATGCTGGCCGTGGTGTCGCCCAGCCAGAACACACCACCTCCGGTCATTTTAGCCATATCGGCCACACGGGTTGCGGTTACGCGCAGGTCGGTCTGTTCAGGTGTGTTGTCCTGCTCGGAGGCAGCGTAGGTCGTGTGCGTACCATCGGAAATACGCCAGATACCGGATTCCGTTATGGGCACATGGGTCGTCTGCGTTCCCTCATCCCCACTTGTATGCAGGGTTACAGTGCTGGTCTGCCCGGAGGGGGACGTAAGCGTTATGGCAGCGGCTGCCGGTGCGCCAATACTGTGACGGGTTATGTCGAGCGCGTCCGGGGTCATGCTGGCCGTAAGTTGCTCTTCCTCCAGTTCTGGCTCCTTCATCAGCCAGTGCGAGATACGGCGGAGCAGTTCGGCCTGTGGGCCACCGCCATCCTCTCCGCGCGACCAGAGCCATATCTGGTCGGACAGGAGGAGCGCAATCCGCCCCTGATCAACCCGGTCCAGCACCAGCAGGGGGCTGTTGTCCGGTCCGTTCATCAGCACTTCGCCATGGGTGCTGTCGGGGTGCAGTGCGCGGTACCACGGTCCCCACAGGCCGGGAACGGCTGTGGGGCTGCCAAGCTGCGCATCGGCCTTTGGCGCACCGGGAAGGGACGCCGTAACAGGGTGCCTGCGGCCCGTGTCTGTCAAGGTGGGGCGGAAGCGGCTGATGAGCATACTGCTCTGGTCCGGGGCCACGTGGGCGGGCAGCACATCGCCCACCGGGGTATCCTGCAAGGAGCCGGGGCCAATAAATTCGGGACCGGCAGTCAGGAGCAGGCCACCGCCACGGCGCACGAAGCTGGCAATGTTCTCCAGATAACTATGTGGCAGAATATGCCTGTTTTCAAAACCGTCGAGAATGATCAGGTCAAACTGGTTGATTTTTTCCTGAAACAGCTCGCGCACGGGGAACGCAATAAGTGCGAGGTCGGATAGCGGGGTGCCATCGTCCTTTTCAGGCGGGCGCAGGATGGTAAAGTGGATCAGATCAACCGAAGGGTCCGCCTTGAGCAGCCTGCGCCAGACCCGTTCCCCCTGATTGGGAGTGCCCGAAATCAGCAACACCTTCAGCCGGTCGCGGATGCCGGTAATACGGGCCACGGTCTGGTTGTTCAACTGCGATGCTTCACCCGGCAGGGGGGAGGCAGACAGGCTGACCAGAAGAGGCCCCGGCTGGGTTACGGGGACCGTAATCTCTTGTGGCGCACCGCTCAGGACCGGAATACTCCGTGCTTCCTCCCCATTGATCCGCACACTCAGTTCCGCTGGAGTGCCAGCCTGTGTGCCCGGTCCCATGTCGTCCACCTGCACGCGCAGCTTGGCGCTCTGGCCTGCAATGGCGTAGGGCGGAGCCTGTAGAACACTCAGCTTGCGGTCTTTCTGCTCCTTGCTGGCGCTCAGCAGAATGTGCAGGGGCAAGGTCGCGCGGCTGTTGGTGTCCAATAGGGGGCGCAGGCGCTCGGGTATGGTGGTGGGCACATCGGCAATCTCACCATCCGTTACCATCATGGCACCAGCAAACTGGGCGGGGGGAATGTCGGCCGCCGCCTGATCCAGAGCGTCAAACAGCTTTGTGCCGTCATGCGCGTTGCCACGCACGGTCACGGTGCGGATGTTCAGCCCATCCACCTTGGTCTGGGCCAGTGTATCCGCCGCCTGCCGGGCTATGGCGGCACGCTGGTCAAGCCCCATGGAGGGGGACTGGTCAACTACCAGCAGGGCGGTCTGGGGGAGTGTGCGCCGCTGTTCATGGTAGCGTTGCGGCCCGGCCAGCCACAGAAGCACCACACAGACGCTGCATAGGCGCAGGATGGCCCCCCGAGTGCGGCTGAACACTCCCCACCCGCACAGAACCAGAGCCAGAGCACCTACTAGGGTGAGCAGCCACAACGGCAGTAACGGGGCAAAACCCACGGAGGCAAAGAGGGGGGTCATGGCTTGTCCTCCAGCCGTTTGAGCAGCATGGGAACATGCACCTGATCAGCCTTGTAGCTGCCTGTCAGGGCGTAAATAACGGTGTTCAGCCCAAATCGGTAAGCCTGCAGGCGCTGGTCACCGCCACCGGGAATAACGGCAAATGGCGTATTGCCTGCACTGTCCACCGCCCAGGCATGCGCCCAGTCGGCCGAACCAATAATAACCGGGCTGACATCATCATTCTCGGCATCCCCTTCCTTGGCAACCCAGATGGGCTGGCCCGCATACCGGCCGGGAAAGTCGTGGAGCAGATAAAAGGTATGGGCGAGCAGGTGGCGGTCGGTCATGACCACCAGCGGAGGTACTACAAGCCCGGTTGTAACCCGGCGCAGGGCTGCACCCGTGCCCGGTGCATCGGCGGTAAAGGTGGTGTCGGCCGAACTGGTGCTGCCGTCCTGCCCCTGTGTGTCAATCAGCAGAATACCGCCATGCGCCATAAAGGTGTTCAGGGCTGCCGTCATGGCCGGGGTGGTGGTGGCATCCGCCGTAATTGGCCAGTACAGCAGCGGGTAATAGCTCAGATCATCCGTGCCGGGGTGCACGGCATCGGGGTGGCCCATCACGGCGGAGGTGCGGGCGTTTACAAAGTCGGATAGTCCCTGCAACCCGGCGCGGGAGGCATCATCCACATCATCATGCCCGGTGTCAATGTAGCCCAGCCGGGTTTCCAGCGCTGCGGCTGGTACCTTGGCCACGCTGTTCAGGTCCTGCGCGTGGAGGGGGGGGGAATGCGCGCCAAGGGCTGCAAACAGCGCGAGTAAGGGGGCTGCGGCTTTGGGTGCCAAAAGTTTGCCTGCGCGCATAAGGCCAACGGCCACACAGTCGAGCAGTAAAAGCACAAGGGCGCCTAGCAGGCAGTAACGCCCCAATGGCAGATCCGGCCTTTGACCCGAGGAGTCCGTTATGGTGCCCACAGGCTGTGCGGGTTGCAGGCTTTGCAGCCCAGTGGCGGCATTGAGTGCCCTGTGTCCATCCGCTGGGCCATACAGGCCGGGGGGATGAATGGGGGAGACAGAGGTTGTGGCAAAAACATTGCCCTGAATGCCGCGCGCCGTTGGTGGGGGCGGGCCTGCCATGCCCTCTCCATCCAGTGTTATGGCGGGGGCAAGCAGTGCGTTGTCTGCTGGAATGTTCAGCCCGTTGGCATGTTCCGTCAGGCGTTGCAGCATGCTCACAAACAGGCCGGAAAGGGGCAGGTTGGACCAGTCCGCCGTGCTGCTGACATGGAACAGGATCACTTCGCCCTTGCCCAGTTCCGCATGTGTGACCAACGGCGTGCCATCGGCCAGACGCGCCCACACATGTGCCCCCAGATCAGCCGAAGGGCTGGCCAGCACCTGCCGCGAGACCGTAACATCGGCTGGAATATCCAGCCCCCGGAAGGGAGATGCCTGCTCAAATGGGGCCAGTTTTTGCGGTGTGCCCCATGTCATGGAGCCACCTAGCTGGCGTGCGCCGTCCAGCAGAGGCACCGGTAGCAGGTCTTGCGCTATGTCCGGCGTATTGGGGGGGGGGGCCGTATCGTGCTGGCTGCCAGCCAGTGCGGGGCCTGCAAAGCGGATGAGCGTGCCGCCGTTTTTTATCCAGTCCAGCACGGTTTTCTGGCTTTGGGCACCCGCCAGTGTGCCATCTGGCGCGATCAGCACGGACAGGGGGCGGGCCAACAGTGTTTCCAGATTACCCTCATGCAGGTCGGACAGGGGGGCAAGTGCCCGGCGGAGGTAAAAAACCGAGCCGATCAGCGGTGTATCAGCCCCACCGCTGGAGAGCAGGCCAACGGGGTGCAGGCGTGTATTTTCGTCCAGTAGAACAGTGGTGGCAGCACTCGCCACGCCCTGTATGGCCAGTGTGTCAATCCGGTTGCGGACGGTTATGGGCAGGTTGATGTGCACGTCTGCCTGCGTGGCATTGGCGGCTACGGGTACGGGCACCACTGCCAGCGTACCGCCATCTGTTGCGCGGGCTACCACATGGACAAGACGGGGTTGCCCGGTGGGGAGTGTAATCAGGTGCGCCATGGCGCCGTCCGCCGCAGGGGTGGCGGGGGCAAGTGCTATGCCTGCCTGAGTGGAAAAGCGGATTTCCCGCACAGCACCCCGTGCGCGCAGGGCTTGGGCAAAGGCTGTATCTCCGCTTTGGGCAACGCCGTCGGCCAGATACACAACACGGGCAAAAGGAGTGGCAGGCAGGTGCAGGATCTGCTCGGCGGCCCGCTCGCGGTCCACGGGCCACGGGCTGGGGTGGTGGCTGTTGAGCATCTGCCGCACAGTGGTCGCAGGCTGAGGCGTAAGGACTGGCGAGGCATCCTCCGCCTGTGGGGCGGTGCCCAGCACCAGCATGCTGGATTGCGTGCGCTCTGCGTCATCTACAATGGTTTGTGCTGTGGTCAGGCGGTCAGTCCAGTCCGCCGCACTCAGCATTCCGTCGTCAAGGACCAGCAGAACAGGCCCGTGGGTTTGCACCACATCACGGGTGCCGGGAATAAACGGGCGGGCAAACCCGACCACCAGCAACCCGATAGCGACAAGGCGGAGCAGCAGCAGCCAGAGGGGGGAGCGCGCGGCTTCCGTTTCCTTCGGACGTAATTTGGACAGAAAGGCAATGGGGGGGAAAACCTGCTGGCGCGCGCGTGGCGGGGTTGCGCGGAGCAGCCACCACACCAGCGGCAGGCTAAGCAGGGCAAACAGCAGGGTGGGGGATTGGAAGATCATACGCGTTGGCTCATCTGGGCATGGAGCGCCAGCAGCGTGGGCAGTGGTGCCATATCGGTCTGGTGGCGCGTGAACAGATGGCCAGACCGGCTTATGGTCTGCTCAAGCCACTGGTTGCGGGCCGTAACAAGGGCTGCGTAATCCGGGCGCAGGCTCTGCACGTGCGGTAGCTCCAGCGTGGCTTCTCCCTCAAGGCCGCAGAACTCGGTGCGACCGGAGTAGGGGAGTGTGTTTTCGGCCGGGTCGCTCACATGCAGCACGTAGGCCCGTGCGGGGTGGGCTGCCAACTGGTGCAGGCAATCCTGTAGCTGGGCATCGGGGCAGAGCAGATCGCTGGCAAGCAGCAGGCGTGTGCGCCGGGGCACAAGGGCAGGGGGCGGGAGTGGGGCAGCCGCAGGGTCGGTGCTGGTCGCCAGCCCGCAAAGCCCCAGTGCCAGCCGCTCCAGCGCGGAAGAAGCGGGGGGCAGGGGAACAAGACCGGAGGGGGAAAGAAGCTGGACCCGCTCACCATTGCGCAGCAGTAGGGCGGCCATGCTGAGCAAAAGCAGGACGGCGCGGTCTAGCTTGCCGGGCAGGGCGTTGGTGGAGCGCCATTGCATGGAGCCGGAAAAATCGCACCAGAGCAGCACTGTCTGCGCGGCTTCGGCTTCGGTTTCGCGCACATGGGCGCGGGCTGTGCGGGCGGATTGCCGCCAGTCTATGCGGTTGACCGGCTCGCCCGGTTGTGCGGGGCGGTATTGCCAGAACGTATCCCCCCACCCCGCGCGGCGCTGTGGGTGCCTGCCCGATGCCAGCGTTGTGGCAATCTGGCTGGCATGGAGCAGAAGGTCCGGCATGCGTGTGGCCAGCGTTTGTGCAGAGCAGGCCATATCCGCCGTAGCGGAAAGTGGGGGGCTTGCGGTGCCCGACGCACCGTGTTGCCCGCCCGCCACGGTGCGGTTCTGGCCCAAAAACCGGCGTAGCAGAGTGGTTGGCGTCAGTCCGGACCGGCTCATGGGGTCAACCCAGAGTCTTGACCAGTCGGGCCACAATATCGTCCGTGGTCACGCCCTCAGCGCGGGCGGCAAAGGTGAGCGCCATGCGGTGGGCCAGCACGGGGCGGGCCAGAGCGGCCACGTCGTCCAGACCGGGGGAGAGCCTGCCATCCAGCAGCGCGCGCGCGCGGGTGGCCAGCATGAGCGTTTGTGCTGCACGCGGGCCGGGGCCCCATGCAATCTGCTCGCGCAAGGTGGCGTCGGGCGTGCTCTGGGGGCGGGCGGCGCGGACAAGGTTTACAATGGCGTCCAGCACTTTTTCGCCCACAGGCATGCGGCGGACCAGGTCCTGTGCCTGCATAAGGCTTGGCGCGTCCATGACCTGCTGGGCCTGTTTGTTCTGGGCGCCAGTTGTTGCCAGCAGCATGGCGCGCTCTGACGCAGCATCGGGGAAGGTCAGGCCGATCTGGAGCATAAAGCGGTCAAGCTGTGCTTCGGGCAGAGGGTAGGTACCTTCCTGCTCCATGGGGTTCTGCGTTGCCAGCACATGGAAGGGCTGGGGCAGGGGGTATTCCACCCCGGCCACAGTCACATGGTGCTCCTGCATGGCCTGCAACAGCGCGGACTGGGTGCGCGGGCTGGCACGGTTGATTTCGTCCGCCATCAGCAGTTGGGTGAACACGGGACCATGCACAAAGCGGAAGCTGCGGTGGCCGGTTGCATCCTCGTCCAGAATTTCACTGCCGGTAATGTCGGAGGGCATCAGGTCGGGAGTAAACTGCACGCGGCGGGCGTTCAGGCCCAGCACAGTGCCAAGTGTGGTCACCAGCAAGGTCTTGCCCAGACCCGGAGCGCCAACCAGCAGGGCATGCCCACCAGCCAGAACCGTGGTCAGCGTCTGGCGGATAATCTGGTCCTGCCCGAAAATGACGGTTGAAATTTCCTGCTGGACGGCGGCAAGCCGTTCACAGATACGATCTGCCTCCCGCACTTCTGGGGGGGAGGAAGGCTGTTGTGCCGGAAACGGTGCGTCTGATGTGGTCATGGATCCAGTCTGAATTACATGCAGGGCTTACATCAAGCGGGGTAAGCTCCCTATATCATTGTGCACAACACAAGGACACGTATTAACAGGATGGTGAGTCAGTGAAAGGTGAACAGGTAGGCGGCGCGCAGGCCCTTTCGTGCCACGATAAGCACGGGACCGATACCCCTGACGGAGCGGAAAACCGGCGTCTGCCTTTTTTGGTCAGGCGGGATGGCGTGTGGCTGTACCGTGGGTCCGAGATCAAGCGCAAGGCCATGTCCTGCCTGTTTGGCTCCCTGCTCACGCGGGATGCGCAGGGCGCTTACCTGCTCCGCACACCGTTTGAGAGCGGCGTGATCGAGGTTGAGGATGTTCCCTTTTTAGCGGTGGAGCTGGACTGGAGCGGCATGGGGCGTATGCAGCGCCTGAGTTTTCGCACCAACATGGACGAGGTGGTGGTGGCCGATGCCGAACACCCGATTCGGACCCTGTGGGACATCCCGCCCGAAGCCTGCCCCGAGGGCTGCCCCCCTTACCTGACCATAAGGCAGGGGGAGGGGACCTACCCGCTGGAGGCACGCCTGTCCCGCGCGGTGTGGTACGAACTGGCGGCTCTGGCCGAGCCGGGGGCCTGCCAAGGTGTGCCCTGCATGGGTGTGTGGAGTTGTGGCTGCTTTTTCCCCATTGCGCGTATGCCGGTGGATAGTGGTGACGCATGATTCGCTCATAAGCAGGCTGGAGCCGCCCCGGCAGGCTGCACTGGCGCGCCTGTGGTCGATCCTGCCCGCCATGCGCCTTGTTGGGGGCGTTGTGCGTGACCTGCTGGCAGACCGCGCCATTGCGGATATTGATCTGGCCACCCCCGAACCACCCGAACAGGTTATGGAACGCCTGCGCGCGCAGGATGTGCATGTTGTGGCGACCGGCCTGCAACATGGCACCGTGACCGCCGTCATGGATGGAGCGCCATACGAAATTACCACACTCAGGTGTGATGTTGAGACAGACGGGCGGCACGCCGTTGTGCGCTGGACGCAGGACTGGCGGGCGGACGCGCTGCGGCGGGATTTTACAATCAACGCCATGTCGGTCGATCGGGCCGGAGTGCTGTACGATTATTTTGCCGGGCAGGCCGATCTGGCGGCCGGGCATGTGCGCTTTGTGGGCCAGCCCGCGCTGCGGATAGAAGAGGACGCACTGCGTATTCTACGGTTTTTCCGCTTTTATGGGCGTTACGGGCGGGGGCAGCCGGATCAGCAGGCCCTGTATGCCATAAGCTGCGGTGTTGCTTTGCTTGATGGTCTGTCGGTCGAGCGGGTGTGGATGGAGTTGCAGCGGATTCTGGTCGGGCCGAATGTGGCCGCCATTCTGCGTCTTATGGAGAATACAGGCGTTCTGGCCCGTATATTGCCAGAAGGCCATACACTGGAGCGGTGTGTGCGGCTGCTGGACTACGGCGCACCGGGGCATGCGTTATTGCGGCTGGCGGGGTTGAGCGCGGCTCCGCTTGCTGTTGCCCGCCGCCTGAAGATGTCCCGCGCCCAGACCGGACTGCTGGCGGCGTTAAATCGATCCACCCCCATGCCCGATGTAAGCATGAGCGATGATGCTCTGCGCCGCCTTGTGGCAGACGAGCCGCATGATGTGCTGGAAGGGCGCATATGGCTGCATCAGGCCGCAACGCCACGCACGGCGGTGCAGAACGCGGCGTTTGCACAACTCAGGAGCCGGTTGCGCGGGATTGAGGCTCCGGTTTTTCCCATAGCCGGGCGGGATGTGCTGGCCATGGGTGGGCAGGCAGGGCCGGAAGTCGGGCGGATTATAGGGCTTGTCCGCCAATGGTGGCTGGACGGAGGGTGCCGTGCGGGAGCGCATGCGTGCCGCATGCAGATAAAGCACCTGCTGGATGCAAAAGCGGCACAAAGCTGAGCCCCGCCCCTTACATGGGAGGGGGAGAGGCTGGTAAAGACAGGGTATGACGTCCGAGCCCCCTGCCGCCCCATCCGCTTCTTCCCGCCCCCTGCGGCCCGATGATACGCGCGCCCTGCTCAGAAGGCTGTGGCGTACGCAGATAAGCCAGTACCCCGCCCGCATTGCCACAGTTGTAGCCGTTACGGTGCTGACAGCGGCGCTGACAGCACTGTACCCGCTGGTTATCCAGCGAGCACTGGACATGTTTGCCACGCGTGATCCGCGTATTCTGTATCAGGTTCCGCTGCTGGTGGTGGTGATCACACTGGCCAAGGCTCTGGCCCAGTACGCGCAGACCCTTGCAACACACGGGCTGGTGCTATTGGTGATCCGGGGTTTGCAGGAGCAGATGTTTGAACACCTGCTCCGGACTGATATCGCCCATGTGGAGCGGGAGGCTCCGGCCAAGCTGGCCGCGCGCTTTACCACGGATGCGGTCACCATTCGGGATGCCCTGATCCGTGCCGTAAGCTCCATGGGAGATGTGGTTACGGTTGTGGGGCTGATCATCTCCATGCTGTACATGGATTGGGAACTCAGCCTGATCGCAGCCGTGCTGTACCCCATAGCCGCAGTGCCCATCCAACGTCTTGGCAAGCGTGTGCGCCGCGCCTCGAACGGAATGCAGGAACGGGTGGGGGAAACAGCAGCCTTCCTGACCGAAAGTTTTGCGCAGGCCCGCACGGTGCGCGTTTACAGGCTGGAAGAGAGCGAGAGCGCGCGGGCAGCGCTCTCGTTTGGTCATCTGTATCAGGCCATGCTGCGGATCACCCGTGGCCGTGCACGGGTGGAGCCTCTGCTGGAGGCACTGGGGGGAGCCGCAGTTGCCGCCGTGCTTGGCTTTGCTGGCTGGCGTGCGGCCATGGGTGGGGCGACGCTGGGCGATTTTTCCGGTTTTGTGGCGGCCCTGTTGCTGGCCTCGCGCCCGTTGCGGGCGCTGGGTTCGCTGAACGCAGCCTTGCAGGAAGGACTTGCCGGGCTTGTGCGTGTGTTTGCCGTGGTGGATGACCCCCCGGCGGTAACAGACAGCCCACAGGCCCGTTCGCTGCCTGCGGGGGGTGGGCACCTTGTTTTTGAGAATGTCCGTTTTGTTTATGCCGATGGGCGCGTGGGGCTTGATCATCTGAGTTTTGATGCGCAGCCGGGGTGTACGGTTGCACTGGTCGGGCCGTCTGGGGCCGGTAAGTCCACAGCACTTTCCCTGGTGCCCCGCCTGCATGATGTCTCGTCTGGTCGTATCCTGCTGGATGGTATGGACCTGCGGGATGTGCAACTGGAAAGCCTGCGCGGCGGCATGGCCTATGTCAGTCAGGACCCGTTGCTGTTTGACCTCTCGGTCCGGGAAAATATTCTGATCGGCCGACCCGGGGCGTCCGATACGGAGGTCGCCGCTGCCGCCCATGCAGCGGCCGCGGCAAAGTTTATTCAGGCTCTGCCCAATGGTTATGACACGGTGGTCGGTCCGGGGGGGCAGCGCCTGTCCGGCGGGCAGCGCCAACGCGTGGCCCTTGCCCGCGCCCTGCTGCGCAACCCCCGTCTGCTTTTGCTGGATGAAGCAACCAGTGCGCTCGATAGCGAGAACGAGGCTCTGGTGCAGGATGCACTGGCCACACTGCGCAAGGGGCGCACGACTCTTATCGTTGCGCACCGCCTGTCCACCGTGCGCTCGGCCGATATGGTTGTGGTCATGAAGGAGGGGCGGGCCGTGGAATGCGGCACGCATGATGATCTGATGCGCCATGATGGACTTTATGCCCGTCTGGTCAGGACACAGGGGCTGGATCGCTAGAAAACTGACGGCGGTTTCGCACGCATAACCGTAAATTATGGGCATGGCGGTCCATGTGGCGCTTGATGCAGGGGTATGAACGTGCCACATACTGACCGAACTGGTCGGTCAGCGCTGCTGGCCGAAAAAAAATGCCGCGCAGGATGTGTTTGAGAGGGCAAGGAACAGAATGGCCGACGACCACAACGAGCAGTCTTTATCATCCCCCCCCGCGCCGGAGCAGAGTGGCCCCACGGACCAGCCTACGGCTGATCAGCCACAGGCCAAAAAGAGCAGCCGGGGCAAGGTCATCCTTTCTGGCGTTATTGGCTGTCTGGTTGTAGCGGGCGGGCTTTACTGGTTCATGACCCGTAATGAGGTGGAAACGGACGATGCCTTTACCGCAGGGCGTTCCGTAACCATTGCCCCCCATGTTGGTGGCTATGTGACCGAACTGCTGGTGAATGATAACCAGTTTGTGCGCAAAGGGCAGATTCTGGCCCGCATTGACCCGCGTGACTGGGAAGCGGAAAGGGACAAAGCCGCCGCACAACTGGCCAACGCACAGGCCGCGGCCCAGGCGAGTGACATGATGCACCGCGTGGCATTGCTGGAATTCCCCGGTAAGCTGTTGCAGGCACAGGGCCAACTGGCAGACGCCAAGGCCCAGTTGTTCAAGGCGGAAACAGACTATAAACGCCAGCATGGCGTGGAACGCGCGGCAACCTCCCAGCAGGATATAGATTACGCTAAGGCAGCGCTGGAGGCCGCACAGGCACGGGTCATGGCCTCCGAAGGGTCGGTGCAGATGGCCCAGCCCGTCCAGCCGAATATTGAAAATGCAGCCGTGCAGATTTCGCAGCAGGAGGCACAGGTCAAGGCCGCGCAGGCCGGTCTTGTGTCCGCTGCGCTGAATGTGGAATGGACTGTTATCCGCGCGCCTCATGATGGCTGGATTTCGCAGCGTAATATCGAACAGGGTAACTTTGTCCGTCAGGGCCAGAGCCTGTTTGCCATTGTAGAGCCCGAAGTCTGGGTTGTGGCCAACTACAAGGAAACACAGGTCACCAGAATGCACCCCGGCCAGAAGGTGGATATCCGGGTGGATGCCTACCCCAGCCTTAAGCTGCACGGACATATTGATTCGCTGCAAAAAGGCACGGGCGCGACCTTTAGCGCCTTCCCGCCCGAAAACGCGACCGGCAACTACGTAAAAATCGTGCAGCGTTTGCCAGTTAAAATCCTGATTGATGAAGGTCTGGACCCAGAGCAGCCTCTGGCCCTTGGTCTGTCGGTTGAGCCAACCGTCCATGTGGAGACGCAGGGCCACTCCGATGCGCCCCCGCATGGTGTTGTGGATAACGGCGGGCAGGTCGCTCCATGAGCGCACAGGCAGGCGCTGCAACGGCGGGGTGGAAACCAAAACATAATCCATGGACCGTGGCTTTTGTGGTGACCATGGCCGCGTTCATGGAAATTCTGGACACCACCATTGTCAACGTGTCCCTGCCGCACATCGCGGGCAGCCTTTCCAGCACGTATGACGATTCCACCTGGACGCTCACCGCCTATCTTGTTGCCAACGGCATTGTGCTCACCATATCTGGCTGGTTGGGAAAAGTGTTTGGTCGCAAGCGCTATTTTCTTATCTGCATTACCATGTTCACCGTATCGTCCTTTTTGTGCGGTATGGCGACCAGTCTGGGTGAACTGGTTGTTTTCCGCCTTATGCAGGGCTTTTTTGGGGGTGGGCTCCAGCCCAACCAGCAATCCATTATTCTGGACAGCTTCCCTCCTGCCAAACGTGCGGCGGCGTTCGGGCTGACCGCTATTGCCGCAGTTGTGGGGCCAGTTATTGGCCCAACGCTGGGGGGGTGGATTACGGATAACTTCTCATGGCGGTGGATATTTTTCATTAACGTGCCATTCGGCTTTCTCACCACGGTGGGGGTCATGGCCGTGGTGGAGGACCCGCCATGGGCGCAAAAGCAGAAGGCCCCGGTGGATGTTATTGGCATCAGCCTGATCACCCTTGGCTTTAGCTGCCTTGAGGTCATGGTGGACCGTGGGGAGGATGCCGACTGGTTTGGCTCCAACTTTATCCGCATTATGGGTGTGCTGGCTTTTCTGGGGATTACGGGCGCTGTGTTCTGGCTGCTCCATACCGATAAGCCGGCTGTGGACCTGCGTGTTTTCAAAGACCGTAATTTTGCCGTGGGCACGGCCATTATGGGGGCCATGGGGGCGTTGCTGTATGCATCGGCCATTGTGGTGCCGCAGTTTGCCCAGCAGGTTATGGGTTACACCGCAACCCTGTCCGGTTTGCTGCTCTCCCCCGGTGGGATGGCCGTTATCGTGCTTATTCCCATCGTGGGTAAGCTGATGACCCTGACCAGCGTGCGTAATGTGATTGCTATCGGCTTTGCGCTTATGGGGCTGGCGTTGTTCTATTCGGCCCAGTTGCTGCCTTTGCTGGATTTCAGGCATCTTATGCTGTACCGCATGAGCCAGACGGCCTGTCTTGCCTTTTTGTTTGTGCCGCTCTCAACCATTGCCTATTCAACGATCCCCGAACGGTTGAACCCCGATGCATCGGCCCTGTTCAGCATGGCGCGAAATGTGCTGGGGTCCTTGGCAATTTCTGGCGCAACCGCGTTGCTAACCGAGCGCAAGCAGGCGCACCAAGCCTATATGGTGCATTGGATGACGCCGTTTAACCAGCCATTCAATGCGTATCAGGATCAGGTGCGGCAGGCGGCAACGGCTCGTGGCGCGCCGGAAGGACTGGCCGACGCCGTGGCGCAACATACCCTGTTCAAGGAATTTTCGCGTCAGGTGGCCATGTTGTCTTACAATGAGGTCTTCATGATTTTGGGTATTGGCGCGTTCCTGTGCGTGCCACTGTGCTTTTTACTTTCCCCCCTCAGGGGTGATGGAAAAGCCAAAGGTGCTCATTAAAAACAACGTGTAAAGCTCAGGTTTAAAAAAAAGCCATTGGTCGGGGCATTTGCTCCCCAATCAATGGCTTTTTTGTTTATGGGCTGTTTGCTGTTTGCTGTTTGCTGTTTGCAGGGGAGGGGAAGATTCCGTCCCTCCGCAGTTTAGGTCGCGACAGCAAGGTGGGCAAAAACCGGAACCAGTTGTTCATAGACCGGTTTTTTAAAACCAACGGCGCAATCGGGTAGAGTTTGCAGGTCAATCCACATCCAGGCATCAAATTCGGCGGGCAGGTGACTGTCGAGTTGGATGTCAGCTTCCGTGCCCGTAAAGCGCAGGGCAAACCATTTTTGGGTCTGTCCACGGTAGCGCCCGCCAAGGGCATGGCCAATCAGTGCTGCGGGCAGGTCGTACTGGATCCACGCCGGGTGTTCAGCCAGAATGCTGACCTGCGTAGTGCCAAGTTCCTCCCCCACTTCACGCAGAACGGCTGTGCGTGGGTCTTCCCCTTCGTCTATCCCGCCTTGTGGGCATTGCCATGTTCCTTGCGAGAGTGGCCCCCCCGCACCGGGCATGTCCGTCCGGCGGGCAATAAGCACGCGGCCTTCTGCATTAAAAATCAGCGCGCCTACATTGGGGCGGTAAGGCAGGGTGGTCGGGTCAACCGGCATTAGTGGCGTCCCCCCATCATGTTTGGTGTCGGGTTGGAAAGGTTGACGTGCATCTGCCCGTTGCTGGCCGGTTGGGGCAGGCTTGCCGGGTCCGGTGGCTGGATAAGCTGGCTAACAGGAACCAGCGTTATGCCCACGTCCTTGAGGTGGGGCAGCCACGCCCGCAGGCAGGCCAGCGCTACGGGACGCAGGGGGCCAAGCACACCAATGGCGCGCCCGTTCTGGCGGGCAAGCTGCTGGAGTTTGAGCAACTGGATATCAATATTAACAATATCCTCATCGGTATTGATGCTCACGTTAGCCGTGCCAACCGCGTTGCTACTGTCAATATGGATATCGGGGCTTGCATTCAGGTAAAGCAGGCCACGCTGGTCCAGAGCGGACAGAATGGATTTGAACCCGTTGGAATTGGAGAACCCGCCACCATTCTGCCCGTCAAAAGCATTGGTAACCCCAACATAACCCGCCAGATGCGAGAGGGACCAGTTCAGGTTATCCATGTTCTGTTGGGCGGAGAGCAGAACGCCCAGTGCCTTTGGGCCTTCGCTGTCGGTGGCGGCATCCTTGCCAGTATTATCCGCTTTGCCTGCATCCGCCGTATCCCCCTGCATGGGCAGGGAAAGCAGGAGTTCATGCTGGTGCAGGCGGGCCGCTTCCATAATAGCGTCCGGGTCCGCCACATAGGGGGAGACCGCAAGTGACACCTGCCCGGGCAGGGCTGCAATGGCGTCCTTGGTCAGGTCATCGGACTGGCCAACACCATCAACCAGCAACGCAACCATGGGGGAGCCGGGGGGCACGTCCACTTGAGGCGCTGCATAAATCTGCCGTGGCAGTGCGCCGTGTAGCCCGCGCTTTGGGAGGGGAAAACCACCGGGGCCAACATTTTTTTCCAGAAGACTGGCCTGTGGGGGAGGAATATTGACCAGATGGGTCGCAGAGCCGGCTTTGTTTGCTGGTTCTGCGACCGTATCAATATCATCCCCCCCGGCAATCAGGTGGGGTGGCCCCATAACCTGGAGTGCCAGAGCCAGAACAGCCGTTGCCGTAAGGCAGCCCCCCCAGAAGCGGATGAACAACCGACCATTGGCCGGAAGCTGCTGCCATAGGGGGGGTGTCTGCATGACCACTGCCTTTTGCCTGCTATGCGTTAGTTATGAGCCGAACAGTCGGTCTTGGCCGCTGGCTTGACCGGCGGCAGGGATGCCGTGGGGTCGGGGGCTGGTAGGCCAGCCATGGACCGCACAACACGCAGGCCTTCTTGGAGCTGGAAGTCCGTATTGGGCTTGTTGTATTCAAATTCCGGCCAGTTGGCGGGGGGCTGGTCGGGAATAATCTTGGCAATGGCAGGCAGGTCCGTGCGTGGCTGCGCCTTGGTCTGGTTGCCGCCCTGATTTTTGAGAATATGTTCCAGATCGGCTTCACGCAGGCTGAATGCGGGGTCTTCGCGCGTTTCCTTGACCACAACATCAGGTGTAATACCCAGCGCCTGAATGGAACGGCCAGAAGGTGTGTAGTAACGCGCGGTTGTCAGGCGTACCGCCCCATTGCCGGGAATGGGAATAATGGACTGCACGGAGCCTTTGCCAAAGGTGCGCGTACCAACAAGCACGGCGCGGTGGTGGTCTTGCAATGCGCCGGACACAATTTCCGACGCGGAGGCGGAGCCACCATTGATCAGCACCACCATGGGCAGACCATCCGTAATGTCGGTTCCGTGGGCATCCCAGCGCTGGCTGTCCTTGGCGTGGCGGGCACGGGTGGAGACAATTTCGCCCGAGCGGATAAAGCTGGAGGAAACTTCCACCGCCTGATCCAGCAGGCCGCCGGGGTCGTTGCGCAGGTCAAGCACCAGACCGCCCAGCTTGCCACCAGCCTGCTGTTTGAGGGCGTTATACCCCTTGAGCAGTTCTTTTTCCGTGGTTTCGTTAAACTGGGCAATGCGCAGGTAGCCAATCCGGTCGTACAGGGCGGATTTGACCACATCAATATGAATGATCTCGCGCGTAAGGGTGACCGTAATGGGCTTGGGCGTTTTTTCGCGCACAAGGGTCAGGGTAATTTTGGTGTTGGCCTTGCCACGCATTTTTTTAACCGCTTCGTCCAGCGGTGTACCGTCTATGGTGTGGCCATCCACGGCAATGATGTAATCCCCGGGTTTGATGCCTGCGCGAAAGCCCGGTGTGCCATCAATGGGGGAGACAACGCGGATATGCCCATCCTGCTGCTGTAGCTCCAGCCCAAGGCCGCCAAATTCGCCCTTCATCTGGACCATCATGTCATCATACTGCTTTTGGGTCATGTATGAGCTGTGGGGGTCCAGACCGCTGAGCATGCCGTTCAGGGCGTTGGTGATCAGGTCCCGGTCGGAAACAGGCTCAACATAGTCGGCCCGGACCAGATCCAGCACCGTGCCAAACAGGGTCAGCAGGCGGTAGGTTTCCGCGTGGTTGGTGGTGGGGGAGGCATCCGGCGTAGCACTCTGGGCCTGAGCCGGGGTGGCCAGCAATCCCGCACCATTGTTGTGTCCGGGGTGAAAAGTCAGGGCAAGGCCGGTCATGGCTGCGGCGCCGAGCATCAGACCTGTGCGGAACTTCATGCGATCTTGTCTCCTGTCGCAGGGCTTTGGCCCGTGCGCTTGTTCTTCCTGTCTTTTCAAATGCGCGCGCCAACCACGGTCGGGTGCGTTGCGCGCCGTGCCGGAGCATGGCGGCATATTGCCCAAGACTAGCGTGTTCCGCAACGAAGGGGAACAGCCAGAGAGCGCAACCCGCCTCACTCTTTACAGAAAGGGGGCGGGATTGACGGTTTTTTGTCCGTTACGCAACTGAATGAAAAGTGTGGCGGAACTGCCTGTTGCACTCATGTGTCCCAGTGGCGCGCCTTTTGTCAAACTCTGTGCGGTGTCCACGCTCAACTCGGAAAGTCCAGCAAGAACAAAGCGGTAGTGTCGGCCACAGTTCAAAATCACCATCTGGCCGTAGCTGCGGAACGCCCCGGCAAAGTCCACGCTGCCAGAACAGGGGGCGCGCACGCTGGCCCCCGGAGGGGTGCGGTAGGTCAGGCCCGTTGTGGGGCCAGAATCGCTGGCGACCCCCCAGCCCGAAACCAGCCTGCCCGCAACGGGCTGCACACCAGCACCCGTGCCACGTTCGGCCAGCCCCGGTCCTTCGTTCCGGCTGAGTGTGGCTTCCTGCTGGCGGGCAGCGCGGACCCGTCCGGCCGGGTGGGCCTGTTCGGCAGCGGCAATCTCATGCTGCAAGGCGGCGCGGGCGGTATCTTCCAGCGCGTCCAGCCGAGCAATGGCGTCCTGCAAGCTGGAGGCGCGCTGGGTTGCCGCCAGCAACTGCTGTGCGGCACTTTGCGCCATTTTGCTAGCCTGTTGCTGGGCAATGCGGGCAAGGGCTGCCTGCTGGCGCACCGTATCGCGCTGCTGGCTCTGGTTCTGCTTGAGCCCCGCGAGTGTGGCATACTGGGCCGAGAGGTCCTCATCCACGCTGCTCAGACGTGCCTGCTGGGTGCGCATGGCCTGTGCCTGCACTTCCATCTGCCGGGACAGCCCACGCAGGATCAAAAAACCGGTGACCGCATCCCCCTGTGGCACGGGGGCCGCCAGCAGGGTGTCTGACGGATAGAGCGACAGGCGCTCGGCCAGTGGCAGAATAGGGCCAAGGGCTCGGGCATTGGTGCTTAAGGCCGCCTGCAGGCTCCTCTGTTCATCCCGGATTGCGGTAATGCGCTCGCTCAGATCGGATATCTGCTGTTCCGTATCATGCAACTGGCTTGTTGCGGCAACGGTTGCGGCGGACAGGGCCAGAGCCTGATTTTTTGCCTGAGCGGCGGCGGCCTGTGCGGCATCATTTTTTGCGCGCGAGGCTTCAATGGCTGTGGCCTGCCGGGCTTTTTCCATTTCCATGGCTTTGTGCTGCGCACGGGCGGCAGCCACGGCTTCCTGTGCCTGTAGGACGGAATGGCCCTGCCTACCATGTGTGGTGGCGTGTGTATCAGCCAATCCGTCCGGGGTTTGTGTGCCGGTTTGGAGCGTGTGGCGTTTTTTGTGTGTGGTGGTGGAGCCTGCCTGCCGGGTCCGGGCCGCGTGTGTTGTGCCTGTGTGCTCAGCACTCCATGCCAGCGCAGGGCAGAGCATCCCTGCTCCCAGCAGTAGTGCTGCTGCCCCGGCCAGCTTTCTGCCCGTTCTGGCAGATGGGCTTTGGGTGCAAAAAGGTGGCCGGGGGCTGGTCATTCAGTGCGCAAGCAGGGACTGGCCTGTCATTTCGGCTGGTTTGGGCAGGTGCAGAATATCCAGCAAGGTCGGGGCAAGGTCGGCCAGTTTGCCGCCATCATGCAGTTGGCCTGCTTTGGCGCCCGCTACAATAAAGGGCACAAGGTTGAGCGTGTGCGCTGTGTGTGGGCCACCGGTTTGCGGGTCTTTCATGGTTTCGCAGTTGCCATGGTCGGCAGTAACCAGCAGAACGCCGCCTTCTTCCTCCAGTGCGTGTGCAATGCGGCCCAGCCCGGTATCCACTGTTTCCACTGCTGTAATGGCCGCGGCCAGCACTCCGGTATGGCCAACCATGTCCGGGTTGGCAAAGTTGAGGACAATCAGGTCGTATTCCCCGCTCTTGATGGCGGCCACCGCCTTGTCGGTCAGTTCGGGGGCGGACATTTCGGGTTGCAGGTCGTAGGTGGCCACTTTGGGGGAAGGCACCAGAATGCGGTCTTCGCCTTCAAACAGTTTTTCGCGCCCACCGTTCATGAAGTAGGTGACGTGGGGGTATTTTTCGGTCTCCGCCATGCGGAGCTGGCGTAGCCCGGCCTGCGCCACCACCTCACCCAGCAGATTGGTCAGTTCCTCTGGTGGGAACAGAACGGTCATGCGGTTTGCCAGAGCGTCGCTGTAATGGGTCATGGCAAGGGCTGCGGCAAAATGCACGACCTTGCCGCGGGCAAAACCAGTAAAGTCCGGCTCCAGCAATGCGTCCATCAACTGGCGGATGCGGTCTGCACGGAAGTTGAAGGAGAGAATGCCGTCTCCATCCTTCATGCCCGTATAGCCATCCAGCACAGTGGGGAGGATGAACTCGTCCGATACATCCTGCGCGTAGGCAGCGCTGACAACCTCTTCTGGTGTTCCGGCCTGCGGGCCGGTTGCACTGAGCAGGGCGTTGTAGGCTTTTTCCACCCGGTCCCAGCGTTTGTCACGGTCCATGGCGTAATACCGGCCGGAAATGGTGGCAAGCTGCACTGTGGCAGGCAGTGCAGCGCGGAGCTGTTGCAGGTAGGTTGCGGCCGAGCGGGGGGCCGTGTCGCGCCCGTCAGTAAACAGGTGGAGTGCTACAGGCACTCCGGCGTCACTTACAATACGGGCAAGGGCTGCCGCGTGGTCCTGATGAGAATGGACCCCCCCAGCGGAGACAAGCCCCATAAGGTGGCATGTGCCCCCGGTTTTTTTGAGCGTTGCAATAAAATCGGTCAAAGCCGGATTGCGCGCCAGAGAGCCATCTGCAATGGCGGCAAAAATACGCGGCAGTTCCTGCATGACCACCCGGCCCGCCCCGATATTGAGGTGCCCGACCTCCGAATTGCCCATCTGCCCTTCCGGCAGGCCCACATCCTCGCCACTTGTGCGCAAAAAGCTGTGCGGGTTTGCCTGCCACAGCCGGTCAAAATTGGGCGTTCTGGCCAATTGCACGGCGTTGTCCGACGAGTCTTCCCGCCAGCCAAATCCGTCAAGAATGACCAGCATGGCGGTGCGCTTTTGGGGGGTATGGGTGGATGGCATGGAGTTGGACCTCTTCTTATGTTTTTTGGTTATGGCGTGAATAATGCCACCAAAACGCGGGGAAGATAAAGAGGTCACGGAGCAGGGGGGCAGGAGGCATAAAAACGGGGTGGTGGAATGCGCTCCACCACCCCGTTTTGCGTGCGGTCAAAAGTGCGGAGGAGCCCTTACGCCCTGCGCACGATGTAGGACAGACCAAGCGCTTTGGTAATAAGGGCTGCGTGTTCAGGGTCACGCGCTTCGATCATGACTTCCAACTGGGCGGCCTGCACGGATGGGGCTGCAAAAAGCCGCTGGTGCGACACTTCTATAATGTTGCCGCCTGCTTCCCCAATGGTTTTGGAAATATCGGCCAGAACACCCGGCCGGTCGGGAATTTCCATGACCAGACGCAGGATGCGGCCATCACGCAGCATGGCGCGCAGGAGGGTGTTGGCCAGAATGCGGCTGTCGATATTCCCGCCAGAAATGGGGAGTGCGACCTTTTTGCTTCGGAACAGTTCGGGGTAGGTCAGCAAGGCGGCAAGGGCTGCGGCCCCAGCGCCCTCGCTTACCTGCTTTGCCCCTTCGGCCAGCAGGGTAATGGCATTTTCAATCGCACATTCGGAGACAACCAGAACCTTGTCGACCTGTTTGCGTATGACCTCATCCGTCTGTGTGCCAATCTGGAGTACGGCAATGCCCTCGGCAATGGTGGAACCGCCATTGGGGTGTGTGGCGGGGCCGGGGAAGGCGGAAAGGGAATCGTAGGATTCAACCTGCACGCCAATCAGTTCCATATTGGGGCGCATGGCGCGCGCGGCAATGGAACAGCCCGCCAGCAGGCCACCGCCGCCAATGGGGGCTACCAGCATGTCCAGATCGCCCGCGTCTTCCAGCAGTTCCAGCGCGCAGGTGCCTTGGCCAGCCATAACGGCGGCATCATCATACGGATGGACAAAGGTCCGGCCCTCGCGGGCCTGCATGTCCTGCGCGAACATCAGGGCTTCGGCAAAGGTCTCGCCTTCTAGCACCACGCGCGCACCCCAGTTGCGGGTCCGCACCACTTTGCCCGCGGGGGTGAATTTGGGCATGACAATAACCGCGTCAATACCCAGCAGGCTGGCGTGGCGGGCAACACCCTGAGCGTGATTGCCAGCGGATACAGCTATTACGCCGCGCGCGCGTTCCTCCGGGGTCAGCAGGGCCAGCTTGTTGGCCGCCCCACGTTCCTTGAAGGAGCCGACCGCCTGAAGGTTTTCCAGCTTGAGCGTAATGTCCGCCCCCGTCGCGCGGGAGAGTGCGTGCGAGGCCAGCGTTGGCGTGCGGATAACCTTGCCACGAATGCGCTCGGCCGCGGCGGTGACATCTTCGAACGAGATCATGTCAGATGAATTTGACGGACAGGATTTCGTAAGTCCGGTCTCCACCAGGAGCAGGCACGGACACGGTGTCGCCTTCCTGCTTGCCTATAAGGGACTTGGCGAGCGGGGATGAGATGGAAATTTTGCTCTGTTTGATGTCCGCCTCGTGCAGGCCAACGATCTGGTAGGTGATTTCCTTGTCCGTATCCTCGTCAACAAGGCACACGGTCGCGCCAAATTTGACATGGCTGCCAGACAGGGAGGAAGGCTCGATCACCTCGGCGGTGGAGATCAGTTCTTCCAGTTCCTGAATGCGTCCTTCAATAAAGGACTGGCGCTCACGCGCGGCATGGTATTCAGCATTTTCCGAAAGGTCGCCATGGCTGCGGGCTTCCGCAATGGCGCGGATAACAGCCGGGCGTTCTTCTGACCGGAGCCTGCGCAGCTCATCTTCAAGCTGTAGCAGGCCCTTGCCCGTCATTGGAGTTTTCTGCAAGACGTGTCCCCAGAATAAAAGCTGCCGGACCTGCCGGCCCGGCGCAGTAGTTACATCAATATTCGCGTCGGGTGACGCCTCACACTCGTGGGGTTTGGCCCGGCATGGAACGGATGGGGCAGCCGGTCCGGCTACCCCGTGCGCTCAGAACGAACCACTAAAGTATGACTGAAGTGGCGCAACATCAAGCGGTCCTTCGCGCATTGCCGCAATAGCGTGGATTGCAGCGCGTGCGCCCGCCATGGTGGTGTAGTGCGGAATGCCCAGTACAAGGGCGGAACGGCGGATGTCAAAACTGTCCGCCACGGACTGTGCGCCCTGTGCGGTGTTAATGACCATCTGCACTTCGCCCGAGCGAATGGCGTCCACGCAATGCGGGCGGCCTTCGAGCACCTTGTTGACCACACTGACCTCGATCCCGGAGTCACGCAGCTTGCGCGCCGTGCCCCGTGTTGCCACGATTTTAAAGCCCATGGAGGCCAGCAGGCGGCCCAGCGGGGGCAGTTGCGGTTTGTCGCTCTCCCGCACGGACAGGAACACCGTGCCACTCATGGGCAGGCGCACGCCAGCCCCAAGCTGTGATTTGGCAAAGGCCCGCTCAAAGGACGTATCCAGCCCCATGACCTCACCCGTGGAGCGCATTTCCGGCCCCAGAATGGTGTCCACTTCGGCAAAGCGGTTGAAGGGGAACACCGCCTCCTTGACAGCCACGTGCGGCACCACGGCCCGGTCGTCCAGATTAAAGCCGCTCAGCTTGCTGCCCGCCATAACCCGTGCGCCAATCTTGGCAACCGGAACCCCCGTTGCCTTGGCCACGAACGGCACGGTGCGCGAGGCACGCGGATTGACCTCCAGCACAAAGATCTCCTGATCCTTGATCGCGTATTGGACGTTCATCAGCCCCACAATGCCAAGCTCACGCGCCATGGCCTCGGTCTGGGCCTTAAGCTCGGTCACAATGGCGGGGGAGAGGGTATAGGGCGGCAGTGCGCAGGCGCTGTCGCCCGAGTGAATGCCCGCTTCCTCAATGTGTTCCATAACGCCTGCCACGTACACGTCCGTGCCATCGGCAATGCAGTCCACATCGGCTTCGATCGCTTCGTTCAGGTAGCGGTCGAGCAGAATGGGGCCGGAGGAAATTTCGTGCCCGGCAACGCGCAGCACGTCACGCATGTAACGCTGGAGGGAGGCGCGGTCATACACAATTTCCATCGCCCGGCCACCCAGCACGTAGGACGGACGCACGACTACGGGGTAGCCCACGCGCTCGGCCACAGCTTCGGCTTCCTCGGGGCTGCGGGCAATGCCGTTTTCGGGCTGGCGCAGACCAAGTGTGTGCAACATGGCCTGAAAGCGCTCGCGGTCCTCTGCCCGGTCAATGGCATCGGCTGGTGTGCCCAGCAGCGGAATGCCAGCCGCTTCCAGTGCGCGGGAGAGTTTGAGCGGGGTCTGTCCGCCATACTGCACAATGCAGCCCTTGACCGTGCCGTTGCGCTGTTCGCAACGGATCAGGGCAATGACGTCCTCGGCCGTAAGGGGTTCAAAATACAGACGGTCGGATGTGTCGTAGTCGGTGGAGACCGTCTCGGGGTTGCAGTTGACCATAATGGTTTCATACCCGGCCTCACGCAGGGCGTAGGCGGCATGAACACAGCAATAGTCGAACTCGATCCCCTGACCAATGCGGTTGGGACCACCCCCAAGGATAATGATCTTTTCGCGGTCTGTCGGGTTGGATTCACAGATCGGGGGGGCAAAATGCCCTTCGTAGCTGGAATACATGTACGGTGTTGCGGAGGTAAACTCGCCAGCGCACGTATCAATCCGGCGGTAGACCGGTGTTACGCCCGCTTTTGTGCGCAGCTCGTCCACTTCCTCGGGCTGTGTGCCCGACAGGCGGGAGAGTTGCACGTCTGAAAAGCCAAGGGCCTTCAGGCGGCGCAGGCTCTGTGCGTCCTTGGGCAGACCGTGGTGTTCGACCTCGCGCTCGGCACGGATGATTTTTTCCATCTCGCGCAGGAACCACGGCTCAAACTTGCAGGCTTCATGAATGGCCTCAACCGACAGGCCTGCACGCAGCGCCTGAGCGGCCATAAGAATACGCTCGGGCCGGGGCTGGGAGAGGGCGGCGCGGAATGCGTCTTCCCCACCATCGCCGGGGGCTTCCACCGGGTCCAGCCCGTGCAGGCCGGTTTCCATCGAGCGCAGGCCCTTCTGGAGTGCCTCGGGGAAGGAGCGGCCAATGGCCATGGCCTCACCAACCGACTTCATGGAGGTGGAGAGCAGAGCCGGAGCGCCGGGGAATTTTTCAAACGTAAAGCGCGGAATTTTGACCACAACGTAGTCAATGGTCGGCTCGAAGGAGGCCGGAGTTGTGCGCGTGATGTCGTTTTTCAGCTCATCCAGCGTGTAGCCAACCGCAAGTTTGGCTGCGACCTTGGCAATGGGGAAGCCCGTAGCCTTGGACGCAAGGGCGGATGAGCGCGAGACACGGGGGTTCATCTCGATCACAACCATGCGGCCATCGGCGGGGTTAATGCCGAACTGCACGTTGGAACCACCCGTTTCCACCCCAATGGCGCGCAGGCATGCCAGCGAGGCATCGCGCATACGCTGGTATTCCTTGTCGGTCAGCGTAAGGGCGGGCGCGACTGTAATGGAGTCCCCCGTATGGATGCCCATGGGGTCGATGTTTTCGATCGAGCAGATGATAATGCAGTTGTCCGCCGTGTCGCGCACAACTTCCATTTCATACTCTTTCCAGCCCAGCACGGACTCTTCGACCAGCACTTCCGTGGTGGGCGAGGCGTCCAGACCCGAGAGGATGATCCGCTCGAACTCCTCGCGGTTATAGGCAATACCGCCGCCCGAACCACCCATGGTAAAGGAGGGGCGGATAATGGTGGGGAAGCCGATCTGCTTGAGCGCTTCGTGCGCTTCGGCTAGTGTGTGGGCAATAAAGCTGCGTGGGCTTTCAATGCCAATGGCGTCCATGGCCTCGCGGAACTTCTGCCGGTCTTCTGCGCGGTCGATCACGTCGGCTTTCGCGCCGATCAGTTCAACATTATGCTTTTCCAAAAAGCCCGAGGCATGCAGCGCCATGGCTGTGTTCAGCGCTGTCTGCCCACCCATGGTTGGCAGGACCGCGTCGGGCTTTTCCTTGAGAATAATGCGCTCGACCACTTCTGGCGTAATGGGCTCCACATAGGTGGCGTCCGCAAGGCCGGGGTCGGTCATGATGGTGGCGGGGTTGGAGTTGACCAGAATAACCCGGTAACCCTCCTCCCGCAGGGCCTTGCAGGCCTGCGCGCCGGAATAGTCGAACTCGCACGCCTGACCGATAACAATGGGACCGGCGCCGATGATGAGGATGGAGCGGATGTCTGTCCGTTTGGGCATGATGCGTTCGGTCCTGTTAGTGCTTGACGCCGTTGGTGTCGATCAGGGTGACAAAGCGTTCGAACAGATAAAAACTGTCGGACGGGCCGGGGCTTGCTTCGGGGTGGTACTGCACGGAAAACGCTGCGTATTTATCCGATGCCAGACCTTCGTTCGAGCCATCAAACAGGCTGACGTGGGTGACATGCGCGTTTTCGGGCAGGGTTTTGGCATCTACGGCAAAACCGTGGTTCTGGCTGGTAATTTCCACCTTGCCGGTTGCCAGGTCCTGCACGGGCTGGTTAGCCCCCCGGTGGCCGCGTTCCATTTTGTAGGTCTTGGCCCCCAGTGCTTGCGCAAGCAACTGGTGCCCGAGGCAGATGCCAAACAGCGGTATGCCAGCTTCCAGCACGGTGCGGATGGCGGGCACGGCGTAGGTGGCGGTGGCCGCAGGGTCCCCCGGACCGTTGGAGAGGAACACACCTTCGGGTTTGAGTGCCAGTATCTGCTCGCCCGTGGTGGTGGCGGGGACCACGGTCACGTCGCACCCGGCACTGACAAGGCAGCGCAGGATGTTGCGTTTGGCCCCGTAATCCACGGCGACAACCTTGCGGCGTTTGCCTGTGGGGGCTGCGGTGTTGGCAGGCCACGACCATACACCTTCGGACCATTCATAGGGTGCTGTGCAGGTGACTTCCTTGGCAAGGTCCATGCCCTCCAGCCCCGGCCACGCGGTAACTGCGGCGGCAATGGCGTCCAGATCAAACTTGCCGTCGGCGGGGAATACGAGGGCTGCGGTCTGTGCGCCACCATCGCGGATTTTCAGGGTCAGGCTGCGGGTGTCCACGCCGGCAATGCTGGGGGTGCCGTGCTGCTTGAGCCACGCATCCAGACTGCTGGTCGCGCGCCAGTTGGCCTGCTCGGTCGGGTCTTCCTTGACCACCAGCCCAAGAGCTGCGGGGCGCGTGGCCTCGTCATCCTCCGCATTCGTGCCAACGTTGCCGATATGCGGGAAGGTGAAGGTGATGATCTGCCCGGCAAAGGAAGGGTCGGTCAGGGTTTCCTGATACCCGGTCATGCCGGTGGAAAAGCAGATTTCCCCAATGGCGGGTTTGGGTGTGAAGGCACCAAAGCCTTTCCCCCACAATACGCTGCCATCAGCGAGAACAAGAGCGGCGGTCGCGCCATCCGGGCGGGCTTGAGGCATGGATGATCCTGTCTGGCTGCCTCCCGCAAGCGGGGAGGGTCTGTCTGTAACTGCGGGTGCGGGCTGGAGGTCCTGAAGGGAAAGACCCGTGGCCTGGGCAATGGCTGTCCAATGGCGGGAGGGAATGGCCTGCGCCTGCCGCCATTTGCGAATGGCCTCGGTGCCAACGCCGGTCAGCCGCGCCGTGGCGTCTGCTCCGCCAATGCGGGCTATAATGGAGTCGATTGACATGGGCATGTGCAAAATGGTTCCTCCCGGGGCGCTCTTTTAGCAGCATGTCAAACCGGTGGGAAGAAATTTCCCACCAGCAGGCGCTGACCCTGCGGGAGGCTGGGAAGTTTTTTCCCGTAAAGCTTTTTTTCGTGGCGGGTGATATGGTGCGCAGCGATTATAAACACATATGGAGCGTAGAAGAAGCATGACCCTTCGTGAAAGCCTGATGGCAGATCTGAAAACCGCAATGAAGGCAGGCGAAAGCGCACGTGTTGCCACCATTCGCATGGTCACGGCCAAGCTCAAGGATGTGGAAATCGCAGGCCGTGCAAAGGGCAATGAAGGGCTGAGTGAGGATGAAGGCGTGTCCGCCCTGCGCGGCATGATCAAATCCCGCACGGAATCCGCCACCCTGTACCGTGATGCCGGTCGCCCGGAACTGGCCGACAAAGAAGAGGCGGAAATTGCCGTAATCCGTGGCTATCTGCCGCCAGAACTGGATGAGGCAACCCTGAATGCCGCCGTGGCCGAAGCTATTGCTTCCACGGGTGCGGCATCCATGAAGGATATGGGTAAGGTCATGGGTGTGCTCAAAGGCAAGTTTGGTGCAGTGCTGGATATGAGCCGCGCAAGTGCCGCCGTAAAGGCGCTGCTGGGTTAAGGCTGAGGGTGGCAGCAGCTCCAAATGGCCATTGATTCCAACTTTCTGGATGAGTTGCGTGCGCGCACCCCCATAACGTCCGTAATTGGACGCAGGGTCAAACTCGCGCGTTCTGGCCGGAACTGGAAAGGCTGTTGCCCGTTCCACGGGGAAAAAACGCCCTCGTTCTATGTGTATGACGACCACTTCCATTGTTTTGGCTGTGGTGTGCATGGAGATGTGATCTCCTTTGTCATGCAGATGGAGGGCAAAAACTTCCCCGAGGCGGTGGAAGAGCTGTCCTCCGCCGCAGGCATGGAAGTGCCAAAGGACACCCGCGTCATGCGTGAGCAGGTGGCCCATGTCCGCTCTTTGGAGGATGTGCTGGAGGCCGCGCAGGCGGTGTGGTCGGCAGCACTGTACAAACCCGAAGGCCGCGCCGGGCTGGACTATCTGCTCGGGCGTGGTCTTACGCGTGAGACCATAGCAGCATTTGGTCTGGGTTGGGCCAGTGCGGGGCGTGGTCAGTTGGTGGAAGCGCTGGCCCCACAGGGCATTACACCGGAGCAGATGGCGCAGGCCGGGCTGATGCGGGTGGATGAGGATGGGCAGCCCAAAGGGGAGCTGTTCTGGGGGCGTGTGACGTTCCCTATCCGTGACCGCAAGGGGCGGCTTGTCTCCTTCGGGGGGCGTATTCTGGGGGATGGGCAGCCCAAATACCTGAACGGGCCGGAAACCCAGCTTTTTTCCAAGCGCAGGCTGCTGTTCGGGCTGGACCGCGCCCGCGCTGCCGTGCGAGCGCCAAGACCAAAGGGTGTGGTAGCCCCGGACCTGATTGTGGTGGAAGGCTATATGGATGTCATAGCCCTGCATCAGGCGGGCTTTACGGGGGCGGTAGCCCCATTGGGTACGGCCCTCACACCTGAGCAACTGGAAGTGTTGTGGCAGGTCGATCGCGCCCCCATATTGTGTTTTGACGGTGATGGTGCAGGCAGGCGGGCTGCGGTCAAGGCAGCAGAAACCGGGTTGCCTCTGCTCGCACCCGACCACACGCTCCGCATCTGCCTTCTGCCCGATGGGGAGGACCCCGACAGTCTGGTCCGCCAGCGGGGGGCTGCGTTTGTAGCCGAGTTTTTTGCCGGGGCATCCCCCCTGTCCAGCGTACTGTTCGACCTGCTGGTGGGCGGTGTGACCAGTCCGGGGCCGGAGGAGCGGGCCGCCCTGCGGCGCAGGCTGGCCGAAGTTGCCGCTCTTATTCCAGACAAGGCTCTGGCCTCGGAATACCGCGCAACGCTGTTTGACCGTTTTTTTGCGACTTTCCGCCAGCAGGGGCGGGGGAAGCAGCATAAGGGGGGCAGGCCCAATTTTGTTCCGCCGGGTGCTGTGCAGGATTCGCACACGGTGGATATGGATCAGGTGCGTGAGCAGCAGCGGCTTATGCTGCTGCTGCTGGTGGAGCACCCGCAACTGGTGGCGGAAATGGAAGAAGCCCTGTGCCGCCTTGACTTACCAGTGGATTTTGCGCCATTGCGTGGTGTGCTGCTGGACTTGTCGGCCGATGGTCGTCTGCCCCAAACAGGGGATGACCTGCAGGTATGGCTGAAGGAGCACGGGCAGGAGGCAACTCTGGCGCCGCTCATGCGTGTTGATGGCACAGGCCTGAGCCATGGGGACGTGGAGATTGTTGCTGCCAGAACACGATGGTGGCATTTTTACGGCTTGTTGTACCGTGACCAGTTCATACGTGAGGTTACGGACGATGTGGCCCGTTTTTTTTCCGAAAAAACGGGAGATACCAGCCAGTGGCAGAGATTACAGGCGCGGCTGGAGGCCATGGAGCGCCTGCGCCGTGGCGGACTGGATGACGCGGATATCTGAGCAAATGCTGAATGTTCCTGAGGGTGTTCCTCTTGACTTCGTGCTCAGTATATCCCACGTCCTGCCCGCCCCGAATAACGTGAACAGTGTAGTGTGGTAAACTGGTCGTTCTGTATCCTGTCCGGGATGCAGATGGGGGGAGGAGCAGGTCTGGCATGGCGACAAAAACGGCATCAACGAACGCAGCGCAGGAACAGGATGGTGATTCCAGCCTGTTGGATACTCAGTCATCCGCGGTCAAAAAGCTGATCGCAAAAGGGCGCGAGCGGGGATGCATCACGTTTGATGAGCTGAATGCCGTTCTGCCGCAGGATAAGATGTCCTCCGAACAGATCGAGGACATTATGGCCGTCCTGTCCGAAATGGGCATTCAGGTGGTCGAAAGCGAAGAGAGCGAAGAAGGCGAAGCCCAGAAGCCTGCCGAAGACGATGAAGAATCGGATGAGGAAGAGCCCGAAGCCGAAGCTGATGCAGAAAGCCCCGCTGTAGGGAATGTCAACGAAAGTGCGGGTCGTACGGATGACCCCGTTCGTATGTATCTGCGCGAAATGGGCACGGTCGAACTGCTCTCCCGCGAAGGCGAAATCGCCATTGCAAAGCGGATCGAGGCAGGCCGGGACGAAATGATCGGCGGCCTGTGTGAAAGCCCGCTGACCTTCCGCGCCATTATCTCGTGGCATGAAAAAATCCGTAACAATGAAATGCTGCTGCGTGACATTGTGGATCTTGAAGCCATGCAGAGCGGCGGCCCGATGGAAGAAGGGGCCGAGGGCGCTGAAGGAGAAGGCTTTGCCGAATCCGAGACCGAAGAGACGGAAGAGCCAGATACCGAATCCGAAGGCGATATTGAGGGCGAAGGCAGTGGCCTGTCCCTTTCCGCGCTGGAAGAAAAGCTCAAGCCCGAAATTCTGGCCCATTTTGCTGAAATCGAACCGCTGTATGAGGCCCTGCGTAAATTGCAGGTCCACCGGATTGAAGCCCTGACATCTGGCGAAGATGTGGATGGTGCGTTCGAGGATAATTACATCGCACTGCGTGACCAGCTGGTCAGCAAGGTTGAGCAGGTCCACCTGCACAACAACCGGATCGAAGATCTGGTGGCCCAGCTCAAGCAGATGTTCCAGCGCCTGAACGTGCTGGAAGGGCGCATGCTGCGTCTGGCGGAAAGCTGCCGCGTCTCGCGCGATGATTTTTTGATGAAGTACCGTGACCGCGAACTCGATCCGGGCTGGATGGACATGGCCTCCGCCCTGCCGGGCCGGTCATGGAAGAACTTTGTGGCCAAACACGCGCCAACTGTTGTGGATCTGCGCAACAATGTGGCGGGTCTGGCGCAGGAAACCGGCCTGCCAATTGGTGAGTTCCGGCGTGTGTATGCAACGGTCGCCCGTGGCGAGCGCGATTCCGCACGTGCCAAAAAGGAAATGATCGAGGCCAATCTGCGGCTGGTTATTTCCATTGCCAAAAAATATACCAACCGTGGTCTTCAGTTCCTTGACCTGATTCAGGAAGGCAATATCGGCCTGATGAAGGCGGTGGACAAATTTGAATACCGCCGTGGCTACAAGTTCTCCACCTATGCCACGTGGTGGATCAGGCAGGCCATTACCCGCTCTATTGCGGATCAGGCCCGCACCATCCGTATTCCCGTGCATATGATCGAGACCATCAACAAGCTGGTGCGCACCTCGCGCCAGATGCTGCATGAAATCGGTCGGGAACCTGCACCGGAGGAACTGGCTGAAAAGCTGGGGATGCCTTTGGAAAAAGTGCGTAAGGTGCTCAAGATCGCCAAGGAGCCAATTTCTCTCGAAACCCCGATCGGGGATGAGGAAGACAGCCATCTTGGGGACTTCATCGAGGATAAATCGGCGGTTATCCCCCTCGATGCGGCAATCCAGACCAACCTGCGCGAAGCAACGACCCGGGTTCTGGCTTCCCTTACCCCGCGTGAGGAGCGTGTGCTGCGCATGCGCTTTGGTATTGGCATGAACACCGATCATACGCTTGAAGAGGTCGGTCAGCAGTTCAACGTTACCCGTGAGCGTATTCGTCAGATCGAGGCCAAGGCGCTGCGTAAGCTCAAGCACCCCAGCCGGAGCCGCAAGCTGCGTTCCTTCCTGGATGATAACTGATCTAGGTTTTCTTCAGCCGGTTACGCGCATGAGGGTGCTTGTCACCTTCATGCGTATGGCCCGCCCACCCGTTATGCCTCCGTTGGCACTACCGCGGGGATGGGTGTTTGAAGATGATGTGCGTCTGTCCGTCTCCCAGTATCGGAGCCTGCATTTTGGTGTCGGGCGTAACTGCTGCTGGTGGATGCGGCAGGTCCTGTCCGACAAGGCATTGGCCCACCTGCTGGCCACCGCTCCCATAAAAGTTGGTCTGTTGCGTGAGCACCGGCATATTCGTGGGTTTTATGAGCTGAACCTGACAGACCCGCAGGATATTAATCTGGCCTATTTTGGCCTGCTGCCCGAGGCAATAGGGCAGGGGGTAGGCCGGGCTTTTCTGGATGGGGTTCTGCGCCGGGCATGGGCCTGCGGGCCAAAAAGTGTGCGGGTCAACACCTGTACGGCGGATCA
The DNA here is from genome assembly GCF_011516885.1 of Acetobacter lambici. GTDB lineage: Bacteria > Pseudomonadota > Alphaproteobacteria > Acetobacterales > Acetobacteraceae > Acetobacter > Acetobacter lambici. The sequence goes on along the minus strand of NZ_WOTD01000001.1, from coordinate 280,147 downwards.
TCCCCGCGCTCTGCCGCTCTACAGGCAGATGGGGTTTGAGGTGATCCGGCGCGTGGAGGAGGAATGGGATGTGCCAGACCGGCTTGGTCTGGATATTCCGGCTCATCTGCGCTGCTAAATATCTTGCATTTCGGGTCGGGGTGTGGTTGACACTCCCTTTCCCTGCCGGGCTCAGGCATTGGTCCGGCTATACCCTTGGTTTCTGGCTTGTTCAGAGGCACCGCTGCCGAAAGGGTTCGGCGCGGGTGGGTTGATTGTATCCGAAGGGAGCAAACATGCCACTTTACGAAAGCGTGCTTATTGCACGTAATGACATTTCTCAGCAGCAGGTCGACGCTATTCTGGACGGCATTGCCGCTCAGATCGAAGCAGACGGCGGTGCCGTTCGCAAGCGTGAATACTGGGGTCTGCGCAGCCTTGCATACCGCATTAAAAAGAACCGTAAGGGCCACTACGCTCTTCTGGGTCTGGAAGTGCGCTCCGAGCTGCTCAAGGAAATTGAACGCCAGCTGTCCCTCAATGAAGACATCCTGCGTCTGCTGACGCTGCGGGTGGACGAAATTGACGAAGCTCCGTCCCCCGTTCTGTCCCGCAAGGGCGAAGATCGTGGCGAACGCGGCAGCTTCCGTGGTGGCGCCAAGCCAGCCGGTGGTCGTTTTGAAAGCGGCCGTGGTGGCCGTCGCGGTGGCGACGACCGGGTTGCTGACCAGCCAGAAAACGCAGCGGAGTAATTCAGATGTCTGAAACAGCAGAAATCAATCCCGCCGCCCGTCGTCCGGCTGTTGGCGCTCGTCGTCCGTTCTACCGTCGTCGCAAGTCCTGCCCGTTCTCCGGCCCCAATGCGCCGAAGATCGACTACAAGGACGTGCGTCTGCTCAGCCGCTTCCTGTCCGAACGTGGCAAGATCGTGCCGAGCCGTATCACGGCGGTTTCCGCAAAAAAGCAGCGTGAGCTGGCGCAGGCTATCAAGCGTGCCCGCTTCCTGGCTCTGCTTCCTTACGTTGTAAGCTGAGGGGAACAACCATGGCTGCTACAGAAGTAATCCTGCTCCAGCGCGTAGCGCATCTGGGTCAGATGGGTGATGCGGTAAAGGTTCGTCCGGGTTATGCCCGTAACTACCTGCTGCCGCAGGGCATGGCTATTCGTGCGAACGAAGCCAACCGCGCCCGTTTTGATCGTGAACGTGCTCAGCTCGAAGCGCAGAACATCAAGAACCGCGAAGAAGCAGAACGTCTGTCCGAACGGATGGAAGGTCTGGCGGTTGTCCTGATCCGTCAGGCTGGTGACAGCGGTAGCCTGTATGGCTCCGTAAGCCCCCGCGATGTGGCAGAGTCCGTGACGGAAGCTGGTTTCACCATCTCCCGCCAGCAGGTCTCCCTTGCACACCCCATCAAGTCCCTTGGGCTTTATGAGGTTAAGGTTTCCCTGCACCCGGAAGTTGTCGTGTCTGTTATCGTTAACGTTGCCCGTTCGCAGGAAGAAGCTGAACGTCAGGCACGTGGCGAAGCGACCTCCGTGGAAGAAGAAGCCACTCTGGCCGGTGACGAAGCCTTTATTGAAGGCGAAATCGTTGCTGACGCAGAAGACACCGAAACTCAGGAAGCAACTGCCTGATTTTTCGCTTCTGCGAGAGTACGAAAAGAGGATCGGCTTCGGCCGGTCCTTTTTTTTTGTCGGTTTGTCGGTTTCGTTCTATGTAGTTGCTAGATATTTTTACATATAGGGATTTTTCAGCATGAAGCGCGTTCTGGGGCCGATCTTGCGGCATTTTGTAGAATCCGGCTCCCTGCGCGTGCTGTGGCCAGATGGTGCAAGCAGCACCTACAAGGGCAAAAAGCCCGGGCCACAGGCCGGTGTGCATTTAAAAAATACAGCAGCGGTCAAATCTCTGGTGCTCAACCCCGGTCTGGCTTTTGGCGAAGCGTATATGGATGGCTGCCTGGAGCCATTGGACTGCACACTCTACGATCTGCTGCATCTGCTTATGCTGAACGCCATGAACCCGTCGGGGCATATAACGGAGCAGTTCTCCGCAGCTTTGCGCTACGTACGGCGTGGCTGGATCCAGTTTAACTCCACCTCCCGTTCCAAGCAGAATGTGGCCCACCATTACGATCTGGGTAATAGCCTTTATGCGCTGTTTCTGGATAAGGACTGGCAGTATTCCTGCGCGTACTTCCGTACGGGGGAGGAAACGCTGGACGAGGCGCAGGAGGCCAAAAAGCACCACATTGCCTCCAAGCTCAAGCTTGACCGGCCGGGGCTGGAGGTGCTGGACATAGGCTGTGGCTGGGGTGGCATGGCCCTGACACTGGTGCGCGATTACGGTGCGGTTGTAACCGGCATCACCCTTTCGGAAGAGCAGCTGGCCTTTGCACGCAAGCGTGCGCAGGATGCCGGGCTTGCGGAGCGTGTTCATTTTGAACTGCTGGATTACCGCCATTTACAGCGCAAGTTTGACCGTATTGTCTCGGTTGGTATGTTTGAGCATGTCGGCGTTGGACACTACAAGGCATTTTTTGAGACGGTCCGTAACGCTCTGAAGCCCGATGGTATTGCGCTGATCCACTCCATTGGCCGTAGTGACGAACCGGGAACCACCAATCCGTGGATGAACAAATACATCTTCCCCGGTGGGTATTCTCCCGCATTGAGTGAGGTCTTTTCCGCCGTGCAGCAGACCGGACTATGGGTTACGGACTGCGAGATCCTGCGGCTGCATTATGCCAGGACCATTGCCATCTGGCGTGAGCGCTTTGCCGAGCATCGTGCGGAGGCCGTGGCCATGTATGATGAGCGCTTTGCCAGAATGTTTGAATTCTATCTGGTCGCGGCGGAGCTCGCCTTCCGCGTGCAGGGGCACATGAACTTCCAGTTGCAGCTCTCACCATCCATCAACGCGGTACCCTACACCCGCGATTACATGGTGGATGCGGAAAGACGCCAAACCGCCAGCTAATACCTAGCCCAGTGCCAGATGGGCACGCGCCAGTTGGTCGAACTCTGCAATGCTCAGGGTCTCGGCCCGGCGGGTGCCGTCTATATTGGTGGCATCCAGCAGCTTTGCGCCGTTCAGGCTTTTAAGTGACCCACGGAGCATTTTACGCCGCTGGCCAAAGGCTGCGGCAGTTACGCGCTCCATGGCTTTGAACAGGGCGGGAGAAGGCTGGTCACGATGTGGGGTAATGCTGGCTACAGCCGACCAGACCGCCGGAGGTGGGGTAAAGGCACCCGGGGGTAGCTTCATGACCACAGAACAATCCGCACACCATTGGCTTAAAACTGCCAGACGACCATAATGTTCGCTGTCGGGGGCCGCACATATCCGTTCGGCGACCTCCCACTGGAACATCAGGGTCAGACGGTCCCATGCCGTACCCTGTCGCAACCACCCGATGAGCAGGGGCGTTGCAACATTGTAAGGCAGGTTGGCTACAACCTGCCGGGGGGCCGGGCAGAGTGTTGTCAGGTCATGCTTGAGGGCATCGGCCTCGATTACGCTCAGGCGATCAGGGTAAAACTGGGCCAGTTCCGCAATAACCGCTACCGCACGTGTGTCCAGTTCCACGGCGGTCACCGTGCTAGCCCCTGCGGCCAGCAATGAGCGGGTCAGGCCACCGGGGCCGGGGCCAACTTCCACAACATGTTGCCCGGCCAGAGCGCCAGCAAGGGCTGCAATATGGTCGGTAATACCCGGGTCGAGCAAAAAGTGCTGGCCCAGAGCCTTACGGGCGTCCAGTTCATGCCGGCGAATAACATCGCGCAGGCTTTCCAGTTCGGGAGGCAGGATTATGCCCCTTTCAGCTTAACGTGCAGGTCAATCATGGCGCGGCGATGCAGGTCGCTGTCGAGCTGGCGGGCTGCCTGCTCCACGCGTTCGTTCATCAACTGGTCGGCAATTTCGCTCGGTGAGCGGTTGGAAAAGTTCTTTTCCGTTTTGGAGCAGACCATCAGCAGGTCAATCCCCTCGCGCGAGACCATGGGGCGGGAGGCCTGAGCAATGGGAAGCTCGGCCAGCACCGACTGCATTTGCGGGTTAAGGCGTTCAAGAGGCAGTTCACCGGGGTTGCTCGGGCGTTTTTCGCCCTCAGCCTTGTTGGCGGCTTCCATTTCCGTACAGCTATGGGTTGTCTGGATAATGTGCATGGCTTTTTGCAGCGCGGCTTCCTGCTGCGGGGTTACGTGCTGGGGGTCCAGTGGTGTGTCAAACGCCACAAAGACCTGACGGATATCGACCATATGGCCCATTTCCTTCCCCACGATCCGTTTGCCGTTCAAGGACACAATCAGGAACCCGCCGGGTACGGTAATGGGGTTGGAGACCGCACCCACGCCCACAGGCATCTGCCGCACAATATCCACAACGCTCGGGTCGAGCTCATCTTCCTGCACCCAGCCCATGGAGCCGCCGTCGAGCGCTGTCTGGCTCTGGGAGAACTGGGCCGCAACAATGGGGAAGGGGGCACCCTTATGCAGTTCGTCAATAACCGTGTTGGTAAAAGCGAGTTCTTCTTCCGCGTGGCGGGGGTCATCCACCTTGACAAAAATTTCGCTGATTTCGTATTCCGTCCGGCCTTCCTCGCGCTTGAGCGCGGCCTGACGCTGGGCAATATCACCAGCGGATACGCGTGAACGCGGGCCAAGCTCCTGCCGCAGAACCTGAATCCAGCCAATCTGTACGCGCAACTGGTCGATGAGCGTGGTCAGGGAGACACCATCCTGCGCAAGGTGGCTGCGCAGGGTGCCTTCGGGCATGCCGTTACGTTTTTCAATATTGACTATGGCTGCGGCAATCTGTTCGGGGGCAATGTTGATGTGGCGGCTCAGGATTTCCTGCGTACGCAGTTTTTCATCAATCATCTGCCGAATAATCTGCGGGCGCAGGCGGGCCATCAGGTCATCGGATACGGGCAGGCCAGTGGAAAGGGCAAACAGTTTGCCGCGGTTGTCCACGTCTCTTTTGGTCAGCGGAATGCTGTTCACCACCGCGACGATCATGTCATCGGGTTCGGGCTGTGCCTCGGGGGCCGGGGTTTGCGCGGTTTTGGCAGCGGACGTGCGGTGGTGTGTGGCCGCCACGGCATGGGGAGCCGCCAAACAGACCGGAAGGGCCAGCGCGGTAAGAGAACAACAAGCCAGTGTTAAGGAGCGCAGACGCATACGGAACGGTCTTTCAGCTTTCTGCCATATCAGAACGATCTGTTTGTGATACCGGAGATGGCACTATTTTTGAAGCAGTTCTTACTTGAGCCCAAAGGCCCCCAGAGTTTTAAGGCTTACCGTGACCAGATAGGTCGAATTACGCTGCTGCCCACCGATGGTTGTGTATTGCTTCAGATACATGAAGTCGATAGCGAAGCAGTCATTATCATACCCCAAATCACCGCCAAGAGAGACGAAGTCCTTGCGTGAAAGGCTACGCCGCGAAAAGCCTGAAGCGTGCCAGTTCTGCCAGTCCACAGATACGCCGCCACTGAGTTCGCTCGTCTGTGTTGTGTAAAGCTGGTTGGGGGAGTAGGCGCGGTAGTTGGTGGCAAAATAGTAATAGGGCGTGACAGGCTCGTAAATATAACCGCCACGAATGCGAAAATGCGGCACACCAGCGCTGAAGAGCGCATCGCCAAAATTGATTTTGGTATTGTGCGGGTCCAGCCGCATGCGGGCTGTAAAGTCAAAATACTGGCTGGGTATGACGCGTGCGCGCGCCACCACGTCCGAGGCATGGTGGTCCAGCCCGGAGTATGGGAGCATGTCATGCGTAATGTGCTGCTGGAAGCTTTCGCCCGCCAGCAGGTCGACTACGTGCCCGTCCCATGTCCAGTTGGCATGAATGCCCACATTACCGCGCAATCCGCCATCCAGCCTGTCCGTTCCCTGATAACGGTTGAGGGCAAATAGTGTGCTATCGGTAAATTCGTAGCTCATGCTGTCTTCATTGGGGATCATGTCACTCGCACCTGCGCCGGTATTGGGGGCGTAGATGCCTTGCACAATCGGTTCGATCAGCTGTGTGCCCCGGCCATGTTCAAACGTGCGGACGAATGGCCAGTTGGTTTTCAGGGCGATGGTGGGCAGCACCTGCCCGCTTACGGTTGTACGGGCCGTATTGTAGTAAGTGGGCTGCTGGTACAGCTTGCGGGCGCGGTAGACCATTGAGTCCAGACGCAGGGTTAGCAGGAACTGCTGGCCCATTTTGGTATGGAATGGCCGGTTCCAGTTCAACTGGAGTTCGCCACGCTGGTCGGATACGCCGTTTTCACGCCGGACGTTGAAGTCCGTTGTATCAACACTCAGACGCCCACCCAGCGCATCAGGTTGCCCCGTAAAGCTGTAGGTATAGCGGGGCAGTACAAGAGGCAGGTCCTTGTTGTGGATGATACCCTGGTTCAGCCCCTGATAGTACTCGCCATCCAGGCGGCTGTAAGAACCGGTGCCAAATCCTTCCAGATTGGCGGTGGTGTTGAGGGTATCTTCCCCATAACCCTGCACACGGTAATCGCGCATGTAGTTTGCCGAACTGGTCAGTTTGATGTTGGCGCCAGCCCGCCAGTAGTTGTTAATAGAGAAATCACCGCGGGCGAAGAAATGGCCCTGCACGCCATGGTTGCCCCCGCTCGTTTCCTCATGGCCAAAGCTGTTGGTGTAAGTCTCGCTTCTGTGGGTGTCATAGGCGATCCCGCCACGGATGCTCAGTCGGCCAAAATTCAGGTGGTTACGGTAAAGGGCACTAAGTTGCGGCCCTGTTTTGGTGGCGAACAGCCCCTGCACATTCATGTCAGACTGCTGATTGATGACCCAGTAATAAGGAATTGTAAAATAGGTGCCAAGGTAGCGGTCATGCGGTGTCACGCCCGGCATGAGAAAACCGCTGCGCCGCTTGGCGGAGGGGTCCGTCATGGAAAAATAGGGTAAATAAACGACCGGAACGCCCATAATATCCAGATAGGCATCGCGGAAGTCTATTTTCTGGTGCTCAAGGTCCTGTGTCGCGTTAAAGGCGCGGAACTGCCAGAATGGTGGGCGGGTTTTGTCTTTTTCACAGATTTCGCAGGCCGTGTATACGGCGCGGCTCATATCGTTGATCTTGCCGCCGGTGCGCCGCATGCCGTTGGCGGCCATTTTGGCGTTGTCAGGCATGGTTGCATTCACATGCAGCAAGATCCCGTCCTTCATGCCGCCTGTCAGTTCGGCATAATGGGCATACATGACCGACCCATCCGGCTGGATGGTGGCCACATTGCCACGGGCGGCAATAAGACCTGTATCCCTGTCATACACAATTTTGTCCGCGCGCAGGACACGCTCGCCTTGCCAGACCTGTACGTTGCCCGTCCATGTCACGGTATGTTCGACATCGTTGTAATCAACTTTGTCGGCCTGAAATGTCGCGGGGTCGGTGGGGGATGTCCGTTGACTGGAGTTGACGTGCATAGGCTTGGGTTTGAACTGTGCAAACGCGGCCCTTGGCTGGCTGATGACCAGACAAGCTGCAACACTTCCCAGTGCTGTTGCTGCACTAAGGGTGGAGCGGCGGCGCAGCAGGGCGCAGCAAAAAGGCCGGAGCGCCACGATCAATCAGCCATCCTCCAGATGAAGAAGTAGTGCAACAGCCAGGCAGAGCCCGGCAAGGGTAGGTGCCCATGCAGCCAGAACGGGGGGAAGCGCTCCTGACTTTCCAAGCTGCTCAGCGACTTTGGATATGGTGAAAAGCAGAAAACCCGCCGCAACACCAGACCCAACCATTTTGGCAACGCCGCCTCGCCGTGAGGGACGCATGGAAAAACCAGCGGAAACCAGCGTCATGGTGCCTGCCAGTATAGGCAATGCCAGCAGGGACTGAAAATGAATACGGTGCCGTATGGATGAAAAACCTGAATGTTCGAGTAGGGTTATAAAGCCCGGCAATGTCCAGACGGAAAGCGTGTCGGGCGCGGCAAAACTTTCCTGCACGCGTTCAAGGGTCAGGCTTGTGGGGAGTATGATCGAGCCTACGGACTGAAGAATGTTGTTCGGTTTTACAACCGAAGCCTCTGTAAGCTCCCATCCGGCACTTTTTAGGGACCCTTTGGGGGATTCGATTCGCATGACCAGACGGTCTTCGTGGTCGAGACGAAAGACGCTGATATCGCGAATATGCAACTGCCCCTGAGTGACCTGCACGTCCCCTGCATGCAGCATGGCAACGCCCTGGGGGTCGTACTGTGTGTCCGCCTGCCGGAGCCACAGGGAGCCGCCGGAAAGGCTGAGTGGCCCCCCATCGGAGCGGAGATACTGCTGGTCCAGATCCGCCGCCCGACGATACATGACCGAAGAAAGAGGGGAGAGTACGCATGTGGCCAGTAAGCCAAGTATAATGGCGCAGGTAAGGGGGGCCGCAAGGAACTGCCATGCGGAGATCCCCGCCGCCCGCGCAACAATCAGCTCGGACGAGCGGGTCAGCCGCCAGAAGCACACAATGCCGCCAAGCAGAATACCAAAGGGCAGAATTTCAATGGTAAAATAGGGTATGTGCAGCCCCGCGATTTCCGTCACGATATTAGAGGAAACCTCGGGGCGGGAGGCAACCCGACGGAACAGGTCAATAAGGTCGAACAGGCAGATCACACCCGTAAGTGCCGCGACCATGGCCAGAACGCACAGCATGAACTGCCGCGCAATATAGCGCGAGAGAGTGACGGCGACGATCATGCGTTCGAACGTCCTCTCATGCCTGCTGGTGCCGGGAGGCTTTTATTTCTGGCATGAACAGCGCGTAGGCGCAGACCAGCCCCGGCAGGGTGGCAAAGAGCGGAATAAGTGGAAGAAGGCGGATGTTGCGCCCGGCCAGATTTTGCAAAAGCATGGTCATGGCCAGCAACCCAACAACGCACAGCACGGCCACCAGAGGGCGCGTTACACCACCATGGCGCGAGAATGCGCCCCTGAGCATGGCGAACATGCCGATCATGGCAAAGGAGAAGCATGTGAGCGGGGATGTAACGCGCCGCCAGCCCTCCACCCTGAACTTGCCCCTATCCCGCGCGGATACGGTGTTCGGGTCGGGGGAGAGCAGTTCGGAGAGGGACATCTCAGCCGAATCACGCGTGTGCTGGTTTGACGGACGTACGGTTGAAAAATCCATGGTGTCCTGTTTGAAAACAAGCATGTTCAACCGGCCGGTCTTGCGGTCGATAACCTGACGCGAACCATCATAGAGCACAACACGCGGCACGTCATTGACAATGACCATATTGCCGTGGCTGGCCAGAATTGTGGCGTGGTTGTCGGGCTGGCGGTCATCTTCCACCAGAATACCCCACAAAACCCCATTCTTGTCGCGTGAGCGGATATAGACGGTCATGGTGTTTGATACTTTTGTAAAAACACCATCTTGCAGCATGAAAGCCGCCATCTTGTTTCTGATCTGAATTTCGTACTGGCGGAACGCGTGGTAGGTGGTCGGGACAATCCACACGTTGAGCACGAACACGATCAGTGCCGAAATCGAGGCGCAGATCAGCCCCGGCCGCGCCAGAGCAAAAGGGGAAAGCCCGGCCGCCTGCATGACCGTAAGCTCACGGTCATTGGCCAGCCGCTGGTAGATGAACAGGCTGACAACAAAAGTTGTAATGGGCATGACCACCGCCACAAAGGACGGTAGCAGAAGACTGGTCAGGCCAATAAACACCCGCAGGGACAAACCCCGGTCCACAACCAGCGAGACAAAGTGCAGCGACTGCATAAGCCAGATCAGTGCGGCCAGCCCCCCCGTTGTGGCCGCCAGCGCAACCAGCAACTGACGCAGCACGTAACGGTCCAGCGTCAGAAGGTGGTGTTGGAGCCACAGGATAAGGGAGCGGACAGTCATGGTGTCGGTTATCTACCTCCGTGGTGCCAGAGGCAACAGTCCGGGCTGTAATCGGTCTATAAAATAGAGATCACAGAACGCCCTGACCCGACTAGAACATCAGCATGACGCCGCCCGATGCGGTGTTGTCGCTTTCCTTGCTGCCACCATGCGCGGAGGAGGACGTGTGGGAGTATTCCCCGATCACGGTCAGCCAGTCGGTCATCTGGTAGTACGCGGCCCCGACCTCGGACTGGTTGCGGCGGACCAACCCTGCGGACCCGGAGGCACTTTCCAGAGCGGTGTTTTCGCCACCTGCCAGATACAGGTTGCTCACGCCATAACTGCCAACAAGGCGGAATTTTTTGGTAATATGGTAAGCGCCCTGCACGTAGTACCCTTCGGAGCTACGCTTGCGGCCATTGGCGTCCACACCATCAAAGAACAGGCCCGTCGTGCCCAGCCCGCTGCCACGGTAGTAGTAAGCAACGCCTTCAAACGGACCGTAGGTGACCTTGGAGCCAATGTCTCCGGCTTCCACCATGGTGCTGCGGTGCTGATCGGAACTGAGCAAGGCGTTGCCGTTGAGCTGCTGGCTGCTAAGCCCCTGCATGTGCTGGATCAGGAAGCTGGCCCAGATATGGAACTGCACATCGGAGACGGAAAAGTCATACACCGCGCGGCCCTGCACCATGGGGGAGGAATGCTGCGTGGACCCTGCGGAATACTGGCTGTTGCCTACCCCGGTTGGGTTGGTGGCATCGGCATAACCGAATTCATCCAGCGGCTGGAAAATACCCACAGACCCCTGAAAACCACCTAGCTTGGGGGAGGTGTAGGAGATCTGGGGGATCCAGTCCGCGTACACATAACCCACACCAATACGGCCCAGAGACGTATTGCCCGGCGATGCATTGCTCCCCGTGGAGCCAACACTCAGCAGGGTTGCGTCGTTCATAATGGCGTCGCTGGCGAACAGGGCCAGGTCACGGCCGATCTTGAACGTGCCGATGTCCTTGTTGCCAAAGGTCATGTAAACCTGACGAAGATCGATGCCAGCCGTGCCCAGCCCCACGGGGCTACCGCCGGAGTTGGCGTTAAAGGCGGCGGGCTTGGCGTTGTCCAGCCCCGGATACATGCCCAGCACGGCGGAAATATCCATCCCCTGCTGCACGGTGTTCATCTTGAGAATGAACCCTGCGGGGAGCAGCCCGTTCCGGACAGCCGATGAGTCAAAGCCCGAGGAGCCGGAGGATACGCCACCCGCAATGGGGCGGCCACCAGCCGGGCTGTTATAGGAATAAAAACCGTTCACAAAGCCAGACAGGTTAATGTCTATGGGGCCAGCTTTAAACGTCAGGCCCTTGCCGGGCACGTATTTGGCAACCCGTACAAAATTGCCGCCATCCAGCGCCTTGGCCGCTTCCTGCGCGGAGCGTGCGCTGGCCTCCGCACGGGTGGCGGCGTCTTCCGCCCGCAAGGAGACATCGTTTTCGCCCGTACCTGGGTCAAAGCGGATGCCCGGTTCGTAGCCCGCCTGCGCGCCACGGGCCGCATGGGCCATGGCCGTGTGGGCACTGCCCGAGGCAACATGGGCCGCGTGCGTGGCATGTGGTTCGGCCGCAAGGGCGGCATGGTGAACATGCTTGGCCAGAAGTGTGTCATATTCATGTCTGGTCAGGCTGCCTTTGGCGCGCAGCACATCCAGCAGGTCCGCGTAGTCATCCGCGTAAGCGGGTGTGGGGAGCATATGCGGCATCCCGGCAACTGATGCAGCCATGACTGTAGCCAGCAGTGCCTTTTTTCCCGATGCCATGAACTGTGTACTCCCTTGAATTCTCATGTTCTCTGTGGGAGCCAAGCCTTGCTGTCGTCAATATGTTGATGACGGGCGGTAAAGCTGCGTGCGCGTTGGATAATCCATTCGTTTTTTGGTCATCTGCTCTGCATATTGTGGCGCTGTGGTGGTTTTTGTGCGCGGTGTGGTTGGTATGTGCTGCGATACATCAGTTAAAATAGTGTAATATTTTCAGGGATTTATATAATTTTTAGCATATGTTGGCCCTGAAAAATTCTGTTTGGAGATGAGCCAGCCCCGCAAGGCCCAGATAGAAAGAGAGCGGGAAAAAGTTGAAAAACAGGTGAGTGAAGGGTGTTTTGTGATGTGGCTCATCACGCAATCTTTATCGTTATAACAAGGACTTCGGGTCGTGCTGCTCGGCCCGCCCCCGTAATGCGCGTGGCGGATGGCATGCGTTGGCATGCAGGAAAACCTGTTTGGGGGAAGCGCAAAAGACCCGTATTGTGGGGCAGCCCCGGTTACGGAACAGGGGGCCGCCGTTCTGATCTGGTAGCAGGGTCAGGCGTATTCTGCCGGGGAAGAAACAAAACGTGTTGGTGGATCATAAAAAGAATAATACCGCCGGGGCAAAGCCCGTATCCGACCCTGTGACCGTGCCCGATGAGGCGCTGCCAGCCTATGCGGGCAGGCCGGTCAGCTTTTTGCTGCGCTACATGCGGGCCCGCCCGTTGGGGCACGCGCTGGTGTTTGGGGCCGTGGGTGGGGCCATAAGCTGTATTGTGCTGTCGTCTTACGGCATACGCCATCTGGTGGATTTGATGACCAGCCATTCCGGTGGTTCCGTGGTGTCGGCTGTATGGGCCGCCGTGGGGGTGCTGATCGGGCTGATCGTGGCGGACAACATATGCTGGCGTATTGCAGGCTGGTTTGCCGCGCGCACATTTGTGGCGGTCACGGGGGATATACGGCAGGACCTGTTCCGGTTTTTAACCGGGCATTCCCCGGCCTATTTTGCCGATCGTATGCCCGCATCCCTTGCCGCGCGCATAGCAACGGCGGGGAATGTCAGCTTTACCATCGAGAACATGCTGGCATGGAACGTTATCCCTCCCAGCCTTAATGTGCTGCTCTCTGTTGTGCTCATGCTCTCGGTCAGTTGGACCATGGGGGGCGCGACCGTTCTGCTGGCGGGCGGGTTATGCCTGATCATGTTCCGTCTGGCGCTCAAGGGCCGTCGCCTGCACGGGCATTACGCCGTGGCCGCCGCCGGGCTGGAGGGCGAGACGCTGGACGTTATGGGCAACATTGCCCTTGTGCGCGCCTTTGGCATGCGCAACCGTGAGCGCCAGCGCTTTAACGCCCTGACAGAGCGGGAAATGGGCGAGCGGCTTAAATCCCTGCGTTACATGGAACAACTCCGCATGATCCACGCGGGCATAACTGCCGTGCTGACGACGGGGCTACTGATCTGGGCGGTGCTGCTGTGGCAGTGGCAGCAGGCCAGTGTGGGGCAGGTGGTTATGGTCATCACGCTCGGCTTTGCCATTCTGCACGGTACGCGCGACCTTGCTCTGGCGCTGGTGGAAACCATTCAGCACAATGCGCGCCTGTCCGAGGTGCTGTCCTCCCTGCTGGTTCCGCATGACATGCCCGACCCGCAGGTGGCCGCCGACCTGCCCAGCCCGGTGCGGGGGGATGTACGCTTTGGCGATGTGACCTTTGCCTACCCCGGAGGGGAGCCTGTTCTGGCGCATTTTAATCTGCATATCGCAGCGGGTAGCCGTGTGGGGCTGGTGGGGCGCTCCGGCTCGGGCAAAAGTACCGTGCTGGCCCTGTTGCAGCGCATGCGCTTTGTGCAGTCCGGGTCTATTCTCATAGACGGGCAGGATATCCGCGAACTGACGGATGACGCCTTGCGGGCGTGCCTGTCTGTTGTGCCGCAGGATGTCTCGCTCCTGCACCGTAGTGTTATGGAGAACATCCGTTACGGTCGGCCCGATGCGAGTGACGAGGCCGTGCGGGCTGCTGCTGCTGCTGCCGGATGCGCCACATTTATTGATGCGTTGTCCGAAGGGTTCGAAACAGTTGTGGGTGACCGGGGGGTCAAGCTCTCGGGTGGTCAGCGCCAGCGTATTGCCATTGCGCGCGCTTTTTTGCGTAATGCCCCCATTCTGGTGCTCGATGAAGCAACCAGTGCGCTGGATACGGAAAGCGAGGAGCATGTGCAGCGCGCGCTTGACCGGCTTATGGTCGGGCGCACGGTTATTGCCGTGGCACACCGCCTGTCCACGTTACGAAATTTTGACAGAATCGTTGTTATGCAGGATGGCAGAATTGCTGAGGATGGCTCTCCTGCGCTACTTGAGCGGCAGAATGGTCTCTACAGCCAGTTTCTGAACAGGCAAATGGCACATGCGCAATGACATTTAACACCACCACCATACCAGCGCAGGGTGAGAGCAGGCCCGAAGGGCGGGGCGCTCTGGCAGCGTATGCCTACCAGCAGATCCGTGACCAGTTGATCTATTGCCGCTATCAGGGGGGCGAGCGTCTGGTGCTGCGGCCATTGGCTGTATCTCTTGGGTTAAGCCCGACCCCTGTGCGTGAAGCGCTCCTGCGCCTTGTGTCCGAGCAGGCTCTGGTGCTGGATGAGCGCAATACGGCTTGCGTCCCTCTGACCTCACGCCCTGTTTTTCTGGATATTCATGGCGTGCGCGAGGTGCTGGAAGAACGCGTAACCCGCGATCTGGCAGCCCATATTACACCCGAACAGATTGTTATTCTTGAAGATAAACACAAAGCCTTTGTTGCCGCCTATGAGGCTGGTGAGCCGCATGCAACGGCCATTACCAACGTGTATTTCCACAGCACCGGGGCCAGTTTTTCCAGACTGTCAGTGACCGTGGGGCTGATCCGTGGGTTATGGACCCGCATGGGGCCGATTTATGCCGCAGCCAATGGCCTGCCCACCATTAGCCCGGCCAACCCCGATCACCCACACCTGCAATTGCTGGAAGCTTTTCGGGCTGGGGATGCAGATGCGGCTGTCAGGGCTTTGAAGCGCGACTTCATGCAGGCCAAGGAATGGCTGGAGCCATTGCTGCCCGGCTAGATTTTGTGGGCACACCCATAAAAAAGCGCCCTGATCTGGTCCATGTGTCATGGGCAGGCAGGGCGCTTTTTTTGTGCGGACATGGGCGTGGCCAAGCCGCCTTGCAGCAAACTGATCTGGCGTGCAGTCAGCTTTTTTTTGCGTTTTCGGGCCTGTCGGTCAGGCCGGGAACCTCAACATCAATTTCCAGCACCGAGCATTGCGCACCCCGGTCCATTTTGATCTGGACCTTGTCCTGATCAACCGCCACATGCCGCTTGATGACTTCCATAATCTCGCGGTGCAACTTGGCCAGCAGGTCGTCCTTGCCGTCACCAACAGCAATACGTTCGTGCGCCAGCAGGATCTGTAACCGATCGCGGGCAACCGGTGCCGATGAGCGGCGCTTGAAGATGCTGGAGAGAAATGTCATGCGACTCTCCGTCTAAACAGCCAGTCAAACAGGCCTTTGCGTTCTGTGGGAATGGTGACTTCCACCTTCTCTCCCATCAGGCGGCGTGCGGCTTCGGTATAAGCGCGGGCTGGCGCGCTTTCCGGTTCTGCAATGGTTACGGGCGCACCCACGTTGGACGCCTTGAGCACGTCCGGGCTTTCGGGGATAATGCCCAGCAGCGGGATGGACAGAATTTCCAGCACATCATCCGTACCCAGCATGTCGCCGCGTGCGGCGCGCTGCGGGTCGTAGCGGGTGATCAGGAGGAACTTCTCCATTTTCTCGCCAGCTTTGGCTTTTTCCGTCGTGCTGTCCAGCATGCCGATAATACGGTCGCTGTCGCGCACGGAGGAGACTTCGGGGTTGGTCACGATCACGGCCATATCGGCATGGTGCATGGCCATTTGCGCGCCACGCTCAATGCCTGCGGGGCTGTCGCAGATTACCCAGTCAAACTTTTTGCTCAGATCGGCAATGACCTTGGCAACGCCTTCGGGGGTCAGCGCGTCCTTGTCCCGCGTCTGGGAGGCGGGGAGGAGGGAGAGCGTGTCTACCCGCTTGTCCTTGATCAGGGCCTGCGCAAGGTTGGCGTCGCCCTGAATGACGTTGATCAGGTCGAACACAACGCGGCGTTCGGCCCCCATGACCAGATCGAGGTTACGCAGACCAACGTCAAAATCAACCAGAACCACGCTCTGGCCCGCCTTGGCGAGTGCTGCCCCAAGAGCTGCGGTGGTGGTGGTCTTGCCGACACCCCCCTTGCCTGACGTGACGACCAGAACCTTTGCCATCAGTCTTCCTCTTCCTTTGTAAGCCGGTAAAGCCGCATGCTTTATGCCACGGCGCATTCTGGGTGTGACATTACAATCTGTGCGCGAAAATGAAACTTATAATGTGACATTAACACGGTTTTTTATAGCATGTTTTATTCAAACCCGCATCAGGGTAGGGGTTTGAATACCAGAGTTTCCCCCGCCAGCAGAACCTGCGCGGGTTTGGAGGTGCATTTTGCATCCATTTCTTCCGCCGTAGCGTAGAATCCGTCAATGGCGACAAGCTCGGCAGCAAGGTTACGCGTAAAAATCCGCGCCTCCGCATTGCCGCCAATTCCGGCAATGGCCCGCCCGCGCAAGGCTCCGTAAATATGCACGGACCCACCCGCCGTGACTTCCGCCCCGGAGGACACGGCTCCCAGAACAACCACGTCGCCATCGGGCCATATAATGTGCTGGCCCGAGCGCACGCTTTCCTCCACCACAAGTGTGGGGGGCAGAGTAGGGGTTTTGTCACCCTCGGGTATGCTCACAGGGCCGGAGGCGCGGCCACCCATCGGGGTTTCTGGCCATGCCCAGTCGGCCACGGCGGGCCAGGACCTGTCGCCCCCTTCTATGCCCAGCACACGTATGCCCCGTTCGTGTAGCGCGGGGAGCAGGTGGTGCAGGTCGGGTGTGTTGGCCTGCATCAGGCTGAGGTCAAGAATGACCGGCTTTCCAGCAAAAAAACCCACCGCACGCTGGATCTGGTGGTCCAGTGCGGCCAGCCAGTCTACCAGCGGTGTTTCCGGCGTGAGGGTCAGGGCCAGAAAAGACCGCCCAGACATACGGATGCGGGGGGAGTGGGAATGTGTGCCGGACAACGAACAGATGCTCTCTCAAAAACAGGAACGCCAGTTAGCGTGTAGAATAACAGGGTTGTATTGCAACAGAGAAGTTTGTGTTGCGCGTCAGTTTTTGCCGCGTAAAGGGGATATGTGGAAATTGATGGCTCCTGCCGGGTTTTCCCTCTGGCGTGGCTGCATGCAATGGCATAAAGCACTAGGGTATGCGTACCCTGTTCCATTCCCCCCTTTCGCCCGCCAGCCGCACGGTGCGCCTTGTGCTGGGCGAAAAACGCCTGCCGTTTGAAGCTATTGTTGAACGTGCATGGGAAAAACGCCCCGAATTTCTGGCCCTGAACCCCGCGGGCGAAGTGCCCGTTCTGGTGGAAGATAACGGATTGATCGTACCCGATGTGTACGTGATCTGCGAATATCTGGAAGAGGCCTATGCCGATATTCCCCTGCTGGGTCGGACGCTGGCCGAGCGCGTGGAAGTACGCCGTGTTGTCGCATGGTTTGAAACCGTGTTCGCCCGCGAAGTCTCCGGCCGGTTTATTGATGAACGGGTGATGAAGCGCCTGAGCGGGCGCGGCAACCCCGATGGCGGTGCGCTGCGCGAGGCATATGCCTCCATGCGTCCGCTCATGAAATACGTGAACGATCTGGCCGAAAACAGGAACTGGCTGGGTGGGCACTTTTTGTCCCTTGCCGATTTTACGGCCGCAGCCCATCTGTCCTGCCTCGATTTTATTGGCGATATAGACTGGGCCAAGGTACCTGCCGTGCGGGACTGGTACGCTAAAATGAAGTCCCGTCCGTGCTTTCGTCCGCTGTTGAACGACCGCGTTTCCGGCATTACGCCGCCTGATTACTATACCAATCTGGATTTCTGATATTTTGACACAAAATAACGCAGCACCGATGTTTGATGTTCTTGTTATCGGTGGTGGGGCAGCGGGGTTAATGGCAGCCCTGACGGCAGGCCAGCATGGCCGCAGTGTGGCTGTGCTGGAGCATGGGCCGGAAGTCGGGCGCAAAATCCTGATCTCTGGTGGCGGACGGTGCAATTTTACCAACCAGACCATGCGGGCGGACCGGTTTTTGTCCGCCAACCCGCATTTTGTCA
Source organism: Acetobacter lambici (assembly GCF_011516885.1). Classification (GTDB taxonomy): domain Bacteria; phylum Pseudomonadota; class Alphaproteobacteria; order Acetobacterales; family Acetobacteraceae; genus Acetobacter; species Acetobacter lambici. The sequence goes on along the minus strand of NZ_WOTD01000001.1, from coordinate 262,252 downwards.
AATCCGCCATCAGCCGCTACCAGCCCAGCCATTTTCTGGACCTGCTCGCAAAGCACCGCATTGCGTGGCACGAAAAAAAACTGGGCCAGCTTTTTTGTGACAACTCCGCCCACGACATTGTTCAGATGCTGCTCAATGAGTGCGCGGCCGCCCATGTGCGTATCCTGACCGATGTGCGTGTGTATGACGTGAGCAAAGCCGATACCTTCCGGGTCCAGACATCGCGGGGGGATATGACCGCCCGCGCCGTGGTGCTGGCAACGGGCGGGTTGTCCATTCCCAAGCTGGGGGCCAGCCGCTTTACGTACGAGATGGCGCGGCAGTTCGGTCTTGGCGTTATCCAGCCCGAACCAGCACTTGTCCCGCTGACCTTTGGCGGGGAGAGTGATGAATGGGTGCGCGCATTGGCCGGACTTTCCCTGCCTGTGCGGGTGACATGCGGCAAAACCGCGTTTGAGGAAGCCCTGCTGTTTACGCACCGGGGGATGTCTGGCCCGGCTCTGTTGCAGATTTCGTCCTACTGGTCTGCCGGGCAACCGCTGTTTGTGGATTTTCTGCCCGGTCAGGATATTGCCGACCTGTTGATGAAGCTGAAAAAGGAAGGCTCCAAGGCAAAAGGTGCCGGAGCACTGGCCCGCTGGCTGCCGCAGCGTCTGGCGCATGCGCTGGTGGAACTGGGAGCGCCCGAGCGCACACTGGCCGAATGGGCGGACCGCGATATCCGCCTTATGGCCGATCGGGTGCACCGCATGGAGTTAAAGCCACAGGGGACGGAGGGCTTTGCCAAGGCAGAAGTCACGCGTGGCGGGGTGGACACCAAGGCTTTGTCCTCACGCACCATGGAGGCGCAGTCCGTGCCGGGGCTGTATGTGGTGGGCGAGGCGGTGGACGTAACCGGCTGGCTGGGTGGCTATAACTTCCACTGGGCATGGGCCAGCGGCCATGCTGCGGGTGAGGTCGCGGGCGGGTAAGGGCATTTCTGCCCCTTCCACGCATCCACTCCACGCCGCATTTCCCGCTTTTGGCGGTTGCCCGGCTTACTGGTTTTTGAGTTCTGCTGCCAGTTCCAGCGCACGTGCATAGACCGTGCGTTTGGGTAGCCCGGCTGCTGCGGCTGCCAGTGCCGCCGCATCCTTGACCGAGTGCGTGTCCAGAAGGGTGCGGAGTGTGGTGTCCAGATCATCGGCGGAGGTTTCAATCTCCGGGGCAGGGCCGAGTAGCACCGTAATTTCGCCCCGTGGTGGGGTCTGGGCGTAAAATGTGGCCAGTTCTTCCACCGTGCCGCGCTTGACTTCCTCAAAGCGTTTGGTCAGTTCCCGCGCAACCGCTGCCGGGCGGTCTGGGCCAAATACACCTGCCATGTCCGCCAGCATTTCCGCCAGACGGTGGGGGGCTTCGTGCCAGATCAGGGTTGCACTCAACCCTGCGCGTTCGGCTGCATGCAGCTTGGCGAAGGCGGCTGAACGCGCGGCGGAGCGAGGGGGAGGGAACCCCACAAACATGTAAGGGTGTGGCGGCAGACCAGACAGGACAAGGGCCGTCAGGGCTGCGTTGGGGCCGGGGATGACGGTTACGGGAATATCCGCATCAATGGCTGCGCGTGTCAGCCTGAATCCGGGGTCTGAGAGCAGGGGCATGCCTGCGTCGGAGACTAGGGCAATATGCGCCCCTTCGCTCAGGCGGCGGATCAGGTTGGGTACACGCTGGCGTTCATTGTGTTCATGCAAAGCTTCTGTCCGGACGGAAATGCCACGGTCGGACAGAAGGCGGGCGGTCATACGGGTGTCTTCGCACAAAACCAGATCGGCCCGCGCCAGCGCTTCGGCTCCTCTGGGGCTAAAATCTCCCAGATTGCCAATGGGTGTTGCAACCAGCACCAGACCACCTGAAAAACGCGCATGACTTGGCGCATCTGCTTCGGTATGCAAAGGTTCGATCCCATTGGAAGACGGTGCCTCGGACGGGGTGTTGGTAGAGGATGATCTGGATGATGACGCGTGCATACTCGCTCCTGTCAGGGCTTTCCCGTCAAGGTCTGGGGGCAAACCGGGCATTGTGCAAGACCGGAGTGGCCGCCCTTGGTGTAACGGGGCTGATCCTTGCCGGGTGCGCCGACCAGTCCGCGCCGTTGGGGGCGGGGTCGGTTACGGCGCCTGCCACGCAGGCCACCAGCCATAAGGTCGGTGTGCTGCTGCCCTTGAGTGGCGCTAACGCAGCCCTTGGGCACGAATTGCTGGCAGGCGCGCAACTGGCGCTGAGCGGGGAAGGACTGCCCGCCGACATGCAGATGGACGTGCATGATACGGCGGCAATAGGTGGCGCGGCCTCCGCCACATCCGCCGCATTGCAGGCGGGAGATGGTATTCTGCTTGGTCCGCTGACCAGTGGTGATACTGCTGTTGCAGCCCCCCCGGCGCAGGCTGCGGGTATTCCCGTTCTGGCTTTTACCAGCGATATTACGCAGGGGCGGCCTGGTGTGTGGGTTATGGGTATAACCCCCGAGGAGCAGGTGCAGCAGCTTGTGGCGCAGGCCAAGCGGGAGGGACGGCAGCATTTTGCAGCCCTGCTGCCGGACAACGCTCTGGGCCACGCAATGGGTAATGGTCTGGTCAGTGCCTGCCGTGATCAGGGGCTGGCTGCTCCCAGCATTGCCTACCATAACGACACGGCGGACAGCATTAACCAGACATTGCGCCAGTTGTCCGCTTACGATGCGCGGGTGGCCGCCGTAAAGCAGGCCATGCCCGCAACCCCCGTGCCCGGCTCAACCACAACCAGCGGTAACCCGAGCGAAGTGCCTGCGCTGACCGAACTGCCCAAGCAGGCACAGTTGCCCGCAAGCCTTGCCGCCGCCCTTGGGCAGGACCCTAGCCAGCTACCACCAACACAGCAGCCAGATGGCACAGCTACCCCCGCTGGCCTTGTTGCCCCCGCAGGTCCCCAGATTACACTGGGCAGCCCGCCGTTTGATGCACTGGTGCTGGCCGATATTGGGCTGGGGCTGAAAAACGTATTGGACGCGCTGGCCGTAACGCAGGTCAACATGCCCGATGTCCGCATTATGGGGCCGGGACTATGGGCGTCTTTTGCCTCCAAGCTGGGGGCGATCAAGGGGGCATGGTATGCAGCACCCGACCCGACGTCCCGTCAGGCTTTTGTAACCCGCTTTATGGCGCGTAACCACCATATGCCCAAACCGCTGGCCGATATGTCCTACGATGCGGCAATGGCAACCCTGACTGTTGCCCGCAGTGGTGTGCCCGGCTACCCGGCTGCGGCCCTGACCCGTGTGGGTGGTTTTGCCGGGGTGGATGGCACCTTTACCCTGCTGCCCGATGGGCGTGTACGTCGCGCCCTTGGCGTGTTCGAGGTGATTGGTAACGGCTCCGACGCCCGCATGATCTCCACCCCGGTGCAGACGCGGGTGGGTGTATCCGGTTAAGAAGTAAACAGACCAGAATGCATAACAAAAAAGGGCGGCCCTGCTTATGTGGGGCCGCCTTTTTTGTTGCTGCTTGCTCAGGCGTGAAGTGCGGCCATGTCCGTTAGCACCTGCGCCACCCGTGCCACAACATCGTCCCATTGCCGTGGCGTGGTCTGGCGGATAATGCGCAGGGTTGGGTACCATGGCGTGTCCTCCCGCCCATGTAGCCAGCGCCAGCAATTATCGTAACGGTCCATCAGCAGCACGGGTTTGCCCAGAGCGCCTGCCAGATGGGCGACCGATGTATCCACCGTAACAACCACATCCAGCCCCATGATCAGGGCTGCCGTGTCATCCAGCGTGTGCAGGCTGTCCGTTGGGTCGTGCAGCACCATGCCCTCTGGTGGGTCCATCATCTGTTCGGCGTAGGGGCCTTTTTGCAGGCTGATCAGGTTAACCCCCTCCACCGCTCCCAAGGGGGCCAGTGTGTGCAGGGTCATGGAGCGCCTGCGGTCGATCATATGGGCAAAATGGGAGGTCGGGCGTGGCGCGCCCCCCCAGACCAGCCCCACATTCAGTTTGCCATTCCTCGGCAAAAGCGGGGCCAGAGCGGCAACCTTGTGGCTGTTGGCCCGGATATACGGCACGGCCGCACCCCATGGCTGTGCTGTGGAAGCAAAAACCCGTGGCAGGCTGATAAAGGGGCAATGCCAGTCATACACGGGGGTGGTACCACCAACCTGCACGCTGTGTACGCCGGGTATGGCGCGGCATAAATCCGCCAGTGCTTGTGGGACCCACAGGTGGATTATGGCTCCACGCTCGGCAAGAGGCTGCACATAACGCGCGAACATGAGCGTATCGCCCAGACCTTCCTCATGCGTAATCAGCACCCGCTGGCCGGTCAGGTTTGTTTGGGGGCCAAGGGTGGGTAACAGGCGTTCCATGGGCAGGCTGGTATGGCCCGGCAGGCGGAAGCGCCATTCATGCGCGCTCCAGCCCTGTGTGTAATGACCGGCCTTGAGCAGGGCTACGGAGTAATTGACCCTGATCCGCGCATCCTGTGGGCGCAGGGCCAGAGCCTGCCTGAAATACGTAAAGGATTGCTCCATCTGCCCCAGTGCTGCCAGTACGGAGCCAATATTGGCCAGTGTGGCCACATCCTCCGGGGCCTGGGGCAGGCAGGTAGTCAGGCACTGCAAGGCAGTATCAAGCGATCCACGTTCGGTATGGGCCATGGAGAGCAGGTTATGGGCAAGCATGTCCTGCGGTTGCCGGGTGGTTGCTTCTGTCAGGGTGCTTATGGCGGCATCAAACTGCGCGCTCTGGACCAGCAGGTCGCCCAGAGCGGTGTTGATCCGGTTGTCCGTTGGAGCCAGTTGGCTTGCCGCGCGGCAGACGGCAATGGCTGCTGCACGCTGGTCCAGTGCGACCATGAGCTCGCTCAGGTCCTGTAGGGGGTGCTGGCTGTCCGGGTTGCGTAAACCTATGGTGGCCAGAATACGGGCCGCATCCTGTATATCGCCCTCACCACACAGGCAGAAGGCGTGCAGAATCAGCGCCTGTTCGTTCTGTTGCGCAACAAGGGGGGCCAGCAGGGCGCGTGGCTGGCTGAACTGGCCTGCCTGTATGGCCTGCATGGCGTGGCGCAGGGTTGTCAGGCTGGTGCGGGTTGTGGCGGAAGGGGGCTGCATGGTTATAATCCGCAAGGTTTACGGGTGGGCTACAAAAATATTCCCCACACGGCAGGGCATAAAAAAACCCGGCAGGGCGGGGAGCCTTGCCGGGTTGGGGTCAACTGGACCAGAAGAAAACGCACCGGAGACCAAAAACCTCAGGCGGCTTTCATGACCGCGGTCAGTTCTTCCAGAACCGCGTTGGGTTCTTTCTTTTCCAGCACGGCAACTTCAGCCACAAAACGCTCCTGTGCGGCTTCAAACAGTTTACGTTCGCTAAAGCTGCCGTCCAGACTGTCCACGTTGCGGCGCAGGTCACGCAGGACTTCGGCAATCTGCACCAGATCACCGGAGTTGATTTTTTCCTGATAAGCCACGGCGCGGCGTGCCCACATGCCTTTGCTGACATGGGGTTTACCCTTGATGATGGACATGGCCTTGTCCACAATCTCGCGCGAGACAATTTTGCGCAGGCCGGACTTGCGGGCCTTGGACAGCGGGATGCGCAAGGTCATCTGGTTGCCGGGGAAGGAAATCTGGATGACTTCCAGCTTGGTCCCGGCAATTTCGTCAATCCCGATCCGGTCTACACGCCCAACGCCGTGAGCGGCATAGACAATAGCATCCCCTTCCTGAAAAGGATCTTCGTCTTTCACCTTGGTTTTGGCCTGGGCTGCAGTCGTGGCGGCAGCGGTGCGTGCCATTGCATCTGTCACGCCGCCTTTTGGAGGTGTTCTAAACGTGTTCATGGTCGGGACCTGTAGCATAAAATGCGCTGATTGTCTGCAATATAAAGAATAGGGGCGGCAATGCCCTTATTGCTGGACGCCATTGTGTGTTTGCAGGGGGGGCGCTGTCTGGTCGCCTGTGGGCTGGACCACGTCAATTTCAATATTGCGGGCCATGGTGGCCATGGGCAGCGCATGTGGCGTGCCCGAAAAAGGGTTTTGCAGGTCGTCGGCACTCTTGTCCAGAATAAGGAACAGGCACCCCACGAGCGAGGAACCCAAGGGTGTAATCCATTCCAGCGTCTGCACCATGGACAGGGGCAGAACAATGCAGAAAATATTCACCAAAGCGCGGGGCAGGGCGGAAAACTGCATGGGTAGGGGCGTGTTGCGAATACGCTCAAGCCCGCCCTGTGCATTGGCGATATCGGACAGAATGCGATCAATCTGCCCGTGGACCGCGCCATCTATGCCCTTGCGTGTAACCTCCTCGGTTACACCAAGGCCGATCTGGTAAAGAATGGCGTTGGGCTTGTTGCGATACGGGGCAATGGCCTTGAGCATTTCTGGCGGTAGCAGGCGCTCCACATCCTCGGTTGCATCCACCGGGCCGAGCGCCATGCGCAGGGCATGGGGGTATGCGGCTATGGCGTACATCAGGTCATGGCGGTCACCCAGCAGTGTGCCTGCCTGCCTGCCAAAGGAGCGGCAGTTGTTGGTAATTGATCCCCACAAAGTGCGCCCTTCCCACCAGCGGGCATATGCGCTGTTGGAGCGGAACCCCATGAACAGCGCCAGAGCGGAGCCGATAAGGGAGACAGGCAGACTGGGCTGCTCCATCCATTCCTGATGGAAAATCTGAAAGAGAATGACAACAACCAGATCCCACGCAGCCATAAGCAGGATAACCATTAAAATTTCCCGCGTGATAATGCGTAGGCCGACCTTCTGGTCAACGATCATTCAAAAATCTCCGGTTCTGTATGCAGGGGGCGGAATGCCCGGTGTCATTTTAACACACAATACATCGCAGGGTTGCCTGCGAGATTATGGTTTGTGCATGCTGGGCAATGGTAAGCATGAGCTGGCATGGCTGACCAGATGAAAAGGGATGCGGGAATGACTGAAGCAACAGGGCTGACACTGCTTGAAGAGCATAACGCTCACGGCGGGCGCGTTATGTTTTACCAACATCCGTCCAGCGTACTGGGCCTGCCCGCGCGGTTTGGCGTATTTTTGCCGCCCTCAGCCATGCAGGGCAGCAGGGTGCCGGTTGTGTACGCACTGGCCGGACTGACCTGCACGCAGGAGACTTTTCTGATCAAGGCAGGAGCGCTGGCCGAAGCCGCCCGGCTGGGCATTGCCCTTGTCACGCCCGATACCTCCCCACGTGGTGCGGGTATAGAGGGAGAGGCCACGGACTGGGACCTGGGAACAGGGGCGGGGTTCTACCTGGATGCAACACAGCAGCCATGGGCGCAGCATTACCGTATGGGGAGCTACATAGCGCAGGAACTGCCTTTGCTGGTGGAGGCCGCCCTGCCGCTGGATGGTGCAAGGCGCGGGATCATGGGGCATTCCATGGGCGGGCATGGGGCGCTGGTGCATGGTTTGCAGGCTCCCTTGTTCTGGAAATCCATTTCCGCCTTTGCCCCCGTTGTGCACCCCTCCATTGTGCCATGGGGCAAAAAGGCGCTCTCCACCTATCTGGGTGCCGATCACGCCGCATGGCGCGCGCATGATGCGGTGTGCCTGCTGGAAGATGGATATAAGCACCCATCCCCCATTCTGGTGGATACGGGTCTTGCGGACCAGTTTTTGCAGCGTGAGTTGCAGCCGTGGCATCTGGTGGCTGCCGCCGAAAAAGCAGGGCAGGCGCTGATCTGCCGTGAGCAGGCGGGGTACGACCACTCCTACTGGTTTGTGCAGAGCTTTGTGGCCGAGCACCTGCGCCACCACGCCGCAGTGCTTGGTGTGCCTGTGCCCGCCTGATCTGGCGGGTGACCCTAGAGTGAGGGGTTGCGCTTCATGCCTGCCAGCGCGCCAAGCCACTTCATGTATTCCATGCCCATCAGCCGGATTGTGGAGAGCCGCCATGGGTGTTCCATGGCGGGGGGCATAACCGGGTAGGGGCTCAGGGTTACGCCGGGCAATGTACGCCCCAGTTCCAGCATGGCGCGGCGCATATGGTAGCCTGCGGTTACAATAATCAGGCTGTTCATGTGGTGGTCCGCAACCCAGACCGCGGTTTCGGTTGCGTTACCAATGGTTGAACGGGCCTGATACCCCAGTGTAATGCGGGCCGCCAAATCTGGCGGAGTGGTTGTGGGTAGCAATGCACGCACCGATGTTTGCAGGTCCACGCCCGAAATAAGCAGGCGGGCATCCGGGTTGCTGGCAAGCAGGCGGAGCGATGTTTCCACCCGCCCCGTGCCACCTGTCAGGGCAACAATGCCATCGGCATGCAATGTGGGTGCGGGGGGCTGGCGTGCGTCATAAATAAACCAGCCAAACCCCACCAGCCAGCAGGTGCCAGCCAGCAGACAGGTTTTTTGCAGCAGAGGCCCAAAGCGTTGGCTCAGGCGGGGCAGGGGCATGGTGTTACGCATTACGGCAGGCGCAGCAGCCACAGGCGCACCATGACCTGAGTTGTAAACCAGCAGATAAAAGCTGCCGCAAAGGGGAGGAACGCAAGGGCGCACAGCATATCTGGCGGTATGGTGTTGGCCAGAGCCTGCCAGTCTGTTGGCAAAAGCCGCTCAGGCGTGGCCTGCGGTGCGCTGGCAAAAGGTGCTGCCATTTGCAGGAGCAGCAAAAGGGGCGGGCACGCCACCAGTGTGCCGGTCAGTCCGCCGCCAAAGCCAAGGGTTGCCGTGCGCCATGCAAAACGGCCTGCAATATAGCTATCCGAGGCTCCAAGCCCATGCAGGGTTTTAATAATGTCCTTGCGGGTGGCAAGGCCGGTGCGGGTGGCAAGGCCCGTAATCATGGTGGCAATACCGCCTACACTGAGCAACGCCAGCCCCGCGCAGGCCAGCAGACTGTTGGCCAGTGCGCGCAGGCGCTCGCCCCAGCGGGCGTTATGCTCGACTATGGTGCCGGGAACATGGGCGTTCAGGGTTTGCTCCAGCGCGGCGGGCACGGTCGTATCAGGCGGGAGTTTGACGCGGATAATCGCTGGAAGAGGTAGGGCGGAATTATCCGTCTCTCCCAGCCATGGTTCCAGCAGGCGAGCCAGTTCGGGTGGGGTTAACTGGTGTATCTGTGCCCCTTCGGGCAGGCTGGCAAGGTCGGCCAGTACGGCCTGCACGCGTGTTGTGGTGGCGCTGGGGCCATTTTGCGTCGTTAATGCGGTGTCCGCATCTGGCACCTGAATGGTCAGCAACTGGGCCGCACCACCGGACCAGCGGGCGGACAGGGCACGGGCGCCACTGGCCCCGGCCAGAGTGAGTGCCGCGAGAAAACCCATCATAGCCACAAGAGCGAACAGGCTGCGGTCTGGTAGGGCTTCGGAAAGGGAAAGACCGTCCTTACGGCCAGAGAAGGGGCGGCTCATGCGCGCTCGCCTCCCTCTTCAACCAGACGCCCACGTTCGAGAAACAGAAAAGGCCGCTCAAGCCTGCGGACAAGGGATTCGTTGTGGGTTGCAACAACAACAGTGGTCCCCATGGCGCTGAGTTCGGCAAACATATCGAGCAGGCGGCAGGCCTGACTTTCTTCCAGAGCGTTTGTGGGTTCGTCCGCCAGAATAAGGCCCGGCCGGTGGATAATGGCGCGGGCAATGGCGGTGCGCTGCTGCTCCCCGCCAGAAAGCCGCGTTGCGGGTACATCCACGCGCTCGCCCAGACCCACCCATTTGAGAATAGCGTGAACCTCGTCCTGAATTTCGTCTTCGGGGCGGTTTTGCAGGCGCAGGGGCAGGGCCACGTTATCGGCCACCGAAAGGTCGGGCATAAGCTGGTAGTCCTGATGCACCATGCCGATTCTTTGGCGCAGGCGCACAAGGGCTGCGCGCTTTTCTTCCTGCGCGACCGTTTTGCCCAGAATGGACATCTGCCCATCCGTAGGCAGGTTTTCAATGTGCAGCAGGCTGAGCAGGCTGCTCTTGCCCGCCCCCGAAGGGCCAAGCAGCCAGCGGAAGCCGCCCTGAGGCACAGCAAAGGACAGGTTGGCCAGCACTGGCCCATTGTCCTTTTTGCCCCGGCGCCAGGAGACATTGTCCAGACGAATCATTTACCTGTTTCCGGGCGAAAGAGCATAAGAATAAGGCAGGTCCCACATGCGGCGAGTGTAGCGGATAGTCCCGTGGACTGTCGATTGCGAAGCGCCATCAAGAGCTGAATTGAAAAAGGTGTTCCGTGCCTTTAGGATCGGGGGCTGGCACGGTTTGCCCTTTCCTGTGATATAGAAGGGGGATTACGTTCGTCTTCCGTCCTGATGCCTAGCCTGCCGTTCCAGCCAGATCGGGGCAACGGGGAGAGGCCCTGCTAAGAGAGTGTTCATGAAGATTGTCTGTCCTTCCTGCGGTGCGGCATATCAGGTTCCCGAAGCTCTTCTGGCTAAACGGCACACGCTTAAATGCTCCGTCTGTGGTGTAAAATGGCGGCTTACTCCCCCAGAAACACATGATGACGGGCACGAGAGCCCACAGGCCAACACGCCCCCGCAGGATGTTGCTCCGGCTGTAACGCCCTCTCCCGCAGGGGCTGACCTTGCAAAGCCCGGCATGCCGCCCCCACAGGCGGAGGAAGAATCTGCTCCTGTTGAGCATGCCCCAGAACAGGCCATTGCTGACGCAGCGCAGGCGGTCCCTGTGTCCGCGACCGTGGACGTGGCAGTGGATGTGCCAGAACCAGCTGCCGAACAGCAGACCAAAGCGTTGCTTCCCACCGCGCCGCAGGTGGCGGATGAAAGCGTTGACGCTGACCAAACCGCGGCAGAACCGGCAGCAGCCCCCCCGGCAGAACCAGACGAACTCCTTGCCCCTCCACCACAACCGCCTGTAGGCACGCCAGAGCCAGAGCCAGAGCCAGAGCCAGAGCCAGAGCAGGTAAACTCGGTGGCGAATGCGCCTGCCACACCTGTATCAATACCAGTTCCGCCGGTAATGGCTCCGGTAGCTACCCCTACGGTGGATGCAGCAGTACCTACCCGTGAACCAGAGGTTGTTGTGCCAGCCAGCCAGCCACAGGAACCGGGCAAGGCAGGTAAAATTGGAAGCGCGCCACTGGCTGCTCATATTGCCCGCCCGGCTTATAAGCTGGGCTCTGGGTCGGCTGTGCAGATTATGCAGGAGGTTGTGGCAAACTGCACCAGACGGCTGGCAGGCACCGATGTACGTACCTTGCTGCAAAGCGAGCAGTTCTGGCGCAGGGCGTGGATTGCAAGCTTTGTGCTGGCGGCACTGGTTGTGCTGGGTGCTTGGCACTGGTGGGCGGCTGTGGTGCAGGCATGGCCAGCCGCCGCCCGGCTGCACCAGCCGGGATAACGCCATTTTACGCCCCCAAGGCCCTGCTGGGCAGGGGGGCTGGTTACTTAGAGTTTGCGGCCGACCAGCATGGCCAGAGTTGCCCCCGCTGCTGCCACGGCCATAAGCCCCAGACCGTCGCAGATCAGTCCGCTGGCGGTCAGTTCGTGCCCGGCAAGGGTAATCTGTTCGGGAATGGCGTTGGCAACGCTGGCAATGGCGTCATGCGCCTGCGGGTCGGCCGATGCGGTGGTGCGGGTCAGGGTTTTGACCAGCGCAGGCAGCGCTGCCCATGCGGCGCCGGCAATAAGCAGGAGGGGGGCAAACAGTTCTGCCATCTGCTGCACAAAATAGAACACAAAATAACAGGCGGCCCCTATGGCCGTACGCAGCAGCCGTAGTCCGGCGGAAGCAGATGTGTTCTGGCGGGAGGACATGGCAATAGGTTGCTGGGAAGCGGGTAGGGGTGTGCGCGTGTCCATAAACCTGTGTTCCTTCAGGTAATCCGAGGCGGAAGTGTCGGCCAGACTGCCAGTGGGGCAGGCTACCCAAGTAAAGATCGGTCTTTATACCGTTCTTGTGCGTGTCTTGCCACCATGCTTGCAGGGGGGCAGATGCGGGCAGCTATCGTGGTAACGCATTCGCGAGCAGACGGCGGATGTTTTTGTTTGGTATGGGTTTAAAATCAGATTTAAGCGCAAGAAGGATGGGCCTAGGCGTCCAGCTATAGGCGGAATTTATGGATTTTCTTTCCTGCACCATCCTGTTCGCGGGGGTCAATGCAACCTGCGAACAACAGCTTGTGGCTGAACTGGACAAACGCGGTCTGGGGGTGCGCATAGCCGCGGATGGTCGTACGGTTTTTGCCGGGTTTGACAGCGAGCTCCCTAGCCTTCTGGTTGTGCAGGACCACCTGCCGGATATGTCCGCAGCCCAGTTGTGCCAGCGCCTGCGCCTGACATCGGCCACACGGGGCATACCCGTTGTTGTGCTGGTGGACGAACATAACGCGGAGCAGGAGCGCGAAATTCTCGAGCGCGGGGCGGATGCCTGCTTTTGCGCAACGGATGACCCGGTTTTTCTGATTTTTCGGATATGCGCTCTCCTGCGCGAATTCGGGGATGAAACAGCCGAGCGTGAGGGAGCCGTGTTCCGCCAGCCGCGCGTATCCGTCGTGACCGCGCCCGGTGGTATTTTATGGGCATGGCCCGATGGGGCCAATGTTGGCAAAACCCCCCGTATTGTCAAAATGCTGCGCCAGAATGGCGAGGACGCAAAGCTGGTGGAGGACCCCGACCGGCTTGAGTTGTCCAATGTCAGTGCCGGGCGCATCCAGCCAGACTGTATTGTGGTGGATCTGAGCTGCCCGGCCTTTAACGGGTTGGCGCTGGCGCAGACCGTTTCCGCCTTCCGACGCAGGAGCCGCCAATGCACCCGTGTGCTGGGCGTTGTGGAACATGGCCAGCTTACGGCAGAAAAAATACGGATGGCGTTTAATGCCGGCGTGGATGACCTGACGGATTCGGACATAGAACCCGCATTGCTGGTCGCACGCATAAGCAGCCTTGTGCGCCGCAAAACCTTGCAAGACGAAGCCCGGCGTGAGGAAGCGCATATAGAAAGTGCCCGTGCGCGTATGGCGCTGGCCGATGCGTTACGCCGGGTTAATGCGGATCTGGCGGCCGCTAACCGTAAGTTGATCGATGCGCAGGTCAAACTGGTGCAGTCCGCCAAAATGGCTTCTCTGGGGGAACTCGCTGCTGGTATTGCGCATGAGTTCAATAACCCACTGGCTTTTGTGCTGGCGCATGAGAACACGGTCAAACGCAGTATGGCGCAGGCTTTGCAGGCTGTAAGGCAGGGCGATACCGTGGTGGCGGAAGCCGCGCTGACCAAAGGGTCCGAGCGGCTGGCCTCCTCCCTTGTCGGCCTGTCCAGACTGCGTGAACTGGTTGCCAGCCTGCGGCGTTTTTCCCGTCTGGAGGAAGGCGAATTCCGCCGGCTGGATGTGCCGGACGCCATTGCCATGGTGCTGACACTTCTGGCCCCCAAACTCGGGCAGGAAATAGCCGTGGAATGTCGGTTGGAAGCACCGCCCGAACTGGTCTGTCAGGCGGCGCTGGTCAATCAGGTGGTCATGAACATTGTGAGCAACGCAGCCGACGCCATTCTGGAAAAGCGCGAGACAGCCCGCAAGCAGGGGGGGATCGTGCCTGGCAGACGCAAGGACCAGATTCTGATTGCCTCTTTTTTGGAGGCGGCAGAGGCCGGAGGGACCGAAAATTACGTGTTGCAGATATCGGATACAGGGCCGAGGGTACCACAGGAATTGCAGGAACGCGTTTTTGAACCGTTTTTTACAACAAAACCTGTAGGCTCGGGGACCGGGCTTGGTCTGGCAACGGCGTATGGGGTTGTGCAGGCACACGGCGGGAGTATTGTTATAACAAACTCAGGGACCTTGGGTGGTGCCTGTTTTACCATCCGTGTGCCCTACAAAACAGGAGAGGAGAGGCGCGGTGAGCACGTTATATGAACCAACACAGCGCCCTTTGGTGCTCGTTGTGGATGACGAGCCCGAAATTCTGGTCGCACTGTCCGATCTGCTGGAGAGTGCTTATACGGTTCTGACCGCGTCCTCGGGGGAGGAAGGGCTGGATCGCCTGCGCCAGAATCCCGGCGTTGCGGTCATTGTTTCTGACCAGCGCATGCCGGGCATGACGGGTGATGTCTTTTTGGCCCATGCGCGCGAGCTTTCTGCTGCGGGGGCCATTCTGCTCACGGGGTATGCCGATATTTCGGCCGTGGAGGCTGCCCTGAACCGGGGTCAGATTTCCTTTTTTGCATACAAGCCGTGGGATGATGAAACCCTGCTCTCCATGGTTGGGCAGGCGGCCGCGCGGTACTTTTTGGAAAAAGAGCTGGAGTGCGAACGCCTGCTCCTGCGTGGCCTGCTGGACAACCTGCCTTTCGGGCTTGCGGTCAAGGATCAGGCTGGCTGCTTTGTGCGGCTTAATCAGCAGATGGCAAGCCAGTTGGGGCATACGGTCGCGCAGTGCATTGGCCAGCGCGAAGAGGATCTGGTGGATGGCCCAAGACTGGAAAGTCTGAAGGAGGCTGAAGGCCAGCTTGCCCAGACCGGGCGTGACCAGCAGGTGCTCCAGCTCCCTGCGCACGACGGTCCGGCCCGCTGGCATGACCTGACGCGCGTGCGGCTGGACAGCCTGCGGAATACTCCCGTGCAGTCGGCCATGCTGTCCGATTACTCCATTCTGATCGACCGCGATGTCAGCGAGCTTTTAAGTCTGGAGCAGCGGTTGCGGCAGGCGCAAAAAATGCAGGCCATTGGCACGCTGGCTGGTGGCATTGCGCATGACTTTAACAACCTGCTTACGGCCATTCAGGGCTCCTTGGAGCTTGTGCAGGATCTGGAGCCACCAAAGGAGGCCTCGGTCGTCCGGCTGTATGAGAACGCCATGGAGGCCGCCCGACGTGGGGCTGTGTTAACCCGCAAGCTGCTGGACTTCAGCCGCCCAAGGCATCTGGTTTGCCAGCGGGTGGATATGCATGACGTGCTGGAAAACCTTCAGAACTTCATGAAGCAGGGGAAAGTGCCTGAGGAAATCCGTGGGGCGCTGGACACCTCCCGGCTGGAAGGTATGAGCCGCTTCAGCAGTGTGCGCTTCAGTATTCCTGACGAGGCCCTGCCTCCAGTCTGGACCGATGCGGTGCAGCTTGAACTGGCAGTGTTCAGCCTGTGCATTAACGCACTGGATGCCCAGTCTGAGGGAGGGGCGACCTGTGTTTCCGTCCGGCGGGTTGCGCGCCTGCTGGGACGGCATGTCGGGCGTGAGCATGCGGGTGCATGGGTTGTGGTGCAGGTCACAGACCGCGGCATTGGCATGACGGAGGACATACGCGCCCGTATTTTTGACCCGTTCTTTACCACCAAAGGTACGGGGCAGGGTGTTGGGCTTGGCCTGTCCATGATCTACGGCTTCATCAGCCATTGTGGGGGAGAGGTGCGGGTGGATAGCGCCCCCGGTGGCGGCACATCGGTAGAGCTATGGTTCCCCGCTATGGATCAGGAGATGGCGGCGGCCATTCCCGCGGTACCGGCCAACACGGTGCAGACCATTGCCCGTGTCCTGCCCGAAAACGGAGTAGGCAGCACCATTCTGGTCGTGGATGACGAACCGGGCGTGCGTGCGGTAACCAGCGGCTTTTTACGCCGCGCTGGGTATGAGGTCATGGAGGCGGCAAGTGGTGCGGAGGCGGTGGAAAAAGTACAGTCCACCACCAGCATTGCCCTTGTGGTCATGGACGTGATGATGCCGGGCATGAACGGGGGCGAGGCCGCACGGCGCATCCACGACGTCCGTGCCGACTTGCCGGTTCTGTTTGTAACCGGCTATGCGGATTTTGGTGTTCTGCCCGAAGGGGTTGCCGTTCTGCACAAGCCTTACACGCGTGATGCGTTGCTGGGAGATGTAAGGGCTATGCTGGCAGCATAGCCCGCCCTCTTGTGTCCTGCGCCAGAACGCCTATTTCTTGGTGTTATGGATAGTTTTCATTCTGCTTCGTCTTCGCATGATCCCGTCGGCTGGCACGGGACCACCATTCTTTGTGTGCGCCGGGGTGCGCAGGTTGCCATGGCGGGTGACGGTCAGGTCACGCTGGGCAGCACCGTGATCAAGGGCAACGCCCGCAAGGTCCGGCGCATTGGCCCCTCTGGCAGCATTCTGGCAGGGTTTGCCGGTGCCACGGCGGATGCCTTTACGCTGCTGGAACGGTTGGAGGCCAAGCTGGAGCGTTACCCCAACCAGTTGGAGCGCGCCTGCGTGGAACTGGCCAAGGACTGGCGCACGGACCGCTACCTGCGCCGGCTGGAGGCCATGATGGCCGTAGCCGATGCGGAACACTCCTTTACCCTGACAG
The DNA here is from genome assembly GCF_011516885.1 of Acetobacter lambici. GTDB lineage: Bacteria > Pseudomonadota > Alphaproteobacteria > Acetobacterales > Acetobacteraceae > Acetobacter > Acetobacter lambici. Next base: position 246,019 of record NZ_WOTD01000001.1, on the reverse strand, counting down.
GCAATGGTGATGTACTGGAACCAGAGGACGGCATTATCGCCATTGGCTCGGGTGGTAATTACGCCCTTTCCGCTGCCCGGGCACTACTGACGGTAGATGGGCTGAGTGCTGCGGAAATTGTCACCCGCGCCATGAAGATTGCTGGCGATATCTGTGTTTATACCAACCATTCCGTGCGGATAGAAACGCTGGATGCCAGCACTGCGGGAGAAAACGCCTGATGCAAGCCCCCCATCTTTCCCCGCGTGACATTGTTGCCGAACTTGACCGCTACATTGTGGGTCAGGGGGATGCCAAACGTGCGGTTGCCATTGCCATGCGCAACCGCTGGCGCCGGGCACAACTGCCCGAGGCCATGCGTGAGGAGGTCGTACCCAAGAACATCCTCATGATCGGCCCGACCGGCTGCGGCAAAACCGAGATTGCCCGCAGGCTGGCCAAACTGGCGCAGGCTCCATTCCTTAAGGTTGAGGCCACCAAGTTTACCGAGGTCGGCTATGTTGGCCGGGACGTGGACAGCATTGTGCGCGACCTTGTGGATGCCGCTATTGTCATGCTCAAGGACCTGCGCCGCAAGGATGTGGAGGAGCAGGCTGCCCAAGCGGCGGAAGAGCGGATTATCAATGTGCAGGCGGGCGAGGGCTCCTCGGCCGATACCAAAAGCAAGTTCCGTACCATGCTGCGCAGCGGGCAGCTTGAGGATAAGGAAATTGATATTGCCGTAACCGAGCCAGCCCCCACCGGGCCGGGGGATATGCCGGGTATGATGCCGGGGAGCGTGATCAATATTGGGGACATGATGAAAGGCTTCATGAACCGCGCGCCCAAACAGAAAAAACTCAAGATTTCCGCCGCCCGCGAACATCTGCGGCGTGAAGAAGCCGAGCGCCTGCTGGATAGCGAAAGCCTGACGCGGGAAGCCGTGGCCCATGTGCAGAACAACGGCATTGTCTTTTTGGACGAGATCGACAAGGTGTGCGCCCGCTCATCCGAAACGGGGATGAAGGGGGGCGATGTCTCGCGCGAGGGGGTGCAGCGTGACCTGCTCCCCCTTATTGAAGGGACGACTGTTTCCACCAAGCACGGGCCGGTCAAAACCGACCATATTCTGTTCATTGCCTCGGGCGCGTTCCATCTGGCCAAGCCATCAGACCTTTTGCCCGAATTGCAGGGGCGTCTGCCCATCCGCGTGGAATTACAGCCCCTCTCGCGCGATGATCTGCGGCGTATTCTGACCGACCCGGAACATTCGCTGCTCAAGCAGTATACCGCCTTGATGAAAACCGAGGGTGTAAGCCTGACGTTTGCCGATGATGCGGTGGATGCACTTGCGGAACTGGCCGCCGATATTAACGACCGGGTGGAAAATATTGGTGCGCGCAGGCTTGCCACGGTGCTGGAAAAACTACTGGAGGATATTTCTTTCACAGCCTCCGACCGTCAGGGCGAAAATGTTGTGGTGGATGGCGCCATGGTGCGCGACAAGGTGGCACCTTTGGCCCGGAAGGGTGATCTGAGCAGGTTTATTTTATAATGGAAGCACCATTTGTTAATCCGCAGGAAGACACTGCGGCAGAAGCGATCGAAGCCATTGGCGATGAGCTGGACGTGTTTGATGACTGGATGGAGCGCTACCAGTACATCATAGAAATGGGGCGCAAACTGCCACCATTCCCGCCCGAGTGGTGCAACGATGCGCACCGCGTGCCCGGCTGCCAGAGTCAGGTCTGGCTGGAGGAAAAAGAAGCAGACGGCAGGCTCTACTTTGCTGGCCTGTCTGATGCCGCCATTGTGTGTGGGTTGGTCGCGTTGCTGCTGCGCGTCTATTCAGGCCGCACGCGGGAGGAAATTCAGGCAACGGACCCCGGATTTCTGCGTGATCTTGGGCTGGTGCAGGCCCTGTCCACCAATCGTGGCAACGGGGTGGAAGCCATGGCCCGCGCCATTCGCACGGCTGCTGCTGTGTCCGCCTGAGCGGTTGCCGCATATTGGTTTTTAGTGCGGCAGCATGACAGCCCGCCATAAAAAACCCCCAGTCCGCATAACCATGCCGGGCTGGGGTTTTTTTTAATCATGGGGCCGGCCCGCTATATGTACGGACCGGTTTTTGTATTTAGCCTGACCGGGGTAAGGTCAGGCGTTCCCTTTTTCTTTCAGGCCTTTAAGCACATCCGCCGGGCGGATGGGCAGGTGGCGCAGGCGCACACCCACGGCGTTGAAGATGGCATTGCCCACAGCAGGTGCAATGGTTGTTACACCCGGCTCGCCCAGACCCATGGGTTTTTCCGTGCTGGGCAGGAATTCAACATCCATCTCCGGCACATCCGCAATACGCAGTGGGGTGTAGGTGTTCAGGTTCCGGTCGCGCACGTTGCCGTCCACAATTTCCGTTCCCTCAAACAAGGCCATGCTTAGCCCCCACAATGCACCACCTTCGGTCTGTGCAGCTGCGCCATCGGGGTCAATAATGGTGCCCGCATCCAGCACCAGCCAGATTTTCTGGCAGGTTACAACGCCTGTTTTGCGGTCAACATGCACCTGCACGGCGCCTGCCGTCCATGTTGGCATGTTGCGTTCCTGCCCAAAAGTGGTGGCAATGCCAATGGCTGTATCCGCAGGCAGGGAGACTTTGCCATAGCCGCATTTTTCCACCAGATGCCTGAGCACATTGGCCTGACGGCTGGCCCCACCCACGGAGTTGGGCGCGCTGCCTGCATTGCGGCCTTTGCTATCCAGCAGGCTCAGGCGGTAGTCCACCGGGTCCAGCTTGCGGGCATAGGCTATTTCATCCAGAAAGCTCTCATGCGCCCATGGGGTCCAACCGGAACTGACTGAGCGCAGCCAGCCGGGGCGGAAGGTATCGCTCGCCAGATCGTTGTCCAGTGCGCGCACCAGCATGGGGCCTACGTCGTACCAGTGGTCAGCACCAGCAATGGCAAACTGGTCGTAGGGTTTGCCATCTTCGCCTTTTTCCATAAACGCGCTGGCCATAACGCGGGTCGGCCAGCCAGCGGATGCATGGTGCTGCCATGCCGTAATTGCACCATCTTGGCCCAGTGCGGCACGGACCGTCTGCACGGAGGGGGAGCGGATGGAATCAAACAGCACGTCGTCCGAGCGGGTAAAGATCAGCTTGACCGGCTTGCCACCAATGGCCTCGGAAATAAGGGCCGCAGGCACTGCGTAATCCCCGTTCAGGCGGCGGCCAAAGCCCCCACCCAGCAGATAGCTGCGCATGACCACTTCGGATTCAGGAACCTGCAAAGCCTTGGCTATAACGGGCAGGAAGAGGGTCTGCCACTGGTTGCCACAATGCACTTCCCACTTGCCTTCGTGCTGGCGGGCCAGCGCGTTCATGGGTTCAAGCTGGTAATGCAGCACGGAGGAGCAGGTATAGGTCTGCTCGACCACCTTGGCGGCCTTGGCAAATGTTTCGTCAACACCGGGGTCGTTGAACACGCGGGAGCCACCGGCCTTGTTGGCAATCTGCTTGCGGCCGTAGTCCAGAATGTCCTGCTCGGTAATGTTGGCGGTTTTGCCCGGTGTCCACACGACCTTGAGAGCATCTGTCGCACGGATGGCAGCCGGGTAGGAGGATGCCAGAACCGCAACCCAGCCGGGAACGGTGTCTGATGGGTCTTCGAGCACAATGTAGCGGATGTAGCCCTTGACCTTTTTGGCCTCGCTATCATCAACCGAGACAACCTTGGAGCCATAACGCGTGGGGGGCAGTTTGGGGCGGGCATAGACCATGCCGTCCAGCTTGGCGTCTATGCCGTAAATGGCGGTTCCGTTGGTTTTGGACGGAATGTCCAGCGCCTTGACGTCCTTGCCAATCAGCCGGTGCTCGGATGCGGGCTTGAGCGGCAGCTTGGCCATTTCCTCTGGCGTATAGGTTTTGGTCGGGTGCGCGCGGCTGACAATATCGCCGTAGCCAATGGAGCGGCTGCCCGCAATAACCTGCCCATTACGCGCAATACAGGCCGAAGGTGCAACGCCAAGCAACTTGGCGCCCTGTTCGACCATAACCGTGCGTGCGGCAGCCCCGGCCTGACGGAACTGGTCCCATGTCATCCAGACCGACCAAGAGCCGCCGGTAATCATAAGGCCCCATTTGGGGTCTGTGTCCACATAGGTAATGCGGACCTTGTTCCAGTCGGCTTCCATCTCATCCGCAATAATGCGGGCAAGGGCTGTGCCAATATGCTGGCCCATTTCCGCGCGGATGATGTTGACGTTCACCCAGCCATCCGGTGCGATGGAGCACCAGATTGTGGGTTCAAAGGCGCTGGCCTCCTGCAAGGCGGCGGGGGCATCCTGCGGGTAAACCTGTGCTGCCTTACCCTGACGGGCAAACCCGAACAGGAAGGCAGACCCCGCAGCCGTAAGCAGAAAACTGCGGCGCGAGGGGCCACGGCCTGCGGCCCGGTCCTGCTGTGCGGCAATACGTTCGAGCTTACCCATTGGACGGCTCCTCCTTGCGCAGGGCGGCGGCTGCTTTTTTTATGGCTTTGCGAATGCGGACATAGGTCATGCAGCGGCACAGGCTACCACCCATAACGCCGTCAATTTCCTCATCCGTAGGGTCCGGATAATCCTTTAACAGGCTGACTGCCTGCATGATCTGGCCGGACTGGCAGTACCCGCATTGCGGAACCTGAATATCCTTCCATGCTTCCTGCACGGCATGTTTGCCATTGGGGTCCAGCCCTTCAATGGTGGTAACATCCGCCCCTTCGAGCGAACTGAGCGGGGTAATGCACGAGCGCGTTGCCCGGCCACCAACCAGAACGGTGCAGGCACCACACTGACCTACACCACAGCCAAATTTTGTGCCCGTCAGATCCAGATCATCACGCAGCGCCCACAGCAGGGGGGTGTCGTCTGGCACATCGACAGAAACGTCACGGCCATTGAGTTTGAATTTTACCATCTCGTGCTCCGTGGTCCGTCTTAGTGCGATGAATTGACAGGAATGGTGGTAATGGTCTTGCGCACTGCGGCTGCTTTCTTTTCCAGGTCGGTCCATGGTGGCAGGGTGGTACGGGTGCGGCGCAGGTAGCCCGCAATCCGAGCCATATCCTGATCGGACAGGGCATTGTAGAAGCTGGGCATAGCCACGCCGGTCTGGCCCTCTTCTGCGGTCAGACCATGCAGGATGACCTGATAGAGGTTGGTGGGCTCACTCAGCCACAACGCGTTGTTCAGTGCCAGATCTGGGCGGCCAAGCACGGGGGAGGGGGCTGCATTGTAATGGCAGGCAGCACACGCACCCTGATAGAGCTTGGCGTCCGGGTCCACGCTGGGGCCAATCAGATCGGTCTTGGACTGTTCCATGGCAAGAGCAAGGGCGGCCTTGTCATGTTTTTCACGCTCGGCGGCATGGTCCACATCAGCAAAGTAATGCGCAATGGCATGCACGTCCTCTTCCGGTACAGTGGACAGGAAGCGGTGCGGCACGGGGGACATGGGACCACCAGCAGGGCCATGCAGCGGTGCGACCCCAAAGCGCAGGTACTGGAAGAGTTCGTCCTCCGTCCATGTGGTGGGGGTGGGGTTGTGTTCGTTCAGCGGCGGGGCAATCCAGTTGTCCACGACCGCGCCATCGTAAGGAGCGCTCTTTTTCTCGGCTCCCATGAAGTCGCGCGGGGTGTGGCATGCGCCACAATGGGCGTTGCCTTCGGACAGGTAGGCTCCGCGGTTCCATAGCGCGTCATGCCGGGGGTCGGGCTTGTACACACCGGGGGTGAAGTAGAGCAGCTTCCATCCGGCCTGAAGAATACGCAGGCTGAGCGGGAAGGGCAGTTCGTTGGTGCGGTGCGTCATATGCACGGCGGGGCGTGTCATCAGGTAAGCATAGAGGTCGGACACATCCTGCTCGGTCATTTTGGTAAAATGATCAAACGGGAAGGCCGGAATAAGATGTACGCCCTTGCGTGAAACCCCAAGGTGCATGGCGCGCTGGAAGGCTTCTTCCGACCAGTTGCCTATGCCGGTTTCGAGGTCTGGCGTAATATTGGAGGAATAGATGGCGCCAAAAGGCGTTTCCATTTTGTAATCGCCCGCCAGTTCGGGGCCGCCACTTCCATCCGTGCGGGTATGGCACTCTGCGCAGTACCCTTCGGCGGCCACAATGCGGCCACGCTCGATCTGTTCGGCGGAAAAACTGCCCGGGTCAGGGGCTTCTACCGGTTCAATAGGTGGGTACCAGGCGTAATAAAGAAAGCCCAGGCCACCTATGGCACCAATGGCTGCTGCTCCTGCTAATAGACGTTTGATCACTCTAATCCCCACCTTATGTGTAAACGTCCCGTCTGGCGGGCAGATGGATCAAGTCTGCCCAACACAGCCAGAGGAACAGCGTCTGCGGTCTGTCGTTGATTGAGATCAATCCTATCTGGATTTGCATCATAGATAAACGTATAGAAGCCGTGTTATTACACGAGTAAGTGTATATGATTTATATATATCGCAAGAATATTACAAAAAACGGCCTTTTCTGGTTATTACCTATATTCGCGCAGATACAGACAAGTAAAGATTTGCATGTGCGGCATGCATTTTCTTCGGGCGAGTGGAGGGGCTTGCTTTATATATAGGGGGTAGATCGTCCCCTTTGGGCTCACAGAATCCGACCGGTCGAAGAATCGGGTGGGCTCTGTGTTGCGCATTTGTTGCAAACCAAGGCTTGAAAGCGAACCGCCTTTCTTTTAAGGAAGCGCATTCGCGCACGCGTCCGGGCCTGTGGGGCATGCCCGGCCGTGCAGAAGCCGCTTTACACCCTTGCGGGGATAAGGCGGTTAAGTTCAGCGTATTTCAGGAGTAAAGAAATGCCCAAAATGAAGACCAAGTCGTCGGTCAAAAAGCGGTTCAAGATCACCGCGACCGGCAAGGTGCTCTCCGGCCCGTGCGGTAAGCGTCACGGCATGATCAAGCGTACCCAGAAGATGAAGCGCTCCGCACGCGGCACGCAGGTTCTTCAGCCGCAGGACGGCCGTACGGTTAAGCAGTGGGCCCCCTACGGGCTGTAAGGAGCATCTAAGATATGGCACGTGTTAAACGCGGTGTAACCACACTCGCACGCCACAAAAAAGTTCTGGAACTGTCCAAGGGTTACCGCGGCCGGTCTTCCACCAACTACCGTATTGCTCTGGAACGCGTTGAAAAGGCGCTTCAGTACGCATATCGTGACCGCCGCAACAAGAAGCGCGAATTCCGCGCTCTGTGGATCCAGCGTATTAACGCCGCAGTGCGTGAACACGGCCTGACCTACAGCCGTTTCATTAACGGTCTGGCCAAGGCTGGGATCGAGATTGACCGCAAGGTTCTGGCCGCCATCGCATTTGATGACGCAGCAACCTTTGCCGAAATCGTCAAGAAGGCACAGGCCGCTCTGGCAGCCTGATTGCCGGTCCTGACAGATCCGGTATACAAGAAGGCCGTCCATTACCGGGCGGCCTTTTTGCTTTTTGGCGGATGGTTTTTGGGCCAAAGGGCTTTTCTCCCGGAGCGGGAGATTGTATCCGCTCGGTAGCATTTTTTCCTCAGCGCGGGGTTCCATGAGCGACGATCTAGAAACTCTTCGGCAGGATGTCCTGTCCGAACTGGCTGGTGCCACAGACCTGCGGGCATGGGATGCCGTGCGCGTTGGCACACTGGGCAAATCCGGCCGCCTGACCGGCCTGCTCAAAGCGTTGGGAAAAATGCAGCCCGATGAACGCAAGGCCCGGGGCGTAGCCCTGAACCGCTTGCGGGATGAGCTGACACAGGCTGTGGAAGCACGTGGCAGGGAGCTCGAAGCCGCCGCCCTACAGGCCCGCCTGATTGCGGAAAAACTGGATGTGACCGCCCCCCCTCCGGCGGAAGCCACGGGCTACATCCACCCGATCAGCCGCACGATTGAGGAAATGACGGCCATTTTTGGCGTTATGGGTTTTCACGTTGCCGAAGGGCCGGATATCGAGACCGACTGGCACAACTTCTCGGCCCTGAATACACCGGACCACCACCCCGCCAGAACTGATCACGACACGTTTTACCTTCCTCCCTCACCGGGGCTGGACGTGACCCGCGTTCTGCGGACCCAGACCTCCGGCGTGCAGATCCGCACCATGCTGGGGCAAAAGCCCCCTATCCGCATTATTGCCCCCGGCCGCACTTACCGTGCCGATCATGATGCAACGCATTCCCCCATGTTCCACCAGTGCGAAGGTCTGGTCGTGGGCGAGGGGATTACTCTTGGGCATCTCAAAGGCTGCCTGATCGAGTTCCTGCGTGCATTTTTTGGCAAGCCGTCCCTGCCGGTGCGCTTTCGTTCATCCTACTTCCCGTTCACCGAACCCTCCTTGGAGGTGGATATCGGTTGGTCGCGCAAAACGGGCGAGATCGGGGCAGGGGAAGACTGGCTGGAAGTGCTGGGTGCCGGCATGGTCCATGCCCGCGTTCTGGCCAACTGCGGACTAGACCCGCGCGTGTGGCAGGGCTTTGCCTTTGGTATGGGGGTCGAACGTCTGGCAATGCTGAAGAACGGCATTCCCGACCTGCGTTCGTTCTATGAAAGCGATATCCGCTGGCTGCGACATTACGGGGCAGACCCGCTCGCACCCGCACTGCTGCACGAAGGGGTGTGAGAGTATGAAATTCACGCTGTCATGGTTGTATGACCATCTGGAAACCCAGGCAACGCTGGCCGAAATCTGCGCCATGCTCAACCAGATCGGTCTGGAGGTGGAAAGTGTCGAGAACAAGGGTGCTGCCCTTGAACCCTTCCTGACCGCCCGTATTCTGGACGCCCAGCCCCACCCCAACGCGGACCGGTTGCAGGTTTGCCGGGTGGATGCGGGTCCGGGTTTTTCGGACGTACAGGTTGTGTGCGGTGCCCCCAATGCGCGCAAGGATCTGGCGGTTATTTTTGCTCCGCCGGGCGCTTATGTGCCGGGGCTGGATATTACCATCAAGGCGGGCAAGGTCCGGGGTGAGCTGAGTGGGGGCATGTTGTGCTCCCTGCGCGAACTGGGGCTGGGTGAGGAAACCAGCGGCATTGCCGAACTGCCCGCCGACACACTGCCTGGCCAGTCCTACCCCGACTTTGCCGGGCTGGATGATGTTGTGATCGACATTGCCATTACCCCCAACCGGGGTGATGCACTGGGTGTGCGCGGCATTGCGCGCGATCTGGCCGCGGCAGGTCTTGGCACACTGCGCCCATGGCTGGCCGAAACGGTGGAGGGTACGTTTGCCTCCCCCGTGGAATGGGCCATTACCTACCCCGAGGCGTGTCCGTGGGTGCTGGGGCGGACCATTCGTGGGGTCAGGAATGGCCCCAGCCCGGACTGGCTGCGCAACAGGCTGGAAAGCATTGGCCTGCGCTCCATTTCCACACTGGTCGATATTACCAATTATTTCTGCTTCGACCTCGGTCGTCCGCTGCATGTGTTCGATGCGAACAAGATTGCGGGCGGCAGGCTGACCCTGTGCCGGGGCGAGGGCGAGACCTTCCGCACGCTCGATGGGCAGGACTGCACCGTAACAGCGGAAGACTGCGTGATTGCCGATCAGAACGGCGTGCAGTCCCTTGCCGGGATCATGGGCGGGGACGGCACGGGCGCGACCGAAGCCACGACTGATGTGTTTGTGGAATGCGCGCTGTTTGACCCCGTGCGTGTGGCGCTGAGCAGCCGCAGGCTCGGCCTGTCGTCCGATTCCAGCTACCGGTTTGAGCGCGGTGTGGATCAGGCGCTACCCGTGGCAGCCCTTGAGGCCGCAACCCGCATGATTGTTGAACTGTGCGGGGGGGAAGCGAGCGAGGTCGTCTCCGCCGGGCAGCAACCCGCATGGCAGCGCAACGCAACTTTGCGCTTTGACCGGGTGCGTGACCTTGGCGGGCTGGACGTGCCAGCCGATGAGAGCGTGGCCCTGCTGGAAAAGCTGGGTTTTGAGGTGCATGCGCGCTCTGAAACTCAGGTCGAACTCGGCGTGCCATCATGGCGCAATGATGTGGCGCAGGCTCCCGTCCTGTCACAGGGCAGGGACCTGCCCGCCGATGTGGCGGCCTGTGCCGCACAGGGCGTGGCCACGATTGAGGCGGAGAGCGATCTGGTGGAAGAGGTCCTGCGGCTTAAAGGGCTGGATGCGGTGCCGGCCGTGCCTCTGCCGCCCATCAGCGTGGTGCCGGGTGCATCGCTTACGCCCGCGCAGGCCCGTTTTGCGCTGGCGCGCCGTGTGCTGGCGGCCCGTGGGCTAACGGAGACGGTAGGCTTCTCGTTTGTTTCGCACGAGGAGGCCATGCATTTTGGTGGCGCGCCAGAAAGCCTGCGTCTGCTCAACCCCATTGCTTCCGATCTGGACCAGATGCGGCCGACACCGCTGGTCAATCTGGTCGCGGCAATCCGGCACAACAGTGTGCGCGGGTGGGGAGATATCGGACTGTTTGAAATTGGTCCGGCCTTTGCCGAGGCCGCGCAGCAGACACTGGCCGCAGGTGTACGCTCGGGCCATACCCAGCGTTACCCCGGTGTGCCCAGCAATGCGGTTTCGCTTTGGGCGGCCAAGGCCGATGCGCTTGAACTGCTGCGCCAGTTCGGGGTTAATCTCGATGCCATAACCACCACGGCGGATGCGCCCGCATGGTACCATCCGGGCCGCTCCGGTGTGCTGCGGCAGGGGCCAAAGAACATTCTGGCGTATTTTGGCGAACTGCACCCCTCCGTGCTTCAGGCTGCGGGGATTGATGTGCCAGTTGTGGCGTTTGAAGTGTTTGTGGAAGGTGTGCCACAACCCAAAAAGAAGAAGAAAAGCGCGCCGGTCCTTTCCGCCTTCCAGCCTGTGCGGCGCGATTTTGCGTTTGTGCTCGCGCAGGATATTCCAGTGGAAAGCGTGTTGCGCGCCGTGCGTGGAGCCGACCGCCAGCTTGTGGCCGATGTCAGCCTGTTTGACATCTATACCGGTCAGCATGTGGCGGAAGGCATGCGCTCGGTGGGGATGGAAGTGACCCTCCAGCCTACCGATAAAAGTCTGACGGATGCTGAACTCGAGGCAGTGTCCGAGCGTATTGTGGCCGCTGTCAGCAAGGCAACGGGTGCGGTCCTGCGCTAAAGGCAGGAGATGGCGGCAAAAGGAGCAGATCATGGCATATTCCCACCTCACCCATATGCGTTGTTGGGTTAAAGCCGGTTTTGCCGCCCTGCTCCTGTGCGGTGGGTTTACCCTGCCGCATGCCGCGCGGGCGGAAAGCATTACGGGGGCAGGCTCCAGCTTTGCCGCGCCGCTGTATCAGGCATGGTCGGCCGCCGCTCCCTCTGGCGTGGATGTGCGGGTCAATTACCAGACCATAGGGTCGGGGGCTGGGCAGAACCAGATTCTGGCTGGCACGGTGGACTTCGGAGCGTCTGACGCCCCCATGGTCCATGCACGGCTGGAGGCTGGCAAGCTTGTGCAGGTGCCCACGGCTATTGGCGGCGTGGTCATTACGGCCAATGTGCCCGGTATTGCCAATGGAGCCTTGCGCCTGAGCGGTCCAGTTCTGGCCGATATTTATGCGGGGTCCATAACGCAGTGGAACGATGCCCGGATCGCAGCCCTTAACCCCGACCTGCATCTACCCGATCAGGTGATAGCACCTTTGCACCGGGCGGATGGTTCGGGCACGACCTATGTTTTTACAGACTACCTCGCCCATGTTTCGCCGCAGTGGAAGGAGGGCGTGGGTAAGGGCACATCCGTTGCATGGCCAGCAGGTGCGGGTGCGCGCGGGAATGATGGCATTGCAGCCTATGTGCAGAATACCGCAGGCAGTATTGGCTACCTTGAATACGCCTATGCCGAGCGCAACCATCTGGCCCTTGTGCAGATGCAGAACCACGCAGGGTTTTTTGTCAGCCCGTCGGCCAGCAGTTTTGCCCAGGCCGCCCAGGCCGCCCAGTGGGACGAGGCAGACCTGACCGCAGCACTGAGCGATGTGGACGGTGCGCAGAGCTGGCCCATTATCACCACCACGTATGTGCTGCTCCCTGCCACAGCCACTGCCGATAATCAGGGGGATGCCGTGCGCCGGTTTTTCCGTTGGGGGCTGGTGGACGGCGCAACCGTTACCCAGCAGCTTGATTATGTGCCCCTACCCGAGCAGATCAGGGCGCGGGCACTCAGGCGGCTTGGCGCGGAATAAACTGTTAGCGGGTGTTATCCCGCAATCATTCCAGACTTGTCCTGCATTTCATCCACAGATTCTGTGGATAACCCCGATTGGCCCTGCTGTTAGTGCAACCAGACCTGAGAGAACAGGAGTTGGTTGACCTCGGTATAAAAAAAGTTCCGAACGCGGGCGGACGTCAGCACCACATTGTCTTTTTCAATCATGGGGGCTGCGGGGGCCTGCGCCATGATCAGTCTGTTGGCGTCCACCCAGAACTGGTCGCGCTGCATTGCGCTCAGGCTGGTATCCGTTCTGGCACGGTCCATGATGGCTTGAGCCTGCGGGTCGCAAAAGCCGGGAATGTTGATGGAACTGTCGGAATGGGGATGAAAATTCTCACAGCCAAACAGTGCGTCTACAAAGTTGGAGGCGGAAGGATAATCGGCGGACCAGCTAGTGAGCGCTATTTGCACATGGTTGTCGGTGTTCTGGATGTAGGGCAATTGCAGGCTGCTGCTAATCGGGCGTAAAACCGCCTGATATCCAAGGTTTTGCAACATGTCGCGGACCCAGACGCCCATGGCCATGTCGGCGCTGGAACTGGCGACAACCAGAGTGATCTTTTGCCCCATTGTGCCGCTGGCACGTACCAGATTACGGGCAGCCTGCATGTCTGGCGCGGACCATTGTTGTGCTGGTGCTGTAGGGGATGCCGCGCGCGTGTAGGGGCAGGTCTGGCCCTCAACCCCTAAAGCGGAAGGGATAAGGCCGCAGAGTGGGCGCGCAATACCCGGCCCGCCGTACAGAATAACCAGTGCCTTGCGGTTGAGCGCGTAATTGACCGCCTGACGCACCCTTATGTCTGTAAAAGGGGCTTCGTGCATGTTCATGCTAAAAAATAGAGCGAAGGGTGGCGCATGACATGCGTTTGCCCGGCAAAGTGGCTGCCCAGTTCGCCCAGCCGGTCAAGGGGAATGGTATCGGCCATCCAGTCGTATTGCCCGTTCTCCACGGCTGTTACGGCGGCTTCCTCTGGTATGCCAAAGGTATATTCGATCCGGTCCGGGTAACCTGCGGGTTGTGCCTGCGGGTTCCACTCATGGAAGGCGGGGTTGCGGGCAAGGTGGAGGAAGTTGCTGGGGTCGTAGGCTTCCAGCGTGTAAGGGCCGGTGCCGGGTAGGGGGGTATTGCCCGTATCATGGTCGGGGGTGCTGGCGGGCAGAATAACGGCGTGGGTAAAGGCAAGCTTTTGCAGGAACTCTGCATCCGGGTGTGTCAGATGGAAGGTTATGCGCCTGTTGGGGGCGTCTACCTCTATGCCATGGTCGAGTGTGCAGTGCGCGGGTGTGCGCAGGCAGGCATCTGCACCTATGATGGCACCATAAAAAGACCCCGCCGTTGGCGCGCCAATCCGAAAAAGCCGTTGGAAAGAGGCCACAACATCTGCCGTGGTCACGGGCTGACCGTTGGAGAACAGGATGTTGGGGCGCAGGGTAAAGGTATAGGTCAGCCCCCCATCCTGCGGAGCGGGCAGGGATTCGGCCAGATCGGGCACAACCTCCTTGCCCGCAGGGCCTGTGACTTTGTTAAAGGTGGTCAGCCCATCATACACATTGGCAAAAAGATTGATGTATTTGCCTGTGTAGTTGATCTGGGGGTCCAGCGTACCGCCAGAAGCGGCCGCTACCAGCCGCAGAGTGCCCCCGCCATGTTCGGGCTGGGGCAGTGGGGCAAGGCCCGCGCAGACTGCCACAATGGGGTGGCAGGTCAGCAGGCAGGCCAGCAGGCTGCCCACCCGCTGCGTGTAAAAAGGTCGTTTTTTAATGGGTCTCATTCGGCCCCATGGTCTGGGCGGGCTGCCCGGGCATGGGTTGGCCGGTCATAAGGGCGGCAAAGCCGGAATACATGGAGGTCAGAACAATAATGCCAACCATGATCGCCCCGGCAATAATGGCCAGACGAACAACTTTTTCCGTTTTATCTTTATCGGTCATACTGTAGGCCTTCCTGAGCCCCAACAGCCTTTTTTGTATAAAAATTCTTGGAATTTTTATACTGGAAGGTGTTCTGTGGTGTTGCTGGTGGTCTGTACCAGTCGGGGGCGGCCTGCCCTTTGTGGCTGTGCGGATGGTAATAATGCGCATGCGGGTCTTCAGCACAGGCCGAAAGTCCTGTGAGAATAAACACAAGCATGGCAAGCTGAGGTCGGGAGCACATCAGTTTTTTCATGCGTGGGAGCATACTCCCAATCTTCCCGCCCGAAAAGTCTTGCCCTGTGTGGTTTGCGGTCATGCCTTGTGTGTTCAGCAGGTTCCGTAAAACAGGCAGTTATGCGCTGCCTGCATGTTCCAGACCTGTGCTTGCAGGTGTGGCATGGTTGCCTCGGGCCTGTTAAAAGCGGAGCCAGAGAGCAGAGTCTGCCATTTCCTTGCCTTATCATTGTGTTAGCAAGGGTGGAATTCAGACAGGTTTTGGCAAAGAGGGGCATGGGTATGGCGGTAACAGGTCTGGCTGCGATACTACTTGTTATTGCGCTCCTTCTGGTCGTGGTGAGCGCGGTGCAGCCGATTGCCCGCAAGCTTGAACTGTCCGAGACCGTTCTGCTGGCCATTGTGGGTATTATTATCGGCTCTCTGGCGGATTTTGCGCTGCGGACATCCTATGCTTCCGCTCTGAGCGGCATAGCAGAAACCCTGCTTGATTTTCCCATAAGCAGTGAGTCGTTCCTGCTTATATTTCTGCCTGTGCTGGTTTTTCAGGGCGCTCTGGCTATTGATGTACGCCGTCTGGCGCATGAGGCGGCAACCGTTCTGCTGCTGGCCGTGGTGGCTGTGGCCCTGTCCACCGCCCTGATCGGTTTTGCCCTTATGCCGTTTGCGGGCATGCCACTGGTGGTCTGCCTGCTGCTTGGCTCCATTGTGGCGACCACGGACCCGTCCGCCGTGGCCGGGATTTTCCGCGATATCGGAGCCTCCACCCGCCTGACCCGACTGGTGGAGGGGGAAGCGCTGCTGAATGATGCGGCCGCCATTTCCATTTTTTCCATCCTGTTGCCTTCGGTCACACTCCACCGCGCCATTCATCCGGGGGAGGCGGTTGTCTCGTTCGTCGTGTCCTTCGTGGGGGCGCTGGTGGTCGGGGTGCTGTGTGGTCGGCTGACGCTGGCCATGATGTCGGCCATTGGCAGTTCCGCGGCTGAAATTACGCTCAGCGTCGCACTGCCTTATGTTGTCTATATTATTTCGGACGAATTTCTGGGCGTATCCGGTGTGGTGGCGACGGCTGCTGCGGGGCTGACGCTCTCGGTTTACGGGCCATCCACCGTGCGGCCCCAAACGTGGCTGTTCCTTAACCAGCTCTGGCAGCAACTGGTGTTCTGGGCGGGGTCACTGGTGTTTGTGCTCGCCTCCATGCTGGTGCCGCACCTGCTGGTGGGCATGACCCGCTGGGACTGGGTCCTGATCCTGATTGCAAGTGTGGCCGGGCTGACCGCGCGTGCCGCCGTGGTGTTTGGCATGTTGCCGCTTCTGGCGTGGTCGCGTCTTTCCCCCCCCGTGCCAACGCCGTTCAAGGTTACCATGGTGTGGGGCGGGTTGCGTGGGGCCATTACGCTGGCTCTAGCGCTGGCGGTTACCGAAAACGAACATGTGGCTACACCAATTGCTCATTTTATTGGGATCATCGCCACAGGGTTTGTTCTGATTACCCTGCTGGTCAATGGCACCACCCTGCGCTCGCTTGTTCTGTTTTTGAAACTTGACCAGCTTTCTCCCATTGATGAGGCCATGCGGCATCAGGTTCTGGGCATTGGTCTGGGCAATGTGCGCGAACGGGCGGAGGAACTGGGGGGCGAACTAGGCTTTAGCGCGGATGCCACGCGCCCGGTTCTGGACCAGATCGAACGCCGCTCGGAGGAGGAGCAGGCCGCCAATGTGTTCGATCAGGCTTTGTCTGACACTCAGCGCGTCAACCTTGCCCTGATCACCATTGCCAGTCAGGAACGCTCTTTGCTGCTGGACCTGTTCCGTATGCAGGGGTTGTCCCGCCGGGTGATGGAAACCCTGCTGCGCTCATCCGAAGCCGCTATTGATGGAGCAAGGCTGGAAGGCCGTCTGGGCTATGTGCGGGCTCTCCGGCGGCGGCTCAGCCCATCCTTCCGGTTTGATCTGGCGCAGTGGATCCATAATTACCTGCACTGGGACAGGCCGTTAATGCTGTGCATGGCCGAACGGTTTGAAATGCTGATGGTGGCGCATTTTATTTCCATCTCGCTGACCCGCTTCATGCGCGAGCGGCTGGAACCCACGCTGGGTAGCCGTATTGGGGAAATTGTGGCCGAGGTGCTCTCGCGCCAGCGTAAACTGCTTGATGAGGCGCTGGAAACCCTGCGCCTGCACTACCATGGCTATGCCGAGGCGCTGGAAAACCGCATCTTCCGCCAGATATCTCTCCGTCTGGAAGGGGAGGAATACGATACCCTGCTCGCGGAATCCCTGATCAGTGATGAACTGAACCGCGAATTGCTCAAGGAACTGGAGCGGCGCAGGCACAGGCTGAACAAGCGGTTGAGCTTTGACCTGCGTAGCGGAATTGAAGACCGGATTAAAAATGCGGCGGTGTTCAAGGGCCTGCCCGGCGCGGAGTTGCATGATCTGGCCACCACCACATCTCTGCGGTTTGTGGCGCCGCAGGAGCTGCTGTGCCGCAAGGGGCAAAAGATGCGCTACGTCTACTTCATCAGCGCTGGGCTGGTGGAGGCGCATATAGCGGGTGTGGATGAACTGTACGGCGCAGGGGACCTGCTGGGCGCGCAGGAGGCTCTGCACGGCTGGCGGTGCGTTGGCAACGTGCGTGCGGTGCAGTTCGGGCACTTTATGGCCATCAAGGCGTCACGCTTCCGCCGTCTGGTCGATGACTACCCGGTGGTGATGCAGAATATCGAAACCATTCTGCGTAAGCGCGAGGCGGGCGAACGTCCGACATCTCTCCTGCCAAGGCAGAAAATAGCGGCCATGGATGAGGATGGTCTGGCCGCAAGGGCACTGCTCTCACCCGAGACGGATGTGCTGGCCCTTATGCCGCCCGAAAAGCCCGATGCTGGTGAGGGTTCGGGCAAAGAGGCAGGTCAGGAGTAACGTCTCCCGGCCTGCCGCTATGGTGCCTGCGCTATGCCTTTAGCGCAGGTTGCTCTGGCGCAGGGCAAGGCCGAACTGTACCCAGCCAATGCCGCTTGCAATCAGTTCCACGGCAATAAAGGTACCAATCAGCCACAGGCCGGACCACGGCAGGCTGAGGTACAGGCACACGCCCACCACAAGGCTGATCAGCCCGCTGCCCAGAATAATGCCCCAGCCCGGCAGGCCACGGTATTGCAGCGCCATAACCGAGCGCAGAACGCCAACCACAACAAAACAGACCGAGGCAAAAACCGTAATGGCCACGGAGCCAGAGACTGGTTCCTTGATCAGCAGCGCACCGGCAATAATATAAAGCCCGCCACAGAGCAGGGAAAACAGGAATCCGCCCCAGTCCTTGACCGCAAGGGCATGTACGCCCTGCATGATCCCGGCAAAAATAAGCAGGCCACCAATAAACATGGTGCTGGCGAGTGTTACGGACACAGCGTCAATACAGGCCACAAAGCCCAGTATGACCAGTGCAATGCCCAATCCGACGAAGAGGGCCCATTTGTGTGCAAATGGCATGGAGTTCATCCTTGCATATCAGAGGAAGAGAGTGATGATCTGATAGTATGTTGCCACCCATTAATACAAAGCAAAAACAGGGGCACACGCCAGTAATCCGCACCACCTGCGTGGCTTTTGTTGACAGGTGGGCGACGTTCTCGTAAATCCTGCGACCATTGCCGGGAATGTGGACAGACCGGCCAGCGCCTTTTTGCTGGTAATGCGGTATGCGCCCGCTCCGATCCGTGGTGGACGGAGACTACCGGTGTAATGACGGGCTGTTTCTCCCAGCCTGCCTGTTGAGAGATGAAGAGCGCACTATGAGCAAGCGCCTTGAGAGCAAGTACAAAATCAACCGCCGCCTTGGCGTAAACCTGTGGGGCCGTGCAAAGTCCCCCGTTAACCGTCGTGAATACGGTCCGGGTCAGCACGGTCAGCGCCGCAAGGGCAAGCCTTCCGACTTCTCTGTCCAGCTGATGGCCAAGCAGAAGCTCAAGGGCTACTACGGCAACATCACGGAAAAGCAGTTCCGCCGTTACTATCAGGAAGCCGTGCGTCGCAAGGGCGATACGTCTGAAAACCTGATCAACCTGCTCGAACGTCGTCTGGACGCGGTCATCTACCGCATGAAGTTCGCGATCACGCCGTTTGCCGCACGTCAGTTCATCAGCCATGGCCACATTCTGGTCAACGGCCGCAAGCTGAACATCCCGTCCTACATCGTTAAGGATGGTGACGTGATCGAAGTGCGCGAAAAGTCCAAGCAGCTCGCCATCGTTCTGGATGCAACCCAGTCCGCCGAGCGTGACGTGCCGGAATACATGGAAGTAGATCATCGCCAGATGAAGGGCACGTTCCTGCGTGGCCCGCAGCTTTCCGATGTGCCGTATCCGGTGCAGATGGAACCGAACCTGGTGGTCGAATTCTACTCCCGTTAATCGGGAACTCCGGTTCGACCTGTGGACGCCGGGTGGAGGGGTTACTCTCCATCCGGCGTTTGCCGTTTTTATTCATGCCAGAAGCCCCGGAACTGATTTATGTCTGATACCGCCAATCCTGAACTGGGTAAGGAAATTATCCGCCGTCGTACGTTTGCGATCATCTCGCACCCCGATGCCGGTAAAACCACACTGACCGAGCGCATTCTGCGTGCCGGTGGTGCCATTCAGCTGGCGGGTAACGTGCGGGCCAAGGGCGAACGCCGCCGCACACGGTCGGACTGGATGGCCATTGAGCGTGATCGCGGGATTTCCGTTGTCAGTTCTGTCATGACGTTTGACTACGGCGGGTGCGTGTTCAACCTGCTCGACACGCCGGGCCATGAAGACTTTTCGGAAGATACCTACCGAACCCTGACAGCAGTGGATTCGGCGGTCATGGTGATCGACGCCGCCAAAGGCATAGAAGACCGGACACGCAAACTGTTCGAAATCTGCCGCCTGCGCGATATTCCCATCGTCACCTTCATCAACAAGATGGACCGCGAGGCACAGGACCCCTTTGCCCTGCTCGACGAAATTGCATCTTCCCTTGCACTCGATACATGCCCCGCCACATGGCCGGTTGGCCGGGCCGCAACCTTTATCGGCACGTATGATCTGCTGAACGGCAAGCTGAACACGCTAACTCCGCTGCCCGAGGACGACGACCGGCTTGTGCACATGCGCGAGGAGCTGGAGCTGGCCGAGGCCGCCCTGCCGGAGTTTGACCGCGAATCCTTTGATGCAGGCCATCTGACCCCGGTCTTTTTTGGGAGTGCGATCAAGGAAATAGGCGTGACCGACCTTTTGGACGCGCTGGTGGCGTTTGGTCCATCCCCCCGTGCGCAGGCTGCCGAAAGCCGCACGGTAACGGCGGATGAACCGGGTATGACGGCGCTGGTGTTCAAAATTCAAGCCAACATGGACCCCAACCACCGCGACCGTATTGCCTTTGCCCGGATATGCTCAGGCCGTCTTACGCGGGGTATGCGCCTTAAGCACACCCGCACGGGCAAAAGCTTTGCGGTGCATACACCCCAGTTCTTTTTTGCGCAGGACCGGCATCTGGCAGAAGAGGCCTTTGCTGGCGATGTGGTGGGTATTCCCAACCACGGTACCCTGCGTATTGGCGATACCCTGACCGAAGGCGAGGACATCCGCTTTACAGGCGTGCCTTATTTTGCGCCCGAAATTCTGCGCCGTGTCCGGCTGGATGACGCCATGAAGGCCAAAAAGCTCAAACAGGCGCTGGTGCAACTGGCGGAGGAGGGCGTGGTCCAGCTTTTCCGCCCTCAGGATGGGTCACCTCCCATTGTGGGGGTGGTGGGTACGCTCCAGCTTGATGTGTTGCAGGCCCGTTTACGGGCGGAATATGGCGTTGGTATCGGTTTTGATTCCACACCTTTCTCCCTTGCGCGCTGGATAACCGGCTCGCGGGATAAAATTGAGGCATTTACCGCATCCAATCGTTCGGCCATGGCGGATGATCTGGATGATGACCCGGTTTTTCTGGCGACTTCGAACTTTATGATGCGCCGGACAGAGGATCAGAACCCGGATATCAAGTTCCACGATATCAAACAGATCGGGATTGAAATCGGCTAAGGCCGCATTATTGCAGGTTTGTGCCGTATTGGTGCAGCACCAGTGTGGCGGCTGGTGAGTGCGGGCGGGGGCAGGGCTGCGGACCGCTGCATTATTTTGGGTAAAGGGGCATCGCACAGGTGTTTTTGCGCCAACTCAGCTACCTGATCGCACTGGACCAGCACCGCCATTTTTCACGCGCGGCACAGGCATGTGGTGTGTCCCAGCCTGCTCTTTCCTCCGCAGTCCGGCAGTTGGAAAACGAGCTGGGTATTACCATCATCAATCGCAACCGCCGGTTTTTCGGGCTGACGGAGGAAGGCCAGCGTGTGCTGATCTGGGCACGCCAGACGCTGGCTGATCTGGACAGTCTGCGGCAGGAGGCCGCCTTTGCGCAGGATGTGGCAGGCGGGTTTGTCTCCATTGGCGTTATGCCGCAGGGGGTGCAGGTTGTGCCATTGCTGCTGGAGCATTTCCGTAGCGCCGTACCGGCCTTGCAGGTTGAGGTCACCGTTTATCCCAATGCCGAAATTCTGCACCAACTCAGGGAGCAGCGTATTCAACTGGGGCTGATGTATCTGGATCAGGTTCCCAAGGACGGACCGTTTGAGGTCCAGCGTCTGTATGCCGAGCAGTATGTGCTTATTGCGGCTCCATCCATTCCGCTGCCTGCGGGGCGGGAGTGCGGGTGGGAGCAGGCGGCGGCACTACCGTTGGGCCTGCTCAACCGCAATATGCGGAGCAGGCAACTGGTGGATGCCTGTTTTGCGCACGCAGGGGTTACACCGCGCGTTATGCTTGAGACCAACGTGCTGGAACTGCTGCATGTGGAAATTATGGCGGGCAAGGTTGCTGGTATTATGCCTGTGTCCGCCCTGCCGGAGCGTATGGGGTTTATGGGCCCACTACAGATCCGCAGGCTGGACCCGTCGCCTGCGCCAGAGGTTGGGGTGCTGCGGCTGAACCAGCCCAATTCCACGGCGCTGCTGACCCGATTGTGGCATGTTTCCACCAGTCTGGAACTGGACGATATTTATACCGCTTAGTCTAATGCGGGTTCATTATAAGTTTTGCTTATGATGTGATCAGAATAAACGCTTGGACTTATACGGGCAAGCTGAACATCGTGCGGTTTTTCCGGTTGGCTGAGTACAACACACCATGAGCAATATGGACCCAGACGCAGGCATGCCAGACGTCCACCGGTGGGGGGGCGTGCCCCTGTCTGCCATGTGGCAGGCGCTCCTTTTGCGATGGGCAGGTAAGCTGAAGTGGCTTGTCGCTCCATCATGGGGGGATGTGGCTTTTGCCGTGCGTTCGGCTCTTGCCGCCGGGTTGTCGCTTGTGATCGCCATGGCCATGGAGCTGGATAGCCCCCAGTGGGCACCACTGACCGTGTGGGTGGTTGCCCAGTCCTCCCGCGGGGAGAGCCTGTCCAAGGCGCGGTGGCGCATTGCAGGTACGGTTCTGGGGTGCTGCGTGGCTGTGGGGCTTATTGCGGCTTTTCCACAAAGTCCTGCCCTGTTTTTTGGTGTGCTGGCCTGCTGGATTGGCCTGTGCTGCGGCATGGCCACGTTTTTGGAAGGGTACAAAGCCTACGGGCTGGTTCTGACCGGATTTACCTCCGCCATTGTGGCCACGGGGGCCATTATGCAGCCCGATCAGGTGTTCGACATCGCCATGTCGCGCGGCACATATATTGTGCTGGGTGTTGTGTGCGAGGCGCTGCTGGCCCTTTTGTTCATGCCCGGCTTGCAGGCCCGCGCGCGTGCCCGGCTGCAAATGCGGTTGGACGATGCGCAGGCGCTGGTGCGCAGGCGCGTGGCCTGTCTGGTGGAAGGCCACCCGACAACAGAGCTGGACCAGAGCCCGCTGCTAAGCGAACTAACAACCGCAGGCAGCCGTATTGAGTACGATGCGCTGGAGGCCGGTGGTTATGGTCACATGGCCGATCACGCCCGCGCCGCACTGGCGGGGTTACTGGTCATGCTGGCGCGGGCGGAAGGGCTGGCAACCCTTAAGCTGTTGCCAGCACAAAAGGTGCCGCCTTCCATCCGCAAGGATGAGCGGACAGTTACGCAGCATGTGGATGCCTGCCTGACCCATAGGCGGGGCGATCGCTTCCGGTTTCGTATCCGCTCGCGCAGGCATACGCTGGAGGCGGTGGAAAACGGCGTGCGAGCGTGCGCGGGTATTCTGGTTGGCTGGCTGTTGTGGGAAGTCACGGCATGGCCTGCGGGGCCGACCTTTATGTCGCTTCTGGCTCTTGTGTATGGTCTGCTGGCCACGCGGGAGAACCCGGTTGTGGCCTCGGCACCATTTTTTCGGGGGGCTGTGTGGTGCGTGCTGGTGGCGGGTGTGTACGTCACGCTGGTTCTGCCAGCGCTCAGCACGCCAGAACTGCTGGTGTTGCTACTCATGGTGCCCATGGTTATAGGCGGGCTTGCCGCGCGCAACCCGGCTACGGCGGGTTATGCTTTTTCGTTCAATATGTTTCTGCCTGTCCTTATGGGGCCAAATAATCAGGGACGGTATGACGAGGTCTCTTTCCTCAATACGTCACTCGCATTTTTGGGGGCGGTGCTGGTAGCCGGGTGGACATACCGCACGGTTCTGCCCTTCCGGCCAGACTCCCACATGCTGCGCACGGCACGTTGGACCAGCAGGCAGTTGCAGGATCTGGCCTCCGCCAATAACAGCGTATCGGTTTATCAGTGGCTGTCCGGCAATGCGGATAGTCTGGTGCGTATTGTACGCAACGCGCAGGGCATTCCGCTCCCGCAGCGCAATGCTTTTGCGCGCCAGCAGTTCTCGGGCATGGTCAGTGGCATGCATGTTATTCTGCTGCGTGAACTGGCACTGGCTCCAACCACGCCACATAGTGTGCAGCAGGCACTCCGGGCATTTTTGCGGCACTGGGAGCAGGATGATGGCGCGGTAGTGACCCGTCAGGCCGCCGTAACCGCGCGCTGGCTCGACCGGCAGGTGGCGCAGATGCCCCCACAACAGCAGGAAATTTTTGAGCACGCACTGGTCAGCCTTAGGCTGCTGGCCTGTGCCCAGCCCGTGGACCTGCCATAAAAAAAGGGGATGCCAGAGCACCCCCTTGTGGTCATCCTCCGCTACTGGGCTGGCCAGTGGCGGAAGAGTGCCCCGTAACTTAGGCCAGACCCTGCTTAAGGGCTGCCGTCAGTTCCTTGGATGTGGCGTTGCCGCCCAGATCCTTGGTGCGGACGCCACCTTCGGTGATCACTTTTTTGATCGCGGCGTCAATCCGGTCGGCCTGCTTTTCGTGGCCAACGTGGCGCAGCATCATAACCGCAGCCAGCAGCAGGGCCAGCGGGTTGGCAATGCCTTTGCCTGCAATGTCTGGCGCGGAGCCATGGACGGCTTCAAACACAGCGGCTTTTTCGCCAATGTTCGCACCCGGGGCCATACCCAGACCACCCACCAGACCAGCGGTCAGGTCGGACAGGATGTCGCCGAACAGGTTGGTGGTGACAACCACGTCAAACTGCCACGGGTTGATGACAAGCTGCATGGCGCAGGCGTCCACAATCCGTTCGTTAAAGGCGATGCGGCCTTTGTATTCTTCGGCAACCTTACGGCCTTCCTCAAGGAAAAGTCCGGTCAGCAGCTTGAGAATGTTGGCCTTATGCACGATCGTAACCGTCTTGCGGTTGTTCTTCACGGCATAATCAAAGGCGTATTTGACAATCCGGCGGCATTCCGCGCGGGAGGTAAAGCCGGAGCTTAGAGCAATACCCTTGGGGTCTTCACCCACGGGAATGTAATGCTCCATGGCGGCATAGTAGCCTTCCAGGTTCTCACGGAAGAGAACGAGGTCAATGTCATCAAACCGGCCACCGGGCACAATGGTCTTGGTGGGACGCAGGTTGGCGAACAGGCCGAATTCCTGCCGGAGCGTCACATTGATGGACTTAAAGCCACCCCCAACAGGTGTGGTCAGCGGGCCTTTAAGGGCAAGGCCCGTACGGCGGATGCTCTCAATGGTCTGCTTGGGCAGTGGGTCGTTAACCGCATCTACACCAGCCATGCCGGCCAGTTGACGGTCCCATACAAACGGGGCCTCAACCGCGTCCAGAATTTCTATAACCGATTCAACAATTTCAGGGCCAATGCCATCACCGGGAATAAGTGTGGCGGGAATGGTCTTGCTATGTGCTGTCATTCTGAGAAGCTCCCTTTCAACTTCGGTGCCTGTTCTGCGCTTCTTTGCGCATACAGGCGATTCCCATTTACGTGACCATTGGTGGCAAATGCCTGCTATCACGCCTTATTGAGAGGCGCACAGGCCGTTTGCAGCCATTTTTGTGCATCCGCAGGCAGATATGGGCCAATCTGCTGCAAGATTTCTGCATGGTAGCTATCCAGCAGGGCGGTATCTGTTTCCCCCAGAAGGGCCGGGTCTATCAGGCGGCGGTCGAAGGGGGCCAGAGTCAGGGTTTCAAATTCCAAAAAGGCCCGCGTGGAGTCTGCCTGCGTGGCCGGGCGGACCAGAACAAGGGTTTCCAGACGGATACCGTAAGCACCGAGCAGGTAAAAACCCGGCTCGTTGGACAGGACCATACCCGCCTGCAACGCAATGGTGGATGTGGCCTTGGAAATACGGACCGGACCTTCATGCACGGAAAGAAAACTGCCAACGCCGTGGCCGGTCCCATGGTCAAAATCCAGCCCGGCCTGCCACAGGTCGTACCGTGCGAGCGCGTCCAGCGCATGGCCCTTGGTGCCGGTGGGAAAGCGTGCATGGCCAAGGCGCAGATTACCTTTGAGCACGCGGGTAAAGGCGGCCTTGAGTGCTGCGGGGGCTACGTTTGGACCACTCCAGAGGGTGCGGGTCACATCGGTTGTGCCATCGGGGTACTGGCCGCCACTGTCGATCAGGTACACCTCATCGGGGGCTATGGCGCGGTTGCTCTGCTCGGTCACACTGTAATGGATCACCGCCCCGTTGGGCCCGGCCCCCGAAATGGCTGTAAACGAGTCTTCTACATACTCGGCTGCCTCACGCCGGAAGGCGGTCAGTTGTCTGGCCGCGTCCAGTTCGGTTGTGGTGGTGGCGTGTGTGTCCATCCAGTGCAAAAAGCGGCACAGGGCAACGCCGTCGCGCAGGTGGGCTGCGCGCATGCCCTGCTGTTCCACCGCGTTTTTGCAGGCTTTGGGTAGCAGGCATGGGTCTGGGGTGGGGGCAACGGTTGCGTTGTGGTGGCCCAGCGCTTGCGTAAACCATACGGCATTGCTGGCCGGGTCCACGCCTACGGTGCGGCCTGCCAGTGTGGCCAGAACCTGCTCCAGCGCATCGGGTGCCTGCACATGCACATCCGCACCCAGCCACGAGCGGACATCGGCCGGAATTTTGTCTGGCTGAATAATCAGGTCAACGCCTGCGTCTGCATGGATAATGGCAAAGGCCAGCACCACGGGGGTGCAGGGAATATCCGCCCCACGTATGTTGAGCAGCCAGGCAATGGAGGCGGAATCGCTTATAATCGCAGCGTCCTGCCCCAGCGCGCGCAGGTCATGGGCAATGCGGGTGCGTTTGCTGGCAGCACTCTCCCCCGCATACTGCAAAGGATGCACAAAAGCGGGGCCAGCGGGCAGGGCGGGGCGGTCCAGCCACAGGGTGTCGACCAGATTATGGGGTGTGGGGGTCAGGCACAACTGGTCCTGTTGCAGGTAGGGGGCCAGTTCGGCGGCACTCATAATGCGTGGGTCGTAGCCAATGGTGGCACCGGGGTGGGTGTTGCTGCCCAGCCATGTGGCAGGGGGGACCTGCCCACCATGCACGCGCTCCCAGCATGCGCCATCCACCTGCTGGTCCATTTGCGTAATGTAGCGCCCGTCGGAAAAAACAGCCGCCTTGTCTGCCAGCACAATGGCGGTGCCTGCACTGCCGGTAAAGCCGCTTATCCATGCCAGCCTTTGGGCGCAGGCAGGCGTGTATTCGCCCAAAAACTCATCACCATGCGGAATAATCAGCCCATCCAGCCCGTTCTGGCGCAACAGGGTGCGAAGGGAGGTCAGTCTGCTCATGGATAAGGAGGCCAAGGTACTACTCCGCAAAATGGTGGTGGATGGGGGGAATGGTCAGGCGGAAGGCAGGCTCGGGCGAGCCTGCTTGAACATGCCGCACAATATCAGGCTGAAAAATAACCAGCCGGGCGGCGCAGAATAAGGGTTGCCCAGTCTCCTTCGGTCAGGACCTGCTCAAGCACCAGCCCCTGCCTGCGGTGGGCGGCCAGCACCATACGCACCTGTGTCTGCAACAGGCCTGCCAGAATAACCGTGCCACCGGGGGCCAGTGCCTGCGCCAGATCCTTGGCCATAAGGCACAGCGGGCGGGCGAGAATGTTGGCGAACACCAGATCATACGGTGCATTTTTGCGGATGGCGGGGGTCTGCCAGCCATTGCCCAGTCGGCAGGTGAGTGCCCGGTTCAGCCGGTTACGCCGCGCGTTCTGGGCGGAAACACGGACAGACCATGGCTCGATATCCACTGCCAGCACCTTCTGGTGCAAAAGGGCGGCCGCAGCCATGGCCAGAATACCCGTGCCGCACCCAAGGTCCAGAATACGGCGCGGGTGGCGGTGGGCTATGCGCTCCAGCGCGCGCAGGCACCCACGGGTAGACCCATGTTCGCCCGAGCCAAAGGCAACGCCCGCATCCAGCGTGAGGACAATACGGGTGGCTTCGGTGGCATCAGGCAGATGCGTGCCACGCACCACAAAGCGCTTGCCAACCTGTTGTTCGGGAAAAGCCTCATACGTGCGGGCCAGCCAGCCTTCGGCCTCGGTTGCGGCACGTTCGAGGGAGGCGGACACGCCACTGGTCAACTCGGCCAGCATAAGGGCAAGTGCGAGTTCGTCCTCCATGTGGCCAGAGTCTTTTACGCCTTCAACCCGCCACTGGGTGCCTTCTGGGTTGGCTTCAAAAATACCAACGGTGGTGCAAACGCTGCCTATTGCGTTTTCGTACGATTCCACGGCCGCTTCTGGCACGGTGACGGAAATGGTTTCCAGGCTGGTTGCGTGGCGGCGGGTCGGAGGGGCCATTATAATTTCTCGATAAAGGAGGAAAGAAGTCGTTTTGTTCCCGCGTCTTCAAACGCGATTTCCAGATGGTTGCGGTCAGCCGCAATCACTATGCCCACGCCAAAGCGGGGGTGGCGGACCTGCTGACCAAGAGCAAAGGCGGGTTCGGCCTCGGGGGTGCGTTTGCGGCGGGCTACAACGGGGCCGTTGTCAAACAGGCTCTCCTCCGCAAACAGGCTGCGGCGGGTAGCGCCCCCTTCGTTTTTGCGGGTCACATGCTCGTCAGGCAACTCGTCCAGAAAGCGGCTGGGCATGGAGGGCTGCCAGTTGGCATAAATGCGCCTGCTTCCGGCATGGTAGATCAGGGCCTGTTTGCGCGCGCGCGTAATGCCCACATAGGCCAGCCTGCGCTCCTCCTCCAGCCCCTTTAAACCGCCTTCATCCAGCGTGCGCTGGGAGGGAAAAACACCTTCCTCCCAGCCGGGCAGAAACACCGTGTCAAACTCCAGCCCCTTGGCGCCATGGAGCGTCATGATCGACAGTTTGGCGTCCTGTGCTTTCTCGTCCGTCTCCATGACAAGGGACACATGCTCCAAAAACTCACCCAGCGTGCCAAAATCTGCCAGTGCGCGCACCAGTTCCTTCAGATTTTCCAGCCGTCCAGGCGCTTCGGGCGAACGGTCGAGCCGCCACATTTCCAGGTACCCGCTTTCTTCCAGCAGGTGTTCAACTGCCAGAACGTGGCCTTCGCGCCCCAGAATGTCGCGCGTGGTGTTCAGGGCGTTGATCAGTGTGCGGAGCTGGTCGGCCATTTTGCCCTTGAGCTGGCCTGTGCTGAGCATGGTCTCGGTCGCAACGCTCACAGGTGTTCCGGCAAAGCGGGCGGCCTCGCGCAGTTTTTGCATGCTGGCGGGGCCAACACCGCGTTTGGGTACGTTGATGATCCGCTCAAACGCCAGATCATCCGCAGGCTGGCTGACCACGCGCATATAGGCCAGAGCATCGCGGATTTCCGCCCGCTCGTAAAAGCGCACACCGCCAACAATGCGGTAGGGCAGGCCGGTCTGCACAAGCCGTTCCTCAAACGCACGGGTCTGAAAGCCCGCGCGGACCAGAATGGCCATTTCCGCTAACGACTGGCCCTTGTGGTACAGCTTTTCGGCCATGTCGCACACGCTGCGGGCTTCGGCATCGGAATCCCATACGCCGGTTACCAGCACTTTTTCCCCGTCCGATGGGTCGTCCCGCCCCGAGCGCAGGGTTTTGCCCAGCCGTTCCCCATTATGGGCGATCAGCCCTGCCGCAGCCCCCAGAATGTGGCGGGTTGAGCGGTAGTTGCGTTCCAGCCGGACAATCTGGGCCCCGGGGAAATCTTTTTCAAACCGCAGAATGTTTTCAACTTCCGCCCCGCGCCATGAGTAGATGGACTGGTCATCATCCCCCACGCAGCAGATGTTGGCCGTGCCATCCGCCTGTTTGGCCAGCAGCCGCAGCCACAGATACTGCACGGTATTGGTGTCCTGATACTCATCAACCAGAATGTAGCGGAACAGGCGGTGGTACTGGGCCAGCACATCGGGGCGGGTGCGCAGGATTTCGGTCACATGGAGCATCAGGTCGCCAAAGTCGCAGGCGTTCAGTTGTATCAGACGGGCCTGATACGCCTCGTAAATGGCGCGGGCGTGGTTGTTGGCAAAATCCGTATCTTCCGAAGGGGTTACGCGCGCTGGTGTTAGCCCCCGGTCTTTCCAGCGCTGGATAACCCCGAGCAGGCCGGGTGCGGGCCAGCGTTTGGTATCGATCTGCCACGGTTCCATAACCTGTTTGAGCAGGCGCAACTGGTCGTCCGTATCCAGAATGGTAAAGTTCTGGGTCAGTCCCACATATTCGGCATGGCGGCGGAGCATGCGCGCGCACAGGGCATGGAAGGTGCCAAGCCAGAGCCCCTCGGCTGGAGAGCCAAGGAGCGTGGCCACGCGTTCGCGCATTTCCCGCGCTGCTTTGTTGGTAAAGGTTACCGTCAGTATCTGCCACGGCTTGGCGCGCTCGGTCAGCAGGATATGGGCAAAGCGTGTGGTTAGTACACGTGTTTTGCCCGTACCTGCGCCAGCCAGAACCAGCAGCGGACCATCTGTTGTCTCAATGGCCGCGCGTTGCTCCGGATTAAGGCGCGCAAGGTAGGAGGAACCGCTTTGGGGGGCGGCGTGGGAGGCGGGATGAGAAGGGGGCTCGAATGTGGTCACCATTCCCTTATATAGTGATGTCCGCCTCAGGCCAATCGGAGCAATAGGATGGCGAAAACAAAGATGCCGCCAGACCGCAGACCTTCCACTCAGGAGGGAGATACCGTTTTTGCCTCCACCGGGCCTGTGGGGCACCGCAAGCGTATGCGCCAAAGGGTGCTGGCCCATGGTGCGGGCGCGCTGGCTGATTATGAACTGCTGGAGATGCTGCTGTTCTACGCGGTGCCCCGGCGCGATACAAAGCCATTGGCCAAAAGCCTGATCAACCAGTTTGGGTCTTTTTCCGGCGTGCTCGAGTCCACGCCTGATGCGCTGCATGGGGCGGGTATGCCACGCGGCGCAGCAGCATTATGCACGCAATTACCCCATGTTGCGGCATGTCTGGTGCAGGACAGGAGTGGCGAGCGTACCTATTTAGGCGATTGGGACAGTCTTTTGCAGTATTGCAACACGGCTTTAAAGGTGGTGGAGCGTCCGCAAATGCGCATGCTGCTGTTGGATAGCCGCAATAGCCTGCTGGTGGATGAGCAACTGGTGCGGCCAACCTGTGGGCCAGAAGCAGAAGCAGAAGCAGAAGCAGTGCGCCAGAGCGTCGCCCATATTTTGCAACGTGCGCTGGAGGTGCAGTCCTGCGCGGTTGTAACCGTGTATCTGGCCGAACAGGGGCAGGATGTACGCGCTCTTCTCCAGAGCAGTGCGCCATTTGTTGCGGCCATGCGCCAGTCTGCTCCGCTGCTGGCGGTCAGCCTGCATGACCATCTGGTGATCGGGCCGGAGGTATGGGCAAGCGCACGCCAGATGGCGCCAGACTGGTGAGCAGCCCCCCAACCCAGCCCGGCGTTGCCGATGGTGCCGCCTTTTTTATTGCACCGCAGGACGGGTTGGCGCAGATCTGGCCCGTGGCAAAGCTGGAACAGGTGGGGGCGGATGACCAGCACTGCCTTGCCGCCCTGCTTGGGGCTGCGGGCATGGCGGACATTCCTGCCAGAGAGCAGGCGGTCGCTCTTGTTGCGGAATATGGAACCCTGTCCGCCCTCCTGCTGGCAGCAAGCCAGCAGGAGGGGAGTGTGCGGCTGCTCCCCGAATCTGTACGTGTGCTGCTGATTCTTGCGCTGGAAAGTATATTCCGCCTGTATCGTGCCCGATTGATGCGGGGGAGTGTTCTGTGCGAACGCCCCGCCCTGAACGCCTATCTGTTGGCCCTTATGGCGCGTGATAAAACCGAGCAGATGCGTGTGCTGTTTCTGGACACGGCAAACCGGCTTGTGGCGGATGAGGTCATGGGGCGCGGTACGGTGGACCATGCCCCCGTGTACCCGCGTGAGATTGTGCGGCGCGCGCTGGCCCTGCGGGCTGGTAGTTTTGTGCTGGTGCATAATCACCCCAGCGGGGATGCAACGCCCTCAGCCGAGGATATAAGCATGACCGGGCAGATCATTGCCGCGGCCCGGATTGTGGGCCTGCATGTGGCGGACCACCTGATTGTAGGCAAGGAGCAGGTCCTGAGCATGAAGGAGGCAGGGCTACTCTAGGCCATATTCCTCATGCTCAGGGTGATGTGGTTTGTCAGTCTTCGTCTACGGGGGAAGGGGCTGCGCATT
Organism: Acetobacter lambici; assembly: GCF_011516885.1. GTDB lineage: Bacteria > Pseudomonadota > Alphaproteobacteria > Acetobacterales > Acetobacteraceae > Acetobacter > Acetobacter lambici. Next base: position 214,739 of record NZ_WOTD01000001.1, on the reverse strand, counting down.
TGGTGGCCAAGGGGCCAAGGGCGGCCTGTATGCCCCAGTCACCCGGAAGAGCGCCGTAGGGGAACAGAATGTTCACGTGCCCCATCTTGCGCCCCACGCGCGCGTCTTTTTTACCGTACAGGTGGGGGATATGGCCCGGATAGGCCACAATGGCGGGCCATAGAGCCATATCTTCCGGTCCTACCAGATTTTTCATCACCGCGTCCGAATGGCGGGCGGCATGGGGCAGGGGCAGGCCCGCAACAGCACGGATGTGCATGTCAAACTGGTCCTGCGCGCAGGCATCCATTGTCCAGTGGCCTGAATTGTGTGGCCGGGGGGCGACTTCGTTCACCATCAGCGAGCCATCACGCACAAGGAACATTTCCACCCCCATAATGCCGACCAGATCAAACTGTTCGGCAATAAGGGCGGCCAGTCGGCCCGCTTCAAGCGCTACGTCGTCCGGCACGGGGGCGGGGGCTAGTGTCAGGTCCAGAATGCCGTGCCAGTGGTGGTTCAGAACCGTGTCAAAGCACCGGATTGTGCCGTCCGTGCCGCGGGCGACCATAACGCTGAGTTCGCAGGCAAAATCGACCATACCTTCGGCCACCAGCGGGTGCGGGGCCAGTGCGGCAAACGCTTCGTCCAGTTCAGCCTCGGTATAAACGCGGCGCTGGCCTTTGCCGTCGTATCCGTTGCGGGTTGTCTTGAGAATAAGCGGGAAGCCAAGCTGGGCTGCCGCTTCGAGCAGGGAGGCATGGTCCGTAACCGCATGCCACGGTGCCAGAGGCACATCGGCGGAGGCCAGAAAAGTCTTTTCCGCCAACCGGTCCTGACTAATGCGCAGGATATGGTCAGATGGACGTACGGGGCAGTGCCTGTTCAGCCGGTCCAGCGCGTCCGCACTTATGTTCTCAAACTCGAACGTGACAACATCAACAGCCTTGGCAAAAGCGTCCAGTGCATCGGGGTCATCATACGCGCCAAGAGTAATGGCGCTGCAAACCTGTGCTGCGGGGCCGTGCGCATCCTGCGTGAGAATATGGGTTTTATAGCCCAGCCGGGAGGCTGCAACAGCAGACATGCGGCCAAGCTGCCCCCCGCCCACAATGCCAATAACAGCGTTGGGGGCAAGGGCTGCGTGTGTATGGGTCATTCGTTTTCTGTCACGGGTGTGTCGGCGACCGATGCAGTCTGTACCGCGCGCCATGCCTCAAGCCGTGCGGCCAGATCCGGGTTCTGCAAAGCCAGAATTGAGGCCGCCAGCAGTGCCGCGTTCTTGGCGCCAGCGGACCCGATGGCCAGCGTGCCAACCGGCACACCGCCGGGCATCTGCACAATGGAGAGAAGGCTGTCCATGCCTTTGAGCGTGCGGGATTCTACAGGTACGCCCAGCACGGGCAGGCGGGTCCATGCCGCACACATGCCTGGCAGGTGTGCCGCTCCCCCAGCACCTGCGATAATAACAGACAATCCCCGCTCCGCCGCCGTGCGGGCATAGTCCGCCAGCCTGTCCGGTGTGCGGTGGGCGGATACAATGCGGGTCTCGTGCGGGATTTCCAGCTCGTTCAGAATGGCGTCGGCATGGCGCATGGTTTCCCAGTCGGACTGGCTCCCCATGATAATGCCAACCTTGAGGGGGCTGGCTGCCGCGCTGTTGTCTGCTGCGTTGGAGGTGGTGGTCTGGGGGGCTGTCGTGTTCACAGGGGTAGGGTATCCGGTCTTGCTAGTGCTGGTCCTGTTGCAAAGTCAGGCAATATTGTCGGGTATCAGTTGGCTTTCAACCCGTGTTATGCGGTCTTTGAGCAGTAATTTCCGTTTTTTGAGCCGCTGAAGGTACAACTGGTCGATAAAGGTTGTCTCGACGGTCATTCTGTTGATGACCGTATCCAGATCACGATGCTCGCTTCGCAGTTCAAGAAGTTGCCCCAGTAGTGACTCGCGGTCTTGCATCATGGCGCTGGTTCTCCCTGTGTGCATCTGACTCGTGCATTCAATCGGATTACTCCGTTGTCGCATTTATGGTGCGCTTTACCAACCATGCATTGCGGAGCCAGCTTGCGCAAACTTGAAAAAGTTCCATGTGCACAGCGCATATCGGTATGCGGTGGAATATGAAATTAGCATGAAATTTTTGGCCGCCTGTACGCTAGCGTAAAAGAGTCACTAACCGAATGGAGGCAGCCATGGCGCGCCTAGCAAGGATAGAGTCTCTCAAACACCGCCATTCCCATATTGACCAGAAAATTGCATCCGAAGGGGGTAGGCCCAGACCGGACGAGCGTGTTCTGATGTGCCTGAAGCTGCAAAAGCTCAGGATCAAGGAAGAAATAGAACGGCTGGCGGGCTAAAAAACGCAGCGCGGTTCAGTCTGCCGCGTATTCACACGCGGCAGACTGAACCGGAAAAATTTTATTCAGCAGAAAAATCAAGATCGCCCGCATCCAGTGCGGGCATGGGAATTTACGCCCCTTCACGCTCAAGCCGGGCATTGGCGTCGGCTACGGCGGCGTTCAGGTCCGTCTGGCTGCACAGGCCCACGGTCACCGGGTCACGCGGTTTGATGTTGGGCGTGTTCCAGTGCTGCTTGTCACGCACTTTAGCAATGGTGTCCTTGGTGGTGCCCAGCAGCTTAACAATCTGCTGTTCGCTCAGTTGCGGGTAGTTGCGCAGCAGGAAGGCAATACCATCGGGGCGGTCATGGCGTTTGGCAACAGGTGTGTAGCGCGCACCCTTGGAGCGGCGGCGCACGGGGTTGTTTGTCGCCAGAATTTTAAGCCGTGCGGTGGGGGTTGCCTCGCAACGGCGGATTTCTTCCAGTGCAAGCTGGTGGTTGGCAATGGGGTCATAGCCAACAATGCCCTGAGCGACTTCACCATCGGCAATGGCCTGCACTTCCAGCGGGTGCATCCCACAAAAAGCGGCAATCTGTTCAAAGCTGAGCGCGGTCTTTTCGATCAGCCACACAGCGGTTGCTTTTGGCATCAAGGGTAAGGTCGTCATTTGGCTTCTATCCTGTCGTCGGGCGGCGCTCACGCAGGCACCGGTAAAATTGACGGCCTGGAACCTCTTCCGAAGCCTGCGTGCCTGCCGACGCGCATCTATGCCCCCGATATGGAGGGAGCAGCCCGTTCAGGTCAAGCCGCAAAAACACAACAAAAGGGGGCGGAACCAGAGTTCCACCCCCTTTTGGCCCCGTAAGGCGCGTTCAGGCCGCGTCTGGCACAGGCTGGTTACGGGTCGTGTTGGCTGTAGCCACGTTGTGGTTTGGAGCAAATGGCGCGCTGCCCGGCTCGGCTGGCATATCGGCATTATGGCCAGCCCTGACCGGAATACGGCGTGGCTTAAGGGCCTCGGGCACAATCTGGCGCACACTAATGCGGAGCAGGCCATTATTCATGTCCGCCCCTGTGACCTCCACATGGTCGGCCAGTGCAAAGCGGCGTTCAAAGGCGCGCCGGGCAATGCCGCGGTGCAGCACTTCGCCCTCATCCTGTGGGGCACTGACCCGACCGGAGACAACAAGCGTGCTGTCCTGAACCAGCAATTCAATATCATCGGGGGCAAAGCCTGCCACGGCCATGGTCAGGGCGTAGCTGTCGCTCCCTGTTTTGGCAATGTCATAGGGGGGGTAGCTTGGTGTGCCCGTGTTGCGGGCTGCGGTGTCCATTACCTGTGCCAGCCGGTCAAAGCCGATGGCGGTACGGAACAGGGGTGCAAAATCATAGGTCATGTGGAACCTCCTCGTTCAGCAAGGTTCTGCCGTGCAGCAGGCCCCATGAGGCGGCCCGAAGTGGCAGGTCTGTCTGGCCGACCCCACAAGGGGCATCAGCCATACCCCAAACGTGGAAAGCCCCGCCTCCTTTTTCAAGAGGGCGGGGCCTGAAGCACACAAAGACGCTGAAAAATCAGCCCTTGGAACGGGTGCCGATCCCTGCAAAGCGCTTGTTGAACTTGGCAACCTGGCCCCCGGTGTCCATGATGCGCTGAACGCCGGTCCACGCCGGATGGGACTTGGTGTCAATGTCCAGACGGATGGTGTCACCGGCTTTGCCGTAGCAGGAGCGGGTGGTGTATTCCGTGCCGTCGGTCATGATGACGGTGATTTCGTGGTATTCGGGATGAATGCCGGACTTCATGGGACAGGTCTTTCTTTACAGCAGACGAAGGCCCGATACCGACCGGGCCGAATTGCCGTGCATATAACGGTATGCGGCAGTAGGATCAACCGTTGATTGCACACCTTTTGCATCAGACCGGGGCAGGGCAAGCGGCCGGTTGCTGGGTAACGCATTGAATAGTCCGTGTGAATAACGGTCGGGTACGGGCATACGTGGCAAAGATTTTTAAATATTCCAACAATAAAGCTTGAGAAACAGCCAGTCAGGCGGATAGAGATCAGTATCTTTGTATAAAACCCTACAAACAGGATAATTATTCATGGCTGATCTTAAAACTGATCTTAAGGCGCATGTCCGCACACCGGGTTGGGTGGGGGAGTTCCGCTCCTTTATCATGCGTGGCAACGTGGTCGATCTGGCCGTTGGTGTGGTCATTGGTGCCGCGTTTACGGGAATTGTGAACAGTCTGGTCAAGGATGTGTTCAACCCCATTATTGGTCTGCTGGTGGGCGGGATTGATTTTTCCAACCTGTTCGTCACCCTTAAAGGCCCGCACGAGGCAACGCTGGATGCAGCACAAAAAGCCGGGGCGGTTACACTTAACCTTGGCCTGTTCGTGAATGCGGTTATCCAGTTCCTGATCGTGGCTATGGCCATTTTCTGGATGGTCAAAGCCCTGACCCGCCTGCATGTGCGTGAAGAAGCCAAGCCCGCAGCCGCGCCTGCTCCCACCAAAACGGAAGTGCTGCTGACCGAAATTCGTGATGAGCTTGCAGCACGGAACAATGCCCAGACAACGCCGCAGGGCTAAAGGGTAATCAGGCATAAAACGGGCTTGGCTAATGCCGGGCCAGTGGCCGTATTTTCGGCAGGCGGAATATGGGGTAGGTTCTCAAACATGAAGCGCCCTGTATTCCGCTTTTTTTGTAAAGCGTCCCCCTTTGCCGTCCTGCTTGCCCTTGTTGGCGTGGCGGGCTGCCAGAGCGTGCCATACCAACTCAAGGTGGAGCAGACCCCCAGCACGTTGCTGTACAGCTACGCCATAGCCAACGGCATGGCGCGTGGGCAGTTGATGAGTGGTGGCCTGACGCTACCGCAGATTGTTCACATTGTTACGGCAGATCGGGCAGCTCTTGCGGCCATTCTGGCGTTTCGTGATCACCCGGGTAGCAATACGCTCAAGGTGGCAGGGCTGAAGGTGGAAGATTTTCTGGCTACTATTGATGAGCCAGCCATTTTTTCGGGCAGTATGATGGTGGTGCCCAATGGTGCACCGGTTCCACTCTCCCAGCATTGAGGCATAAAAAAACGGAGCAGTCAGACTGCTCCGTTTTTTTATTTATCCCTGATCCAGTGTGATCAGGTTGATGACGTTGCGGTCTTGCCACTTTTGGCGCCCCGTTTCAGGCGGCCTTCCCCCATGAACAGCAGAAGGGGAGCTGCGATGAAGATGGAGGAAGACGTCCCCACCACAATGCCAAACAGCATGGTCCACGCAAAGCCCGACAGCGTAGCACCTCCCCACAGAGCCAGTGGCAGGGATGCCAGAAAGACTGTGGAGGATGTGCCCAGCGTGCGGTTGAGCGTCTCGTTGATCGAAAGGTTGATCAGATCAATGAGCGGCATGGTGCGGTACTTGCGCAGGTTCTCGCGCACACGGTCGTAGACCACCACCTTGTCGTTGGTGGAGTAGCCCAGAATGGTCAGGATGGCGGCTACCATGACCAGATCGAACTCAAAGCCGGTCAGGACCAGAAAGCCCACCGTCTTGGTCAGATCGAGCACAAGGGTGATGACCGCACTGAGGGCAAACTCCCACTCAAACCGGAACCAGATGTAGCCTAAAATCATGGCAAGGCTGAGCGCCAGCGCCAGCATGCCGTTGCGGAACAGTTCGGCCGAAACCGAAGCCCCCACCGCATCGGCCCGCAGGATGGTCGTGCCGGGCAGGGCTTCGGCTACAGTGTGGCGCACCTTGTCCACAATGGCCTGCGTATCCTGCTCCGAGCCAGCGTCCAGCCGGATCAGAACATCGTTCGCTGCGCCAAAGGACTGGAAGGAGGCGTGCTGCACCCCATGTTCTGCCAGTGCTGCGCGGATTTTGGCAAAGTCCGCCGGGCCGGGTGTCTGGGCTTCCACCACAATCCCGCCCCGAAAATCCAGCCCCAGCGTAAGGCCGGGGTGGAAGAACAGGACAAGTGATGCGATCGAAAGCACGGCCGAGACGATCAGCCCCATGTAGCGGCCGCGCATGAAGTTGATGTGCGTATCCTTGCGGACAAAACGCAGAAGAGGACGTCCGAACATAAGTAGCGCCTCGTTTCTTCAAACAGGCAGGCTGGTTGGGCGCGTACGCGCGTACCAGCGGGCCATGAGCATGCGGGAAAGCAGCAGGGTGGTGAACAGGGTGGTCACAATGCCAATGGTAATGGTGAGCGCAAACCCACGGACCGGACCTGTGCCAAAAACAAACAGCATCACATGGGCCAGCAGGGCCGTGGCGTTACTGTCGATAATGGTGGAGGTCGCTTTTTCAAACCCTGTCTGCATGGCTGCCAGTGGGGTGCGCCCACGGGCAATTTCCTCGCGTATGCGTTCGTTGATCAGAATGTTGGCGTCCACCGCCATACCCAGTGTAAGCAGCATGCCCGCCATGCCGGGTAGGGTCAGGGTTGCCTCAAAGAGCGAGAGAATAGCCACCATGAGCACCAGATTGGCCAGCAGGGCCAGATCCGCGTACCAGCCAAAGCGGCCATAAAACAGCACCATAAAGACCACGACCATAACAAAGCCGACGCCAAGGCTGATCATGCCCGCGCGGATGGAATCCGCGCCCAGCGAGGGGCCAATGGAGCGCTGCTCAATAACGCTCAGGGGGGCGGGCAGCGCGCCCGCGCGGAGCATCAGGGCAAGGTCGGTGGCCTTCTGGGCGTCAAACCCGCCGGTAATCTGGCCATTGCCACCGGTTATGGGGCTCATGATCACGGGGGCTTCGATAATCTTGTTATCAAGCACGATGGCGAATCGCTTGCCCACATTGGTCTGTGTGACGGCGGCAAAGGCGTGTGTGCCTATCGAATCGAAAGAGAAGCTGACCGCCCATTTGCCGCTCTGCTGGTCAATAACAGCGCCTGCGTTGGTCAGGTCCGAGCCATCCACATCCACATGGTCAAACACGGGCAGGGCCCCCCCCTCCGCCGGGTCAGCCATCTGGAGCAGGCTTACACCCTGTGGCGGGTAGGTGGCGTGCAGCGGGTTGGCATCCACCAGATGGAAGCTCATTTTGGCCGTAGTGCCCAAAAGTGCCTTGATCCGGTCCGGGTCGCTAATGCCGGGCAACTCCACCACAATGCGGTCATCACCCTGACGGGTAATTTCGGGGTCCACGGCACCTGTGCCGTCAATACGGCGGCGCACGATCTCAATAGACTGGGTCACGGCTTCACGCGCACGGACGCGAATGGATTCGGGGGCCAGCACAAGGGCAATGCTGCCGTCTTCACGCCTGCTTACGCTGAATTCGTTCGGCACCGCGCGGGGCAGGGCGTTCAGTGCCGCTATGTCCGCATCGGTTTCAGACGCCATGCGTGGCATGAACGAGATGGTGGCCTTGGCCGCATCCACCGTAATGTTCTGGTAGCCAAGATGTGCGTCAAGCAGCGCATCACGCGTGTTTTCCGAGAGGGTTTGCAACCTGTCATGGGTCAGGCTTTGCAGATCAACCTGCATGAGCAGGTAGGAACCGCCCCGCAGATCCAGTCCGAGGTGGATCTGTCGCCATGGTATGGAAGGGAGCGGCTTGCGCATGCCGTTAGGCAGGCACAGCAGCAGGCCTAAAAGGCATACGCCCAGTACCGAGGCCAGTTTGAGGCGGCTGTAATACATTCTCACCTGATCGCTTGCAGTTTTGCTGCCCGGAACATGCCGTTCAACCCCAACAGATGCAACCCGTTCGCGCGCTTATGGGTGGAATGCTGTGCTTTTTCGTTCATTTTGCGTGGCTCAGGCGCATCACTCCACGCCAAATGGGGCCGGCATGGCAGATGCCGCATGCCCGGGTCGGGGGCTTTGTTTGCATTCGGGGGTGAGACTGCTACCCCTTGAGGAGACTAAAAACTGGCCAGATCAGGCAAGGGCGGTAACAGATGAACATAACGCTGCGAGTAGGGGTTATTGGGGCAGGGCATTTTGGGCGGTACCACGCCCTGAAAATACGCGATGTGCCCGGTGAGAGCCTGTCTGGTCTGTTTGACCCCGATCCCGCCCGGGCCCGGCTTGTTGCGAGCGAGGCAGGGTGCCCGGTCGTGGCGGATGTGGACACACTGCTTGCCCAGTCCGATGCGGTGGTGGTGGCGGCCCCGGCGGAGTTTCATTTTGACCTTGCCGTGCAGGCTTTGCGGGCGGGGCGGCATGTGCTGGTGGAAAAGCCGGTGGCGGCAACGCTGGAACAGGCGGACATGCTGGTCACGCTGGCGCGGCAGAGCGGGCTGGTCTGCCAGGTCGGGCATCTGTTGCGCTACTCCGCCGAGCATGAGGCCATAAGCAGGCGCATTACCCGCCCGCTCTATATAGAGGCCACGCGCATAGCCCCCTACAAGCCACGCGGAACGGATGTTTCCGTTATTCTGGACCTTATGATCCATGATCTGGATCTGGTTCTGGCCCTTGTGGATAGCCCGATTGCGCAGGTGGATGCATTGGGGGCTGCGGTCAGCTCCGAGTATGAGGACATCGCCAATGCGCGGGTGCGGTTTGAAAACGGGTGTGTGGCCACCATTACCGCCAGCCGCATTTCGCTCAAGACCGAGCGGCGGATGCGTCTTTTTTCCGAGGAGGGGTATCTGTCGGCCGATTTTGTCAAACGTGAACTGAGCATGATCGGGCGTGAGCGTGGGCTGCCGCTACCGGGCACAGGCGGCTTTAAGCGTGAGAGCATAAGCTGGAAGGAGCATGATTCGCTGTTCGCGGAGCATCAGGCTTTTGTGGCCTCCTGCGTGCATGGCGCACCTGTTGTGGTGGATGCGGTAGCTGGTCGGCGCGCTCTGGCGGCGGCTCTGGCCGTGGCGGATGGAATTACGACCACGCGCAATCTTATGGAGCAATCCGGGCTGATCCGGGGGAGCTGAAAAGACGCGCTCAAGCGACGCGGGAGAAATCCGCCGTTTTTTAAAGAGCAAGTCTAAAATTGGTCATTTTCATCAAAAAAAAACCTAGATATGGGGGCAAAGTGGGGTAAGAAGCGCGATATATGGTGTGTGCGTCCGCGCCAGTCACACGCCCCCCAAGATCGTTCGTAAAAAACCGGAGAGCAAAAGCCATGAGTCTTATCGACGTGCATGAGAATGACGTTCGTCGTTCCCATTCAGGAGCATCAGGCTCGGCTGAGGAACCGGATCTTTTCGGTGCCGAGCAGATGCAGGATACGGTGCAGCTTCCGGGGCACCATCAGGTGCGTGTGGACCGCTCGCGCGATGCATTGCTGACCCCGTTTGGCAAGGCCACGCTGGATAACCGCTACCTGCTGCCCGATGAGAGTTATCAGGACCTGTTCGGGCGCGTGGCGTCCTATTACGGGGCCGATGCAGCCCATGCGCAGCGTATTTACGACTATATCAGTCGCCACTGGTTCATGCCCGCAACGCCTGTGCTGTCCAATGGTGGCACAACGCGCGGCCTGCCTATTTCGTGCTTTCTGAATGAAGCGAACGACAGCCTGAAAGGCATTGTCGATCTGTGGAACGAGAATGTGTGGCTGGCCAGCAAGGGTGGGGGCATTGGCTCCTACTGGGGCAACCTGCGCTCCATTGGCGAGAACGTGGGCCGTAATGGCAAAACCTCGGGCGTTATCCCCTTCATCCGTGTGATGGACAGCCTGACACTGGCAATCTCCCAAGGGTCCCTGCGCCGTGGGTCGGCGGCGGTCTATCTGCCGGTCTGGCACCCCGAGATTGAAGAGTTCATAGAAATCCGTCGCCCAACGGGGGGAGACCCCAACCGTAAGGCGCTCAATCTGCACCACGGTATTCTGGTCTCCGACGCATTCATGCGTGCTGTGGAAGCCGATGCTGAATGGGCGCTGCTCTCGCCCAAGGATAACTCGGTTATCCGCAAAATTTCGGCCCGCGGGTTGTGGATTCGTATTCTCACCGCGCGCATGGAGCAGGGTGAGCCGTATATTGTTTATTCCGACCATGTGAACAATGCGCGCCCCGAGCACCACAAGCTTGCCGGGTTGGAGGTCAAGACTTCCAACCTGTGTTCCGAAATTACGCTGCCAACGGGCATAGACCATCACGGCAAGGCGCGTACTGCGGTGTGCTGCCTGTCCTCCCTCAATCTTGAGACATGGGATGAGTGGTCGGATAATCCTCAGTTCATTGAGGATGTCATGATCTTCCTCGATAACGTGTTGCAGGACTTTATCGACCGCGCACCGGAGGACATGGAGCGGGCCAAGTATGCCGCCATGCGTGAACGTTCCGTGGGTTTGGGGGTTATGGGGTTCCACTCCTTCCTGCAGGCCAAGAATGTTCCGTTTGAGAGCGTGATTGCCAAGGTCTGGAACCGCAAGATCTTCAAGCATATTCGCGAGCAGGCCGATGCCGCCTCCCGCCATCTGGCTGATCTGCGTGGTGCCTGCCCCGATGCCGAGGAATATGACATTAAGGAACGCTTTTCCAACAAGATGGCCATTGCGCCCACGGCGTCCATTTCCATTATTGCAGGCAATGCCAGCCCGGGGATCGAGCCGATCGCGGCCAATGTGTTCTTGCAAAAAACCCTCTCGGGCTCCTTTACGGTGCGTAACCGGCACCTGCTCAAGCTGCTGGTGGAAAAAGGGCAGGACACGCCAGAAGTGTGGTCCTCCATCACCACCAGTAAGGGCAGCGTGCAGCATCTGGATTTTCTGACCCAGCAGGAAAAGGACGTGTTCAAAACCGCGTTCGAGCTGGATCAGCGCTGGGTAGTGGAACATGCGGCTGATCGGCAGCCCTTTATCTGCCAGGCGCAGTCGGTCAATCTGTTCCTGCCTGCGGATGTGCATAAGCGCGACCTGCACCAGATTCATTTTCAGGCATGGAAAAAGGGGCTGAAGTCTCTTTATTACTGCCGCAGCCTGTCCATCCAGCGGGCGGATACGGTGAGCAACGTGCTCGCCAAGTCCGAGGTGCTGGGGGTAGGCGTTGCCGAGCAGGCAGCCGCGGACCATGCCGCAAGTGGCAATAATTATGACGAGTGTCTGGCCTGCCAGTAAGAGCTGGCTGATCCGTATCCGTTTTTTCTTACAGTCGAGTGGCGGTTTCCTTGGGTGGTGCCGCCTGATGGAGGCACAATGAGCGAGCACAAAACCGGCCAGCAGCCGCAGGAACAGCGTTTTGACCTGCTGACAGCCAACCCGGTGTACAAGCCGTTTCGGTACCCGTGGGCGTATGATGCATGGTTGACGCAGCAGCGCGTGCACTGGCTCCCCGAGGAAGTGCCTCTGGCTGATGACGTAAAAGACTGGCACCGTGTGCTCAACGAGAGCGAGCGCCATCTTGTGACGCAGATTTTCCGCTTCTTCACCCAGTCGGATGTGGAAGTGAATAACTGCTACATGAAGCACTACAGCCGGGTTTTCAAACCGACTGAAGTGTTGATGATGCTCTCGGCCTTTTCCAACATCGAGACCATTCATATTGCGGCGTACAGCTACCTGCTGGACACGCTGGGTATGCCCGAGGAAGAATATTCCGCGTTCCTTAAGTACAAGGAAATGAAGGATAAATACGATTACATGCAGTCCTTTAACGTGGACAGTAAGCATGAAATCGCAAAGACGCTGGCAGCCTTTGGTGCGTTTACGGAGGGGCTACAGCTTTTTGCCTCCTTCGCCATCCTGCTCAACTTCCCGCGCTTTAACAAGCTCAAGGGCATGGGGCAGATCGTGTCCTGGTCGGTGCGGGACGAGACCCTGCATTGCCTGTCCATTATCCGCCTGTTCCGCGTGTTCATTCAGGAAAACCCGCATATCTGGACCGATAAGCTGCGGCAGGAACTGACCGACATCTGCAAAACCATTGTCGAACACGAAGAAGCCTTTATTGATCTGGCGTTCGAAATGGGGCCGGTGGAAGGGCTGGATGCGGCACAGGTTAAAACCTACATCCACTTTATTGCCGACCGCCGCCTGACCCAGCTTGGGCTGGACCCGGTTTACAACACAACCACCAACCCGCTGCCTTGGCTGGACGATATGCTGAACGCGGTCGAACACGCCAACTTCTTTGAAAACCGTTCGACCGAATACAGCCGTGCTTCCACCTTGGGTACATGGGAAGAAGCGTTTGAAAGCTCGGTTTTCTCGTAATATCGGGCCGAAGGGGCGGGCCTAAAGGCCGGGCAGGGCTGTGCCGTTTTCCAGCACGTCGCGTGCCTGCGGGGTAAAGGCTCCGTCCGCTTCGTGCAGGATCAGGCCGGACAGAACGCGCGCAGGGCTTTTTACCCCAAGTCTGGCTTGCACCAGCAGAATGCGTGCCTCGCGGTCTGCCTTGGGCCAGAAGGGGTAAAGGGTTACGCCCCCAAAGCCGTGGGAAACCAGTTCGGCCACGGCTCTGTCGGTCAGGGCTGTGGGGAGAGCCAGCGTCAGGCTGCCTTTATGGCGCAGGATGGCGGCAGCTCCCTTAACCCATAGAGGCAGGGTCTGCATGCCCATCCGGCGGGCAAGATCACGGCGGGGTTCGGGGGAGGCTGTGCCGGTTGTTGCGTGCCACGGTGGGTTGGTCATGCAATGCTCAAAGCGCAGATTCTCTGGCACACCTTCGGGGAAAGATGTTGCAAGAACAGAGACCTGCTCCTTTTTGTTAGCAAGCAGGTTGGCGCGGGCAAGCTCTGCGGTCTCGGAGTCTTTCTCAATGCCTGTTCCGTGCAGGTCGGGTACGCGGTGCATCAGGCATAACAGCCCTGCACCGGCTCCGCAGCCAATTTCCAGCACATGCTGGCCCTGGCGCGCGGGCACGGCTGCGGCCATAAGAATGGGCTCAAGCCCTGTACGGTAGCCTTGCTGGAACTGGCTGTAAGCGATACGTCCACGCAAAAGAGTGCCGTGCGAGGTCGTTGGAAGGTGGCTTGATGGTGCTTGTTGCATCACTGTATCTGGCTGGCTTGAATTTGTTGGTGCTTGACCGTTTTTCAGGTGCCTCGCATATAAGAGAACGTCAACTCATCCCGTGGCTGGGGGAATAGCATTTGGGTGTTGCAGTCAGTCTGTCGGAAATGGACAGCGCCGCGAGCCAGGATGGATCTGGAGTTTCTGTGAGTAAACCAGGGGAAGCTGGCCTTAAGGCGCTGGCTGATTATCTCGCTGCGGATATGCAGGCATGTAATCAGGTCATTGTGGACCGCATGCAGAGTTCCGTAGCGCTTATTCCGCAGTTAGCTGCGCATCTTGTGGCCGCTGGCGGCAAGAGGCTGCGGCCACTGCTTACACTCGCCTCCGCGCGGTTGTGTGGCTACAACAATCAGGACGGGCGCATGCGGCATGTGGAAATTGCCGCCTGTGTCGAGTTTATTCATACAGCAACGCTGCTGCATGATGATGTTGTGGATGACAGCCAGCTCCGGCGCGGTCTGGCAAGCGCCAACGCAATTTTTGGCAATAAGGCATCTGTGCTGGTGGGGGACTTCCTGTTCGCCCGCTCGTTCCAGATTCTTACGGCTGATGCCTCGCTTGATGTCATGGCGATTCTCTCCGCTGCATCGGCAACACTGGCCGAAGGCGAGGTCATGCAGATGACCACGCAGAACGATCTTACCACCTCGGTTGAGCAGTATCTTCAGGTTATCTATGGCAAAACGGCGGCGCTGTTTGCCGCCGCCTGCGAATCCGGCGCTGTTATTGGGGATGTAACCCCAGCCGAGCGTGAAGCCCTGCGTGTTTATGGTGCCAATCTGGGTATGGCGTTCCAGCTTGTGGACGATGCGCTGGATTATTCAGCCGATCAGGCCGTGCTGGGCAAGGAAGTCGGGGACGACTTTAAGGAAGGCAAGGTCACTCTGCCTGTACTGGCAGCCTACGAGGCTGGTAGCGAGGAGGATCGCGTATTCTGGCGTCGTGTGATTGAGGAATGTGAGCAGCAGCCGGAAGATCTGGATGCCGCACTGTCCCTTATTGCCCAGACCAACGCTATTGGTATTACCCTTGCCAAGGCGGAAGATTACGCAACTCTGGCCCGTCAGGCGTTGCAGGGATTCCCTGATAACGACCTTAAAGCCCTGTTGCTGGAAACCGCCAGTTACTCCGCCAGCCGCGCCAGCTAGGCTGGCTGAAGGCCATTTTGGCAAGATCAGGCAAACCATGCCTGCCCAGTGCCAAAGTGGCCTGTACCAGCGAGAAAACCTGCCAGCGCTTAGGCCGTGCAGGCCCGTGGCTGGCTTGTCTGCTCCTGCCATAGATTGATTTTGTCAAAACCAAAGGCAGGCAGATGCGCGGCCAAAGCCTCCGCATCTGCCGGGATTGCCGTAAACCATGCCTGCTCTGGTGGTGTCGAGGTGTCTGGCATGGGCTGTAAGGTTTGCAAAACCGTACAGGTCTGGCGGGCTACAGCGTCTGCCGGGTCCAGCCATGTCATGGTGGGTGGGGTAAGCCTGCGGAGCAGATCGAGCACAAATGTGTAATGGGTACAGCCAAGCCCGATCGCATCCAGCCGACCGGAATCGGGGTGGCTGAACAGGCCCTGAATATCTTTATAAATAAGAGCATCGGGGACGGAGTGACCACGAAAAACCTGTTCGGCATAGCTTGCCAGATGTGGGGCAGCGTGTGCGATCAGGGTGCAGTCTGGCGCGTAAAGCGCATGCAGGCGGGACAGGTACGGTCGACGGATTGTCGCACGGGTGGCGAGCAGCCCAATAACGCCCGTTTTGGTCTGGCGCGCCGCCCAGCGGATAGGGGGAACACAGCCAATGAATGGAATGGTGGGGCAGGTTGCACGCAAGGCATCCAGTGCGAGCGTACTGGCAGTGTTGCAGGCAATAACAACGGCTTGGGGCCGTAGTCGGGCAATAGCGGCGGAGACAAGGGAGATGATGCGCCGGGTAAGGACGGCATCATCCTGCTCGCCGTAAGGAAAAACGGCAGTGTCTGCCAGGTAGTCGACCCCAATGTGAGGAGAGAGTGCCCGAATGGCCCGCACAATACCCAGTCCACCAATGCCTGAGTCAAATGCCAGAACACGGTAGGGACCACTGAGTGCGGGGCCAGACGTCTGCACGGTGTTATTTGTCCTTGCGAGCCTTGAATTCGGCAGCTTCTTCCAGACTACCTACGCCACCACGGCGGGCGGACCAGCCACAGGGGTCTTCCAGAAAGCGCCGGACTTCAGACGCCGCTTCTTCAGAGAAGTAAGGACGGCTGGCGCAGGCTTCGAGAACATCCCACCATGTGCACAGCGAGTGCAGGGCGACGTTCATGTCTGTCAGGGTCTGTTGCGCACCGGGGAACACACCGTAGTAGAACACGACAAAGGCGTGGTTCACAATCGCGCCCGCATTGCGCAGGGCATTGGCGAACTGCACCTTGGATGCGCCATCCGTTGTCAGATCTTCCACCAGCAGGGTCCGCATGTTTTCGGGCACATCGCCTTCAATCTGGGCGTTGCGGCCAAAACCTTTGGGCTTTTTGCGCACATAGGCCATGGGCAGCAGCATGCGGTCTGCCATCCATGCGGCAAACGGAATGCCTGCTGTCTCGCCCCCTACAATGGCTTCAAGGCTTTCGTAGCCAACGTGACGACCAATTTTCTCAACACCCAGTTCCACAATTTTTGCGCGAGCACGGGGGAAGAAAATAATCCGGCGGCAGTCGATATAAACAGGAGACTTCCAGCCCGATGTCAGGGTGTAAGGTTCTTCGGGACGAAAGTTGACTGCCTTGATTTCAAGCAGCAGGCGTGCGGTGGTGAGGGCGGCATCACGATCCCATTCGCTGGACTCTCCGGTAGGAGAGGCAATGCCTGCTGGCGACATCATGGCAGATTCCTTGAAGTTATGGTGGTTAAAGTCGGATTGGCATACCGCTAGCCGGGCTGAAAATCCATGCCTCATCTGCCTGTATATGTGATTTGCGGCGTGCTTTTGGCGGGAAAACGCAGGATTTGGCTGCAATGTAGAAAAACGGGAGATATACGCAGGTTGTGATTTTATGTGTAAAGTAAATTACAACTTAATCCTTGCGTTGACGCAGGATGTGGCGTTTAATTGCGCAAGTTAAGATCGATTATCAATTAAGGGTAAATGTCGTGGCTATGGAAGCAAGTCGGATCGCACGGAAATGCGAGCGTGCCGTCATCACGGCTTACACGGAGCTGCGTGAAGTGGGTACGGCAGACGTTACCGCGTTTAATGCCTGTACAACCCTGTACCGCATTCATCACCCTGAATCATCTTTGAGCGAAGCGCGCATGCTGGTCTCCGAATGGATTGACCACCACATGGTACGCAAAGCTGATGGTCCTACAGCCGGGTGCAATTGCGCCTGACCAGTAGGGGGGGTGTTAACCGGCTAGGATTTGGCCGGGACCATAAGAGAATTGTAGCGGATACTCATGATAAATGAGCATCCGCTTTTTTTATGACTTACAACGGCGCGGAACCTCTGTGGTTTTGGCAGGCCACAAAAAAAAGCTGGCCCGCATTGCCGCGGACCAGCTTTTGACCAGCCAAAGGTAGGCTTGGGGTATTTAGCGCTTGTTCAGGGGCACAAAGTCCCGTTCTTTCGCACCCAGATACAACTGGCGGGGGCGACTGATACGCTGGCCGGGTTCCTCGATCATTTCTTTCCACTGGCTGACCCAGCCAGTTGTCCGCGCGACGGCAAACAGCACGGTGAACATGCTGGTCGGAATGCCCATGGCCTTGAGGATAATGCCGGAATAGAAATCCACGTTCGGGTAGAGCTTGCGCTGCACAAAGTAATCGTCGCTCAGTGCAATGTTTTCCAGCTCTACAGCCAGATCAAGCAACGGATCGTCCTTGATGCCCAGCTCTTTGAGAACTTCGTGGCAGGTCTGCTGCATGATCTTGGCGCGCGGGTCAAAGTTTTTGTACACACGGTGGCCAAAGCCCATGAGCTTGACGCCACTGTTCTTGTCTTTGACCTGAGCGATAAAGGCAGGAATGTTCTCTTTTTTGCCAATGTTGGCCAGCATTTTCAGCACAGCTTCATTGGCGCCACCATGGGCCGGTCCCCACAGGGCGGCAATGCCCGCTGCGATACAGGCAAAGGGATTGGCCCCGGTGGACCCTGCCAGACGCACGGTGGAGGTGGAGGCGTTCTGCTCATGATCAGCATGCAGGATCAGAATCCGGTTCATGGCGCGGGCCAGAACAGGGTTGACCTTGTAGGGTTCGGACATACGCGCGAACATCATGGACAGGAAGTTTTCCGCGTAGTTCAGATCATTGCGCGGATAAATAAAGGCATCACCCTGCGTGTATTTGTAAGCCCATGCCGCAATGGTCGGAATTTTGGCGATCAGACGCATGGCCGCGAGTTCGCGGTTTTCAGGAATGGCGATGTCGCACGCATCGGGGTAGAAGGCCGAAAGTGCGCCAACCGTGCCACACAGAATGGCCATCGGATGGGCATCACGCCGGAAGCCATTGAAGAAGTTGCGGATCTGCTCGTGCAGCAGGGTATGGTTGGTCAGCGTGGAAGAAAATGTGTCGTACTGTGCTTTGTTGGGCAGTTCGCCATTGAGCAGGAGGTAGATGACCTCTTCGTACGAAGCATTTTCCGCCAGTTGGGCAATGGGGTAGCCACGGTGCAGCAGAACGCCTTTATCGCCATCAATAAAGGTGATCTTGCTGTTGCAGGAGGCCGTCTCGCCGTAACCGGGGTCAAACGTGAACACGCCCAGCTCGGAGGGCAGTTTACGAATATCAATAACATCCGGTCCAAGGTTGCCAGAAAGTACGGGCATCTCGGCGGTTTTGCCACCGATCGAAATGGTAGCGATGGACTGCTTACCCTCGTTCTGCGACACGCTCATGGTGTTTCCTTTTGCATAGTGGGGTCACGGTCGCGACTGCGGCCTGCTGTTTGAGTGTTGTCTCCCATTCAGGAGCAAACAAAAAGGTTCATCCCGATAAACCGCGCGTTATCACGCGTCTAGATCGGCAGGAAACCGGGGTTTTTTCTCTCAGGGTCGCGTGAATGTGTGCAAAACAAGGCTCATGCTGCCGCAGTTTGCCCAAGAGCTCTGGTCAGGAACAAGGTCGCTCCCGACCATCTTGAAGACCGCTAGCGAGGCTGGCGCGAATCCCTGATCAAGCATTTCGTTCCTGTTATCCAGCCAGCGTGCAAACTCGGAAATGCCCGGATTATGCCCGATCAGAAGGACCGTGCGTGCCTGTGGGGGAACCTGCCAGAGCGCCATGGCCAGAGCGCCCGGTTCGGCCTCATATATTTCGGGACACAAGAACACATTGTTTATGACTGGGGGGCGCAGGACGTTCTGCACCCCTGCAAGCGTCTGCTGTGTTCTTACCGCCGGGCTACATAGGGCTGTATCGGGTGTCAGCCCATTTTCGCGTAGCCATATCCCACACCGCATGGCTGCCCGCTCTCCATCATGCGTCAGAGGTCGCGCCATGTCTGACTCGGCGGAAAAGCTGCCAAGTTCGGCTGGTACTGCTTCTGCGTGACGGAGGAGAATCAGGCGGCGGGGTGTGGGGAGAGCGGGCATAAGATCACATGATGTTATGGTGAGGGAGGAAGGGGCGAGGCCTCAAGCGCAATGGCTTCATGGTGGCGGATGACTTCGTGGATGATGAAGTTGAGGAACTTCTCCGCAAAGTCGGGGTCCAGATGTGCGTCTTCGGCCAGGCGGCGCAGGCGGGCGATCTGCTGTATCTCACGCGCGGGGTCCGCGGGCGGGAGCTTGTGCAGGGCCTTGAGCGCGCCAACCGCTTTGGTGCAGCGGAAGCGTTCGGCCAGCATGGCAACAAGAGCTGCGTCAATATTGTCTATGCTACGGCGGAGGTCTTGCAGGGCTTCCGGGGGGCACGGCTGATTTGTCACGGTGATCAAGGTCTCTGGCTGCTGGTAAAAAACATTATGGGAGCGTTATAAACGCGTAACGCCCTGACGTTAACAGACAAAAAGTTTTTCTTCCACGGGGGGGTAGGGCAGGTCCACCCATGCCAGATGCCCACCTTTGCCTGCACCCGTATCTACAAATATGGCACGCCCACCGGCACGGCCGGGTATGGTTAACGGGCAACCGTTGGTCGAGCGCTGGTCATGGCCACAGTAAACGGTATAGCCGTTGGGAATATGGTTGACCCAGTTCAGCGTGCGCTCGGGGTAGCCATCGGCCTGCATGCGGCTTGTGGTCTCGCCAAACAGGGCGCGGGAGAGCAGGTAGGTCACGCGCCCCAGCGGGGGGGGGGGGGGTCGTTCAGCATGTGCGGCTCAAATGCACCATGCACAAAAACGGTCCGGCCCATAACCAGCCATGCCGGCGCCTGCTCCAGTGCGGGCAGTACGTCGTGGAGGACATCCACATTATCCGGCGCACCAAGCTGGGCCAGTGTTTCGTCCAGATGGGGGGAGGATCGGAGCTTTTTACCCATAAGCGCGCGACCGAGCTTGCGGTCGTGGTTGCCAATCAGGAACAGGCCGCGCCCCTCGCGCTGGACCTGTAGCATCAGACGCAGCACGCCTGCGCTATCTGGCCCATAATCCACCAGATCACCCAGTTGAATGACAAAACGATCCGTGGCCACGGCATGGCGGAAGGCTTCCAGATCCCCATGCACATCGCCCACAATGCGGAGTCCTTTCCGCATTGCGTTCTTCACGTTTTCGTCATGCCCGGTATCCGTGAACATTCCATCCATACCTGTTCTTTTCTAACCTTCATGTAGGCTTTTCGAGCGAAAACAGGAACGGTGCTGGCAAGTTTTTTTTGAAGGGGGCATACGCATGCACAAGTATGTGACGCGCCAGAGGGTTCTGTTTGAGCATAGGGTGCAAGAGCTTTCAGGGGCGGAAACAAGCCTGAAAAATGCAAAAGCGGATGCAGCCATGGCAAGTGGCGCACAGCCCCAGCCGGGTTGTGGCGTGCAGGCTCCAAGGTGGTTTGTCCCTTTTGTATGTTCGGAACAGTTTGAGAAGAAAAACAGGAAGGCCTCTCATGACAGAGCGCATTCGGAACGTCGCGCTGCGTAGCAAGGTTTGTCCGGCAGAGGCCGCGGCAAAGCTGATCCGAAATGGTGACGTGGTCGGCACCAGCGGTTTTACAGGCGCAGGTTACCCCAAGGCCGTGCCCATGGCGCTGGCCAAACAGATGGAAGATGCCCACAGCCGTGGGGAAAAGCACCAGATCAGCCTGATCACCGGTGCCTCCACCGGCCCGCAGCTTGATGGTGAACTGGGCAAGGTGAATGGTGTTTCCTTCCGCTCCCCGTTCAATACCGACCCGGCCATGCGCAACCGCATTAATGCTGGCGAGACAGATTATTTTGATAATCATCTCGGGCAGGTGGCGTTGCGCGCATGTCAGGGTAACTACGGCAAGTTCGATGTGGCCGTAGTGGAAGCCACAGCCATTACGGAAGAAGGGGGCATTGTGCCGACCTCCTCCGTTGGCAATTCACAGGCTTTTCTCGATCTGGCCGAAAAGGTCATTATCGAGGTAAACGAATGGCAGAATCCGGGGCTGGAAGGCACGCACGACGTATGGGATGGCAATAGCTATGCCAGCGCCCCGCGTGATATTATTCCGCTCTCCCGCGCAGACCAGCGTATTGGCCGTACGTTCCTCAAGGTTGATCCGGCCAAAATTCAGGCCATCGTCCGCACGAACGATAGCGACCGTAACGCTCCGTTTGCCGCACCGGATGGCACGGCCAAGGCCATTGCAGGCTACCTGCTTGATTTTTTTGAACACGAAGTCAAACAGAACCGTCTGCCGCCCTCCCTGCTGCCGTTGCAGTCCGGGGTTGGCAATGTGGCCAATGCCGTGCTGGACGGGCTGAACGAAGGGCCGTTTGAAAATCTGGTTGGTTTTAGCGAGGTCATTCAGGACGGCATGCTTGCCATGCTGGATTCGGGGCGTATGCGTATTGCCTCGGCAACCTCCTTCTCCCTCAGCCCCGAAGCTGCGGAAGAGATCAATAACCGGATGGACTTCTTCCGTTCCAAGATCATCCTGCGTCAGCAGGATATCAGCAACAGCACGGGCGTTATTCGCCAGTTGGGCTGTATTGCCATGAACGGTATGATCGAGGCGGATATTTACGGCAACGTCAATTCCACCCGCGTCATGGGCTCCAAAATGATGAACGGTATTGGTGGTTCGGGGGATTTTGCCCGGAATGCCTACCTGTCTATCTTCCTGTCGCCGTCCACGGCCAAGGGTGGCAAAATTTCGGCTATTGTGCCCATGGCAGCCCATGTGGACCACATTATGCAGGACACCCAGATTTTTGTAACCGAGCAGGGGTTGGCCGATCTGCGTGGGCTTTCCCCCGTCAAGCGTGCTCAGGCCATTATCGAAAAATGCGCACACCCGGATTACCGTCCGATGTTGCAGGATTATTTTGACCGTGCACTCAGGGATTCTTTTGGCAAGCATACACCACATCTGCTGACCGAAGCCCTGTCATGGCACCAGCGGTTTATTGAAACCGGGTCCATGCTCCCCGCGTAAGCGGGGCGGCTGGTTCGGGTTTTGGGCCTCTGCTCTTTTCACAAGGGCAGGGGCTTTTTTTTATGGCTATCTGGAAGGCTTCCGGCAGATCAGTATCTACGGCCCGGAGTTGTGCTTGGGGTGCGTGTGCGGAAGAGTGTGTTATTCGGAGTGCGTGACTGTGGACGGAGGGACCGCAAGCGATGTGGTCAACTGGTAAGGCTGGTGCGTGATCACAATATCAACCGGCCGGTTTGCCAGAAAGTCAGCAGTGGATATTTTGGTCGAAGGACTATCGGTAATAATCGCCTCGGCATCGCGGTGGACCAGAGAGAACAGGCTCGGTGCGGCGGAGGGGGAAAGGTAGGCGGCGTAAGGATGGCGACCGGCCATGCGGTGGGCGTTATAGGCGTCCCGCTCGGAGTTTATGGGAATGGCCACCATAACCTTGGAATCAGCTTTTAGGGCTGCGGCAGTGCTTTTGTAATCTGCGGGTACAAAAATAACCCGGTCACGCATATGCGCCTTGCTGACCTCGGACGCCACTTCCTTGGGGTCTGCGCCATGCAGGTCCAGCATTAGCAGGGTGTTGGAATGGCTTGCAGTGTTCAGAACAGTGGCCAGAGTACTGCTGCCCGGTTCCACAGCAACCTGTCCATCTGCTCCGCTGGTCAGCCCAAAGCGGATCATACCGGGGCGATCCATGGAGGAAATGGTTGCTGCCTGCGCAATGTTCTGTGCGCCAGTATTGCTGGCGCACAGAATAAGCCCGTGGTGGATACGCGCCATGATCCCACTGGTTTTGGTGTGGTGGATAGCCAGTACTGCCACGGATGCAACGCACAGGGTTGCCGCAAGGGCAATTTTTTTCAAACACCTGTGCGATGTGGTCGCACTGCAGCAGACAGACATGCCAGCTCCCTTTTCAGGATGTGACATCAGTGGGTTCCTTGTCCTTCTGACCGACCATTGAGGCCGCTTTAGCCAGATCAACAGAAAGAACGCGGCTTACTCCGCGCTCCTGCATGGTTACACCAAAGAGCTGGTCCATATGGGCCATGGTGAGCTGGTGGTGTGTCACAACCAGAAAACGCGTACCGGCCTCTACAACCATGTCGCCGAGCAGGGCGCTAAAGCGGCCTACGTTGGCGTCATCCAGTGGAGCGTCCACTTCATCCAATACGCATATCGGAGCAGGGTTACAGCGGAATACCGCAAAAATCAAGGAAAGCGCGGTTAAAGCTTGTTCACCTCCGGAGAGGAGAGACAGTGTGGCCAGTTTTTTGCCCGGTGGCTGGGCGTAAATTTCCAGCCCGGCTTCCAGCGGGTCATCACTGCCAACAAGACCTAAATGGGCGCGCCCCCCACCGAACATGCGCGTAAACAGTGACTGGAAATGCTGGTCCACCTGCGTAAATACGGCCATAAGCCGCTCGCGCCCTTCCTTGTTGAGCGAACCAATGGAGCCACGCAGCCGGTTTATGGCTTCCTCCAGATCGCTCATTTCAGCCCCTAGCGTCTGGGCCTGAGTAGAGGCTTCCTCGGCTTCGAGTTCAGCGCGCAGGTTGACGGGGCCCATATCGTCACGTTCACGGGTCAGGCGGGCAATCTTGCGGCGCAGGGAGGTTTCGGCCCCTTCCGTCAGGTCGGAAACGGGTTGTCTGGGCGGGTTTGGTGTCTCGACCAGTAACTGGTCCAGAATTGCCTGAGCCTGTTCGCTCTTACCTTCCGCCTTGAGCAGATTTTCACGGGCTGTGGCCAGTTCGCCCTCGGTTTTTCGGCGCTGCTCATGAGCGGCGTTCAGTGCGGCTTCGGCCTCGGTCCGTAAACGATCAGTCTGGGTAAAATGCTCTTCCGCGTCATCCAGAGCGGCCAGAGTGCTGGCTTTTTGTTGCTGCGCGGCGGTGGGCAGTTCGGCCACCTTGCTATGGTTGGCACGTGCGCTTTCCAGCCGCTGGAGGGCATTGGTGTTGTCCGTACGGGCAAGGCTCTCGCGCGCATTCCACTCAGCCTGTGCGGTATCCAGCGCGGCAAGTCGGTCCGCCAGCGTGGTGGACTCGGCTTGCAACGCGGCCCGTAGTTCACGCGCGCTGTCCAGTCTGGCCAGCAGGTCGGCCCGCTGGGTGTTCAGGTGGTCCAGTCTGGCTTCGGCGTTTTCGGGTATAGCGGCAAGGGCTGCATCCAGCGTGGCCTGTGCGGCGTGCAGGAGGTGTGTTGCGTCCGTGTGCTCGGTTTGCAGGTCTGCCTGCCGTGGGGTCAGCCCCGCCAGACGGCTGCGCAGGGTAAGGGCCTGCTCCTGTAGTTTGCGGTTGGTCTGCGCGGTTTCGGCGGCCTGCCCATCGGCTTGCAACGTAATCTGTGTTGCGGCCTGTAGCGCTGTGTTGGCAGTGTTCAGCCTGTCCTGTGCTTCGCGCAGGGCGGTCTGGGCGTGCTGCATGGACTGGGCCGAGGCCAAGTTTGCTTCCATCTCCGTTACGGTGGTGGATTCTGTTGCCAGATTGTGGCGCAGGCGCTCAAGCTCGGGGGTGAGTGTTTCCAGCCGGGTGGTGGCCGATGCGTGCTGCTGCTCGGTCCGTGCAAGCTTGTCCCGTGCAGCCTGCAAAGTGGCTTGCGCCTGTTTGAAGGCGGTATGGGCCTGCTGCTCGGCAACCTGTGCGGTGGCGTTTGTGTTACGCGTTGCGGCCAGTGCGGACTGAATATCCTGCAACGATGGCAGGCTTTCATGGGTGGTCTGGGCTTTGGTGAGTGTTGCTCCCGCTTCCTCCAGTGCTGCCTGCGCGCGCTCATGCTGGGGGAGCATGGCGTCCAGCCGGGCACGGTAGGAGGCATGGCGACGCTCGGTTTCGGTTTCATGCGCACGGGCTTTTTGCAGGGATTGTTCCTGCACGTGGCGTTTGTGCCTAAGTTCCTTGAGCGCGTTCTCACTGGTGCTTACGGCTGTGGCGCAGGTGGCCACGCTGGCCTGTATGGCAGGCAGGTCGGCCTGTAGCGTGGCAAGGCGAAGTTGCGTTTCACGCAGGATACGGCGCTGGGCCAACCTGCGGGCGGCGGTGCTGGCCCCGCCTGCACGAGCGTAAAATCCATCCCACCGCCACAAATCCCCGGCGGTGGAGACAAGGCATTGCCCCGGTGCCAGAGCCTGCTGGAGGGCACGCCCGTCCGCACCCTGGGGGAGCAGACCGGTGGAGAGTAGAACACGGTCCAGCTCAGGGGGGGCTGTTATGCAGCTCTTGAGTGGTTGCGCGCCACCGGGCAGGGCAGGCAGGCTTTCGGGCGGGAGTTGCCGCCAGCCCTGTGGCGCGTCGCCTGCCGTTGGGGCGTCCAGCCCTTCGGCCAGAGCGGCAGCCAGAGCGTTTTCGTACTCCTCGGGAACAGTGATCTGGGTGGAAACGGGGTTTTCCGCCACCGCGCTGTCCTGCCCCAGAGCCTGATCCAGCCCTTCGGCCTGTGCTTGCAGGCGGGTCAGTTCGGTCTGGAGAGAGGTCTGCTGCTCGCACGCTGTTGCATGCTGGGCTTTTTGCTTACTCAGCGTGTGCTCGGCCTGCTCCATATCCGCGCCGGTTTGGGCCAATGCGCTTTCGTGTTGGGTGCGGGCTTGTCTGGCCTCGGCCACAACCGTGTCGGCAATGGCTTCCGCGCGGATTTTGTCCAACTCGCGCGCGAGTGTCTGTGCTTCCTGCTGCGCGCGCTGCTGTGTGGTGCGGGCCGTACGCAGGGCTTCGGCAGCACTACGCTGGTGTGCCTCCGCCTCCTGCGCCGCACGGCTGGCCTCGGTAAAGGCGGTGCTGGCCGCGCGGCGTTCGGCCTCGGCTTGTTCCTGCGCCTGAGCGGCAAGGTCCAATGCGGCCGTTGCGTGCTGGCTATTGGTTTGCAGGGTATTCAGCACGTCGGGGCTGACTAGAGCCTCCAGAGCCTCGGCATGGCGCTTTTCGGCCCCTTGCAGTTCGGTTTGCAAGGATGTCAGGCGCTGGCGGGCCTGTTGCAGGGCTTTCTGTTGCTCGGTTTGTGCGGCCTGAGCCGCCTGTGCATTATTTTTGGCAATGGAGAGGTCAACATTGCACTGGGCGCAAAGGCGTTCGGCCTCCTCCTGCGCGGCTTTTGCCGCCTGCTGGGCAAGGCTTGCCTGTTCCGCCCGTTCCTGCGCCGTGGCCAGAGCCTGTTCGGAGGGGAGTTGGCGCTCCAGTTCCGCCAGTTCGGCCTGAATGGTGTTGAGCGCATGGCAGACCCGGTCATGCCGTGCGCGGGCACTGGTCAGCCCATCTTCGGCCCGTTCCTTGCCTGCACGGGCTGTGTTCAGGTCGGCGGTCAGGCTGGCAAGGGCCTGTTCGGTTTCGCTCTGCTGGGCACTTAACTGCTGTAGCTGCTGCTCGGCGTCGGCCGTGCGGGTGGGGAGTGAGGTTAGCGCAACCTGCGCCTCGGCCTTTTCTGTCTGGAGCCGTTCCAGTGTGTCCAGAACATCCTGCAAGCGGGTTTGAGCAGCTTGGGCATCAGCCTCGTGTTGTTGCAACAGTTCGGCTGCGGCCTGTGCTTGTGCGGCGGCACGCTCTTCCTCCCTGACCACGCCTTCGGCCAGCACGCGGCACCGCTCCAGCGCCGTGCGGGCGGCATCTGCTTTTTCACGCAGGGCGGGCAGGGCCTTTGTGGCTTCAAATTCGGCCAGAACGGCTGTTTCGGCCGTTTCTTCGTGCTCGTTCAGGTTTTTGCGTGCCTGAACGGCCATGGCGGCTGCGCGTTCCACGGCCAGTCTGGCCCGTGCGTGCAGGACCGCCAGCAACTCGGTTTCCGCCTCGCGCAGGGCGGCGGAAATTTCGCGGTAGCGTGTGGCTTCGCGCGATTGTTCGGCAAGACCGCTCAGCCGTTCAGTCAGTTGCACGCGGCGGTCTTCCGCGCGGGTCAGGTTGCCCTCGGTCGCGCGGAGTTTGATCTCGGCTTCGTGCCTGCGGGCGTGCAGGCCGGTAATGCCTGCCGCTTCCTCCAGAATACTACGCCGCTCTTCCGGCCGAGCCCCGACCAGCATGGCCACCCGGCCCTGACTGACCATGGCGGAGGAGCGCGCACCGGACGCCAGATCGGCAAACAGGGTCTGCACGTCTCGCGCACGGACGGTGCGGCCATTAATACGGTATTCGCTGCCCGCTCCGCGTTCGGCCCTGCGGGTAATCTGGAGTTCGTCCAGATCGGCAAAGGCTGCCGGGCCAAAGCCCTTTGTCCCTTCCAGCGTTACGGTCACTTCGGCCAAAGAGCGGGCGGGGCGACCGGCTGTGCCTGCAAAAATAAGGTCGTCCATTTCGCCCCCACGCAGGGAGCGGGCGGAGGATTCCCCCATAACCCAGCGCAGTGCTTCCACCACGTTGGACTTACCGCACCCGTTAGGGCCAACAACGCCGGTCAGTCCGGGCAGTAGCTCCACGGTTATGGGGTCGGCAAAGCTTTTGAACCCCACAATGCGGAGGCGAACAAAACGAACCGTCATACAGATCTGTGTTTTTCTGGTCGGGAGGGCTGACTGTTAAAAAACAGTCAGCTTGCCTTGGTCAGATATTTGACAAAATCGTCGTAGGAGAGGGCGCTGGACACCTGCTCCTTGTTGTTGAAGCGGAAGGTGGGCGTGGACTCAATGTTATATTTGTCCTGCGCCTCGCTCTGTTCGGTCATGATGAACTGGAGCAGCTTCTGGTCCGTAACCGCTTTTTCAAACGTTTCGGCTGGCATGCCAGCAAAGGCGGCCATTTTCTGCAACTCGGCCTTGTGGTCGACCTCGTTGTTATAGGCCCAGCGGTCGAGGCTGGAGAGCACGGCCGAGCAGAAAGGTTCGTACCGTTCCTCGGGCAGGGTGCGGGCAACCATGGCGGCAAGGGTTGCCAACTGGTCGGTGGGGAAGTCATGAAAAACGTAACGGATTTTGCCCGTATCGATCAGGTTTTTCTTAACCTGCGGAAAGGTCTCTTCCGCAAAATGCGCGCAGTGGATGCAGGTCAGGGAGAACCATTCCTCCACCACAACCTTGGCATCCGGGCTACCCAGCACACGGGGGGTAAAGAGCGTATCGGGCGCATCGGCCGCAAAAGCCGCACTCTGGAATGAGTTGGCAGTGAGTGCGGCACCCGTGGCGACAAGAAAAGAACGACGTGTAAAGGACATGAGAACCAAGCCTTCCCGATCAATGGACCATAATTCTGGGAACAGGGATGGCGGCAGAAAGAACCGCCGTCAACCTGTTGTTGAGGGCTGACCTGCCTGAGCAGGGGGCGCGGAGGCATTTTCCCCCTCGCTGAGCAGCCTGCGGACCCGAACGCGGCGGATATGGCGTGCATCCGCATCCAGCACACGGAACAGATAGCCGTTTTCGTGCGTCAGCACCTCGCCGCGGGTGGGTACATGCCCGGCCATGCGGAAGACAAGGCCACCAATGGTCTCGATTTCGGCTTCTTTTTCGCTCTCGGTCAGAATCGGGCCAATTTTTTGCTCGAACTCTTCAACCGGGCAGCGGGCGTCCACATCAAACGATCCATCCGGGCGCGGGGTAATCAGCACTGCCTCGGGTTCGTCATGCTCGTCGGAAATATCGCCCACAATGGTTTCGATCAGGTCTTCAATTGTGACCAGACCGTCAATGCCGCCATATTCGTCAATCACAAGTGCTAGGTGCATATGGCGCTGGCGCATTTGCAAAAGCAGGTCCAGCACGGGAATCTGCGGGGCAATAAACAGCGGCTGGCGGAGCAGGGGTTCCAGATTGAACGCCTCGCTGGTGCCCACATAGGCAATCAGATCCTTAACGTGGATCATGCCCACAATGTCATCCAACTGGTCACGGTAGACAGGCATGCGCGAGTGGTTTTCGCGCCGCATCATGGCCAGTGCCTCGTCCAGACTGATGGAAACCGGCATGGCCACAATATCGGCCCGTGGCACCATAACGTCATCGGCCGAAATATTGCGCAGGCGCAGAATGTTGGCGATCAGCGCGCGTTCCTGCCGGTCCAGTTCCGGTTTTTCGCCGTCTGGCGCGGTTTCATCCCCTGCTTCGGCGGCCTGCTGCACAAGGGCTGCAATGGAACTACGCAACCCGCCTGTGGGCTTTTTGCGCTGAAAAAACGAAAACAGGCCACGCCCGGAAGGGTCCGCCCGTTCGGCTGAAGTATCGTGTTCGCTCATGACCGGGTCTTCCACGGGTTAGGCACTTTCATGCGGGAAAGCAGGCGGGATTCCAGCATTTCCATTTCCCGTGCTTCGCCTGGGTGGTGGTGGTCGTAACCTGCCAGATGCAGGCTGCCATGCACAACCAGATGCGCCAGATGGTGGCTGACCGGGCGACCGGCCTTGCGGGCCTCCCGCACAACCGTTTCCAGCGCCAGAATAATATCCCCCCCACCATAGCCCGGCGGGGGTTCAAAGGTCAGTACATTGGTTGGCTTGTGTTTGCCCCGGTGCCTGCCATTGAGCAGCCGCACCTCCCGATCAGTCGCCAGCACAACACTGCCGGGCTCCAGACCATATTGCGCGCACGCCGCCAAGGCACGGCGCACGGTTTTTTCGGGGGTGGGGGCGTAGGAGCGCCAGCGGGCGTCCCGGACCAGCACGTCCGGGACGTCCTGCGTCAACTCATCATGAAACCCTGCTGGATACGGGTCCGTATCCACCGGGTCGGCCACGTCTTGGGTCAAGACAGGGCCAAGGCTACTTCGCGGTTCCATTGTTCTCCTGACGGCCCTTGTGGCGGGAGTGCCCTTTTTTATCAGCCGTCGTCGTTTTTGCATCATAAGCTTCAATAATGCGCGCGACCAGCTTGTGTCGCACAACATCTGCTGCTTCAAAACGGGAAATGGTAATTCCCTTGACGTTTTCAAGCGTATCCACCGCGTCCTGCAAGCCCGAGGGTGTATCGTGCGGCAGGTCGATCTGGGTCAGATCCCCCGTTACAACCATGCGTGACCCCGGGCCCAGACGGGTCAGGAACATTTTCATCTGCGCGATGGTGGTGTTCTGGGCTTCATCCAGAATAACAAATGCGTGCGAGAGTGTTCGCCCACGCATGAAGGCAAGGGGAGCGACCTCAATTTCGCCAGCACTCATGCGGCGCATGACCTGATCGCCGGGGAGCATGTCGTGCAGGGCGTCGTAGAGCGGGCGCAGGTAGGGGGCGATCTTGTCCTTCATATCTCCGGGCAGAAAGCCAAGTCGCTCGCCCGCTTCCACCGCCGGGCGGGAGAGGATGATCCGGTCAATGGAGCCTGCCAGCAGGAGGGAGACCGCCTGCGCCACGGCAAGGTAGGTTTTGCCCGTACCTGCGGGGCCAATGCCAAAGACCAGCTCCTTGCTGGCAAGAGCGCGCATGTAGGTGGCCTGTCCGGGGGAGCGGGGTTCTATGTTGCCCTGCCGTAGCCGGATAATGGGCCATGTCGGGTCCTGATTGGCAATGGGGGTTGCCGGAGCAACAGACAGGGGGAGGGTGGGTCTGCTTTCATGCACTCTGGACATGCGTATGGCCGCCTCTACTGCGCTGATGTCTATGGTCTCGCCCGCTGCCAGTTTTTGGTACAGCAGGCTAAGGGTCGTGCGGGCAAGGGACGTGGTCTCTGGCAGACCACGGATGGAAATGCGGTTGCCGCGTCGCGCAACGTCCACTTCCAGCCCTTCTTCCAGGCAGCGCAGGTGCCGGTCGTGGTCTCCGACCAGTCGGGCAAGTAGCGCATTGTTTTCAAATTGCAGAGTTACGGGCTGAACCAGCTCCGCAACCGCGACGGAAGGAGGGGGGGACGTGCGCGTGGTATTCAAGCGTAAACATTCTCCTCTTCCAGAATACCGCCCAGCGAATTTGTCAGGCGTTCTGTTATGCGGACTGGCAGGGTCTGACCGATCAGGTGGTCAGGGCCGATCACATGGACCGGCTGGAGCCAGGGTGAGCGTCCTGTTATCTGCCCGGGCTTACGCCCTTTGCCAGTAAACAGGACGGGCACGGTCTTGCCAACCATGGAGGCGTTGAACGCATCCTGCTGTTCGCGCAGGAGCTTTTGCAGGGCTTGCAGGCGGGCATCCTTTACGTCCTCGGGCACCTGTAGGGGCGCTCCCGCGGCCGGGGTGCCGGGGCGCGGGGAGTATTTAAAGGAATAGGCCAGCGCAAAACCCACATCACGCACAAGCTGCATGGTGGCTTCAAAGTCCTCGTCCGTCTCACCGGGGTGGCCGATAATAAAGTCGGAGGACAGGGCAAGGTCCGGCCTTGCCGCACGCAGGCGGTGGACAAGGTCGCGGTATTCATCTGCCGTGTGGCCACGGTTCATGGCACGCAGAATGCGGTCCGAACCGGATTGGACAGGCAGATGCAGGAACGGCATGAGGGCGGGTAGGTCCCGGTGTGCCGCGATCAGCGTATCATCCATATCCCGTGGGTGGGATGTGGTGTAGCGGATGCGTGACAGACCGGGAATTTCGGCCAGCGCATAGGCAAGGCGCGTCAGGTCCCATACCGCGCCATCGGGGCCGATCCCGTGATAGGCGTTTACATTCTGGCCCAGCAGGCTGATCTCGCGCACGCCACTTTGGGCCATGCGGCGTGCTTCAGCCAGAACGGACTGCGCGCTGCGGCTGCTTTCCGCCCCACGGGTGTAGGGCACAACGCAGAACGAGCAGAACTTGTCACAGCCTTCCTGAATTGTCAGGAAGGCTGTGTAATTGCCCGGTGTCTGCGGGGCTTCGGCTTCTGGCAGAAAGTCGAATTTCTGCTCAGCGGGAAAATCGGTTTCGATAATGGCGTTGCCCGCACGGGCTGCGCGGGCCACCATTTCGGGCAGGCGGTGGTAGGTCTGCGGGCCGAGCACAATGTCCACATACGGGGCGCGGGCCAGAATTTCCTGCCCTTCGGCCTGTGCTACACAGCCTGCCACGGCAATAATGGTCTGCTGGCCTTCCGCCTTGCGAGCTTCCTTGATCAGCCGCAGACGCCCCAGTTCGGAAAAAACCTTTTCCGCCGCACGGTCACGGATGTGGCAGGTGTTAAGGATGATCATGTCCGCCGTATCGGGCGTATCCACCGGCTGGTAGCCCAGTGGGCGCAGCACATCCCCCATGCGTGCACTGTCGTACACGTTCATCTGGCAGCCCCATGTAATCACATGCAGGGCGCGTGATGGTGCTGTCTGGTCGGGGGTTCGGGTCATAATGGCTGCCACTCTGCTCTGCCGCTGGCCCATTCCATGCGGCGGAAAGAGGACATCAGGCGTGAGGCGGCGCAGGTCAAGCCTCTTTTCTCACGGCTTGCGGGTGAGCGGGGGGGATTGGTGTGTAATAAGGTCCATGCCGTGCCTGACAGAGTGGTCTCCTGCCCTGAACAATACGGAAGCGCAGGAATGCGACCCGCTGGTTATGTCCTCTTTCTCAATGAAGCAAAAAATGAGGTGGTTCTGTCAAGCCGCAGTTTTGTTTTCTTGATATGCGCGGGCAAAAAATTGGCAGGCAGGGAGGCTGGGTTGAACCGACCGGGCTGAATCCGTGGCTCGCGGTTTTGGCGCAGGTCCGCGCAGCCATCGGCCACGGCCTTCCATGCTGCCTGCGCCAGCGCCTTGCGGCTGGGGAACAGGTCGGGGTCCAGTGGTTCGTGCAGAACAACAGTTACGCGCGAGCGCTTCCATTGCAAAAGCTGCCATACATGCGGCCCCAGATCCATGTCTCCGTACCACGAAAAGATCGGACGGCGGAAACGGCTGATCGGCAGGCCTTCCAGTTGGTTGTAAACAAGGGAGACAGGCTGGATAAGCGGGGCCATGCCCGGCGCATAGGTTACAGGCAGCAGGCTTTTGTCCATGCCTTCCTTGAGTTTGGGCAGTTTGGCGATGGCAAAAAAAGCGGACATAAACGGCAGAACGCGTGACCCGTCGGAGGATGTGCCCTCGGGGAAGAGGACCAGATTGTCTCCCTCCACCATGCGCTGGATCATCAGGTCACGTTCGCGGCCAGTGGTGCTGCGCTGGCGGCTGACAAAAATGGTGCGTCCGATATGGGAGACCAACCCCATGACCGGCCATTTTTCAATATCTCCCTTGGCCACAAAAACAGAGGGCAGCAGCGTGCCAAGCACAGGCACGTCCAGCCAGGACATGTGGTTGGAAATATAGATAACAGGCCGCTCGCCACGTTTGCGGGCTTTTATGCCCCCGACCGTGCCGACCCGTTTGCCCTTTACTGTAATGTGCAGGCCAATAATGCGGCACAGCACACCCCAGATAACCCGCGTCCAGCGGATTTTGGCCGTGCCGGGCACAGGCAGCAGGCAGGCTTCAAACCCGACGGAAAGCGGCACCCATACCAGCAATCCTGCCAGACGTAGGGCCGAACGCGCTTCCCCCGCGCGGCGGAACAGCACATCTACCCATGTGGGAAGGGGGGAGATCGGGGCGGTGGTGGCAGGCGTGCCCAAGGGCAGGGGCTGCGTAGGTTGGTCAGGCTTGGTGCGCATGGTCCTGCTTCTGCCAGAGACTGGCCGGACAGGCCAAGGAGCGGGCAGCAATGTGGAAGAAACACATAAACATGCGTTCTCATACCGCGAAGATGGGTAAAGGGACAATCCACCGTGTATGAAGGTTTTTTTGGCGGAGGCACCTAAATTTTGTCATGGTGTGGTTATAGGCAGGGTAGACGTGCAAAAATAAGGCCGCGCAACAGGCCGCATGAACTTTATTGAGCAACAGGCAGACGGGGCAGAGTGGCCGTTTACAACCGCAATATATTTGGCAGGTATACAGGCACCGCGAATCGCCTTCTGGCTGGAGCGGCGCTATGGAGCGCGTTAACATGCGGCGCACATGCGGCGGACCCGCAGCCCTATGTGACAAGTCTGGACCCCACAGGGCAGAGTGATCTGGATACCGCGCTCAAGACCTCGTCGGACCTGTTAAGCCTGCAATCCACACGCGCGGTTGGTCCGTTTGCGTTGGCCGGGCGTGTTCGGAACGAGTATGACCGC
Source organism: Acetobacter lambici (assembly GCF_011516885.1). Classification (GTDB taxonomy): domain Bacteria; phylum Pseudomonadota; class Alphaproteobacteria; order Acetobacterales; family Acetobacteraceae; genus Acetobacter; species Acetobacter lambici. The sequence continues at coordinate 180,999 of NZ_WOTD01000001.1, read as the reverse complement.
CTGCGCGGCGCGCTGGAAAGTTGCGGCTATTATGATGGCACGGTGCATATCATGCTCCGCAGTGGCAAGCAGGGTATTGCCATGGATGGCATGTCCACCGCTCTGGCCACATGGATCGGAGCCGTTCCAGCGCACGAAAAAGTGGATATTACCGTCAAGGTCGATAAAGGCCCGCTATTCCATGTGGGGTCGGTCAAGCTGGTGGAAAGTGCAACCGGCGTGGCACCACAACTGACCGACGCACAGCAAAAAGCGTTTGGCCTGCACACAGGTCAACCCGCCATAGCGGCGGACGTGCTGGCGGCAGGTGGCCGCCTGCTTGAAGCCCTGCGTGAGAGCGGGCATGCGCTGGCACAGGTGGACAAACCCATGGCCTATCTGCGCCCGGCCACCAAAACGTTGGACATTGTGTACCCCGTTGTGCCCGGCCCCATACTGGATATTGGCAAGATCAACATGGACGGGCTTAAGCAGGTGCATGAATCGTTCGTGCGCAGGCGGTTGACTGTGCATGAGGGCCAGCTTTACCAGCCATCCCGCATAGAAGCCGCCCGGCAGGACCTGACCACGCTGGGTGTATTTTCCAACGTTACGGTCAAAGATGCCTCCAATAAGGCGGTCAACGGCACCATGCCGCTGGACTTTTTGTTTCAGGAGGGCAAGCGCCACTCCATTGGGGCGGAGCTTGGGTATTCCACGGACCTTGGTGCACGTGTGGGGGCAATGTGGACCCACAACAACCTGCTGGGTAATGCCGAGCGCCTGCGCCTGACCGCCCTGATTACGGGCCTTGGCGGGTCCGCCCAGCAGGGGCTTGGGTATGATGTGTATGCCGATTTTTTCAAACCGGACTTTTTGGAAAGCAAACAGAACCTGAATGCCCGCATAGAAGGACTACGCCAGTTGTTCTGGTCTTACCGGCAGACGGCGCTGCTGCTGCGTGGGGGCATAACCCGCCCGTTGGCCAAAAACTGGAATGGCAATTTTGGCCTTGCCGCGGAACAGGAAAGTATTGAGCAGTTTGGCGTAACCCGCAGTTACACCATTCTTTCGGCACCACTTTCGGGCATGTATGACAATACGGGGGTGGGTAACCCCATAGAACCCGCAACGCATGGTGTGCGCGCGAACATCAATGTAACCCCATCGGTCTCTCTGGGGAGCAAGGGGGCGGGCACGTCGTTCTTTACAATCATGAACGCAACGGCCTCCACCTATGTGGACCTGCATAAGCTGGGCATAAGCCGTCCGGGGCGCAGTATTCTGGCTTTTCGTGGGACTATTGGCAGCATTCAGGGGGCTGGTACGTGGGACATCCCGCCTGATCAGCGCATGTATGCAGGGGGCAGTGCCACGGTGCGAGGCTACCGCTGGCAGGGGGTGGGGCCGCAATATGGCCACACCAAATACGCCATTGGCGGCACCTCGCTGGATGCGGGAACGGTGGAATACAGGCAGCGGCTGTTCAAAAGCTTTGGCATGGCCGCCTTTGCGGATGCAGGGCAGGTGGGGAGCAGCAGCATGCCCTTTACCGGCACCCTGCGCGTGGGTGCAGGCGGTGGTGTGCGGTATTACACCCCCATTGGACCAGTCCGGCTGGATGTGGCAGTGCCGCTTAACCGTGCACCACGTGGGGATACGTGGGACCTGTATATTGGGCTGGGGGAAACATTTTAATGCCGGATGCTACACCCGCCCCCCAGCGCAGCCTATGGCGGCGTGCTGGCCGTTTTGCGCTTATTGCCGCTGGTTCGCTGCTGGGTATTGGTGCGCTGGCGACAACGGTCCTGCTGGTAGGGGCCAATACGGGACCAGGGCGGCGGATGCTGGTCCGCCAGACCGAATCCCTGACCGGGGGCATGGTGACGCTCACGGGGTTGTCCGGGCGTTTTCCAGATAATCTGCATGTTGCAACCCTTGCCATCCACGACAGGCAGGGGGCGTGGCTTACACTTCAGGACGTACGACTGGACTGGTCGCCTCTGGCCATGGTGTGGCGGCAGGCAAAAATTTACGCCTTTACCGCAGGCGAACTAGATATTCCGCGCCTGCCCGTGTCCGATGCCGCACCGCAGCCGACTCCGGTGGCCCCGTCCGCTCCATCCGCATTGCGATTGGGAGTGGATATTCGCAAACTGGAGGTTGGGCGGATTAATGTGGGCGCGCCCCTTGCCGGGCAGGCCGCCAGCTTTCGGGTGAGTGGTCACGGCAGGCTTGCCAATATTGACCCGGTGATTAACGGGTTAAGCCTGCCCAGACTCCCCCAGTCGGATATTGCCTTGCAGGTCACGCGGCTCGATCAGGCGGGGCAGATCGGCCTTGCTACGGCAACAGGTGGGGGCAAGCTGGCCCTGCACCTGAGTGCGCGCGAGGGTGCGGACGGGTTTGCCGCCACACGGTTGGGTATGCCGCAACTGGCGCCCTTGGCCATCAAGCTGGACATGCAAGGCCCGGTTACGGCCACCACTTTGGCGTTTGATGCCTCGGCCGGAGCCATAAGTGCACGCGCGCGGGGCACGCTGGACCTGCTTGGGCAACAACTGGCCAGTCTGGAGCTTTCCGCCCAGTCTCCGCAACTTAGCCTTACGCCGGATATAGGCTGGCAGGCCGTGCGCCTTGCTGCCCGCCTGAACGGCAAAATGGCCGCACCACACGGCACGGCGCAACTGGATGTGGACCAACTGGCCGCATCGGGCGTGCAGGTTGGCACACTGAATGTTCGTTTTGCAGGGGAGGGCGGGAACGCCAGCGCACTGGCCGAGCAACTTCACCTCCTGCTTACAGCCGATGGGCTGCGTCTGCCCGGCAAAGCGCCCACAATGCTGGCGGCGGCCCCGCTTAAGCTGGACGCCCTGCTCAAACCCGCCGAGCCGGGCATGCCTGTTGTATTTACACTCGACCACCCGGTTCTGGCCCTGTCGGGTAAGGTGCGGGTGCAGGCTCCGCAAAACGGCACACTCAGCCTGAGCGTGCCAGATCTGCTCCCCTTGGGTGAGGCTGCGGGGGTGCCACTGCGTGGCCATGCGGACGTGAACGCACAGTTCGACCGCCCCCTTCACCCGCAGGATGACACACATCTTGTGGCTAATGGCATACTGGCCATAACGGGTGGGCAGGCGCAGGCAGCGGGCCTGCTTGGACCCGATGGGCGTTTTGCGCTGGCCGCGGCCATGCACCCCCTACCAGCGCAGGGCAACATGCCTGCGGGGCAGCAGATTGATCTGTCATCCCTCACTCTTGCGGGGCAGGCGCTGGCCGCTGCGGTGCAGGGGCATGTGCAGACCGGGCGCACTGTGGACATGACTGCCAATATCAGCCTGCCCGCGTTGGAAAAACTGGCCCCCAATCTGCGGGGGGATACAAATATTGCGCTGGCAGTTAAGGGGCCATTGCAGGATTTTGTGGCAACGCTGGAGGCCAAGGCCAATCTGGGCACGGCGACCATGCCCAAGGGGGCATTGGCGCTGGATGCAACGGTTGCCCACCTGCCAACAGCCCCGCAGGGCACACTTGCGCTTGAGGGCACACTGGACCGGGCTCCAGCATTACTGGAGGCAGCGTTTGGGCAGGCTGCTGATGGTAAGCGCCATCTCGACCTGCAAAAACTGGCGTGGAACAGCACAAAAGGGCAGGGCGCACTCACCCTTGCTCCCAAGGAAGTGGTGCCGCAGGGCAATCTGGACCTGACAATTGGCAAACTGGCAGATTACAGCCCCCTTGTGGGGCAGAAAATAGCTGGCTCCATGGCGGCGTCGGTCACGACCAGTATGGTGGCGGACAAGCCAGTCGTGGCTCTCAAGCTCAAAGGCAATGTGGTTACGCCCACCATCCGGGTAGGTTCGATTGCGCTGGCGGGGTCTGTGACGGACCCGGTTGCCCACCCCACGCCGGATATGACCCTGCGCCTTGGTGGCATTGCTGTAGCCGGCGTAAGTGGGCAAGCGCTCCTGAGTGCCAAAGGGCCGGATACAGCAATGCTCCTTTCAGCACAGGTGGGGCCTGCAAGCTGGTCGGGCAGTCCTCTTGCGTTGAACACGCAAGCTTTGCTCAACCTGCCGGACAAGCATCTCAAACTTCAGAAGCTGAGTGCCACCGCAAAGCAGGAAACCCTGAATCTGCAAGCCCCCGTGCTGGTATCCTTTGGGGATACACTGGGCATTGACCGCTTGCGGGCGGTGCTGGGCACGCCGGGTAGCCAGCCCGCCACGTTGGATGTGGCGGGGCGGATAAAACCCAGTCTGTCGGTTACGGCGGATATTCGGAATGTAACCCCGGCTCTGGCGCACCCGTTTATGCCCGACCTCCATGCCACGGGGGTTGTCTCGCTGAGTGCCAAACTGTCTGGCGCACTGGATAAGCCGGAAGGCAAGGTGCAGGTCAGGGGCAGTAACCTGCGGATGGCAGATAGTTCGGCTGCGGCGTCCGTGCCCGCAATGGAGGTGGATGCCACGGCCAACCTTGCCCGCACGTTGGCGCAGATACAGGTCAACGCCTCGGCAGGGAGCAAGCTGGGCTTACAGGTGCGTGGTAGTGCGCCTCTGTCCAAAACGGGCCAGATGGACCTGCGGGCCGACGGACATCTGGACCTGAGCATAGCCAACGGCATACTGGGCGCGCAGGCGCGGCAGGCGCAGGGGCAGGTGCAGATGGCTCTTCAGGTCCGGGGTAGCCCTGCCGCCCCCGCCGTTACGGGGGCGATTGACCTGATCAATGCGGATTTTCAGGATTTTTCTCAGGGTTTTCACCTCAGTGCGATCAATGGCCGTGTGGTGGGGGCGCGTGACCGTATTGTTATCCAGAGCCTGAGTGCAAAGGCCGGAGACGGCACTCTGGGCGGGAGCGGGTTTGTGGGCGTTGCCATGCCGGGTTTGCCCATAGACCTGCACCTGTTTGCCCAAAACGCACGTCCAGTGAGCAGCGACCTGCTGACCGCCGTACTTAATGCCGACATAACGGTGCGCGGGCAGGTACGCACACGCATGGATGTTGTGGGGGGGGTGGATTTGCAGCGTGTGGAAATCAATATTCCCAACTCGCTCCCCGCGTCCATTGCCCGGCTGGATATTATCCGCCCCGGGGAGGAAAAACAGCGCGTGGAGGAAGCCAAAGCCTCCAGCACGCATCAATCCGTAATCGGGTTGGACCTTAAGCTGACATCTCCGGGCAAGTTTTTTGTGCGCGGGCATGGGCTGGATGCGGAAATGGCAGGCCGCCTGATGGTTACAGGCACCACGCAGGCTCCCATTGTAACAGGTGGGTTTGACCTCAAACGCGGGAACTTTGATCTGGCGGGTATTTCGCTCAACTTCACCAAGGGGCGGGTTGGCTTTAACGGTTCTGGCGTGGGGCACCAGCTTGATCCGACACTCGATTTTGAGGCCGATCGCGCAGTCGAGGGGCAGACTGCCATGCTCAAGGTCGGGGGGTATGCCAGCGCGCCAAAAATCAGTTTTGATTCCATGCCCGCCCTGCCGCAGGATCAGGTTCTGGCCATGCTGCTGTTTGGCACCGATGCCCGCTCCCTTTCCGCTACCCAGATGGTGGAAGTGGGCACGGCACTGGCAACCCTGACCGGGCTGACAACCTTTGACCCTATGGGCACCTTACGCAAAACCCTGCATCTGGACAGGTTGGCCGTGGGAGGCGGCTCGGGTGTTGGTAATGGTGGTTCCAGCGTGGAAGCGGGCAAATACGTTATGAAAGGGGTTTATGTGGGGGCCAAGCAGGCCACCTCCGGTTCGGGCACGCAGGCACAGGTGCAGGTGGACCTGACAAACCACCTCAAGCTCAATACCACCGTGGGTACGGGTGGCTCCGTAACCGGATTTACCACACCTGAGAACGATCCGGGCAGCAGTGTGGGGCTGCTCTGGCAGTATCGTTACTAAAGAGGATTGGCGGCAGTAAGAGTGCGCGCCATGAAACACCTTGTTGCCCACTCTTGTCGGTAACAGGAGACATGTTGCCCCTAGTGCGCCCAAGAGGAGGCTTATGGCCTGAATGGTCCGTGGTAACAGGTACGCGGATTATTGTGGATGTGCGTTTACAAGTGGACTGTTTTCTGGGGGAGGGAGGCGTTTGTAGATAAGCAATTTCTCCCCACCATTCTCCAGAACAGTATTTAATTTGTATTGTGTTTTTCCGCTACTAAAGCAGGGTAATACCAAAGAGTCAGGCTTGAGAATAACAAGTTCGATTTCTGAGGCATTTATGAGCGTACAATAGTGCTTGTCGTCCACCGGGTTAAGGAAGTTCTTGCTCTCAAAAGAGATATGTTTCCACCAGCCCAAAAAAACATGGTTCGTGTTGGCTGAATGGGGAAAACCGTGGCGTGGTTCACTAAAGAACCAATGAGCTTTCATGCTGTCGGGGAATAAAAAACTCGGGCGAGTTGTTGTATAATTTTCGTTTAGATAGGCGTTAAACGAGATGACTTCCCAGCTTTTATCTGGCGTGTTCAGGGCGGCAACATTGTTTTTTTGAGCTGCTGGCAGATTGTGCAGGGTTTTGGCTGTGTTAACAAACAGGAAGAATACAAAAGAAGCCTGTAAAATGTACAATATGTTTTTGTAATAACGAAATTTTATGAGTGGTGTATAGTTCTGAGATTGGATGATATTTTTTTCAACCATAATAAATGAAACAACGCAGAGGCAGAAATTGCCTATAAACAACTGCATATAATGTGCCCAATAATGCTCAAGGCACATATGGATAATGATCAAGAGCAGAGAGATAAAGGATGCAATAAAAAGCTTTACTTCATTCCGCTTTAGAATTGTAACGTTCCTGAATACGCAAATAAGAACGCATATGGACATGAAAATCCATGTTATCCAGAAAAAAATACTGGGCACTCGTTTTGCAAGTACAAAAAAATCATGCTTGCCAGATAATGGATTTATATGTTGCCGAAACATCAGCAAACCATCGCAAAAAGCAGAAAACTGACCCGTTAAAATATAGGGTAGGGCATTAAATATAAATCCCCACAGACCAATGGCGAGAACCCAGAGGCCTAATATTTTTATACACTGAATATATAAGGATTTATTTCTGGTCTGACCAAGTATCCGGCCAAGAACAATAGAAGAAAGAATTACACCGGCTAAAGCGACAAAATAATAGGGGCGTATGGATATAGCCAATGCCCCCGAACTTCCCCCCCACATAAGGGAGGATAATCTTGGGTAATATTTTGAATCAGGTGCATTTGTATTGGATTGGAAAATAAATAGGAAAGAAATAACATATAAGCTGACGGAAATGGCATTGATGGTTTCGGTCGATCCATAGGTAAAATAGATCAATCCCAGATATAAAACTGAGTAAAAATACACAATTTCCCGCTCATTTCCCTTCATGTTCAATATTTTTGGGATTATGGAGCAGGCGACTACGCACGAAAGGCATATAAATAATAAAGAGATCAAGCTGAACAACTTGACGCTCTTAAAGTATGCGGGAATTGCAAGGAAGAACGGAACAATGGGGAACTTATCATGGAACTCTTTGGTCCAGATAAGCTCTCCAGAAATCAGGCGATCTCCAAAATAGATTTCGTGGTCAAGATCCCAGTCGTGATACGGATTTAAAAATATGTTTGCAACAAGCAGAAGGAAAATAAAAGCGTAGATAATATGAATATATTTCCATTCTCCACGGAAAAAATTCTGAATCTTCGTAACAGCAAACATTAGGTTTACCTACGCTATAAATTTCGCCGCAATTTTACGACCTTCACGGATGGCATAGTTCGTTCCTCTGTCTTCAGGGTAAATCTGAGCCATGGAACAAAGGTGAAAGCCTTCGCGCGGGCCGTCCTGACTGGGGATCAGGCTGGAGTAATGTTTTTCCACAACCGGTTGCGACCAGCGTGCTTTCCAGACATCGAACTTTTGGATCCATGATCTGTCAAATTTGGGGAACATCTTCTGGATATAGGGGAGCGAGAAGTCCAGAACCTCCTGGGGGCTCATGGTATAAAGTGCATCTGTATGCGGTAAGTATTTGGACAGGTAGACAATATGGTTACCCGCGTAACTGGATGCATTTTCAAAATTTGTATGTTCAATAATACCAACGAATGGAAAGCTGGGGTCGTTCACATTCAACCAGTATGTTGAAGAGAGGGAACGGTCCAACTGCAGCACAAGGCAGACATTGGCAAGGTAATCAATCCGCCGCAGGCTGGCGAGGTATTCGGGGGTTGCCCAGTTTTCCACCATGTCGGCAACAAGGGGCAAAGCTGTGGTGGCAATGACCTTGTCACTTTCCACGCTGCCCCACGGGCCGGAAACCTGCCATCGCCCGTTATCCAGAGGTGTGACCTGCGTAACCGGTGCTTCGCAGATAACCTTGCCGCCTGCTTTTTCAATCCCTGTGGCGGTTGCTTCCGCAAGACGGGCAAAGCTCCCTTTCATGTAAACAAGTCGCTCTTCACCACCCTTGCCACGGCTGCCGCCACGGAGTTTGAGCTTGTTCCAGAACCATACTGCCGAGACTTTATCTGCATAAGGCCCGAACTTGCCGGCCAGAAGTGGCTCCCACACAACGCGAAAAACGTTTTCTCCTCCCAGCTTACGCAGCCATTCGGCTGCGGTCTGGTTTTCGAGTTCCTTCCAGTCCTTTACGTGCCGGGCACGCAGGGTGAGTAACCCAAGGCGGATACGGTCGATAAAGGGGAGGGCCGTGAATTTGAGAAGATCAAGCGGGGTTGATAATTTAAAAAAATGCCCTGCGTAATACAGTCCGGTATTTGTCGGCTGCACAACCACATCATCAGCCAGTCCGGTATCTTTGATCAGGCCCATAACTTCCTGATCGTTTGTAAACCAGTGATGGTAAAAGCGGTCCAGCCTTTCCCCCGCCGTGTCAAACGCTCCGGCAAGCCCGCCCACGTAGCGGTCCGCCTCAAGCACAGTGACCTGATGCCCGGCGCGAGCAAGGTCATATGCTGCGCTTAATCCGGAAAATCCACCACCAATGATCGTAAAGGAAGGAAGATGCTGGGACATATAAATTTTCTATCTGGCAGAGGAGGAAGAAGCAGCAGGCACGGTGTTACGTTTAATAATCCAGTAAACAAAACACAGAGCACCGCAAAGGGTTACGGGCAGCCACAAAACAAGATGGATAAGAATGGCAAATGCCGTGGATGCGTCGGTTGTGTTGCCAAGCGATTTGGCGGCGATCGTGACAAAATAATGAAACGTGCCAACATAGCCGGGGCTGGAGGGCAATACAGTCGATAACGTGCCCACGGGCATGGCAAGCCACCCTGCGGCCGGGTTTGCGATTTCTGGAATGGAATGCGCGACGACAAAAAACGTACAGGCCTCCAAAAACCACGAAATGCCGGTATAGCCGAAAAGCAACGTCATGCGTGGCCGATGCGCCATGAGCACTAGGGTGCCGAACAGTTTGTCTGTGTGCGGCCGTAGTTTGCCCACAAGTGTGGGAACTATGCGGGCAAGTTCCTTCAGACACCATTCAGTTGGAATGCGCATGACCGCCGGGAACAGCAGCAGCACAATAATTGCGATCGCCAGCAGCATAAGAAAGGTGGAACTGCCGTGCAGTAGAATATCTCCGCTATCACTGCGGGGGTGAAAGAGGAAAAGCGCCAGTCCCAGTGCTGCAATAATGACCAGCAGGTCCATCAGACGCTCAACCATCATGACCGCCAGAATACTGACAGTGGGGATATTGAGCCATGAGGAAAAGTTGACCGCGCGTAAGGCATCTCCGGCACGGAGTGGCAAAACATTATTGGCCGCGACGGAAACCATATAAGGCACGGCGCTGCGGCCAAAAGACAGGTCCGGGTTGAGTGATGCTAGCATGATCTGAGACCGCTTTATGCGGAATACATACGCCCCCAGAAGGCAGAGAGGAGACCAGAGGAACCATGACAGATTAATATGATCGAGCGCAGTAAAAAGGCTCTGAATGGAGACAGAACGCAGAACCAGATAAACAAAAAAGACGGATGCTATTAATCCTATGCTGAACTTTATGCACTTTTTGTAAAGCATGATCTTAAATCCGAGAGTATGATATGCATGTAGCAATCACCAACGCTTCTGTTTTCCTCTATAAGCAAAGACCGTATGCTCTTTAATGGGGCTTGTGTAAATGCTTCAAATCCACCGCAATCGTGGTGTGGCATGCCGGCAATCTGCCGGGAATTAGGTCTTTTTGCTACGATAAGGCGGTAAAAAATAACCGCCTTTTGGTAGTCGCTCAACCAGCCTTGCCATGCATGAAAATTGGTCCGTGGGCAAAGCCGCTGGTGGACCGTAGGGAGCAGGGCGCTCAGGGGGATGGGTGGATGTCCATGACCACGGGCACATGGTCGGAGGGGGAGGGCCAGTCTCTGGCATCTTCCAGTACGCTCATACTGGCAAGTTGGGGTACAAGGTCGGGAGTGACCCATACATGGTCCAGCCTGCGCCCCCGGTTGGACTTACGCCAGTCCTTGTTACGGTAGGACCACCATGTGTAAAGCTTGTCCGTGGGGGGCACAAAATGGCGCATGGCGTCCACAAAGCCGGTCTGCTGCCAATGGGTCAGGCGTTCCGTTTCTGGCGGAGTATGGCTGACAATCTTGAGCAGTTGCTTGTGGCTCCAGACATCATGTTCCAAAGGCGCGATGTTAAGGTCCCCGACTAGCACCGTTCGGGTGGGCTTGTTGTGGGTAAACCACTGGGTCACTTCCTCCACAAAGGCAAGCTTGTGGGCAAATTTGGGGTTGGTATCGGGGTCTGGCTCATCCCCACCCGCTGGGACGTAAAAATCATGCAGGGTTACGTCGCCTTCGGGGGCGTGGACGGTGGCCGCAACATGGCGGCAGTCCTCCTTGCCGTACCAGGTCGGGGTGTTCGTTGCTGGGCTTAGTGGCAGGCGGGAGAGAATGGCTACGCCGTTGTAGCTCTTCATCCCCTTGTAATGCAGGTGTTCAAAACCAAGGGCGCGCACCGCATCAAGCGGGAAAAGTTCGTCTGTCACCTTGGTTTCTTGCAAGCAGACAACATCTGGCAGCAAGGAGGTGGTCAGCTTTTCCAGCAGCGGCATACGCAGGCGGAGGGAATTGATGTTCCATGTCACAAGTCGCATGGGCAGGGCATGGCGTATTGCATGCCGCAGAGCAAGTAAAAAGAACAGTGCGCTAAGGGGCTGTGCGGGGGATGTCTCTTGCAATTTTTGGTAGCAACCCCATGATATCAGAAGATGGATACAGTCATGACCCCGCCCGCCCCTCCGCAGGACGCCATAGCCCTGCACCGTGCCCTCCTGACACTGGACAGCCACATAGACATCCCGTGGCCTGACAGGGGCGATGCGTTTGTCGATACCGCCACCCGCAAGGTGGACTTGCCCAAAATGCACCGTGGCGGCATGTCGGCTGGCTGTTTTGTGGCCTATACCGCGCAGGGGCCGGTTACGGCGGAGGCGCATGCGCAGGTCCAGCGCGAATGCCTTGCCATGCTGGATGCCATTAATACCATGCAGGGCACGCAGAATGGGGTCACAGCGCGCGTCTGCTCCCGTGTTGCCGATATTCGGGCCACCCACGCCAAAGGTGAGATCGCGGTTATTCCCGCAGTGGAGAACGGCTACGGTATGGGGGATGATCCGGCCCTGCTGGGTGCGTTTGCGCAGCGTGGGGCACGGTATGTAACCCTGACCCATAATGGCCATAACGCCTTGGCGGATGCGGCCATCCACCGGCCAAGTCTGGGTGATACACCGCAAAAACATGGTGGCCTGTCCTCCCTTGGGCGCGAGGCCGTGCGGGAGATGAACAGGCTTGGCCTGCTGGTGGATGTCTCGCACTCATCCAAACAGACCATGTTGCAGGCGGTGGAGGCGTCCGCCACGCCAGTTGTTGCCAGCCATTCCTGCGTGCGTACATTGTGTGACCACCCCCGCAATCTGGATGATGAGCAGCTTGACGCACTTGGCGCCAGCGGTGGGCTGATCCAGATAACCGCCATGCCCGCCTTCCTCAAGCCCAAACCGGAGGAGGGCAGGCGCTCGGCGGGGGTTGCGGACCTTGTGGACCATATTGATTACGTGGTGCGCAGGCTTGGACCTGCTTATGTGGGTATTTCCTCCGATTTTGATGGTGGAGGCGCGCTGGCCGACTGGCAGGACGCAACGCAGGGCGCGAACATTACCGCCGAGTTAATGCGCCGGGGGTATGATAGAAGCGAGATTGCCGCCTTCTGGGGCGAAAACTTTTTGCGGCTCCTGCAAAAGGCAGAACAGGTCGCAGAACAAAGCGAGATTGCGGCCCATGGAGTGGACTGAAAATTTTGTCCACTATTCCTCTTGACATGCCCTATTTTCAACAAAGAGTTCAAAAAAGCAAAGATGGCTCAAGAGTGCTAAAGAGTAAAACCCTTTTAAATCAAGGGTATGGGTTGTTTGATTAAAAAATATGCAATCCGTTGGAAGGGCTGAAAATCTGCGGTTTGCACCCTTTCAGCCCCACATCGTCCACAGACTTATCCACAAAAACGGTGGATGAAATTGATTGCCCGTCAAAGAGCGCCAGATGACTGCACAAAATTCGTCACAGGATAACACAGCGGCACAGGCTACCCCCCTGCCGCAGCCCCCGGCCAAAGGGGTGGAGGTCATTCGTCTTGCCCTGCGCACCATGCCGTTTTCGCCCGGTGTGTACCGTATGCTCGGGAGCAAGGGGGAGGTGCTGTATGTGGGCAAGGCGCTCTCGCTCAAAAAGCGCGTCACGTCTTACACGCAGGTGGCCCGCCTGCCCGAACGCCTGCGGCGCATGGTGTCGGAAACGGCCACCATGGAAATTGTGACAACCCATACCGAGGCCGAAGCTTTGCTGCTGGAGGCCAATTACATCAAGCGGATGAAGCCCCGCTTCAACATTCTGCTGCGTGATGACAAAAGCTACCCGTGGCTGATGCTGACCGACGGACAGGCATTCCCCCAGATTGCCAAGCACCGTGGCAAGGCGGTCAAGGGGGCCAGCCTGTGGGGGCCGTTTGCCTCCGCATGGGCGGTCAACCAGACACTCAACCTGATCCAGCGGGTATTTTTGCTCCGTTCTTGTGCGGATTCAGTTTTTAACAGTCGTAGCCGCCCGTGCCTTCTCTTCCAGATCAAGCGCTGTTCCGCCCCGTGCGTGGAGCGCATAGACCAGCAGGCCTACGGGCAACTGGTTGAACAGGCGCGGGATTTTTTGTCCGGTAAGGATTCGGCTCTGCGGGACACGCTGGGGGCAGACATGAACAGGGCTGCCGAGGAAATGGATTTTGAGCGCGCTGCCGTGCTGCGCGACCGTATTCGCGCACTGGCGCAAATGCAGGACTCCAACGTGATCAACCCGGCCTCCTTGCAGGATGCGGACGTGTTTGGTCTGTGGCAGGAGGCCGGGCAGACCTGTATTCAGGTCTTTTTTGTCCGTGGTGGGCGCAATAATGGCAGTCGCTCGTTTTTCCCCGCCCATGCGCAGGACGAGGCCGCGGCAGATATTCTATCCGCCTTCATCACCCAGTTTTATGATGACAAACCATGCCCGGCACAAATTCTGGTCAACCATACACTGGCCGAAAGCCCGCTCATGATCGAGGCATTCACGCTACGGCGGGGTAAGAAGGTGGAAATTCTCAACCCGCAGCGGGGCGAGAAAAAGCAGGTGGTTGATCACGCCGTAACCAATGCGCGTGACGCACTCAACCGCAGGCTGGCCGAAACGGCAGGGCAGGCCAAACTGCTCAAAGGTGTGGCCGAGGTGTTTGGGCTGGATGCCCCGCCTGAGCGTATAGAAGTGTATGATAACAGCCACATTCAGGGCGCACACGCTTATGGCGTGATGATTGTGGGCGGTCCGGAGGGCTTTAACCGAAAAGCGTATCGCAAGTTCCGCATCAAAGGCCCCATTACACCGGGGGATGATTTTGCCATGATGCGTGAGGTGCTGGAACGCCGCTTTGGTCGCGCATTGCGTGAGGCGGATGAGGGAGATACCTCCAACTGGCCCGATGTGCTGCTCATCGATGGCGGGGCGGGCCAGTATTCCGCCGTGCGGGCCGTGCTGGATGAGCTGGGGGTGAGTGGTGTCAAACTGGTCGGTATTGCCAAGGGGCCGGACCGAGATGCAGGGCGTGAGTGGTTTTATACGGACCACAAGGAGCCGTTTCAGCTCGCTCTGCGCGACCCGGTTCTGTATTACCTGCAAAGGCTGCGTGACGAGGCGCACCGTTTTGCCATAACCACCCACCGTTCCGGCCGTTCCAAGGCGCTGGTCACGTCCGAACTGGATGATATTCCCGGTATTGGGCCCGCGCGCAAAAAAATGCTGCTCAACACCTTTGGCTCGGCCCGTGCAGTCAAGCAGGCCGGGTTGGAGGCGCTGGAGGCGGCACAGGGCGTTAGCCGCGAACTGGCGCGGGCGGTCTATGGGCATTTTCATCCCGGCTGGTCACCGGATTAGGGCCAACGCTCCGATTTTTTGCACGCGGATGGCAGCCCTGCGGTCAAATTGTGCATGAGTGACGACTTTGCGATAGGTCAAACCATTCCAGTCCGGCGGGAAATGCGCTAGCATACGTCGCAATGTTGACAGACCTGCCCAACGTCCTGACCCTTTCGCGCATTGTGGCTATTCCAATTGTGATTGGATTTGCCGCATGGGGAACGCCGCAAACGGACGCGCTCGCGTGTCTGCTGTTCATACTGGCAGGTATTACCGATTATTTTGATGGTAAACTCGCACGCTCGCGTCATCAGTTATCCGACTTCGGGCGTATGTTTGACTCCATTGCCGACAAACTGCTGGTCGGGGCCTGCCTTATGGTGCTGGCGGGCTTTTTGCGCCTGCCGTACCTTAGCCTGTGGCCTGCCATCGTCATTTTGTGCCGCGAAATTCTGGTATCTGGTATGCGCGAATATCTGGCCGAGCGTCGCGCAAGTCTGCCCGCGACCCGGCTGGCAAAATGGAAAACCGGTTTTCAGATGACCGCCATAGGTTTTTTGCTGGCGGGGGATGGAACCGGCGCGCTGCTGGGTATGCCCTGGCTGCCAGTTGCCCTGATCGGGGCCATACTGCTCTGGATTGCCGGGGTGCTGACAATTATTACCGGGTGGGACTACCTGACCAAGGGTCTGCAACACGTCGACCTTTAGTTGCTCAGTTCCCTTGCTAGGGCTTCGCCTGCGCGACTGGCCCGCCGCTCTGTGTTATAGGGGCTGCCCGATCTGGTACAGGGGCCGGGCTGTTGCGCCCATGTGGCGGACAGCATTGGCCCCACGGCTGAAAATACTGGCGTAATGCGGAGTCTGGGTATGCGAAAAGCCGCTCTTCTTGGAGTGTGCGTCATGATGAGCGGATGTGCGGGCTTTGAAAAAGTCATGTCTGACACAATCTCTCTACCCGGCGAAAACCCTAATGCTCCCTCAGGTTCGGACCTGAATATGCGGCGCGTGCAGGGGCAGGCTACTAAGGAAGTGCCTATTCTGCCCCAAGGCGGCAATGTATGGCCCGGCCCCCCCGATCCGCTACCAACGCTGGAAGATGTGGCCAGAGGGCGCGCTGGTCGGCCTGCTGGTGCCGAGTTGTCCGCCACTGGTCCGCAATTGCCCGATGGGCAGGAAATCAGCATTGGGGAGCAGGAGAGTATCCACAAGGGTGTTGTGGCCAGCGGTCTGTATGGCGCACCCGCGGTCGGGCACACAGGGACTCCCGCTCCAGGTGGCGTGAAGCCTGTTGCGGCTCCCATCGAAATTCCCAATGGGGATGGTACAACAACCCTTGTTAATTCGGATGGGTCCATCAGCACCATTGGCACGCCCAGCCGCAAGGGGTTGCCCGCGCATTAATATGCGACAGGCCCGGAAGGCGCATTCTATAATGCGCGCACGATGCTGGGCGTGTTGAGAGTAAAAGGTTGGTAAGGCGGATTATGGCAGACCGGGTAACAGTCTTGTTTTTTGCAGCACTGCGCGAGCAGATCGGTCAGGAGAGCCTGAGCGTGACCATACCGGCAGGTGGTGTGCCAGTGCAGGTTCTGCGTGAGCAAATTGAAAAGGCAGACCCTGCCATTGCGCTGGCCTTTGCCGAACAGCCCAGATTGCGCGTGGCCGTCAACCAGACGCTGGTGCCGTTCGAGCAAATGGTACAACCGGGGGATGAAGTGGCTTTTTTCCCTCCCATGACCGGGGGCTGATCAGGGTATGTCTGTTCATGTCCGCGTACAGGCCGAGCCGTTTGATGCTGGGGCGCAGACCGCGCGCCTGAGCGCTCTTTCAACCCACACAGGGGGGGTTGGGGTGTTTGTGGGGCAGGTCCGGGGTGGGCACGGGCTGATAGCCATGACCCTTGAGCATTATCCGGGCATGACCGAAGCCTCGCTCAACATGCTGGCGCATGAAGCTGTTGCACGGTTTGCGTTAACGGGCTGCACTCTTATCCACCGTGTAGGGCGGTTGGAGGTCGGGGCGGGTATTGTGTTTGTTGGCGCCAGTGCACCCCACCGTGGTGCGGCGCTAACGGCGACTTCTTTTCTGATTGATCGGCTTAAAACTGGCGCTCCGTTCTGGAAGCGCGAAGAGTATGCGGATGGTCGCACCCAATGGGTGGACGCGCGGGAAACGGATGAAGATGCCGCCCGCGCATGGGGGCTAAAAAACCCGTAAAACCCGCATGCCAACCCCGACCTGCCTTGTTGGCAGGGTCTATGCTGCCAGAACGGTATGGATTGTGTGGCACAAAAACCTGAGGTCCTGTTCCGCTATGGTAAAGGCAGGGGTCAGGTAAACAATATTGCGGAATGGGCGTATCCACGCGCCATGGGCCACCAGTTGCTGGCGCAGTGCATCGGGGTTAGCAATGGCGTGCAGTTCCACAACGCCAATAGCCCCGAGTGTACGAACGTCGCGCACACCGGGGAGTGCGCGGCAGGGTTCAAGCGCTTCGGTCATGATCGCGTTGATTGTGGCAACCTGTTCCAGCCGGGGTTCTGTTTCAAACAGATCGAGCGACGCATTGGCGCAGGCACAAGCTAACGGGTTGGCCATGAATGTTGGGCCATGCATAAGCGCATGCTCGGGGTTGTCGGACAAAAATGCTTCAAACACATGCCGCCGCGCAATTGTGGCCGCAAGGGCCATGGTGCCCCCCGTTAGTGCCTTGGACAGGGTGATGATGTCAGGCGTAATGCCTGCCTGCTCACAGGCAAACAGGGTGCCGGTGCGGCCAAAGCCCGTAAAAATTTCATCCAGAATCAACAGCACATCGTAGCGGTCAGCCGCCGCGCGGACAGTCCGCAGGACCTCTGGCGTATGGAAGAGCATGCCGCCTGCACCCTGCACCAGAGGCTCCATAATAATGCCTGCCAGTTCGTGCGCATGGCGTGCCAGCAGTGCCATAAAGGTTTGTGTGCTTGTTTCGTCCACGGGCAGGGGAGCAATAACGTGTTCCGCCAGAGCTGGTCCGTACAGGTGGTGCATCCCTTCCTCGGGGTCACACACGGCCATGGTGGCCAGTGTGTCCCCATGGTAGCCCCCCCGGAAGGCCAGCATTTTTGTGCGTTGGCGTTCCCCTTTGTTCAGCCGGTACTGGATGGCCATTTTCATGGCCACTTCCACCGCAACCGAGCCGGAATCCGTAAAAAATACCCGCTCAAGGTCACCGGGCAGCAGCGCGCACAGCCTGCTGGCAAGGCGCAGAGCAGGTTCATGCACCATGCCGCCAAACATAACATGCGGCATGGTGCCCAACTGCTCGGTTACGGCCTGTTGAATATGGGGGTGGTTGTAGCCGTGGCAGGCTGTCCACCATGCGGCAACACCATCAACCAGCACGCGTCCATCGGTCAGGGTAATGTGGCTTCCCTGTGTGCTCCGTGGCGCCAGCGGGGTTGGGGCGGTTTTCATCTGGCTGTAAGGGAGCCAGATATGGGGCAGGCCCTGCTGGTACCAGTCGGGCATGGGGTTTGGTGCGGACATGCGGTGGTGTTCCTGTAGATGATTGACCCGGAGGGCTGGCTCCGGCACCACAGATGTCATGACGCGGTTTGACAATCTTTTCCAGCAGGGGCTGGCTGGTTTTGTAACGCAGGGGCGTATGCGCTCGTGCAAACAATGGCATGCGGCTGGTCCCGGACTTTTGCGCCAACCAGATACGGGCGCTGTTCTGGTGGACTTTTCGTCCAACGATTATCTGGGGCTGCGTACCCATCCCTTGCTGCTTGAGCGTGCCAATATATGGGCGCGGGCTGAAGGGAGTGGCAGTGGTGCCTCGCGCCTTGTTACGGGCACGCCACCGCAGACTGTGGCATTGGAGCATCGGCTGGCAGCCCTTAAAGGCATGGAGGCGGCCAGAATTTTTTCGTCCGGCTGGCAGGCCAATGCATCTGTGGTGCCAGCCCTTGCCCGTTTTTCCGCGCAGGTTATGGGGGCACCGGCTGTTATTGTTGCAGACCGGTTCATGCATGCCAGCCTCTACCATGGCTGTGCGGCTGCTGGGGTAAGGCCCAGGCGGTTCAGACATAACGACATGGCGCATCTGGATGCACTGTTGGCGCAGGACGGCGGTGGTGGGTTGAAAATCGTCCTGACCGAGAGCGTGTTCAGCATGGATGGAGATAGGGCGGACATGGCGCAACTGCGTGCCATAACCCAACGCCATAACGCTTTTTTATGTGTGGATGAGGCACACGCCACGGGCATTCTGGGCGAGCAGGGCAAGGGGTTGGCGCACGGTCAGGCTGACCTTGTTGTGGGTACCTTCAGCAAGGCATTGGGGGGGATGGGCGCTTTTGTCGCGGCATCCGATGCCGTGTGCCGGTGGCTCGATAACACAGCTTCGGGCTTTATTTATTCCACAGCACCTTCCGCCATGGTGCTGGGCGCGGTGGATGCGGCCCTCGACCTGTTGCCCGGTATGGTGGCGCAGCGCGCGCATGTGGCGGAACTTGCCAGCAGGTTCCGGCAACGGATGGAGCAGGCCGGGCTGGATGTGGGGTTGTCAGCCACCCAGATTGTGCCCGTGGTCGTAGGGGCCGAACGGACCGCTCTGGCGTTGGCGCAGGCGGTGGAACACGCTGGTTTTCTGGCAGTGGCCATTCGCCCGCCAACCGTGCCGCCGGGTGGGTGCCGCCTGCGGGTGGTTTTTCATGCACACCACACGCATGAGCAGATGGAGGCTTTGGCTCAGGCCATTGTCAGTGCGACAGCACAAGGGAGCGGGGCATTGGGAGCATGATGCCGGTTCAGCCCGTATTTGTGCATGGTTGGGGGTTTGGTCCGGGCTTTTGGGCACCTTTGGTGGACGCGTTGGGCTGGACAGATGCATGCATGCTGGATCTGGGTTTTCTGGGGCAGGGAGCTACGGCATCGCCAGCACTGGCGGCGCGGTGTTTGCAGGCCGTGCAGGCGCAGGGCAGGGCGGTGCTGGGGGTTGGGCATTCCTTGGGTTTTTTGTGGCTGGCGCAGCATATGGCCCTGTCTGCGCAGGACCGGCTTGTGGGACTTAACGCTTTTGCGGCTTTTGCTGCCTGTGGGAGTTTTCCCTCTGGTGTTCCGGTCAGGGTTTTGCAGCGTATGCACAAAGGACTGTCTGGGAACCCGGAAGAAGTTCTGGCCGATTTTTGCAGCCATTGTGGCACGCAGGTTGTTCAGGGTACGCCCAACGCCTCCAATCTGAGCATTGGGCTTGATCTGCTCATAAACGGCGATGTTCGGCCCATACTGGCTGCTAAAACAGGGCAATATGCTATTCTGGCCGCACGGCAGGACCCGGTTGTGTCTGCGACCATGACGGAAGACAGTTTTGTGGAGGAGGACGCCGTGCAGTGGGTGGATGGTGGGCACCTTCTGCCACAAACCAATGTGCGGGCTTGTGTGGCGTTCCTGCAAGCTGCGCGAAGGGCGATGGAACAGGACGCAAAATGACAGGACCGCACCACAAGGAGCAAATACGTAGCAGTTTTGACCGTGCAGCCGGGTATGACAGTGCGGCTACGGTGCAGCGGCTTGCCGCCAGAGAACTTGCCACCCGGCTTGCCCGATGTCTGGACGGCAGAAAACCCGTGCGGATTTTGGAGATAGGGTGCGGCACTGGCCTGCTGACCGAACAGTTGGTTCATTATTGGCCAGATGCACAGATTGTGGCGACCGACTTTGCGCCGCAAATGCTTGAGCGCGCCAGATGCCACGGTTCCCCCTCCACTGTGTTCAAACTGATGGATGCCGCCAACCCCACGGTTGACGGGCCGTTTGATGTGGTCTGTGGCAATCTGGTCATGCAGTGGGTCGCGCAGCCAGAGCAGGTCATGGAACGCCTTGGTGCGCTTTTGGCTCCCGGTGGTGTGCTGGCGGTATCAGCCTTGCTGGATGGTACGTTTGCGGAGTGGAAAACCGCCTGCACGCGTGAAGGCGTGCAGCCCTCCACCCCCCGTTATCCAGACAATGCGCACATACAGAGTTGGGCACCGTGGCTGTATTCTGGCCTGTGGGAGCACAAAAGCTGCGTGCAGGCTTTTGCCTCCGGGCTGGATTTTGTCAGGCACCTCAAGGTAACAGGGGCCTCTGTGCCCCAGTCGGGGAGCAGGCCAATGGGGGCCGCTGCGCTCCGGCGGGTTGCCCATCGTCTGGACCAGTCTGGGGCTGCGGTTACGTGGGAACTGGCTTATGGCTGTTTTCGTAAGCCTCCCGTGGCAGGTGTTTTTGTAACCGGGACGGACACGGGGGTGGGTAAAACCCTTGTTTCTGCCTGCCTGGTCAAACGGTGGCAGGCCGCGTACTGGAAGCCCCTGCAAAGTGGTCTGGCGGACGAGGCGGGGGACACCAGTACGGTGGCTTCTTTGGCGGGCGGGCCTGTGTGCTTTCCACCCGCAGGGGCGTTTCAGGCATCCCTCTCCCCGCTGGCGGCGGCCGAGGCGGAGGGAGCGCATATTGACCCTGCACATCTGGCATTGCCTGCGGTGGAGTCTGGCAAGGTGCTGGTGGTGGAAGGGGCCGGTGGTCTGATGGTCCCCGCAACGGATGACCTGATGATGCTGGATATGGCAGCCTTATGGGGCCTGCCCGTGGTGCTGGTGGCCCGTAGTGGGCTTGGCACACTCAACCACACATTGCTCAGTTTGCAGGCCATGCGCAGCCGTGGTGTGGCTGTTGCCGGTGTTGTGCTGAATGGGCCGCACAATCCGGCTAATAGCCGCACCATTGCGCAGTTGGGCAGGGTGCGTATTCTGGCCGAGGTAGGGCATCTGGCCCAGATCACGCCGGATGTTGTGACCGCTCAGGCGGCTGCTTTTCCCGCGTGGGAGGAGGTATGTTCAGGTCCCTGAACATACCGTGGGGCAGGCGGAAGTCTGCCCGTACGGATGAAAAATCTGGCCAATCTGGCTCAGTAATGGCGGATTAGCCCGGCCAGATGCCCCTGAATGCGCAGGCGCTCGGCGGGAACGATGCGGGTTTCGTAACGGGCGTTGGCGGGTTCAAGAGCGATCATGTTGCCCTTGCGGCGCAGGCGTTTGAGCGTGACTTCCTGCCCATCAATCAGGGCAACGATGATCTGCCCGTTTTCCGCCTGATCCGATTTTTTGATAATGACCTGATCACCGTCCAGAATTCCGGCTTCGATCATGGAATCTCCGGTCACTTCAAGCGCGTAATAGTCCCCACTGCCCAGCATGTCCGCCGGGATGGAAAGGGTGTTGGAGGTATCCGCCATGGCTTCGATCGGCAGGCCTGCGGCAATACGGCCATAGAGCGGAATTTTAATGGGGTCCGGTTTTTGCCGCGTAAAGCTGCCACGGATAACGTTGGCGGGCAGTTCCTCCTCCATTTCGGGGAGCTGAATGACCTCCAAGGCACGGGCGCGGTGGTGGTGGCGGCGCAGAAAACCCCGTTCCTCCAGCCCGGAGATCAGGCGGTGAATGCCTGATTTGGAGCGCAGGCCCATGGCTTCACGCATTTCGTCAAAAGAAGGGGAAAAACCGGTCTGTTTGAGGTGCGAATCAATAAAAAGAAGAAGCTTGTGCTGTTTTCGGGTCAGCATGTCGCACCTCGGCCTGTCTGTTCAAAATGGAATATCAATCTCATGATTTGTTCTATGTAGGTTCTTGTTTTTGTCAATATCTAATTCAGGGCAGGCGCATAATCAGGCAGGGCGTTCCCGCTTTTTGGGCATTGGCGTGGGGGGGGCGTATAATCAGTGCCTGACTTTGGGCCAGAATGTTCAGTTGCGCAGACCCCTGCTGACCAAAAGGTGTTGCCACAAGCTGGCCGTCGGGGGCGGTGTGGAGTGTGGCGCGCAAAAAATCCTGCCTTTGGTCATTGTCCCCCACATCCGCGCCAAGCAGGGCGGGTTGCGTATCCAGCGCGTCTGCCACGGCGCGCCCCATGAGTTTATGCAGGGCGGGGAGCACAAACACCATGCTACAGACCAGCGCGGCAACAGGGTTACCGGGTAGCCCAAGCACGGGCATGCCATTGAGCGTGCCGAACATGAGCGGCTTGCCCGGACGCATGGCTATTTTCCAGAAATTCTGGACAAGCCCTGCTTTTTCCAGAGTTGGGCGGACCAGATCATATGTTCCAACACTAGCACCACCAATAGTGACCAGCATGTCCAGATCATGTGTGTTGGCAAACGCGTTGGAGAGCGATGTAGCGTTATCACGCGCGACAGGCAGTACAATGGCATCTGCTCCTTCCTGCCCCAGCAGGGCTGCGAGCATGAAGGACGCGGAATTGAAAATACCATCCGGCGGGGCTGTATCTCCGGGGAGCAGAATTTCATCCCCCGTGGCCAGAATACCCAAGCGGGGGCGGCGGAAGACCGGCAACCAGACCAGACCACCTGCTGCGGCCAGCCCTATGTCCCTTGGTCCGAGTCTGGTGCCTGCACGCAGTAGCACGGCCCCTTGGGCAAAATCCTGCCCCTGGGTGCGAATGTTCTGCCCTTTGGTGGCAGCACGGGTCAGTGTGACCTGTTGACCCGCAAGCTGGGTGTTTTCCTGAATAACAACGGTGTCTGCCCCGGTGGGGACCTGACTGCCTGTAAAGAGGCGGATACATTCGCCCTCAGCCACGGTCCGGGCGGAAGGTCTGCCTGCGGGAGCCTCGTCTATAATGCGCAATACAGCGCCCTGTGGGGCGTCTGCCGCCCTTACAGCGTAGCCATCCATAGCAGAGACATTAACGGGAGGGTTGGCCCTGCGTGCATGGACGTCCTGTGCCAGAATGCGGCCACATGCGGCGCTCAGGGCGACGGTTTCCTGCCCGCAGGGTGGCAGGTTTTCCAGAATTCTGGCCCGCGCGGTTGCCACATCCAGCATGAATTCGTCTCCTTTTGGCGTTGGTGGCGCCATATTGATGTAAGAAAGCTTGACCTTTTGCCTTTGTATGCGCATTTTGCCGCAACTTGAACACCGCCGGAGCCGTATGGACCGGCTCTGTAAATATGTTCTGCTGAGGAAGTCATGGCCAAGACCAACGTCATCAAGATCCGTCTCGTCTCGACGGCTGACACCGGTTACTTCTATGTGACCAAGAAAAATGCCCGCGCTCATACGGGTAAAATGGAACTGAAGAAGTACGACCCGGTTGCACGCAAGCACGTCGTATTCCGTGAAGCCAAAATTAAGTAATTCTGGCCAGATCGGTATGTTACAAAAAACGGCGCTTTCGAGCGCCGTTTTTTTGTGCCGTTCCTTCAGGAAAATTCCAGCTTTGCACGGGATTTGGGGGAGGGGCGTTAGAAAAGAGGATCGCGCCGGTCGTAGGGAATGACCAGATCATTCCGGTTGGCCATGTTCAGCATGGCGCGCGCGCGTTCGTCCAGAATATCCGTATCCAGTGTATTTTCGCGCAGGCCATTCACGCGGCGCTTCCATGCGTTCTGCTCGGCCTGTGCGTCTGTTCTGGCCTGCTTGGCCTGTTCCAGTAGACCAAGCTGCTGCTGGTAGGCCTGCATGCCATGGTCGCCCTGTGTGGCGTTCCAGCCAAAGTAACCGGCAATACTCAAAAATGCCAAAGGCGGCACCACAGCCCGCACAACACGGCGAAAGAAACGGCCAATCTGCACTTTTGGTCTGCTCCCTGCCAGAGTCGTGGTTACCAAGAGACATGAATACAGAGTAATGTCTAACCCATATTACGCTGGCTGGGGAAGGGCGTTGCGTACAAAAAAACCGGTCCCCAGAAGGGACCGGCCTGCTTGATCGTGCAAAAAGGCGCAAGCTGCTGCCAGCTTGCAGCCTTTAGCTGTTTTTCAGAATAGTGCGGCCTGCATACTGGGCAGCGGTCACCAGTTCCTGTTCAATACGGATCAACTGGTTGTATTTGGCTGTCCGGTCGGAGCGGGAGAGCGAGCCGGTTTTGATCTGCCCACAATTTGTGGCCACAGCCAGATCGGCAATGGTGGAATCTTCCGTCTCGCCCGAGCGGTGGCTCATAACCGCCGTGTAGCCAGCCCGATGGGCCATTTCCACGGCCTGAAGTGTTTCGGTCAGTGTGCCAATCTGGTTGACCTTGACCAGCAGGGAGTTGGCAATGCCAGCCTTGATCCCACGGTTCAGGCGTTCTGGGTTGGTCACAAACAGGTCGTCGCCCACAAGCTGTACTTTTTTGCCCAGTGTCTGGGTCAGTAGTGCCCAGCCTTCCCAGTCATCTTCGGCCATGCCATCTTCAATGGAGACAATCGGGTAACGGCTGACCAGATCTTCCAGATAAGCGGCCATACCTGCGGAATCGAAGCTCTTGCCTTCGCCTTCCATCACGTACTGACCGTTCTTGAAGAATTCCGTGCTGGCGCAATCGAGCGCAAAGGTCACGTCCTGCCCCGGGCGGTAACCTGCAGCTTCTACCGCGCGGGTAATAAAGCCCAGCGCTTCATCAGCGGATTTAAGGGCGGGGGCAAAGCCGCCTTCATCCCCCACATTGGTGTTCAGGCCCGCAGCACTCAGTGCTTTTTTAAGCTGGGCGAAAATTTCCGAACCCCAGCGAATGGCGTCCGCTACAGTGGGTGCGCCCACGGGCTGGATCATGAATTCCTGAATATCGATCGGATTGTCTGCGTGCTGGCCACCGTTGACAATGTTCATCATTGGCACGGGCAGAATATGGGCGAATGCACCACCGATATAGCGGTAAAGTGGCACTTCCAGTTCTGCCGCCGTTGCCTTGGCCACAGCGAGCGAGACGCCCAGAATGGCGTTGGCCCCCATGCGGCTTTTGTTGGGCGTGCCATCCAGATCGATCATGGCGTTGTCGATGTCGATCTGGTCGGACGATTCCGCGCCCTGCAATGTGGGCAGGATTTCGCTCTCAATGTTTTCAACAGCCCGCAGCACACCTTTGCCACCATAGCGCCGTGCATCGCCATCGCGCAGTTCAACCGCCTCGTGCGCGCCAGTTGAAGCACCAGAGGGAACAGCCGCGCGGCCTTTGGCGCCAGAGGCCAGTTCCACATCCACTTCCACGGTGGGGTTGCCACGGCTATCCAGAATTTCGCGGGCGATAATGTCAACAATGGCGCTCATGGTGTGTTTGTTCCTGCTTGTCTGTGGGCACAGGCTGGGGCCGGTGCCGTCGTTTCTTATTCTTGCTCTAGGACGAAACCTGCATGGAGCTTTTTTCCACGCGGTTGCTAGTGGCAGCGTCTTGGGCTTTTCTGTCAACACTGAGAACAAGAAAATACAGAGAAAAGGGTGTCTGTTCCCCTATGAAGAAGCTTCCATTTCTGGGCGTGGTTCTGATGCTGGCGGGGGTTCTGCCCTATGTCTTATGCACCTGCGCCATTGTGTTTTACGATTCCCGCATTCCCGTGCCCAATCTGCTTATGGCCGAACTGTTTTATGGGGCCATCTCCCTTTCCTTTATAGGTGCCGTCCACTGGGGGCAGGCGCTGGAGGTGGAGCGCACCATTATTGTGGCGTCTGCTGGGCGCACGGACCATGTGCGTCTGCTGCTTGGTGTGGTGCCTGCACTTGTGGGCTGGATTGCGGCCTGCACGGGGTTTATGTGGCAGCCATTGGGGGGGCTTGCGTTGCTGGCTGTGGCGTTCCCGCTTGTGGCGCTGGCCGAACGTGCTGCTTGGCGGCGCGGCTGGGTACCACCGGGTTACATGGGGGTGCGCTGGATTGTGAGTGCCGTTACGGAATGTTGCCTGCTTATGGTGCTGCTGGTTCGCTTTTTGTGAATGGCAGAGGATGGCCCGGTGCGGTAAAACCCATGCCGGATATGTTATAACACGCATGTATCGCATAAGGCGCGCATATCAGTCAGGAAGTGGAAAGCAGGGCTTATGAACGGCAAACCGCGCATTCTGGTTAAAGGTGCTGGTGTGGCGGGGCTGACCGCCGCCGTAACGCTTGCGGAGCGTGGCGGGGTTGTAACCCTGTATGACTGCGCGGACCGGGTTGGAGCCGGTGCATCATGGATGGCAGGCGGCATGCTGGCCCCATGGTGCGAGGCGGAATCGGCTCCAGCGGAAGTAACCGCCCAGTCGGTCGATTCGGTGGACTGGTGGACAAAGCATGTGCCCGGCGTTGTGCGTGAGGGCAGTCTGGTCCTCGCACCTGCGCGTGACGTGGGTGAGCTTGCACGCTTTGGGCGGCGGACCTCGCACTTTGAAACCGTGGGAGAGGCGGAGATTACCCGGTTGGAGCCAGACCTTGCCGGGCGCTTCCAAAAAGGTCTGTTTTTTGCCGATGAAGGGCATGTAGACCCGCGCAAGGCTCTGCCCGCGCTGGCGCAGGCTCTGGAGCAGATGGGCGGGCAGGTGCACGTAGCTCCGGACCCCGCACCGGACGAAGCCGGGTTTGACTGGGTGGTGGACTGCACAGGCCTGCATGTGCGTGACCAGCTAGACCATCTGCGCGGAGTGCGGGGCGAAATGCTGCTGCTGCGCTGCGAGGATGTGATCTTGCACCGGCCTGTGCGCATGTTGCACCCGCGTATTCCGGTTTACATTGTGCCGCGTGATAACCATGTGTTCATGGTCGGGGCCACCATGGTGGAAAGCGAGAACGCAGGGGGCATGACCGTTCGTTCCATGATGGAACTGCTCAATTCCGCATGGACCCTGCACCCCGGCTTTGCCGAGGCGGAAATTCTGGAAATGGGTACCGGCCTGCGCCCGTCTTACCCGGACAACATGCCCCGTGTGGTGCGGCAAGGGCGGCATGTTTATGTTAATGGCATGTACCGTCATGGTTTTCTGCTCTCTCCCGCTCGGGCACGGGAGGCTGCGGATCTGGTTTTCGGGCCATAAGGCCCAAGGAGTGATGCCCGATGAAAATAACCGTCAATGATGAAGCGCAGGATGTGTCCGCCACGACCCTTGCAGGGCTGATTGATGAGCTAGGATACGCCGGTGCGCGGATTGCCACCGCGCTGAACGGGCATTTTGTACCAAAAACCGCGCGAGAGCAGGCCAGACTGGACATGGGGGCACGGGTGGAAATTGTTGCTCCCATGCAGGGGGGCTAAGGGTATGGCCGCATTGTTTTACGGGCAGGAACTGTCCTCCGCTCTTATGTTGGGTACGGCGCAGTACCCATCGCCCGAAATTTTGCGTGATGCTGTTTTGGCTGCACGCCCGGGTGTGCTGACGGTCTCCTTACGCCGCGAATCCGCTGGTGAGCGGGCAGGGCAGGCTTTTTGGTCCATTGTGCAAGAACTTGGGGTGCCCGTTCTGCCCAACACAGCAGGCTGCCACACGGTCAAGGAGGCAGTAACAACCGCGCATATGGCGCGTGAAGTGTTTGGCACGGACTGGATCAAACTCGAAGTTATTGGCGAGTTGGATACCCTCCAACCCGATGTGTTCGGGCTGGTTGAGGCTGCACGGATTTTGACCGAGGAAGGGTTTAAGGTTTTCCCCTACACCACGGAGGATCTGGTGGTGGCCGAGCGTCTGCTTGCGGTCGGGTGCGAGGTGCTTATGCCGTGGGGCGCTCCCATTGGCTCTGGCAAGGGGTTGAACAACCTGTTTGGCCTGCGGGCCATGCGTGCGCATTTTCCTTCCGTGCCGCTGGTGGTGGATGCGGGCATTGGCGTACCCTCCCACGCGGCGCAGGCGCTGGAATTGGGGTATGATGCTGTGTTGATCAACACCGCCGTGGCCAAGGCGGGGGACCCGGTGCATATGGCGCAGGCATTTGGGCTTGCGGTGCAGGCTGGTATGCTTGCGCGCATGGCCGACCCAATGGAAGAGCGGGATATGGCCGCGCCCTCCACCCCCGTTGCAGGAAAGGCTTTTTTGGGATGAACGCGCTGGCGCAAAAATTTTACCCAGTTGTGGATGACGCCCGGTGGGTTAACCGCCTTGGGGCCGCAGGGGCGCGTTTTATTCAGCTCAGGGTCAAGGACCTGCCAGAGCCGGAGCTGCGCGCACAGGTACGGGCCGCGCGCGATTATGCGGCAAAGCATGATGTGTGTCTGGTGCTCAATGACTTCTGGCAACTCGCGCTGGAGGAGGGGGTTTCCTACATCCATCTGGGGCAGGAAGATCTGGATACAGCAGATATGCCCGCCATCCGTAAAGGTGGCCTGCGCGTTGGCATTAGCACCCATTGCCACGAAGAGCTTGAACGCGCCCTGACCTTTGCCCCCGATTACGTTGCACTGGGGCCAGTATGGGAAACCAGGCTGAAAAAAATGGCATTCGGCCCGCAAGGTGTTGAAAAACTGGGTGAATGGAAGCGTCTTATTGGCAGCATGCCGCTGGTGGCCATTGGCGGCATAACGCTGCAACGCGCACCATTGTGCCTTGCCGCTGGTGCGGATTGTGTATCCGCCGTATCCGCCTTTACGCAGCATGCGGACCCGGAAGGGCAGGTCAAGGCATGGCTGGCGGCAACATCAGTTTAGCCGAGGTTAGCCGCCGCTAAACATACGGGCGGCATCCGCTTTGCCAAATAGTGTCAGAAGCACACGGGCGGAGCCGGGCAGGCGATAGCTGGCTGTAGGTTTTGTGCCCATGTCGGGCAGAATGCGCTGGGCTTCGGCATGGGCGGTATCCAGCAGCAGATCGACCAGAATTTCTGGGGCCATGCGGTATTCGGGTAGTCCGGACTGCCTGCGGCCCGTGGCCTCGCCTCCACCACGTAGGCGAAAATCCTCATCCGCGATTAAAAAACCGTCTTCGGTCTCGCGCAGGCAGGCCAGACGGCGGCGGGCTGTCTGGCCTAGTCCTGCATCATGGAGCATCAGGCAATAGGATGCCTTGGAGCCACGGCCCACGCGCCCGCGCAACTGGTGGAGTTGGGCCAGCCCAAACCGTTCGGCATGTTCGATGACCATGATTGTTGCGGTTGGCACGTCCACCCCGACCTCGATCACGGTTGTGGCGACCAGAATGCGGGTCTGCCCCTTGGCAAAATCCTGTAGAGCCTGCTCGCGCGCGTTGGTGTCCTGCTGCCCATGGGCAATGCCCACCAGATTGCCAAACCTGTCTGCCAGTATGGCCTGCCGCGCCTCGGCCGCGGCAATGTCGAGCGCTTCGCTCTCGGAGACCAGCGGACAGACCCAGAATATCTGCGCCCCCGCGGTAAGGGCGCGGGCAATGCCTTCGAGAATGTCGTCCATTGTGTTCAGGCTGTGCAGGGAGGTGCGGATGGGCTTGCGCCCGGAGGGTTTGCCCTCCAGACGGCTGACCTGCATGTCTCCAAACTGGGTGAGCAGCAGGGTGCGGGGTATGGGGGTTGCGGTCATGACCAGCATGTCCGCCTTGTGGCCTTTTTCCACCAGTGTCAGGCGCTGGTCCACGCCAAAACGGTGCTGCTCATCCACCACTGCCAGCCCGAGGTCGGCAAATTTGACACTCTCCTGCACCAGTGCGTGGGTGCCAACTATCAGTCTGGCGGTGCCGTCGGCCATGTCCGCCAGAGCCTGTTTGCGCGCCTTGCCTTTGACGGAACTGCACAAAAACGCCACCGGCACGGGGGAAAGGCGCGCAAAGGTTGCCGCATGCTGGCGGGCCAGAATTTCGGTCGGGGCCATAATGGCGGCCTGAGCACCTGCCTCGGCCGCGCGGAGCATGGCCAGCAGGGCCACCAGTGTTTTGCCTGCGCCCACGTCCCCCTGAAGCAGCCTGTTCATGCGGTGGGGGGTGGCCATATCTGCCTCGATCTGGCGCAGTACATGGGCCTGCCCGTGCGTGAGCGGGTGGCCAAAGGCAGCAAGGGCCTGCTGTTGCAGGTGTCCATCGCCTTGCAGGCTGCGGCCGGGGCGGCAACGTGTAGCCTGCTGGGCAATGCGCATGGCAAGCTGGTCGGCCAGTAGCTCATCACAGGCAAGGCGGGCCTGCGCGCGGGCACGCTCGGCCTGCCACTCCATGCCGGTGTGGCTGTTGGGAATACTGTCCGGCCTTTGCATCCATGTGAGTGCCGTTACAAAGTCGGGCCAGTTTTTTTGCGTGATCAGTGCCGGGTCATGCCATTCGGGCAGGTCTGGCGGCAGCAGGGCGAGGGCTGCTGTCATGGCTTGACGCACCTGCCCGCCAAACAGCCCCGCAGTCAGTGGCCAGACCGGGTCGAGCAGCGGAATACGGTCTATCTGGCGGGCAGGGAGCAGGTAGTCGGGCGAGGTCATGCACAGCCGGTCACCAAACCGTTCAATCTTGCCCGATACGGCAAGCTGCGCCCCACTTAAAGCCTGCTTGGCCTGCCAGGGGGAAAAAAAAGCGATCTCCAGTAATCCCGTCTCGTCCGACAGGGTGGCCCGCCATGGCTGGCGGGTGCGCGGGGCGGGGGGGCGCACGTCCAGCACCGTACCGCAAACTGTTGCAATCGTGTCAGCCCTGAGTTGTGCAAGCGTGGGGCGCAGCCGCCTGTCCGTTACACTTTCGGGCAGGCAGAACAGCAGGTCCATGACCCGTGAGCCACCAGCAATTTTGGCCAAAAGCCGGGAGCGGGCCACGTTAACGTGGCTCAGGCTGTCCAGTGGCGCGGCAAGGGGGGTCAGGGCCGGTGCATTTGCCCATTGCGGAACCGAAGCGGATGTGAAGGATGGGGGGCTGGACACGGACGGTATACAGGCCTCTGTTTGCAGGCTGACAGACAGGAACAGCCCCGGTATAGGACAGCAACGCCATGCAACACAATTTTACAACGCCATCCAGCACGCTTTCTTCCAACGCCTCCGACGGGTCGGAAGATTCGCTTGCGGCCCGCCGCCGCCGGCTCAAGTTCCGCGCCAACCACCGTGGCACGTTTGAGACCGATATTCTGATCGGCGGTTTTGTGGAGGAAACGGCGGACAGCCTGAGTGCCGAGGAACTGGCGGACATGGAAACCATACTGGAAATGCCTGATCCCGACCTGACGGACTGGCTGTTTGGCCGTCTGCCCTTGCCGGAGGAAAAAGCAACGCCCATGTTGCGGCGTATGGTGCAATCATGCCGCGCAAGGTGCGGAAAATAAACTATTCTTCCCATATGGTGAAGACAGGCAGGACAGAGAAACAGGGCATATGACAGCAGACACAGGTGCGGCATCGGAGCGTCGGGTTGCCACGATTTGGGGCGTGCCAGAGGGGTACGACGCCCTTTTGCTTGCGCGGCGCGCGCGTGAGCACAAGGGGCCATTGCTGCACATAGCCCGCAACGATGCCTCCATGGCCCGGCTGGCGGAAACGCTGGCCTTTGTTGCGACCGATGTGGAGGTGCTGCGTTTTCCCGCGTGGGACTGCCTGCCTTACGACCGGGTATCACCCAACCCCACAATTGTTGCCGAGCGTGTGGCAACCCTGACCCGCCTGCTTGAACCATCTGGCGGTAAGCCGCGCCTTGTGCTGACCACAGTCAACGGTGCCATCCAGCGTGTGGCCCCGCGCAAGACGTTTGCGGGGCAGTCCCTGAGTATTCGCACGGGGGAAAGTCTTGACCAGTCCTTCCTGATCGACCTGCTGATCGCCAATGGTTACACCCGCACTGATACGGTGATGGAGGCCGGGGAGTTTGCAACCCGTGGTGGTATTTTTGACCTGTACCCCGCCGGTGCGCCCGAACCCGTGCGCCTTGACCTGTTTGGGGACGAGGTGGAGAACATCCGCGCGTTTGACCCCGGTACCCAGCGCTCGACCGACAAGCGTGATGGGCTGGTGCTGTGCCCCGTGTCCGAATTTTCGCTCGACAGTGCCAGCATAAGCCTGTTCCGTACTGGCTGGCGCGACATGTTCGGCCCTGCGGCCGCGTCCGATCCGTTGTACGAACATATTTCTGACGGGCGCAGATACCCCGGTATCGAACACTGGCTCCCCCTGTTCCATGACCAGTTGGAAACCGTGTTTGATTACCTGCCCGGCGCAGCACTCTCGCTCGACTATCAGGTCGAGGAGGTTCTGACCGCGCGGCTGGACATGATTGCCGACCATTATCAGGCCCGCAAAATGCCTGTGCGGGAGGGGGAAACCTCCTACCGTCCGCTGCCGCCCCACCTGTTGTACATGGACCTCAAAGGTTGGGAGGCCGCCGTTGCGCGCCTGCCAGCCGTGGCCTTTAGCCCCTATGCCCAGCCAGATGGTGCGGGTGGGGTGGACGTAGGTGGGCGTCCGGGCAAAATGTTCTCCAAGATCGTGCCCGGTGCCCAGCGCGAGCAGGTGTTTACCTTGCTGGGCGAGCAGGTGCGCGAATGGGCGCAGGTCAAGCGCCGTACCTATGTGGCGGCATGGAGCAAAGGCTCGCGCGAGCGGATTGGTGTGCTGCTGCGCGAACACGGGGTGGCGACTGACACGTTCGAGACATGGGAGCAGGCGCGCAAGGCCAAGGCAGGCCCGGTCGGGTTGCTGACCCTTGGGCTGGAACGCGGCTTTGTGGCCGAGGATGTGGCGTTTGTGTCCGAGCAGGACCTGCTGGGCGAGCGCATTGGCCGCCCACCACGCCGCCGCCGCCGCGCGGATGAACTGATTGCCGAAGCCAGTGAACTGTCCGCCGGGGACCTGATCGTCCATCAGGATTACGGCATTGGGCGTTATGACGGGCTGGAGACGGTCAGTGTTGGCGTGGCCCCGCACGATTGCCTGCGGCTTTTGTACGATGGTGGGGAAAAACTCTACCTGCCGGTGGAAAATATTGAACTGCTCAGCCGGTTTGGCTCGGATCAGGCGGGTGTGTCGCTCGATCGTCTGGGCGGGGTTGCATGGCAGAACCGTAAATCGCAGATGAAAAGCCGAATCCGCGATATGGCGGGTGAGCTCATTCGCACAGCGGCAGCCCGAGCGCTCAAGGAAGCGCCCGAACTGCTCCCGCCCGAAGGGATGTGGGACGAGTTCTGTGCCCGCTTCCCCTTTGTGGAAACGGACGACCAGTCCCGCGCCATATCCGATGTGCTGGAGGATATGTCCTCCGGTCGCCCCATGGATCGGCTGGTGTGTGGTGATGTGGGCTTTGGTAAAACGGAAGTCGCACTCCGGGCTGCTTTTGTGGCGGCCATGTCTGGTGGGCAGGTGGCGGTGGTTGTGCCCACCACCCTGCTGGCCCGCCAGCATTACCGGACCTTTACCGCGCGCTTTGAGGGCTTTCCCATAAAAGTGGCCCAGCTCTCGCGCATGGTTACGGGCAAGGAGGCAACGGAGGTGCGCAAGGGGCTGGCTGATGGCAGCGTGAATGTTGTGATCGGCACCCACGCGCTACTGGCCAAAACGGTCAAGTTTGCAGCCCTCGAACTGCTGATTATTGATGAAGAGCAGCATTTTGGTGTGTCGCATAAGGAAAAGCTGAAAGCTCTGCGTGAGGATGTGCATGTGCTCACCCTTTCCGCCACACCTTTGCCCCGCACACTCCAGCTCTCGCTCTCCGGCGTGCGGGAGATGAGCCTGATTGCAACGCCGCCAACGGACCGTCTGGCCGTGCGGACATTTATTATGCCGTTTGATAGTGTGGTCATCCGCGAGGCCATACAGCGCGAGCGCTTCCGGGGTGGGCAGATTTTTTGCGTGGCCCCCCGTGTGGAGGATCTGGACCGGCTGGCTGAACGCCTGACCAGCATAGTGCCCGATGCCCGGCTGGTGCAGGCCCATGGCCGCCTGACCCCCACAGAGCTGGAACGGGTGATGACGGAGTTTTCCGATGGTCAGTATGACATCCTGCTCTCCACCAATATTGTGGAAAGCGGGCTGGACATGCCTGCCGTTAACACGCTGATCATCCACCGGGCGGATATGTTTGGTCTGGGTCAGCTTTACCAGCTTCGTGGCCGTGTGGGCCGTGGCAAACAGCGGGGTTACGCATACCTTACGTGGCCACAGACCCATGCCCTGTCTCCCTCAGCGGAAAAACGGCTGGAGGTCATGCAAACGCTCGACACGCTGGGAGCTGGCTTTACGCTGGCATCGCACGACCTGGACCTGCGCGGTGCGGGTAACCTGCTGGGTGACCAGCAGTCTGGCCATGTGCGTGAAGTGGGGATTGAGCTGTACCAGCAGATGCTGGAAGATGCCGTGGCAGACCTGCGCAGCGACAAAAGGCGCAACGCGGAGAACGACCGGGGCTGGACACCCAATATTGTTATGGGTCTGCCGGTGCTTATTCCCGATGAGTA
This sequence comes from Acetobacter lambici, assembly GCF_011516885.1. Taxonomy (GTDB): domain Bacteria; phylum Pseudomonadota; class Alphaproteobacteria; order Acetobacterales; family Acetobacteraceae; genus Acetobacter; species Acetobacter lambici. Next base: position 146,464 of record NZ_WOTD01000001.1, on the reverse strand, counting down.
CGTGCCAGATCTGCCGGTTCGGCTCGGACTTTACCGCAGAATCAGTGCTTTGGCGTCTGATGCTGAGCTGGAGGCTATGGAAGCGGAACTGGTGGACCGTTTTGGCTCAGTTCCTGATGAAGTTAAGAACCTGCTCAACATTGTTGATCTTAAAAGACTTTGCCGTCAGGCGGGAGTGGAGCGGGTGGAGGCTGGCCCCAAAGGCATGGTGCTCCAGTTCCGCAACAACAGTTTTGCCAACCCCGGCGGTCTTGTGCAGTGGATGGGGCGTTGGAAGGATGGCGTGGTCCGCCTGCGCCCAGACCACAAAATGGCTGTTGTGCGGGAGTTAACCAACGTGCAGCGCATTGACCTTGCCCGGAAGGTGCTCAAGGACCTCGCCCATATGTGTGAGCGTGAAATGGCCTGAACAACGGCCTGTTTCCCCCCTGTTTTTAAACAACAAAATCCCTGCGCACGCCTTGGCTCGTGTGCAGGGACAATGCTTATTTGATGGGGAGCGGAAAGCCGTTAACGGTGAGTACGCCGCCTTCCCATGTGGTGTCCCATGTATTCTGTTCGCCCGAGCGGTGGCTGACCAGCCTGCCCAGCACAAGGCCCGCAGCCAGTTTCATCTGATGTGCGGCGCGGGCTTTTTCAATCAGTGCTTCCAGATTGGTAATTTCGAGGTGCCCGGAGGCGGAGGTGGCCGCCACATCGCCCGTCAGCGTGGCCTGACCATGCCCCTGTAGTTTGACCGTGCCCTCGGATGCCTCAAAGTTGCTAATGGTGGCATGGACCGCCGGAGCTGCCGTGCTGCGCCCACCTATGGCGCTCATGAGCGCAGGCAGTTCCGAAGTGGGGAGCGAAAACGCGGCACGCGCGGCGGAGGGCAGCAGTTGCTGGTTGGCTACGTTATGGAAGGCCAGACCGCTCATGCTCAGGGTGGCGGCACTGGTGCGTGGGGTAGCGGCCCCCTGTATCTGGTAGTGCGCGGTTGTGGCGGTCACATGGGCTGCACCGTGTTCAACCGTTGCGTTGTTCCATGTCAGGTCATAGCTGCCACCAGACTGAAGGCTGGCGGTCACCTGTTTGCCCTCATCCATCAGCCATTGTGTGCAGGCTGCGTTGTGCTGCCCGGTCATGGCCGATACCAGCAGCAGCGATGCAGCCTGTGCCAGGTCCTGCATGGCCTGCGGGCTGGAAGCCTGTCCGGCAAAAACCAGTTTTTTAACATGCAGGCTGGTGATCCCGCTTGGGGCGCGTACAGTCAGGTCATGGTAAATCAGGCCTTTGGGGGTGTCTTCCTCCGCACTGGCGCTAACGCTTGCACAGGTGGAGGGAGGGGCGGCTAGGGCGGTTTCTGCGGTGGCGATGGTGCAAAGACTCACGACCCCGAGAAGATGGAGGGAAAAAGGAGAGTTCTGCTTCATTTCGCAAGGAAGGTGCCGTAAGTAAAAATTACAGGCAACACAAGATTACCATGGAAGAGCCAGAACTGTGCGGTTTTTGAAGATTGACCCCTTTTTGCTGGGGCTGCTGGCCTCTGTTCTGCTGGCAACTGTTGTGCCGTGCCATGGGGCGGCGGTGCCTGTTTTTCACTGGCTGTCGGTGGCGCTGATCGCGCTCATGTTTTTTTTGCAAGGGGCGCGCCTGTCACGCAAGGCGGTATTGGACGGGATGGTGGCATGGAAGCTGCACCTGCTTATTCTAAGCTGCACTTTTGTCCTGTTCCCGCTGCTGGGGCTTGCAGCACACGCCCTGTTCCCCGGCCTGTTGCAACCAGATATCTGGATGGGTGTGCTGTTCCTGTGCTGCCTGCCATCCACGGTGCAGTCTTCCATTGCGTTTACTTCCATCGGTGGGGGTAACGTGCCTGCGGCGGTGTGTGCTGCTACGGCGTCCAACGTTTTTGGTATTTTTATTACGCCGGTGCTGGTGGGGCTGGTGCTCAGCCAGCATGGGCAGGCAACGGGCAATCCGCTGGATATTGTGTACCAGCTTTTGCTGCCATTTATTCTGGGGCAGGTGTTGCAGCCGTGGCTTGGCGCATGGGCACACCGGAACAAGAAGATGCTCTCTTTTTCCGATCGCGGTTCGGTGCTGGTTGTTGTTTATGCTGCCTTTAGCGATGCGGTCATGCAGGGGCTATGGCACCGCCTGCCTATGGCCGAACTGGGCATGATTGCGGTGGCCGATACAGTGCTGCTGTTTAGCGTGCTGGGCCTGACCATTTTTGGCGGTCGCCTGATTGGCCTGCCTTTGAAGGACGAAATTGCCGTGGTGTTCTGCGGCTCCAAAAAAACACTGGCATCCGGTGTGCCCATGGCCAATGTTCTGTTTCCGCCTGCATCCGTGGGGGTTATTGTTCTGCCGCTCATGCTGTATCACCAGATCCAGCTTTTTGTCTGTGCCGTGCTGGCCCGCAGGTTCGCACGGCTCCGTCAGGAGCAGGATGACGCTGCCGTAACGCCAGCGCAGTAGTCTGGCCAGGGCGGGTTTGTTTTGAATTTAGGCGAGGGGAGCGGGGTTGTGGCGGGTCTGGATCCTGAAGACTGGGAAGAACTGAAAGCTCAGGGCCACCAGATGCTGGATGATATGCTAGAGAGCATTCGCCACGTATCCCAAGGTCCAGTCTGGCAACCAATGCCGACGTCCGTGCGTGAAGGGTTCAGGGAAGCACCACTACCCGATGCGGGGCAGGAACTGGGGGCTTTGTACCAGCAGTTTACCAGCATGGTGCAGCCTTATGCCGTGGGTAACAGGCACCCGCGCTTTATGGGCTGGGTCCATGGGGGGGGCACGGCGCAGGGTATGCTGGCCGAAATGCTGGCAGCCGGGCTGAACGCCAATCTGGGGGGGCGTGACCACGCACCTGTTGAGGTTGAGCGCATGGTTATCCGCTGGGCGGCGGATATGTTCGGCTTCCCCCCCGAGGCCACCGGGGTACTGGTGACCGGCTCCTCCATGGCCAATTTTATTGCCATTCTAACCGCTACCCGCAACGTAGCAGGGGGTGCGGACCTGCGGCAGCAGGGCGTTGGTGGGCGCAGGCTGGTGGGTTATGCGGGGGAGAGTGCCCATGGCTGCGTAGCCCGCGCGTTTGATATGGCTGGGCTGGGCGAGCAGACGTTGCGGCGTGTGCCACTGGACGGCGCGTTCCGCATGGACATGAACGCTCTTGAGGCCATGATTACGCAGGACAGGGCTGCGGGGTTTGAGCCGTTCCTGGTCGTGGGAACGGCAGGGACCGTGGACACAGGCAGCATTGACCCGCTGAATGCGCTGGCTGATCTGGCCGGGCGCGAGGGGCTTTGGTTCCATGTTGATGGTGCCTTTGGTGCGCTGGTAAAACTGGCCCCCGACCTTGCTCCGTTGCTTGATGGGCTTGAGCGGGCGGACAGTCTGGCCTTTGACTTTCATAAATGGGCGCAGGTTCCGTATGATGCTGGTTGCGTACTGGTGCGTGAACCGGGCAGGCAGGCGGCAGCCTTTGCGCAGTCCCTCGCATATCTCTCGCGCGAGGACAGGGGACTTGCGGCCGGTGCCCCTTGGTTTTGTGATCTGGGGCCAGACCTCTCACGCGGGTTCCGCGCACTCAAGGTCTGGTTCGCGCTGGCCGGGTTCGGTACCCGGAAGCTGGGGCAGGTTGTAACCAGTTCCTGCACTTTGGCGCAGGGGTTGGCGCAGCAGGTACAGGCTATTCCATACTTGCAACTTTTAGCCCCTGTAACGCTGAATGTTGTGTGTTTTCGGGTCGTAACGTCAGATGTGGACGATCTTGACTGGCTGAATGGCGAACTGGTCAAGGATTTGCAGGTGAGTGGCGTTGTAGCCCCGTCCACAACCCGGATTGGTGGCGTGCTGGCCATTCGGGTGGCGCTGGTAAACCACCGTACCACCGAGGCGGATGTGGCAATCCTGCTAGACGCCCTGCATTCCTTTTTGGAGGTGCGACTGGCACATGTGAAGATGATGAAGGAAATGGCAAGTCTGGCGGGGGCTTAACCCCGCCTGCGCGTCCGCTTTTCATCAAACAGGGCGGAAAGGGACTGGAGCATGGTCCCGCCCAGTTCTTCCGCATCGGTAATGGTAACGGCCCGCTGGTAGTAGCGTGTTACGTCATGGCCAATGCCTATGGCGGTCAGTTCCACCGGGCTGCGGTTTTCGATCATGTGAATGACCTCACGCAGATGATCCTCAAGGTAGGATGCCGGATTGACCGAGAGTGTGCTGTCATCCACCGGAGCACCGTCGGAAATAACCATCAGGATCTTGCGTGCCTCAGGGCGGCTTTTAACGCGCCGCCATGCCCAGAGCAGGGCTTCGCCGTCTATGTTTTCCTTCAGCAGACCTTCACGCAGCATCAGGCCCAGATTGGTGCGTGCGCGCCGCCATGGCGTATCCGCCCCTTTGTAAACAATGTGGCGCAGGTCGTTCAGACGGCCGGGGTTTTCGGGCTTGTTGTTCTGCACCCATAGCTCGCGGCTCTGCCCGCCTTTCCATGCGCGGGTGGTAAAGCCCAGAATCTCCACTTTTACGCCGCAGCGTTCCAGCGTACGGGCCAGAATATCCCCACAGGATGCGGCAACAGAAATGGGGCGGCCACGCATGGAGCCCGAATTGTCGATCAGCAGGGTTACAACCGTATCGCGGAACTCGGTGTCTTTTTCCTGTTTGTAGGAGAGGGACAGGCGCGGGTTGACCACAATGCGCGAGAGCCTGCCCGCATCAAGCATGCCTTCCTCCAGATCAAACGACCAGGAGCGGGTCTGCTGCGCCATAAGGCGGCGCTGGAGCCGGTTGGCAAGGCGGGAGACAACCCCGTGCAATGTTGCAAGCTGGAGGTCCAACTGGTGCCGCAGGCGGGTCAGCTCCTCAGGGTCGCACAGGTCTTCGGCCAGAATTTCTTCATCAAAACTGGTGGTATAGGCGTGGTAGCCCTTGGCGGTCTGGCCTGCCTCTATCTCCTTGCGGTTGCCCGGTCCGGCAGCATCACCTGTGCCTTCGGCCGAACCCGATTCCTGCTCAACTTCTGGCGTGTTGTCCGCAGCATCGGCACTGCCCGCCATAAGTTGGGGTTCAGAGACCGCATCCGACATGTCGGGGGCAGCGCCGGATGTATCGTCCTCCTGCTCCGGCGGGGGCTGATCGCTCTCATCCTCGTTAGAGTCCGGGGCGCTGCCGGAGTTATCCTCCTCATCTTCCTGATCAGAGAGGGAGTCGTCATCCGTGAGCGCGCAGGCGGCCAGCAGTTTGCGGGTTGCGCGGGAGTAGGCCTTCTGGCTGTCCTGATCCGCGGCCAGCGTGTCCAGCGCGTCCAGTGCTGTTTGCGGCAGGGTCTGCTTCCACTGCTCCATAATGGCGCGAGCGGATTCGGGCAGGGGTTCGCCTGTCAGTTTTTCCCGTGCTAGCAGTTCCAGCCCTACAACGGGGGAAAGCTGGGCCGCATCAGTCATATGGTCCAGACCGGCGGCGCGGACTTCCTGCTCCAGCCTGTGGCGCAGGTTGGCGGCGACCCCTTTCATGTGGCGCGCACCTATGGCCTCCACACGGGCCTGTTCCAGTGCGTCATAGACCTCGCGGGCAATGGTGTCGGCCGGGCGGCGTGCGGTATGCAGGTCAAAATTGTGGTGTTTAAGCCGTAGCGCCTGCGCGTCGGCGGCACCGCGCAGGCGCTGGGTTTCCTCCTCGTTCAGGTTGAGGGAGGGGGAGGACAGGCGAATTTTCTCACCCAGACTGATCGGGGCCATGGGCATGTTGCCACTATGGAAGGAGACATCCGCCTCCTTCCGCCCGCCAAGGGCGCGCAGGGTTGCCTCCGTTGCCTGTTTAAAGGCATCGGCCCGCTTTTCCGCCTCCTCGCGCGAGAGGCGGATGGGTGTGTTGCCCGTATCCTTTGCCTGATCAGCCATAACGCCCCCTGTCAGTCTGTTTTATTTTTTCAGGTAGAGCGTTTGGGCAGGGGGCTGCTGTTGAAGCAGCGCTGGTAATACTCCGCCACCATGCCACGCTCGGCCTCATCACATTTGTTGAGGAATGTGACGCGGAAGGCAAAGGCCAGATCCTTGAAAATACGCTCGTTTTCCGCCCAGGCAATAACCGAGCGGGGCGACATGACCGTGGACAGATCCCCCGCCATGAACCCGGCGCGCGTAAGCCCGGCAAGTGCGACCATATTGTCAATTTTTTCACGCCCGGCCTTGTCATCCTCCGCAATGCCCAGACGGGAGCAGACAATGCCAACTTCCTGCTTGTGGGGCAGGTAGTTGAGCGAGGTCACAATGTTCCAGCGGTCCATCTGCCCCTGATTGATCTGCTGGGTGCCGTGGTACAGGCCCGTTGTATCCCCCAGACCGACTGTGTTGGCGGTGGAAAACAGGCGGAACCACGGGTTGGGGGTGATCACGCGGTTCTGGTCGAGCAGGGTCAGCTTGCCCTCCACTTCCAGAATACGCTGGATCACGAACATTACATCCGGGCGGCCGGCATCGTATTCATCAAACACCAGCGCGCAGGGGCGCTGCAGGCACCACGGTAACAGCCCTTCCTGAAACTCGGTGATCTGCTGGCCGTCCTTGACCACAATGGCGTCCTTGCCCACCAGATCTATGCGCGAGACGTGGCTGTCCAGATTGATGCGGATACAAGGCCAGTTCAGGCGGGCGGCAATCTGTTCCACATGGGAGGATTTGCCTGTGCCGTGGAAGCCCTGCACCATAACGCGGCGGTTAAATGCAAAGCCAGCCAGAATGGCCAGAGTTGTGTCGTGGTCAAACAGGTAGGCCGTATCAATCGGGGGAACATGCTCGGTCCGGAGCGAAAAGGCGGGAACCGTCATGTCGGAATCGATCCCGAACACATCACGGACGCAGACTTCCACATCCGGCACGGAAACCGCCGAAATGGGCGGAAGATCAAGAGCTGCTGTCTGGGGGCTGGTATCCGTCATGATTATCCGTCTGATCGTAAGGGGTTCAACATAAAACCGGCGGGGTGAGCCGGAGCAGGATACAGGATCAGCCTGCTTTTTCGAGTTCTTCCGTCTGCAGATGTGCCTTCACAATGGTGAAAGCAACGTTGATCTTTTTCAGACGTTCCTCCGCCGCAAGGTCACCCTGATTGGTGTCCGGGTGGTGCTTGCGGGCAAGGGCGCGGTAATGCGTCTTGGCGTCTGCCAGTGTCACTGGCCAGTCCAGCCCCAGAATGGCCAGTGGTTCACGCAGATGGGCAGGAATGCGCGGTTCCGCCTGCGCGCGGGCCCGATCGGCGCGGGCGCGGCGGTTCTGGCCCAGTATGTCCAGCGGGTCCAGAATATCCTCTTCATTGGGCATGGTGCGTTTGCCCGGCCCCGGGCCTTGCCCGAACGTCCATGTGGGCCGGTCCCAGCTTACATCAGCCCGCAGATGGGCTTCAATCTGGCCGGGGGACATGCCTTTGTAATAGTCCCACCGCGCATTATATTCACGCACATGCTCAAGGCAGAACCAATAATACTGGTTCAGGCTATCGCGGGAGCGAGGCGCGCGGTATCCTGCCGGACTTGTGCAGTCCGGCATGTCGCAGCAGCGCTGCGGCGCGTTAGGATCGGGATCAAACGCGCGGGGACGGGTGTTCCTTCGCTTCATCATTCATCGTTATTTGCGTTGCAAATGCTTTGGTCGCAAGAGGTGAGTTGCCATATGACCAGTCTTTCAGACTCCGCATCCTGTTCAGCGTCGGGGGCAACACGTGCCCAGCGGGCACGCAAAGTGCTGGAAACAGCGCTTTTTCCCACCAGACTGGACATACAGGACGAGAGCCACCGCCATGCCCACCACGTGGAGCAGACACGCGGCCCCAATGCGGGTGCGACGGAAACCCACTTCCGCCTTTACATCGTCTCCCCTGTTTTTGAGGGCATGAGTCGCGTGGCACGTTCGCGCAAGGTGCATGACCTGCTTGCCCCCGAACTGGCCGATGGTCTGCACGCTCTGGCCTTGACCCTGCGCACCCCGGCGGAAGAAGAGGCCGCTCCATGAGTGGGAGGGCATTCAGCCGCCGCGGCCTGTTTGCTCTGGCGCCCCTGTTCCTTGCAGCCTGTGCCACCACGCAACAGGGGGCAGGCAGGCCGCAGAGTGCCACGGTTAACCGGGTGGAATCCTATTTTCGCACGGTCAATCTACAGGATGCGCCGTTTACGCAGATATGGCCCAATGGAGCGAGTGGTAACGGGCTGATTACCTATCGACCGGGTTATCTGGACATGCGCTTTACCGCGCCGCACGATATGGAGCTGAAGGCATCCGGGCGTTCAGCCGTGTTTACAGATGCGCGGAATGGTTCGGAAACCCATATCGGGTTGGGTCATAGCCCGCTGGGGCTGCTGCTGGGCAACCCTGTGCGGCTGTCTGGCCCGGTTATGGTAACGGATGTTCAGCAGCCACCGGGCCTTGTCCAGATTTCTCTGACCAGAGCGGATAACCCTTCTCAAGGGCTGATCACGCTCCGTTTCAGGGATGAGCGAGGTGTATTAAGCCTGTATGATGTGCGCATTCTGGATGCGGAGCGCAAACTTACGCAAATTCGACTGGACCCTGCGTAAGTTCCACAGGGCTAAGGACGGATGGCGTGCTGCCGAACACAGTGCGCCATGCGGATTCCAGCGCAAGGTCCAGATCTTGCATGCTGGCTTTGATTCCCAGTTTTTCAAAACTGGTCACGCCATATTCACGGATGCCGCACGGAACAATGCCCTCAAAGTCCGGTAGGGCTGGGGCCAGATTGATCGCAACGCCGTGCCAGCTGACCCAGCGCGAAACGCGTACGCCAATGGCTGCGATTTTTTCCTCCCCCCCGGTCTGTGGGTTGACCACCCATACTCCCACGCGGCCTTCGCGCACCTCGCCACGGAGACCAAAGCTGGCGAGTGCGGTAATAATCCACGCTTCCAGAGCCTGCACATAAGCCCGCAGGTCACGTGCGGGTACGTTGCCGTGAGGGCGCTGGAGGTCCAGCATGGCATAGGCCGTGCGTTGCCCCGGCCCGTGGTAGGTCCACTGTCCGCCCCGGCCTGCATGGTATGTGGGGTAGCCTGATGGGTTGAACAGGTCCTCCGCCTTGGCCGATGTGCCCGATGTGTACAGAGGAGGGTGTTCAAGCAGCCATACACGTTCGGCTGCCTCGCCCGCCCGTATGGCCTTGGCTATCTGCTCCATTCTGCTCAGGGCGGCTGGGTAGGGCACCAGTTTTTTGCTTATTTCCCATAAAATTTGTTCTTTGGTCATTGCCGCCTGCTTATGGTTCGGTTATAGGGCTTCGTATCACACGGTATCGCCTTTTTTGATACCGTTTGTCACGTGCGGTCGTGGCGGAATGGTAGACGCGCAAGCTTGAGGTGCTTGTGGGGGTAAACCTCGTGGAAGTTCGAGTCTTCTCGACCGCACCAAATTTTTTCATGACAAAATTTGACGTTATGAACGGCAAAAGGCTGACGCCTTGAGCCGTTTTTTTCGTTTGCGTGCATTTTTCTGCAAATTGAGCGGGATTTGTCATATTCGCGCCGTTCTTTTGCTGTTTGTTGCAGTGTAGAAGCATGGTTGCAGTTATGTAAAAAAGGCCATGCCAGTCGGCCAGAGATACAAGGCACACTGTTGGCAGCCTTGATCTTTTTCCGACACTGGTTGGACACTGGGGCCGATAACCTCGTGTTTTTGGACAAGCCGGTTCGGATGGTCTTAGGTTTAACTTGATTTAAAGGTGTTATATTCGTGTCCAATCCCAAGCCTTTACGTAAAGCAGTCCTGCCAGTTGCGGGGCTGGGAACGCGCTTTCTGCCTGCCACCAAGGCCATGCCAAAAGAAATGCTGCCGGTCGTGGATAAACCCCTTATTCAATACGCCATAGATGAAGCACGAGCCGCGGGTATTGAGGAATTCTGCCTGATTACCGGCCGTGGCAAAGATTCCCTGATTGATTATTTCGATATCGCCTATGAGCTGGAAAGCACGCTCAAGGAACGCAACAAGGTAGATTGTCTGGAAGCGCTGGAACCCAGCAGCATTCAGGCTGGCTCCCTTATTGCCGTGCGTCAGCAGGAACCGCTTGGGCTTGGGCATGCCATCTGGTGCGCCCGTTCCTTTATCGGGGATGACCCGTTTGCCATTCTGCTGCCTGACGACATGGTGATGTCCAAAAAAGGCTGCCTGAAGCAACTGGCCGACGCTTATTACGAAACTGGCGGCAATGTGGTGGCCGTGTCCGAAGTGCCGCGTGAACACACCAACCGCTACGGTATTCTGGACACCGGCAAGGACGATGGCCGCCTTGTGGAAGTGAAGGGGCTGGTTGAAAAACCTAAACCTGAAGATGCACCGTCCAACCTGTCCATTATCGGGCGTTATATTCTCACGCCCGATGTCATGCCGCATCTCGCCAAGCTGGAAAAAGGTGCTGGGGGCGAAGTGCAGTTGACGGATGCCATGGCCAAAACCATTGGTCACGTTCCGTTCTTTGGTTTGCGGTATGAAGGCGTTCGCTACGATTGCGGCAACAAGCTCGGCTTCCTTGAAGCACAGATCGCTTTTGCGCTGGAACGGCCCGAACTGGCTGATGGTGTGCGCGAATTCCTTAAAAAATACGAAGGACAGAATTAATGTCGTTCGCTCATGACTTTGATGCCACAAGCCTGCGGGAATACGATATTCGCGGCATTGTTGGTAAAACCCTGAGTGCGAAAGATGCGTTTGCCATCGGCCGCACATTTGGCAGTCTTGTACGCCGCAATGGCGGTAAAACGCTGGTTGTGGGTTACGATGGCCGTCTGTCCTCCCCTATGCTGGAAGAAGCCCTTGTAAAAGGTGCTCTGGAATGCGGTCTGGACGTGACGCGCGTTGGGCGCGGGCCGACCCCCATGCTGTATTACGCATCGGCAACGCTGAATGCGGACGGGGCCATTATGGTGACGGGTAGCCACAACCCGCCCGACTACAATGGCTTTAAAATGATGCTGGCTGGCAAGCCGTTCTTTGGCGCCCAGATTCGTGAACTGGGGGATCTGTCCGCCAAGGGGAATGTGGTTGCGGCAGAGCAGGGGAGCGTGCGCACGATTGATGTGCGGGATGAATACGTCAAACGTCTTGTAAAGGATTATGACGGCGGCACGCGCAAGCTCAAGATCGTCTGGGATAACGGCAACAGTTCCGCTGGCGAAGTGCTGGAAAAAATGGTGGCGGTGCTGCCGGGTGAACACATTGTGCTCAATGCCGAGATTGATGGCACATTCCCGGCCCACCACCCCGATCCAACGGTCGCCAAAAATCTTGAGCAGCTTATTGCCGCAGTCAAGGACAACCACGCCGACCTCGGTATTGCCTTTGATGGGGATGCCGACCGGATTGGCCTTGTGGACAATAAGGGCGAAATCCTGTGGGGCGACCAGACTCTGGTCCTGCTGGCGCGGGACGTGCTTAAAAGCCATTCCGGGGCGACCATTATTGCCGATGTCAAAGCCAGTCAGGTGCTGTTTGACGAGGTAGGGCGTGCTGGTGGCAAACCGCTTATGTGGCGGACGGGGCATTCGCTCATCAAATCCAAAATGGCGGAAACCGGTTCCCCGCTGGCGGGGGAAATGTCGGGCCATATCTTCTTTGCCGATAAGTGGTACGGGTTTGATGATGCCCTCTACGCCGGTGTGCGTGTGCTCGGTATTGTTGCACGGTCGCATGAATCGCTGGCCGCTTTCCGCGAGGCGCTGCCTGCAACGCTTTCCACCCCCGAAGTACGCTTTGACTGTGATGACCATCGCAAGTTCAAGGTTATTGAGGAAGTGGCCGAACGCCTGCGCAAGGCTGGTGCGGATGTGTCCGAAATTGACGGTGTGCGCGTCAACACCACCGACGGCTGGTGGCTTTTGCGCGCATCCAACACGCAGGCCGTGCTGGTCGCACGGGCCGAAGGGCGGGATGATGCCGGTCTGGAACGGCTGAAGAGTGCTCTGGTGGAGCAGCTTGAACAGTCCGGTCTGGCCCGGCCAGATTTTTCGGGCAACAACGCCGGACACTAATATCCAGTTTTTCAGCTTGTCTGCTGCATACGGCCCGCTTAAAGCGGGCCGTATGTTTATTTGCAGGGCTGGGTGTTGTTTCCTCAGTGCCGGGGTGCTCTTTTGCATTTAATGCCGCAGAGGTTTCTGATATAAAGTGTACCTATGTTGTCCTCTTTAACGGACCCCGCCGGAAGGCGGATATCCTACCTTCGTCTTTCCGTAACTGACCGGTGTGACATGCGGTGTGTGTACTGCATGTCCGAACAGATGTCGTTTTTACCACGGGCGGATGTGCTGGACTTTGAGGAACTACTGCGCCTGAGCCGGGTATTTGTGCATCATGGTGTGCGCAGGTTGCGCATTACGGGTGGTGAACCACTTGTGCGGCGCGATATTGGTTTTTTCTTCAAGGAACTGGGGTCATGGCTGCGCCAGCCCGAGCAGTCTGGCAGGCTGGATGAGCTGACACTGACCACCAATGGCAGCCAGTTGGCGCATTATGCGCCCATTCTGGCGCAGGCCGGGGTCAGGCGTGTGAATGTCAGCCTGGATTCTCTGGATGAACAACGTTTTGCCAAACTGACCCGCAGGGGCAGGCTTGCCGCAACGTTGGAAGGTATTCGGGCCGCCCGTGCCCAAGGGCTTGCCGTGCGTATAAACACCGTGGCCATGGCGGGCGTGAATGATGATGAGTTTGACGCGCTGCTGGCATGGTGCGGGGAAATTGGCGCGGACCTTTGCCTGATCGAGACAATGCCCATGGGGGAAACGGGCGAGGACCGCACGGCGCAGTATCTTTCGCTCGATGCTGTCAGGCGTAATTTATCCCAACGCTGGACGTTTGAGCCCCTGACCTACCAGACCGGCGGCCCCGCGCGCTATGTGCGTGTGGCGCAAACAGGGCGGCGGCTGGGGTTTATTACCCCCATGAGCCATAATTTCTGCGCGAGTTGTAACCGTGTCCGCCTTTCCTGCACCGGGCAGCTTTATACCTGCCTTGGGCAGGAAGAGGGTGTGGACCTGCGTCACCTTATGCGCGGGGGAGCAACGGATGCGGCGCTGGAGGTTGCCATACAGCAGGCCATAGCCCGCAAACCCACAGGCCATGACTTTTTGCTCGATGCGCAGACAGGCGCTGTATCCGGCCCGCAAAGGCATATGAGCGTTACTGGCGGCTGAGCACGCGCCTGTGCGGGCAATGGAGCTAGTGGTTAGCTGGGTGGGGTCTGCTGGTTTAAAGCGTCATGTAGGGAATGCTCGAACTGCCCGGGCTGCAAAGGCACGGGCTGGGTTGGGGCAGGGGCCCAGCCGGACAGGACCGCCATATGCAGGGGCATGGCAAAACTGTCTGCTCCGGGCTTTTCCAGTTCTGCTGCCGCTGCGGGGAATATCATGCACGGCGGTGGGGTGCGTGTGCGCTGTATCAGGGCATTTGTTTCACCCGCCGCACGTAGGTCGGCCATGAGTGCACGGAGCGAACGGTAGCGTAGGTCCAGTTGTTCGGTATCAATAACCGGCAGGGCAAACCCGGCACGCTGCATAAGCTGCGCACAGCTTTGCTGTGTGGGAAAAGGCGATACACGGGGGGATACCCCATCGCACAATGCCAGTTCTGCCGCTTCCAGTGCCGTGCGCAGGGGGCGCAATGTTGGTAGGATGGGCATGCTGGCCAAAAATAGCCCATCTGGTTGGAGAACATGCCTGATCTGGCTGAACACGCCCGGCAGATCATTCACCCAGTGCAGGGACAGGTTGGCAATGACCAGATCAAAACTCTGTGGTGCAAAAGGCAGCCATTCTTCATCCGCGCAGACACGCAGTCCATTGGAGCGGGCGACCAGTCTGGCAGAGAGGTCCATGCTGATTGTGTGTATGCCGCGCGCGGCAAGCCGCTGGCTGGTTACACCGCGCCCGCCTATGTCCAGTGCCGTGGAAAAAGGTCGCACCATGTCATCCAGCCGGTCGAGCAGCAGATCGGTTGTAATATCCAGCACGGGCATAATGCCGTCCTGCATATGTGCGGCACGGTCCCGGTGCAGTCTGACGGCTTTGCGGTCAAAAATAACAGGTGTATCCATAAAAGCAGATGTGCGCGTATCCATGCTTTTTGCCAAGCTGCCAGCCATGACAAACCTGTGTTTGCTCTAGCGGGTGGTGTTGTGGCGCGGTTGCGGCCTTTGGGGCAGATGGCGCTGGGAGTGCTCTATCCGCCAGCCTGTCTGCATTGCGGGGCGGATGTTGCGCGGCATGGTCTGTTATGCTCTGCCTGTTTTGCGCGCCTGCACGGCGTTGTTGCACCATTTTGCAAAGCCTGCGCGGTTCCACAGGTCAGCGCGGGCATGCTGGGGGCGGACGGCCTGTGCCCGGCCTGCGAGCGGCACCACTCTGCATGGGGGCAGGCGCGGGCGGCCTTTGTTTACGAAAGTGTCGCAAGGGAGCTGATTTTAAAGCTCAAATATGCAGACCAAACAGATAACGCCGCGTTTCTTGCCCAGCAGATGGTGCGGGTCGGGCGGGACATTCTGGTGGATGATGCGCTTGTTGTGCCCGTACCCGTGCATCGTTGGCGTTTGTTCAGGCGGCGCTACAATCAGGCCGCTTTGCTGGCGCATGCTGTGGCAAAGCTCGCTGGCCTGCGCTGCCTGCCTGATGCACTGGTCCGTGTTCGCTCCACCGTACCTTTGGCGTCATTCTCGCGTCAGGCAAGGTGGGATGAGGTGGCGCAGGCTATCATGTTGCGTTCGTCCTGCGGGCCGAGGGTGCGCGGGCGCGATATTGTGGTGGTGGATGACCTGCTGACAACAGGCGCCACGGCAGCAGCCTGCACCAATGCTCTGCTTCAGGGCGGGGCACGGAGCGTGAGCCTGCTGGTCGCCGGGGTGGTGCCGCCCCGCCGGGATGTGGACATGGATCAACCGGACTATGGACATGTCGGATGAAGACCATAACATGGCCTCCAGAAAAGCTGATTGTATCCATAACCCAGAACCAGTAAGGACAGTTTATGCCTGAAATCAAGATTTATACCCAGCCCGGTTGCCCCTACTGCATGCGCGCTGTTGCTTTGCTGGAAAGCAAAAAAGTCCCGTTTACCGAGGTCAATGCCCCCCGCGGTACGGCCGAGCGGGAGCAGGCCATAGCATTGTCGGGCGGGCAGACAACAGTGCCCCAGACATTTGTGGACGGCAAAGCGCTTGGTGGATGTGACGACCTGATGCGGCTGGAACGTAGCGGCCAGTTGAACGGTCTGCTGGGCCTGAGCTGATTGTCCGCCACGACCGGGACGGTATGCCGCCAAGGTAAGTTGACATGATCTGCTATCGTTTACGTTGCGCCAATGGCCATGTGTTTGAAGGTTGGTACAAAGACAGCAGTACATTTGCCATGCTCAGGCAGAAGCACCTTCTAAGCTGCCCTGACTGCGGTACGGCCAGCGTGGATCAGGCTCCTATGGCCCCAGCCATTGTTGGGCGTGCCCCAAAGCGTGCGGCACCGCAGAACGTGGTGCCGGATGTGGCGGCAGCAGCCCCGGCCGCCACGCCCACCCCCGCAGCAGGGCAGGTGCTACCGGTTCTGCCGGATGTGGTATTGGGCACCCTGCGCGAAGTGCGGCGCACAATTGAAGAAAATTGTGAAAACGTGGGTAACCGGTTTGCAGATGAAGCCTTGCGCATTCATTATGGCGAAGCCCCGGAGCGCGGGATTTATGGTGAGATGTCTCAGACCCAGCAAGAAGAACTGAAAGAAGAAGGCGTTGCGTTCCAGAATGTTCCCTGGGTGCGCGATACGGACAGTTGAATGTCTGGGCTGACCATATACAAATGGGGGTGGTGCGTTAGAGGGTGGTCCCCCACATCCTACAGGGCTGGACGGGGTAGGCCATACCGCCAGCCCGGTTGAGGGAGAGGCAGAGATGAAAAAAGACGGAAAGTCCGGCGTGGTGCGTAAAGCCAAGGTGGGGCTTGCTGCCCTGCTGGCTGTGTTTCTGGCTGGTGTTCCCGTGTCTCTTTCCGCTGCGGAACCTCTATCGAATGAAGCGGGGCTGAGTGGTTACTGGCTTAGTCAGGACCATGACGGCGTGTTTAAAATCGACCGGTGCGGCCAAAATCTGTGCGGCCATCTTATTGGCCTACGTTATGAGGGCACGGACGTGCCGCATGGGCATGATGGCAAAACAGAATGTAACCTGCTGATGCTAACGGATTTTCATCCAATGGCAGACAGTAACGAGGGGCGCTGGGCGGGGCATATTCTGGACCCCGATACAGGGCACCTATATGATTCGCAGATATGGCTGGCCCAGCCCGATGTGCTCAAGCTACGAGGTTATATCGGGCTACCCATTTTTGGGGAAACCCAGACATGGACCCGCTACACCGGCCCTGCCATGGGGCCAGTGTGCAAAATCCCGGACGCAGTCAAATAATGTTGGCTGGTCTGGAGCGTAAAAACCTCTCCAGACCAGTAAAAATTTTAAAATCAATACTTTGTAAATGCCGCAATGTAGTTAATGCCTAGGTCGCGGGTTTCTTTCCAGCCCATGGGGCCGGGGGCCATGCCAGCTATGGCGGTCATGCGCAGGCCCGCCGCACGGGCATATTGCCCCAGTTCGGATGGCTGGATGAACTTGCGCCATTCATGAGTGCCCACGGGCAGCAGCCGCAGAATATATTCAGCACCGATCTTGCCAACCGCAAGGGAGCGCAATGTGCGGTTCATGGTGGAGACAATAACCGTGCCCTTTGGTCCGGCAAGCTGGGAAAGCATCTCCATAAATGCCGCAGGATCAGTGACATGCTCAATAATTTCTAACGCGACAACCGCGTCAAACTGCGTGCCTTCAGCCACAAGGTCTTCTGCGCTGCCGTTGCGGTAATGCAGCGGGCCTGCATGTTCGGGCAGCGGGTTGGAGGCCAGATGTTCCTTTGCTGCGGCAATGCCATTGGCCGAGGCATCCAATCCAAGTACGTCGTACCCGGCTGTGGCCAGTGCTTCGCTCGCCAGTCCGGCACCACACCCAATGTCCAGAATTTTTGCACGGCGGGTTGTGCGGCCACGCAATGGAAGGTGGCGGCAGGCCCAGTCTATGCGCAACGCATTCATGGCGTGCAGTGGGCGCATGGGGCCGGAAGGATTCCACCACTGCTCCGCAAGGGCGCTAAACCGTGCGATTTCTTCATCAGAGACCGAAGAGGCCGCGTGTGGGCTGGTGGCGTTCATGCAACAAAATCCTTTCCTGCTGGTCTCCCCGCTGGACGAAAGGGGGCCGGGAAGGTTATGTGACGCGCCTTGTAAAGCTGTGCAACCGTTCCTGTTCGTCTTTTCTGGCAAAGTCAGGAACAAATAGGGATGGGTGGCATGTTCTGCGGCTTGTCTGGTGGAGAATAAAGCTATGTCCGGTTCCGCACCCCGGATTGTCATGAAATTCGGCGGAACGTCTGTCGGCGACCTTGATCGTATTCGCGCCGTGGCCGAACGCGTCAAAAAACAGAAAGACGCAGGATGTGATGTTCTTGTTGTCGTGTCCGCCATGGCGGGGGAGACAAACAGGCTTGTCGGTTTCTGCCAGTCCCTCTCTCCTTTGCATGACCCCAAGGAATACGATTCCATTGTGGCCACGGGTGAGCAGGTGACAAGTGGCCTGCTGGCTATTGCGTTGCAGAAGCTCGGCGTGCCCTCACGCTCGTTCGCGGGGTGGCAGGTGCCGATCCTGACCGATTCGGCGCATGGCAAGGCCAGTCTGGATTCGATTGATGGCGCAAAGCTGCTGGGCTGCATGGCCGAGGGCATGGTGCCGGTTGTTGCGGGTTTTCAGGGTGTGGCACCCGACGGGCGTGTTTCCACCCTTGGGCGTGGTGGGTCGGATACTTCGGCCGTGGCCCTTGCCGCAGCGATCAAGGCGGACCGGTGCGATATCTACACCGATGTGGACGGTATTTACACAACCGACCCGCGCATTGTGCCCAAGGCGCGCAAGCTTGATAAAATTACCTATGAGGAAATGCTGGAACTGGCTTCTGTTGGTGCCAAGGTGCTGCAAACCCGCAGCGTAGGCCTTGCCATGCGCGAAGGGGTGCGCGTGCAGGTGCTTTCCAGCTTTGCGGATGGCCCGGCTGTTATGGAAGGGCATCTTCCGGGGTCTTTGGTGGTGGATGAGGACGAAATCGTGGAAAAGAAACTGGTTACCGGCATTGCCTACTCCCGTGATGAAGCCAAGCTGTCGGTCCGGCGGATTCCGGATCGGCCCGGTATTGCCGCCGCAATTTTTGGCCCCATGAGCGAAGCCCATGTGAACGTGGACATGATCGTGCAGAGCACCGGGGCGGACGGCACGACCAACATGACCTTTACCACCAGCAAGAGCGATCTGCCGCAGGCGATCAACGTGCTGGAAAGTGTGCGGGACTCCGTGCAGTACGAAGAGCTGGCGACCGACCCCGATATTGTTAAGATCAGCGTTGTGGGCACGGGTATGCGCTCGCACGCAGGGGTGGCCAGCACCATGTTCCGTACACTTTCGGAGCGGTCCATTAACATTCAGGCCATCTCCACCAGCGAAATCAAGATTTCGGTGCTGGTGGCGGCGGAATACGCAGAGCTTGCCGTGCGGGCCCTGCATACCGCATATGGGTTGGATAATGTCTGAGCAAAGCAACGCGATTACCGCGACCGACGAACCCACACAGGTAGAACTACAACGCGCCCGCAAGCGGCTGGGTGCGTTGTGGCGGCGTGGGACCGAATTTTTGGGTACGCAATACGCCATTCTTGGCGGGGCCATGTCCTGGGTCAGTGAGCGTAATCTGGTGTCCGCCATTTCCAATGCCGGTGGCTTTGGGGTTATTGCCTGCGGGGCCATGGAGCCTGCGCGTCTGGCGGAGGAAATTAAGGCGACCCGCGCCCTGACCGATCGCCCGTTTGGTGTGAACCTGATTACCATGCACCCGCAGTTGGACGAACTGGTGCAGGTCTGTCTGGACGCGGGTGTTGGTCATATTGTGCTGGCCGGGGGTATTCCGCCCGGTGCGGCTATCAAGGCGATCAAGGATGGTGGGGCAAAGGTTATTGCCTTCTCCCCCGCGCTGGTTCTGGCCAAGCGTCTGGTCAAAATGGGCGTGGACGCGCTGGTGATTGAAGGGGCCGAGGCTGGCGGGCATGTTGGTCCGGTTTCGCTGACGGTTCTGGCACAGGAAATTCTTCCCCATATCCAGAGTGTTCCGGTTTTTGTGGCCGGTGGTCTGGGTCGGGGGGACGCTCTGCTCTCCTATCTGGAACTGGGGGCTTCGGGTGGGCAGTTGGGCACGCGCTTTGCCGCGGCCGAGGAAAGCATTGCTCACGAAAAATTCAAAAAAGCGTTTGTGCGTGCCGCCGCGCGTGACGCCATAACCTCTGTTCAACTCGATGACCGCTTTCCGGTTATTCCCGTGCGCGCGTTGGGCAACGAGGGCGGGCGGCAGTTTGTTACCCATCAGGCAGACGTGATCCGCCGTTTTCAGTCCGGTGAATTAACGCGTGAGGCTGCCCAGCTTGAAATTGAGCACTTCTGGGCGGGTGCGCTGCGCCGTGCGGTTATTGACGGCGATGTTGAACAGGGGTCTGTTATGGCAGGCCAGTCTGTTGGTATGGTAACATCTGTCCAGCCTGTGGCGCAGATCATTGAAGATCTGGTCGATCAGGCTACTGTGGCTCTGGTACGTCAACAACGTCGTATGGATGCGGATGGCTGAATACGCCCAAGGTTCTGATCATGAGCAAGGCTCGCCATTACCCCCGCTTCCAGATGTGGAGGTTCTGGGGGTAGGCGAAGCTTTGCGTAAGCGCCGTGAGCAGCTTGGCTGGAGCATCGGAGATGTTTCTGCCTGGTTGCGGATTCGCAGCGTTTATCTGGACGCGCTGGAAAGTGGAAATTCCAGTGTACTGCCAGCAGAGGTCTATGCTCTGGGTTTTTTGCGTACGTATGGGCAGGCTCTTGGGTTCAATCCCGACCAGATGCTCAAGCTATACCGGCAGGAAGGGCGGCTGGGCACGCGCAAGCCTGATCTGGATTTTCCCGATCCGCCACCCGACCGCCGTCTGCCGCCAGCCGTTAGTATTTCGCTGGGGTTGGTCGTTATTCTGGCAAGCTATGTGGGCTGGTACTGTTTTGTCGGGCATGTGCCCCCCGTGCCAGAGCGCGTGCCACCTGTAGCAACCCTGATGCCCGGTGAAAGTGCAAAAAATGCACCATCGCCGCAGGTTGCCTCCATTTTGCCTGATCACAACATGGCGGAGGTGCCCGTTGGTGCGCAGGCGGCTCCGCCACAAAGCGTGCCTGTTACGCCCAGCGGGGTAGATGCAGCCCCTACGGGCAATGCCACCAATACAGCCGATGTGGCATCTTCCTCCGTAGCAGCCGCTCCTGAAAATCAGGCCACGCCCGCAACGGTGCCTGACGTGGAGCAGCCATCTCATGCACAGCCGGATACGGCTACGGCCAGTGTGGACGCTCCCCTTATGCTCAAGGCGACAGCTCCGAGCTGGGTGCAGCTCAAGAATGCAGGTGGTAAGGTCGTTTACGATCATATTTTGCAATCGGGCGATGCATGGACTGTTCCCTCCGATAATGGACCATACAGTCTGACCGTGGGGAATGCGGGTGGCATCACTCTTGCCCAAGGAACAATGACCACCCCACCATTGGGGAGGAATGGCGCTGTATTGCGGCATATTGCGCTTACGCCAGAAACGGTGCGGCAGGTACAGGCGGGTGGCGGTGTAAGCCCCATGCCAGCCGCACCCGCGGCGGTTACACCTGTGGAGCAGGGGGCTGGTTTGCCAGCCAAGGCCACAAGGGATGATGCGCCAAAGCCCGATCTGCCAGCAGTGGCTTCAGGCGCTGGGGCAGGCGGCATTGCTGCGGCTCCGGCCGAGGCGGTCAAACCGGCAGCACACCGGGCGGCTCCCCCCGCCGAACCCAGTGCGGATGACCTGAACGCCCGCCAGCTTAATGGGGCTGGCGCGCACTGAATGGCTCTTTCCATGCTTTATGTGTAGCCAACCGGCCTTGATTTTGGCAGGAAAGCACCAAACCTAGAGCGGGAGACGCCGCAGCGCCGAAACGCGGCCAGACCTCCCCCAACTGTCGTCTCGACAAAAGGATGCAAGATGAGCGGCTACCGGCCTTACCAGCATATCGAGCGTCGGAAATCTCGGCAGATCCACGTCGGCAAGGTAGCCGTCGGTGGAGATGCCCCGATTTCCGTCCAGACCATGACCAATACCTTGACCAGCGATGCACAGGCGACCATTGAGCAGATTCGCCGTGCCGAACTGGCAGGTGTGGATATTGTTCGTGTTTCCTGCCCGGATGAGGAAAGCACGGCGGCACTGGCTGAAATTGTAAGGGAAGTGAACGTGCCGATCGTGGCCGATATTCACTTCCACTACAAACGTGCGATCGAGGCTGCCAAGGCGGGCGCTGCGTGCCTGCGCATCAATCCGGGCAACATTGGTAGTGCGGAGCGTGTGCGCGAGGTGGTTCAGGCCGCCAAGGATTACGGCTGTTCCATTCGTATTGGCGTTAACGCCGGGTCGCTGGAAAAGCACCTTCTGGAAAAATACGGTGAGCCCAACCCCGAAGCTCTGGTGGAAAGCGCGCTCGAACACGCCAAAATTCTGGAAGATCATGACTTCCGGGAATTTAAGATCAGCGTAAAGGCGTCTGACGTGTTCATGGCGGTTGCTGCCTATCAGCAGCTGGCAGATGCGTGCGATTACCCGCTGCATATTGGTATTACCGAAGCAGGCAGCAAACGTGCCGGTACGGTCAAATCCTCCATCGGGCTGGGCAATCTGCTCTGGGCCGGGGTGGGTGACACCATGCGTGTTTCGCTTTCCGCTGCACCGGAAGAAGAAGTGCTGGTTGGGTGGGATATTCTTAAATCCCTTGGCCTGCGCCACCGTGGGGTCAAGATTATTTCCTGCCCGTCCTGCGCACGTCAGGGCTTTAATGTGGTGGAAACGGTCCAGACACTGGAAGACCGTCTTGCGCACATTAAAACCCCGCTCACGCTCTCCATCATCGGGTGTGTGGTCAATGGTCCAGGCGAAGCGCTTATGACCGATCTGGGTGTGACTGGTGGTGGCTCTGGCCGTCACATGGTCTATTCCGCAGGTAAGCAGGACCATACCATTGCCGCAGGCGACA
Organism: Acetobacter lambici; assembly: GCF_011516885.1. Taxonomy (GTDB): domain Bacteria; phylum Pseudomonadota; class Alphaproteobacteria; order Acetobacterales; family Acetobacteraceae; genus Acetobacter; species Acetobacter lambici. The sequence goes on along the minus strand of NZ_WOTD01000001.1, from coordinate 124,274 downwards.
TGATCAGCCACGTTGTTGAGTTGGTTGAAGAACGCGTAGCCGCCATTGAGGCTGAAGAAGCCCGCGCAAAGCAGGAAGGGGCTACCCCCGAACTGCCGGATATGGCGTCCGCCAAATAAGTTCGCCTATCACCCGCCGTGCGCGCCCGGTATATGCGGGCCGCGTGGCGGGCTTTATTTGCCCAATACACATAGATACAGGACACAAACCCGCAAGGGTTCTGCGTCAATCAGGAAAAACAGGCCGTGAGCAGCATTCAGCCCGTAAGAGGAACGCACGATCTTATTGGAGAAGAGCAGCGCCGCCATGCGCGCGTGGTCCATACCGCGCGCCACATTGCCGGGCTCTACGGGTTTGATGAATGGTCCACCCCCATTTTTGAAGAAACCCGCGTATTCTCCCGCTCTTTGGGCGATACGTCGGACGTGGTCTCCAAGGAGATGTATTCCTTCAATGACCGCGATGGGGAAAGCCTGACCCTGCGGCCAGAAGGAACTGCGGCTGTCTGCCGTGCGTTGGTGACCAATGCGCTCACCCAGTCGTTGCCCCAGAAGGTGTTTTATACCGGCCCCATGTTCCGGCATGAGCGACCGCAAAAGGGGCGTTACCGCCAGTTCCACCAGATCGGGGCGGAACTGCTGGGTGCTGCCGAACCACTGGCCGATGCGGAAGTCATAGCTCTTGGCTATGCGGTGCTTGAAGCACTGGGTGTGGCCCAGTACGTAACGCTGGAGCTGAATACGCTGGGGGACGCCGCGAGCCGGGATGCATGGCGGCAGGCGCTCGTTGCGTATTTTTCCGCTCATGGGGATAAACTGTCGGAGGATAGCCGCGTAAGGCTTGAAAAAAATCCGCTGCGTATTCTCGACAGCAAGGACGCGGGCGATCGTGAGCTTGTTGCCAATGCGCCCATGATGGAAGAATTCCTCACCCCCGAGGCCCGTACCTTCTGGGATGAGCTACGCCAAAAGCTTGACCTGTTTGGTATTGCCTACACGGTCAATCCCGCCATTGTGCGTGGGCTGGACTATTATAACCACACTACCTTCGAGTTCGTGACCAACCGCCTTGGCTCACAGGGGACGGTTCTGGCCGGTGGGCGGTATGATGGTCTGGTCAAGCAGATGGGCGGGCCGGAAGTACCCGCAATTGGCTGGGCTGCTGGGGTCGAACGTCTTGCCATGTTGCTTGAAGAAGCACCGCAGGCTCCGCGTTCCGTAGTGCTTATTCCCGTAGGTTCGCCGGATGAAAAAGCCGTCTGCCAGATTTTGCAGGCTTTGCGCCAGCAGGGTGTGCGGACCGAAATTGGTTATAAAGGCTCGCTACGCAAACGCATGGAGCGGGCTGGAAAGCAGAATGCAAGCCATGTTCTGTTTTTGGGTGAAGACGAACTGGCCCGTGGCGTGTTCCGTGTAAAAAGCATGGAAACCGGGCAGGAGAGTGAAGTGGCAACACAAGCCCTTCTGTCTGATGCGCGGAGCATTTTTGCGTAATGAATCTTGATGAACGGCTGGACCGGATTGCCAGTCGCGCGCTTGAATTGGAAGCGCATCTGGCAAGCGGTCTGAGTGGGGATGCCTTTACACAGGCATCCCGCGAATATGCGGAAATTGAGCCGGTTGTAAGCCGCATTAACGACCTGCGCGCAACCGAACTGAGCATTGCTCAGGCGGAGGCATTGCTGGCCGACCCGGAAATGCAGGAGCTTGCGGGGGAAGAACTGGCTGAGTTGCGCGAGCAGCTACCCAGATTGCAACGAGAGGTCCGTCTGGCGCTGCTCCCCAAGGATGCAGCGGATGAACGGAGCGCTATTCTGGAAGTGCGTCCTGCTGCTGGTGGGGATGAAGCTGCTCTGTTTGCAGCCGAGTTGTTTGACCTATACCGCCGCTATGCAGATTTTAAAGGCTGGCGCTTTACGGTTATGGACTATGACGAAAGCGAACTCGGTGGTCTGCGCGGCGGCATTGCTGAAATTAACGGCAAAAGTGTTTTCGCCCGGCTAAAATACGAATCTGGCGTGCACAGGGTACAGCGCGTGCCTGCAACAGAGGCGCAGGGGCGCATTCACACCTCCACGGTTACGGTTGCCGTTCTGCCGGAGGCGGAAGAGGTTGACGTAACAATTAACGAGACCGAACTGCGGATAGATGTTTTCCGTGCATCGGGTGCTGGCGGGCAGCATGTGAACAAAACCGAAAGTGCCGTGCGGATTACCCATTTGCCAACAGGTATTGTTGTGTCCATGCAGGAAGAGAAAAGCCAGCACAAGAACCGTGCCAAGGCGATGAAGATCCTGCGCGCACGCCTGTACGAGCGTGAGCGCGAGCAGGCTCATGCTCACCGTGCGGCGGACAGGCGCTCCCAGGTTGGAACGGGCGATCGCTCAGAGCGGATACGCACCTACAATTTTCCGCAAGGACGGGTAACGGACCACCGGATCAACCTGACCTTGTACAAGATTGACCGCGTGATGCTGGGTGAACTGGATGAGTTTGTGGATGCGCTTACGCAGGAGGAACAGGCAGCCCTTATGGCGGATGCGGGGTTCTAGCCTGCCTAGCTGATCGGGGTCGAGCAGACTTCGCCCCGGCCGGGAATGCGCTCGGCAGCGTCTGGTGCCTGCGGGTCGACCAGAAAAAAGTCTGTAAAGCCATCCGAGCCCAAGGCATCAAAATGGTGGCCATCGGGGTTGTGCAGAATGCCGCTACTACTGACCTCGTGTGTTTCCGTCCGGCCATCTACGGTGCGAATGGTAATTTCGCCGCACAATGTGTAGGTGTGGTCAAGACGGCCCTGTGGGGTAGGAATACGAACCGTCCTGTACCGCGTGGCATCATCGAGTCGGAATACGGATGCCAGTTTGCCGTCTAGATAGATGCGTGAGACTTCGGAAATTTCCATGTCAGCTTTTTCGTCCGTGACCGTAAACTCGCCTGCCATGGCAGAGCGCAGGGGGGCGACCAGCAACCCTATGGCGGTTAGCAGAACAAAAGACCAAAGACTGAATGAAAAGCGCGAAGCGGGCATTGATGTGTGGATCGGGTGATTTGTTGAAATGACACGGCAAAGCAAAGCAGAAAAAACACCACACCACCAGCCCATACAGGACCTGCTTGCCAGTGGTGCGGCTCTTTTGCGCGGTGCCGGGGTGGAAAACCCCCGCAGGGAGGCACGTCTGTTACTGCAACATGCGTTGGGGTTGACGCCCGAGGCTCTGCTTGGACTTTCCACCCGCGAAGAAGTTTCCGCTGAACCTTTTTTGGCATGGGTGGCCCGTCGGGTACGGCACGAGCCATTTGCTTATATTACGGGTAGCAAAGGGTTCTGGAGTCTTGATCTGGCGGTCTCTCCCGCATCCCTTGTGCCGAGGGGAGATACGGAAACCCTGATTACCGCACTTCTGGGGCAATGCCCTGACCACAATGCCGCTTTGTCATTTCTGGATCTGGGGACAGGATCGGGGTGTATTCTGCTTGCAGCCTTGGCTGAATACAGGAATGCGTGGGGAGTGGGGGTGGATATCAATCCGGCAGCGGCTCATCTGGCCCATGCCAATGCCCGGCGCTGCAACATGGCGGGGCGGGCGCTGGTTATGGTCGGTCAGTGGGGGGAGGCCCTGAACCCTCAAGCTCGGTTTGATGTTGTCTTCAGTAACCCTCCCTATATTCCCACAACGGACCTTGCGGGGCTGATGGAAGAGGTGAGGGCGCATGAACCTGTGCGTGCGCTGGACGGTGGACAGGATGGTCTGGATGCGTACCGTGACCTGTGTGCCCAACTCCCCCGACTTCTGAGTGACAATGGGGTTGGTATTTTTGAAATCGGGATTGGACAGGAACAGGACCTGCGCGATATAGCCGCACAAAGCGGGCTGGATGTGGTGTGCGTGTTGCCCGATCTGGCTGGGATTGTCCGCTGCGTTGTGCTGCGCCACGGTGAGGCATGGACCGGAATATGAAAAAACCGGTTGGCTTTGTGGTTGGGCGTTGTTATTGTCGTCTGGCTCAGTCCTGCGGCAGAATGCAGATGAATAAAATCTGCCACGGTGGATGAGCGGTGAGGGTTTTTTTCCCGGCAATAAAAACAGGTTGTCGCCAAAAGCCCATTCCGAAAAACAATTCGGCCTTCATTCAGGAACATGCCATTTGTATCGGACTGTTTCTTCATGCAAAGTGCCATGAACAGGAAAGCGCTGTGATAAACCCATGAATGTAAAACGGATGCGTACCAGACACCATCGTTCCAGCGGGAGCAATGGAGCGTCCAGGCAGTTGAATGGCCAGATTCCCATGAACCGGAATCATGTTTTTGACAGTCATGGCCCCGATGTGCGGGTCAGAGGCACAGCACAGCAGCTTTTTGAAAAATATCTTCAGCTCGGTCGCGATGCGACAGGTAGTGGTGACCGCGTAGCGGCCGAAGCGTATTTCCAGCATGCCGAACATTATTTTCGTATCCTGAACGCGATGGCGCAGGCCGCCCAGCAAAGCCAGCAGGAGCGCGCGGAACGTCAGGCAGCCAGACAGCCGCGGGCTCAGTCGAATTCTTCCGAAGATGAGGAAGATGATCAAACCGAAATGGATAATGAGGGGACGTCTGAATCCAAAGACCTGTCCGCCGCACCTCAGCCTGAATTATCCGAAGGCTAATTGAGCCATACTCCTGCACCCGAGCTATGCCATGAATATGGAATAGGGGGTGCAGGGCGGTTCTGGTTTGGTATGGACGATCACGGTTTTGAAAACCGTTAGTCGTCCGTGTTTGGCGGCTGCGGTATTTTGATGATGTCGTATGAAGTCAAAATTTGATTTCACGCATAATCTACATGAAGACAAACCAGACAGAGTCTTGTCCGGCTGTAAAACAAATTTCTCGCTCTCTTCCAAATAGATGACTATGTTCATTTCTTTTTGCGTGGATTGCGAGGGAAGACTGTGCAACTATCTGAGCCAAAAGGGAATTTACGTTTTTTAGATGGATTGCGAGGCATTTTATGCCTAATTGTTATATTTAGTCATTGCGTCCAAGCTTACTGGCCGGATCTTAGATTTACGGCGGACCGTTCGTTTTTTGGGATGTGCGAACATTTTATTGCGAATACTCCATTAAACCTTTTTTACAGCGGCCTTCCACCTGTAACGTTATTTTTTATTATGAGTGGTTTTGTTATTTCGTATAAATATAACAAAACAAGAGACAGGAAAATAATAACAAATTCTGCGTTAAAAAGATATTTTAGATTTTTAATACCGGTCACAATTTCATATGTATTTATGTATGTTCTTTCTGTTATATTTTTCCCAAAACCTATTGGCCTAAAGCGTTTAATTATACAGGCATTTTTCAAAACATATTTTTTCGATATTAAAACGATCAATCCCATTTTATGGACAATTTCGTTCGAGGTTATGGGGTCTTTTCTGGTATTTGCTCTCCTTGCATTATTTGGAGACCAGAAAAACAGGTTGTTCTTTTATTTCATTGTGATGCTATTTTTTATTAAGGAGCAGTATTGCTTTTTTGTTTTCGGGCTAATGATGTCTGATATTTATGTATCAGGGGGGATAAGGAAGGCGACAAATGGGATACTCAATTATAGCCTTTTTGCCCTTGGGCTTATTTTAATCTCATATCCTATTCATTATGATATGGACGGAGATTTTGTTGATGGAATGTATAAATACATAACGTTTTCAAAAAATTGGGACTTAAACTATGCAGTTTTTCTTAGGATAGGGTGTTTCTTGTTTTTTATATCCGTTCTAAGGTCGGGGTTAATTCAAGGTATACTTGAGAGAAAGGTTATTCTGTTTATCGGAAAGATATCTTTTTCATTATATGTTCTGCATTTTATGATTCTGGAATGTATTCTGGCCAAAATGGGGAATGTTGTCTTTTTTAGAGATTTTATTTTTTACTCCATATTAACGTTCGCCATAACAATTGTTGTTGCCATTCCATTTGAGATTTATGTGGATCGGCAGGGAATTCGTATCTCGAACAGAATTGCAAATTTTCTTATGGAAGCAAAGTTGGTCCCAAATTTCATGCGTATCAACTCAGTGAATAATAAAATCACATGAGTTAAAGAGCGATGCTCGCTACGACACCGCGCAAGGCAGAACAATTGCCTTGCGCGTCTCATACCTGAGTTACAAAGCCGATGCTCCGGCTAAAATATAGGCGAGGCGGTATGGCGCTCAGACTTGGGTGAGGATCAGATGCCTTTAGACGCAACTCTTTCTCGGGGAGAAAGGGCATTTAAAAGTCTATGGTATTTAAGGGGAAATATCACCGCATATCTCTTGATATTTTACAAGAGTATTAGGGTGATGGTAGCGGCGGAAGGATTTGAACCTCCGACCAAGGGATTATGATTCCCCTGCTCTACCACTGAGCTACGCCGCCATTGGTTGGTGGCGATTATGTATCTGTTCCAAAGGTGAGCGTCAATCCACCTTATCAGTTTTTTTTAAAAAACTGATAAGGTGGAAGGAATTGGCTCACTGCTCCAGATTTCCCGCCCCAAAAATGTAGTTGCTGACCTGCTGCTCAAGGCTGGTGGGTTCAAGTGTGTGGGTCAGCATCTGCCCGGATTGGGCCAGTGTTGTCGCTTTACCCGGTTCGATCATCAGCGCATTTTCGGAGGAGAGGGTGCCACTGCCAATTGTGAGTGTGCTGTCTGTAGGCAGGTGGAGCGCTCCATCAAGCCGGAAGCGGACAATGGCCATCTGGGATGCAGGGTCAAGCGTAATGCTGGAAACCCGGCCCACTTTTACGCCGGCAATATCCACATCCGCGCCGCGGGCCAGACCATTGGCCGAAACAAAACGGGCAGCAAGTTCGTAGGATGTTTTGCCCGGTGTTTTTTGGGTGTTGGTAGCGTACATACCAAATCCAGTTGCCGCAGCCAGAACCAGAGTGCTGCAAATAATAGCGCCTATGTGGTTTTGTCGGCTCATGGTCGGTTACGGCCCTTATGATAAAAGTGTGCTTGCGCAAAAAGTTAAACAGGACGAAATCCTTGCAGCACTTAGGCGCATGGTGCAAGGACAGCAGTCAGATATCAGACAGTTTGGAACCCTAAACCTACATGTCCCTTTTTCAGGCACTTATCATGGCGCTGCTTCAGGGCGCTACTGAGCTTTTTCCTGTCAGCAGTCTTGGGCATGCTGTTGTCCTGCCGTCTTTGCTGCACTGGTCATACGATCTGCATGATCCGACATTTCTGCCATTTCTGGTTATGTTGCACATGGGGACCTCTGTCGCGCTGCTGGTTTTTTTCTGGCAGGACTGGCTGGCTCTGTGCAAAGGAGCGTTTGGGGCGTTCGGGCATCGTATTCAGTTGGAAAGCCTGCATATTCTGTGGCTGATCTGCCTTGCTACGGTGCCTGCCGTTATTGTGGGGGGCCTGTTTGAACACTGGTTGCGCAGCGTGTTTGGCTCCGCATCTTCCGCTGCGCTGTTCCTGTTTTTTAACGGTGTTCTGCTGCTGGTGGTTGAAAAACTGCGGAGCAGTGTTGTCCGCAAGGATGTTCGTTATCTGGCCAGCCTTACATCGCGCGATGCGTTGTTTATTGGTTTTTTCCAGTGCTTTGCTTTTTTTCCGGGATTGTCGCGCTCGGGGGCCACAATCTGTGGCGGACTGCTGCGTGGGTTGCACCATGATGCGGCAGCACGTTTTTCGTTTCTTATGGCCCAGCCCGTTATTATTGCGGCAACGGTGCGCGAAGCGTTTAAAATGCGCCACACACCTATTGACCCTGCCCAGATGCATATTGCTCTGCTGGCAGCCGTTGTTTCCGGGGTAACCGCTCTGGCAAGTACGGCTTTTCTTATGCATTATTTCCGCAAGCATGACAGTTGGGCCATGTCTCCTTTTGCGTGGTATTGCATGGTGGCAGGGGGAGCCGCGTTTTTGATGTTCCACTTCGCAGCGTAAGTCGTGGATAGGATGAAACGTGGTCGCGCCCCCTTGCTGCGCAAGACACTCGCCAGAATAGAGCTTGAAAACGGGCGGCAACGCCTGAAAAAAACGCTGGGACCATTGCAGTTGACCATGCTTGGCGTGGGTTCAACCATTGGTGCTGGCATTTATGTTATGACTGGCACGGCGGCCGCCAATTATGCTGGGCCTTCCATTCTGCTGTCTTTTGTCGTGGCGGGGATTGCCTGCCTGTTTACCGCTTTGTCCTACGCGGAACTGGCGTCTGTTATGCCTGTGTCGGGGTCGGCCTATACCTATGCTTATGTGTCCATGGGGGAAGGGTGGGCATGGGCTGTTGGCTGGTTGTTGTTGATGGAATACGGCATTTCCTGCGCGGGGGTGGCTGCCGGTTTTTCCGGGTATGCCGCCAGTCTGCTGGATGATCTGGGAATCCATGTGCCAACCGCTTTGCACACCACAACATTGGGTGTGACCCATCAGGGGTTAGACAGGCATATTGTAGGCAACTGGCAGTGCGACCTGCTGGGCGCTCTATCCATTGTGGTTGTGACTGCACTGCTGATTGTAGGGGTGCGGGAATCCTTTAAAATCAATTCGCTTATTGTTGTGCTTAAAGTCGGTGTGCTGGCAGTTTTTGTGGCTCTGGGTGTTTGGGAAATGCACCCGGCGTACTGGACCCCCTTTATCCCCGCCTATCAGGGTGGGTTCCGCTACGGTGTGCCGGGTATTTTCCGGGCGGCGTCTGTTATCTTTTTTGCCTATGTCGGGTTCGAGGCGGTTTCCACCGCTGCGGCCGAGGCCAAAAATCCCAAGCGGGATGTGCCCGTGGGCATTGTGCTCTCACTCGTGATCTGCACGGTGGTTTATATGGTGGTGGCGGCCGTGCTGATCGGAGTTGTGCCGTGGCAGTCGCTCGACGTGGCGGACCCGTTGGCAATTGCTGTCAACGCCATGCACCAGCCTTGGCTGGCCCTGTTTGTTAAAATTGGCGCCGTGGTTGGTCTTTGCTCAGTGCTTATGGGGCTGCTGTATGCCCAGAGCCGTATTTTCTTCGCCATGGCGGAAGATGGTCTGCTGTTCCCCATTTTTTCCCGCCTGCACAGACGTTACCATACGCCATGGCTTGGTAGCATAATGCTGGGGAGTGTGGTTGCGTTGGCTACTGCGGTGCTGCCGATTGATATTATTGGCGATCTGGTCAGTTTGGGCACGGCAACAGCGTTTGGTATCGTCTGCTTTACCGTCATATGGATGCGGAACACGGCCCCTGATTACAGGCGTGCCTTTGTTGTGCCCTTTGGCGGGTTTGTGCTGCGCGGTGTGTGGATTGGCTACGTACCGTTGCTGGGCATGATCTTCTGCGGTTTTATGGTTGCCCCACTCTGTTGGGACATGGTTCTGGCATTTATGGGGGGGGACCCCGTGCCAGTAGTGCTTCTTGCGTTTTATGCTCTGTGCGGGTGGAGTTGTTACCGCTTTTATGGGCGGCATCATTCCCGCTTGGGGCGGGAACAGCGGGCCGCAATGGCGGAGGCTCCCTCTAGTCGTTAAGAGGGTAGGACGCCAGCAGCTTTTTCTGTTCGCGCCATAAGCGTAGTCCGTACCACAGGTTTGTGGGCTTCCAGCCCGCTGCCTTGTTTTTTGCCCCTATGCGGTAGCTCTCGCCATAATGCAGGAACTGTGCGGCATAGGCCTCACGCAGGGTGGTGCGGGAATCCCAGATGTGAATGGCTTCCGCCCCGACACCATTAATTTCGATGATTTCAAAATTTTCGCCACGCGCCAGATCTTCTTCGCTACGGAATTTAAGATCAATGCGTCCAAAATAAAAATCGGGAATATCCTGCATGATCCGATCGATCTTTTGCGTCAGTTCTGGCGTAATGTCGGGAATGCCGTTGCGAAAGACAGCACCTTTGCAATGATTGCCAGCAAAAACCAGATCCAGCCTTTCGCCTTGGGCAGGAATGGTGTTCAGGCGGTGTTGCAGACGGGGGGTGTAGATGTGCAGAACCTTGCTGGTGCGTACGTCCTGCTTGAGTAGCTCCAGAACCGTGTCTTTCCCGTTGCCTGTCAGGAAGGGAATATCCTTGTATGTCAGGGAAGTCAGGCGGCCAGTTGGTTCGTCGGGGTGGCGGATGTAAAATAGCCCCGCCTCGTGCGGCCACGTAATCAGCCTTTGAATGACCAGTTCGATATTACGTGGGAATGCGGCGCAGACCTGTGCCAGTTCTTCCTGCGAATGGACCAGTTTTACACCCGTGCCGTTGCACCCGATATCGGGTTTGACAACAACGGGGAATTCCAGCCCCTTGGAGCGCATGGCTTCCGTGGCGACCGCCAGATCGTTCTGGCCTGTGGTCAGTGTGGTGTATGGCGCAATCCACCGCGTTGCATAGGGGCCTGCCATATCCAGCAGATCACTCTTTTTTTCACCACATAGACCGCCTGTTGTTATGCGGGGGTTGGCGGCGGTGGGCAGGGTTACGTCCCTGTAGCGCAGGCCCAGAAGTATCCAGTATGCCACAACAGGCGTGTAAAACAGCCAACGCGGCCAGAACTCGAAAAGAGAGAGGGGATTAGGCTGTTTGTCGTGCTGGGGCATGGGCAGGGTCATATCTTGTGTTTTTGGGTGCGTGCAACCAGCCGCCCCATAAGAATGATAACAACAACAAAGCCCGCAACCCCAACCCAGCGCCATGCGCCAAGATGGGCCAGCAAAGCCCCCCCTACATGGAGGGAGAGCATGAACAGGGCTGTAGTCCAGATCAGGGTGGCGCAGAGGGTTGCTGCCGTAAAAACAGGTAATCCCGCACGGAAAAAACCACATGCGGTATAAAGGGGCAGGCGGGTGCCGGGAATAAACCGGCTGATGAACACAACCCCGAACAGGTTTTTGCTCAACCAGGCCTGTTGTGCCTGAGCAGAGGGAACAGTAATCCACCGTTGCGCAGGGGGCCATCTGGCCGCAAGTGCTCCCAGAGCGTACAGCCCCACATCCCCCAGAACAATGCCGACATATAGGGAGATCAGGGCAAGCGGGATGCTGATTGTGTGTAAATGAACCTGAATGGCCGTAATAACGGTTGCCGCATCTTCCAGCACAAAGGTGGCCAGAATAACAATCAAAACCTGCCAAAGAGGTTGTGTGGCGGTCAGTTCCAGAAAATGGTCAAGCACAACGGAGCCTGGTCTCCAACACGGCGGATATGTTCAGCTTTCGCTCAGAACCTGCGGCAACAGGCTCTTTTACGCGGCACATGTCAAGCTTTTGGGCGGGAAAGGTCGCTCGGCGGCATCGCATGCAGTGAGCCAGAGTATGTGATGGATTAAAGAGGACAACATAGCCTGACAGACGGGTAAAAGCAGGATAGTGTAATTGCCTGTGTCGTCTGCAAAGCGGATCGTGCCTCATGTTACGTAGAAAATTTTTGTCCGGGGGCGGCACTCTGCTGGTGGCCCTGCCTGTTTGTGCGCGCAACGCGGCACATGGGGCGAGTGGCAGTTACACCGCATTTCTGTCCGGGGTCCGGCGGGAGGCACTGGCGCAGGGTGTGTCTTCCTCCGTGGTTGCGCAGGCATTTGCGCATGTGTCTGCTCCCAACCCTAAAGTGTTGCAGGCGGATCGGCATCAGCCTGAATTCACCCTGACATGGGCACAGTATAAAGATCGCGTTCTGAGCGAGAAAAAACTGAACGATGGCCTGTCCGCCATTCAGCAGCGGGCAGACCTGTTGGGGCAGATCAGCGGGCTGTATGGTGTTGGCGGGGGCGCCATTGCGGGCATATGGGGGCTGGAATCCGCTTACGGCACCCGCATGGGCACGTTTTCGGTCATCGATGCGCTGGCAACCCTTGCCTATGACGGCAGACGGGCCAGCTTTTTCCGCACGGAATTGCTCAAAGCGCTCCATGTGGCCGAGCAGGCGGGGGTGCCGCCAGCCCATATGCTGGGCAGTTATGCGGGGGCCATGGGGCAACCGCAGTTCATGCCCAGTGCGTATATGCGCTACGCCGCCAGTTACCCTGCGGGCGGGCGGGCGGATATCTGGCATAATGAGGGTGATGTCTTTGCCTCCATAGCCAATTATCTGGCCCGGTGTGGCTGGCAGGCCGGACAGCCTTGGGGGGAGGGCGTTGTACTGCCCGATTCACTGGAGCAGTCCCTTCTTGGTCGCGGCCATGTCAGGCCGCTTGCGTGGTGGGTGCAGCAGGGGGTAAGGCCCCGTGCTGGTGAGTTTGATATGTCCGTGGGTGAAGGTGCGGTTATCCGTCCCGATGGACCGGGCGGCGAGGCCTTTATTGTTTACCATAATTTCAACGTGATCCGACGGTACAATCCATCAGATTTTTATGCATTGGCCGTAGGGCTTCTGGGTGATGCCATAACGTGAAAAAAGTCGTTTTCTGGGGTTGTCTGCTGTTGGCGTCGTGTTCTCCCGCACCGTCATCCCATCCAGACGTGCATTATACCGTGGGTACCGCATGGCAGGTGCAGGGCCAGTGGTTCTACCCGCGTGAGGAATTTGCCTGGCAGGGAACTGGTCTTGCCGTGCGCCAGAATGGGCGGGAGGGGGAACTGACCGCCGATGGTGAGGTGCATAGCATGGCCACGATGACGGCAAGCCACCCCACACTGCAGTTGCCAGCCATTGTGACCGTGACAAATCTGGAAAACGGGCGGCAGGTGCGTGTAAGGGTGAATGACCGTGGGCCAGCACAGTCTGGCCGTGCGCTGGCCTTGTCCACGCAGGCGGCCAATCTGCTTGGCATGGGGCCTGACCCGGCTCAGGTCAGGATTGTGGAGGACGAATCCGCAAGCCGTCAGTTGGCTGAAATCCTGCCCGGAGGAGTTGCCTTGCAGATTGATGCCGCACCAAGGGAGCAGGTCGTTCAGTCCAGTCTTGGTGGGGCTGGTGGTGTTTCGGTCGTGGCGGTTGGTGGTGGGGCGGAGGCTCCCCCAACAGCATCAGGCGTAAGGCTGGCTGATATGCCGGTTGCCTATGCGCAGGGCTATGCGGCTCCGGGTATGCTGTGGGTGGAAACCATGGATTTTACCTCCCGCTCCGCCGCGATGATGCAGGCTGGCAGCCATGGTGGCGTGGTCAGGCCGGTAATGTCGGGCCAAAGCATGATGTGGGCTGTCCGGCAGGGACCGTTTGCGACTATAAGTGCCGCAGACGCAGCCCTTAAACGGGCATTGGCTAATGGTTTAAATGGTTCTCACATCGTCGTCGAATAGGGAATAGCTTTGCAGACTCGACGGTTTTTACTCGCAGGGGGCGCGGCCCTTTTCTCTGGTGGGCTGGGGGGGGCGGTAGCGCGTCCCCGGCATGGTGCGGCGTCTTCCGCCGTGCCTGCGGCTCCCGCGCCAGTTGGGGGCATTGTGCCCGAAACCCCTGCCTCCACTCCGGTGGGGCCAGTGGACACAATGGCGCGCTGGGCCTGTATTCTGGATTATGGCAGTGGCGCTGCCTTACTGGAAAAAAATGCGGATGAGCGCATGCCGCCATCCTCCCTGACCAAGATGATGACGGCCTATGTCACATTTGGCATGTTGCGGGCCGTGCGGCTCAAGCTTGACCAGATGTTGCCGGTCAGCGAGCGCGCATGGCGTATGCAGGGCTCCAAAATGTTTGTCCCGCTGGGGCAGAGCGTTGCCGTGCAGGACCTGATTCAGGGCATGGTCATCCAGTCCGGCAATGACGCATGTATTGTGCTTTCCGAAGGGATTTCGGGCTCTCAGGAGCAGTTTGTCGCGCTGATGAACGATACGGCGGCCAAGCTGGGTCTGACCAATTCGCACTTCATGAATGCAACGGGTTGGCCTGCGGACAACCACTATATGTCCGCGCGGGACGTGGCGTATCTGGCGTTGCGCCTGATCCATGACTTTCCCGAATATTACCATTTCTTTTCTGAAAAAGAGTTTGTTTTTAACAAAATCCATCAGGAAAACCGCAATATTCTGGTGGTCAAGGGACTGGCGGATGGCCTGAAGACTGGCCACACGGACGCTGGCGGGTTTGGTCTGTGCGCGTCCTCCGAGCGGGATGGGCGGCGTGTTGTCATGGCCATTAACGGTCTGCCGAGCGATGGTGCGCGTGGGCGTGAGGGTGAGCGTCTGATGGGGTGGGCGTTTGCTAATTTTGAAACCGCCCAGATCATTAACAAAGGTGAGATCGTGGAGCAGGCTCCTGTATGGATGGGGGCCAGCCAGACCGTACCTCTGGTTGCCGCGCAGGAGTTCAGAATGCTGCTGCCCCATGGGTGGAAAAACAGCACGCATGTGGCCATCGATTATGACAGCCCGCTGATTGCGCCAGTAAGCGAGGGACAGGTTGTGGGGCAGTTGAGCGTGGTTTTGCCCGGCGGTAGAAAAGCCAGTATTCCACTTGTGGCGGGGCAGGGCGTGCCAGCCCTCGGCCTGCTTGGGCGGGCCGCCAGACGGCTGCACCTTTAAGCCATGATGTCTGGTCTGTTCATAACGCTGGAAGGGGGGGAGGGCGTTGGCAAGTCCACGCAACTCCGCCTGCTCAGGGACGCCCTTCAATCGCAGGGGCACAAGGTGCTGGCTACGCGGGAGCCTGGTGGGTCCCCCGGAGCGGAGGACCTGCGGCAGTTACTGCTGTTCGGCAAAAATCCGCTCTCCCTCCGTGCGGAAATTCTTACGCATTTTGCCGCCCGTTTTGATCATGTGGACAAGGTTATACGTCCGGCACTGGCCGAGGGGCGGATTGTGCTGTGTGACCGGTTTACGGATTCCACCATGGCGTATCAGGGCTATGGGCGGGCGGAGGGTGACCCGGCCATTCTGGACCTGATTGCGGTGTTGCAGAACCAGTTGGGCCTGACACCGGACATGACTTTTCTGTTACAGGCGCCAAGGGATGTCACACGCCACAGGCTGGCCGTGCGCGGGGTGCCAACAGATCGCTACGAACAGGCGGATGAGGGCTTCCATGCCCGTATTGCCGCAGGGTTCAGGGCCATAGCCGAGCAGCAGACCGAACGCGTACAGAGTATTACAACAGCGAATTGCAGCGAAGAGGCTGTGAACAGCCTGATCATGAAGGAAATTTTGTCCAGATTATCCCATGTCTGATGCCCTCAGCCTGTCCCCTCGCATGGCATCGCTCCAGTTGCACGGGCATGGTGCGGAACTGGCGTTGTTTGTGGAAGCACTCGCCAAAGGCCGTATGCCCCATGCCTGGCTGGTGATTGGCCCGCCGGGTATTGGCAAGGCCACGTTTGCATTTGCGCTGGCGCGTATTCTGCTTGGCGGGGAGGCGGAGGAACACCCTGTTGGCCGCCGTATTTCCGCTGCAACCCATGCTGATCTGCTGGTGGTTGAGCGTGGTTATGATGAAAAAAAACAGCGCTACCGACAGGAAATCGTTGCTGATGATGTGCGGCCCATCAACGCCTTTTTGCGCCGTACGGCGGCAGAAGGTGGCTGGCGCGTGGTTATTGTGGATGGCGCGGAGTGGATGAACCGCAGTGCGGCCAATGCGGTGCTTAAAATTCTGGAAGAGCCGCCTCCGGCCACTGTTCTGGTGTTGACCAGCTCTGCACCGGGGCGTCTGCTACCCACCATACGGAGCCGTTGCCGCAGGCTCGAACTGGCCCCTTTGCCAGAGGCGGATATGCGCAGAGTGCTGCACACATTATGGCCAGACCTGCCCGAGCAGGATTTTCTGCGTATTTTGTCACAATCACATGGAGCGCCGGGTAAGGCTGTGGCATTGTTGGCCGATTCAGGTGGTGGTGTGGCCGCTCTGGTTGCCGAGGTCCTGCAGGGTGTTCCCGCCCTGCGCGGATACGAAATTGCCGAAACCGTCCTGCGTAAGGATTACGATTTTGGCCTCTTTTTTGCCCTGCTGGCGGACCAGTTGCAAAGCACGGCGCGGCAGGCCGCAAAGGCAGGCAGCAGCCAGTGCATAGCCCTTGCCGCTGCATGGGAGCAGATTATGCGCGTTCATACCGAGACGGAACGCTTTAATCTGGATAAACAAGAAGCACTTATTGAAGCCATGACGATTGCGAGCCCAGAATGACCCGTCGTTTCTATGTGACTACCCCCATTTATTACGTGAACGGAGCACCGCATATCGGCCACGCCTACACGTCCATTGCAGCGGATGTTATGGCGCGCTTCCATCGTCTGGCGGGGGATGATGTTTTTTTTCTGACAGGTACGGACGAACACGGGCAAAAGGTGGAGCAGGCAGCGCAGGCTGCTGGTGTGGCCCCGAAGGAATTTGCGGATAGTGTTTCGGCCAACTTCCGCTCCATGGCCGACGCCATGGCTATTTCGTACGATGATTTTATTCGCACAACGGAGCCGCGGCATATTGCCAGCGCACAGGCCCTTTGGCGCAAGGTGGCCGATAACGGTGCCATCTATCTGGACGCGTACGAAGGCTGGTACGCTCTGCGTGATGAATGTTTTTATGGCGAAGATGAACTGGTCACAGGCCCGGATGGCAAAAAAGTAGCCCCCACAGGTGCGCCTGTGGAGTGGGTTAAGGAGCCATCCTACTTTTTTCGTCTTGCCGATTATCAGGACCGCCTGCTCGAACTGTACGAGCAGCATCCGGAATTCCTTGGTCCCCATGGTACGCGCAACGAAATTATCAGCTTTGTCAAACAGGGGTTAAGGAACCTCTCCATCAGCCGTACGAGCTTTAAGTGGGGCATTCCCGTACCGGGGGATGACCAGCACGTTATGTATGTGTGGTTTGATGCGCTGGCCAATTACCTGAGCGCGCTCGGTTACCCCGATACAGATGCGCCACGTATGGCCTACTGGCCTGCCAGCCTGCACCTTGTGGGCAAGGATATTGCCCGTTTCCATGCCATTTACTGGCCTGCCTTCCTTATGGCTGCGGGCATTGACCTGCCCAAAAAGGTTTTTGCCAACGGCTGGTGGACCATTGAGGGCCAGAAGATGAGCAAATCCGTGGGCAATGTGGTGGACCCCAGGGAACTGGTTGCGGATTTTGGGTTGGATGCTGTTCGGTTCTTCGTGCTGCGTGAGGTGCCCTTTGGCGGGGATAGTGACCTGTCACGTAAAGCGCTGATCACGCGTAACAACGTGGAGCTTGCCAACGATCTGGGCAATCTGGCGCAGCGGACCCTCTCTCTGGTCGCGCGCAACTGTGGAGGCATTCTGCCCGAACGGCGGACGCTGACAGAAGAAGACCAGAAGCTGCTGGGGCAGGTGAGCGTTTTGCCGCAGCTTCTGGCCGCGCAGTTTGAACGGTGCGCACTGACCGATGCGCTCGAAGATGTGTGGAAGGTGATCCGCGCCTGTAACGCCTATATTGATCATCAGGCACCGTGGGCGCTGCGTAAGACCGATGCAGAGCGTATGGCCGATGTGCTGCGTGTTCTGCTGGATGCTCTGCGTGGGATAGCTACCATGCTTCAGCCCTTTATGCCGCATAGCATGGCGCGCATGCTGGACCAGCTTGGTGTGGGCGAAAACGAGCGGACATTTGCAGCTCTTGAGGTTGTTTTGCCCGGTGGGCGGCAACTGCCTGCGCCACAGGGTATTTTCCCCCGTTATGTTGAACCGGAGCCGTCATGACTGATGCAACCATGCCCGGACTGATCGACTCCCACTGCCATCTCGACCATTTTTCGGACGAGGAACTGCCGGTTCTGCTCAACGCCGCCAAAGAGGCGGGGCTGAGTGGCATGGTCACTATTGGTACGCGTCTGGCCCATGCGGCGGAGCAAAAGCGCCTGACCGGCTTCAGCCGCCCGGAGATGCGGGTATGGTGCACGGTTGGCACGCACCCCGACCATGTGGAGGAAACCCCGGTACCGCAGTTGCAGGATATTGTGGCGCTGGCAGATGCCCCGGAGGTGATTGGGATAGGGGAGACGGGTCTGGATTATTTCCATGGTCAGGACAATGTACGCCCGCTCCAGCAGGAAAGCTTCCGCAGGCATATTCAGGCCTCACGGGAGATGGATATTCCCGTCATCATCCATGCTCGGCAGGCGGATGAGGATGTAGCCGCTATTTTGGAGGATGAATCCGCCAAAGGCACGTTTCCTATTCTGCTGCACTGCTTTGCCTCTGGCCCTGATCTGGCCCGGAGGGTGGTGGCCCTTGGTGGGTATGTCAGTTTTTCAGGCATTGCGACATTTCCCAAATGTGAGGAAATCCGCACTGTTGCCCGGGAGTTGCCCATAGACCGTATTCTGGTCGAAACAGATGCCCCTTATCTGGCTCCCGTGCCACAGCGCGGCAAACGGAACCAGCCAGCCTTTGTTGCACACACGGCAGGCCGTATTGCGCGCGAGCGTGATCTGGATGTGGCGGTGTTTGCCGAGCACACAACACGTAATTTCCAGCGGTTGTTCCGCAAGGCGCGCTAGAGCGGGAGAGAGCGGGGTATGAAGGTTAATGTGCTCGGATGTGGCGGCTCATCTGGCGTGCCTGCCCTGGGTGGGGCGGATGGCTATGGCCAGTGGGGAGCGTGCGATCCAACCGAACCCCGGAACAGGCGCTCCCGTGCATCCATTTTTTTAAGGATGGATAATGGGGCGGGTATTCTGATTGATACAGGACCAGACCTGCGCGCCCAGTTGCTTGGGCAGGGCATCAGTACGTTTGAAAGCGTGATCTATACCCATGCCCATGCCGACCACGTTGCCGGAATTGATGAGCTAAGGGGCATTAACCGCCAGATTGGCAAAGCTATTAACGCCTACGGTACGTCCGAGGTGCTGGGCGAGTTGCAGGAGCGGTTTGGTTATGTCTTCAAGCCAAACACAACGCCCTATTTTTTTCGGGCCGCACTGGATGCCCAGCCTGTTGTGCTGAGGCAGTCGGTCAATATAGGGGGTTACGCGTTTACCCTGTTTGAGCAGAATCACGGCTATGTCACGTCCACGGGTATTCGTTGTGGCGCGTTTGCCTACAGCACGGATGTTGTGGAACTCCCTGAAGAGTCTGTGGAATGCCTGCGGGGGTTGCATACATGGATGGTGGACTGTTTTCAAAAAACGCCACACGGAGCCCATGCTTGGCTGGACCGGGTGCTGGAGTGGAAAGCTCTGATCCAGCCTGAGCGCATTATTCTGACCCATATGGGGGCTGATATGGACTGGGGCTGGATGCAGCACAATCTTCCACAGGGAATGGAAGCGGCGTGGGATGGTATGAGCTTTGAACTCCCCGATCCCCTTCATGCTTTGTAAATGAAGAGGGACGGGGAGTTTTATTCCCCAAATGGTATTTAGCGGCTCATCAGCACTGTAATGCTTGCGGTTTCCAGCACGTGGCGGGTTACACCACCCAGAATAAGCTGCCGCAGGCGGGAGTGTGAATACGCCCCCATGGCCAGCATGTCAGCCTCGAACTCCCGGCAGGCGGCCAGCAGGCCTTTGCCCACGTCGCGCTCAACTGGCTGAAACTCGACCGCATCCGCTTTAATGCCATGCGCGGCCAGGTATTCCACCACGTCTTTGGCGCTGGGACCACGGCGCTGGTAGTCGCCGCAGTGTAAAACCCGCACGGCTTCGGCTGTCTGGGCCCATGCCAGCGCGCCACGCAGGGCGGAGGAGGATTCCGCCGTGCCATTCCAGCCAATGCAGACACGTTTGATCAGCCCCACCGGCGCGGTGCGTGGAGCCATGACTACGGGGCGTCCGCTATCAAACAGAACCGCATGCAGCGTTTCGGAGGAGGAGACCTCATCCCCGGAATCGGGGTGGGGCACCAGAGTAAAGTCAGACAGGCGGGCCTGAGCGGGAATAATTTCGCTTTCGGGGCCACGCGCCACGGTAAAGCTTATGCTCGGGGCATCATCGGGGTAGGCGCTGTGCAACGGCACAACCTTGATGTCGGGGTTTTCGGCGGCATAGCGCTCGAACAGCGTATGGACGTCATGGGCATGGCGAGCACTTTCGTGATCAGCCGAGCGCATAAGGTCTTCCACCATGGCGCCGGACATGCCCTCGCCAGCGAGTGGGGCAATGTCGCGCCCATCGGGGCGAACGTGCAGAACGGCAAGATGCGCGCCAAAACGGCGGGCAAAGTTGCCACCACGCACCAGAGCGGCCTCGGCATTGGACGTGCTGGGGAGTGGAAGCAGAATTTTGCGGACATCTTTCATTGTGTCGCTCCTTTAATATCTGTGCGCGCGGCGCGCGGAATGGCGGAAGATATGGCCTGATCGCTTATGGATATAACCGTGTGACGTCCCAGCCGTTCCCTTGCTGTTCCCATATGGCTCTGTCATGCAGGCGGTATGGGCGCTCCTGCCAGAACTCAAAATGCTGCGGGCAGACCCGGTAGCCCGACCAGTTTTTGGGGCGGGGGATCGGGCCGTTGCCAAATTCTGCTTCCGCGTTTTTAAGGCGTTGCTCAAAAATATCACGGTCGGCAAGCGGGCGGGACTGGTCGGAGGCAATGGCCCCTAGGCGGGATATGCGGCTCCGACTCGCAAAATAGGCATCTGCCTCCTCGTTGGAGACTTCGGATATGGTCCCTTCGATTCGAATCTGGCGGCGCAGGCTCTTCCAGTAAAAGAGCAGGGATGCGCATGGATTGGCCTCGAGTTCGCGGCCTTTGCGGCTGAACATGTTGGTGTAAAAGACAAAACCCCTCCGGTCATGGCCCTTGAGCAGAACAACGCGCGCGGAGGGGCGGCCTTCTGCCGTGGCCGTGGCCAGCACCATGGCGTTGGGGTCACAGGGTTCCGCTTTTTCGGCGTCCTGCATCCATGCGTCAAAAAGCGTGAACGGATCCGCGCTCAGGTCGATCAGGGGGTGATCGGTAAAGGGAACGGAGGGGGCGGCTGTGTCTGTTTCCGGCATGGTTCGGACTCTTGTCTAAATGTCATGGAAAGGGGCGTTGCTCGCTTTCCTGTGTGATTCCATACTCCTGCCCGATGCGAGTTTAAAGCACGTCCATGCGTCTTTGGGCTTGTTTCACGCGCCGGTGTATGCGACCACGCCTACAGAAAACCCAGAATTTTTTCCGAAACAAGTAGGTTGAGGTTCCCACATGTCTTCTCCCAACGCCGAGCTGCCCGCAAAAGGTACGCTGATGAAGGGCAAAAAAGGTCTGGTGATGGGTGTTGCCAATGACCGCTCTCTCGCATGGGGCATTGCATCCGCAGTGGCCGCGCAGGGGGGCGAACTGGCATTTACCTATCAGGGCGAGGCGTTGGGCAAGCGCGTGCAGCCTCTGGCGGAAAGTGTTGGTGCCAAGCTGGTTCTGCCATGCGACGTAACCGATGATGCCGCCATAGACGAAACATTTGCCACGATTGAACGCGAATGGGGTGAACTGGACTTTGTTGTTCACGCCATTGGCTGGGCCGACAAGCAGTTCCTGCGCGGACGGTACGTGGATACCCCGCGTGATGCGTTCCTGACCGCACTGGATATTTCGTGCTATTCCTTTACGGCTGTTGCACGCCGTGCCGCAGGACTGATGAAAAACGGCGGTTCGCTGCTGACGCTCAGCTATCTGGGAGCCGAGCGCGTTATGCCCCATTATAATGTGATGGGCGTTGCCAAGGCAGCTCTTGAGGCGTCCGTGCGTTATATGGCCGCAGACCTTGGGTCTGAGGGTATTCGTGTGAATGCGGTTTCCGCCGGACCGGTCAAAACGCTGGCTGCCAGCGGTATTGGTGACTTCCGCTATATTCTGAAGTGGAACCAGTATAACGCACCACTCGAACGCAATGTGATGCTGGAAGAAGTGGGTGGGGCAGGGCTGTATATGCTCTCCGACCTGTCCTCTGGTGTTACGGGGGAAGTGCATCATGTGGACTGCGGGTACCATATGGTCGGCATGAAAAACCCGACCGCGCCCGATATCTCTGTTGCTGGAGACTAATCTCAGCCGTGTCCTACAATACTTTCGGGCATATGTTCCGGGTTACAACGTGGGGCGAAAGCCATGGCCCCGCGATTGGCTGTGTTATTGACGGCTGTCCGCCGCGCATTGCGTTGAGCGAGGCTGATATTCAGCCTTTTCTCGACCGCAGGCGGCCGGGGCAGTCGGCGTTTACCACGCAGCGGCAGGAGCCTGATCAGGTTCGCATTCTGTCCGGCGTGTTTGAGGGGCAGACGACAGGCACCCCCATCTCCCTCGTAATCGAGAACACGGATCAGCGGTCGCGCGATTATGGCGCTATTGCCCAGACCTATCGCCCCGGCCACGCTGACCTTGTTTATGACCTGAAATACGGTATCCGCGACTATCGTGGCGGTGGGCGCTCCTCCGCACGGGAGACGGCCTGCCGCGTTGCCGCCGGTGCTGTGGCCCGTAAGGTGCTGGGGAGTGGTGTGCGGGTGCGTGGTGCCCTTGTCCAGCTTGGCCCCAAGGATATTGACCGGACCCGCTGGGACTGGGCCGAGGTGGAGCGCAACCCGTTCTTTGTCCCGGATGCCGGTGTGGTAGAGGACTGGGCGGAGTATCTGGCTGGTATCCGCAAGGATGGTTCGTCCATTGGTGCGGTGATCGAGATTGTCGCCGATGGGGTGCCCGCAGGGCTGGGCGCTCCCATTTACGGCAAGCTTGATGCAGACATTGCTGCGGCGTTTATGAGCATTAACGCCGTAAAAGGGGTGGAAATTGGCGATGGCTTTGCCTCGGCCTCCCTGACCGGCCCGGAAAATGCCGATGCCCTGTTCATGCGTAATGGCGCGCTTGAGTTTGGCTCCAACCACGCGGGGGGTGTTCTGGGGGGTATTTCCAGCGGGCAGCCCGTGGTGGCCCGCTTTGCGGTCAAGCCGACCAGCTCCATGCTCACTCCCGTGCCGTCCATTACCAAGGATGGGGTGGAAACACAGGTCATTACCAAAGGGCGGCATGACCCATGCGTGGGCATTCGGGCAGTACCCGTTGGTGAAGCCATGATGGCCTGCGTGCTGGCCGACCATCTGCTCCGCCACCGTGGGCAGGTAGGGGGCTAACCCCTACCCGAGCAGGGTTGCATCCAGCGTAATCGGTGCCCTGAACAGCTTGGACACAGGGCACCCTTCCTTGGCTTTGTTGGCCAGTTCCAAAAACTGCGGTTGCGTTGCATTGGGTATTCTGGCCTTCAGGGTCAGGGCAATGGATGCAATTTCAAAGCCCCCATCCGTTTTGTTCAGACTAACATCCGCCTGCGTATCAATGGAGGTTGCGGTTAGCCCCGCATCCCCCAGAATGAGCGACAGGGCCATGGAAAAACAGGCGGCGTGCGCGGCTCCCAGAAGTTCTTCGGGGTTGGTGCCGGGTTGCCCTTCAAAACGGGTATTAAAGCCATAGGGCTGCTGGTTTAATGCCCCACTCTGGGTGGAAACGGTCCCTTTGCCAGTTTTAATGGCACCTTCCCAATGGGCGCTGCCATGTTTGGTAATGTGGCTCATACTGGCTGTATCCTTTGTCCGTTCGCCCATATATTTTCACAGGCATCCTATAGGGGAGCAACGCCTTGGTGGGTGATAAAGTTCACACCGGGTGCGCTGCTCTCGCAGAGATGAAAAGGTGTTTGGGTCAGAATGTGCCTATACTGCGTTCAATAATATGGTCGTGAACGCTCTGTAAAACCTTGCAAGCAGGCAGGAGTAGGGGCATTCCGGCTTATATCTTTGGCCCCGTTTCCATGCGCAGGCGCGGCGGGCGGGGCTGATAACGCGGAGACCATAATGAGTTCCACCACGACCGATACCGCTTCTTCCGTTGATGTCGTCCTGATCGGCGGCGGCGTCATGAGTGCTACGTTGGGGACATTGCTGCGGCAGCTCCAGCCTGACTGGAGCATCAGCGTTTTTGAGCGTCTGGGCAGCGTTGCGGAAGAAAGCTCCAATGCGTGGAATAATGCAGGGACCGGGCATTCCGCTCTGTGTGAACTGAATTACACCCCCCAAGGGTCGGACGGCACGGTGGATATTACCAAGGCCGTGGGGGTGAACGAACAGTTCCAGATTTCTCGCCAGTTCTGGTCCTATCTGGTGGAAAACCAGATTATTGTCTCGGCCAAAAACTTTTTAACGCCTGTCCCGCATATGAGCTTTGTCTGGGGGGACGACAACGTGGCGTTCCTGCGTAAACGTTACGAAGCACTCTCCCAGCACCCGCTGTTTTCGGGCATGGAATATACGGAAGATACAGCCCAGATCACGCAGTGGGCACCGTTGATCATGCGTGATCGGCCTGCCGGACAAAAACTGGCCCTGACCCGCAGCCTTAAGGGTACGGATGTCAATTTTGGCGCGCTTACCCGCCTTTTGTTCACCTACCTAGCCAGCACTCCGGCCTGCACACTGCACACCCAGCACGAGGTGAGTGATATTGCCCGTAATGGCAGCGATGGCTGGAAGCTGAAAGTACGCGACCTGCGCCAGAACACCCAGCGCGAGGTTAATGCCCGGTTTGTCTTTATTGGGAGTGGTGGTGGGGCTCTTTCCCTGCTGCAAAAAACAGGCATACCCGAGGCTCGTGGTATTGGTGGTTTTCCGGTGAGCGGGCAGTTCCTGCGTTGCACCAACCCGGACCTGATTGCTCAGCACCACGCCAAGATTTACGGCAAGGCATCTGTGGGTGCGCCCCCGATGTCCGTGCCGCACCTTGATACGCGTATGATCGATGGCAATCCCGCATTGCTCTTTGGCCCTTATGCTGGTTTTTCCACACGCTTTTTAAAGCAGGGCTCCCTTATGGATCTGCCGCTTTCTGTTCGGGCGGATAACATTGGCCCCATGCTGGCCGTTGCGCGTGACAACTGGGCCCTGACCAAATACCTGATCGAGCAGGTCATGCAGAGGCAGGGGGCGCGGATTAAGGCTTTGCAGGACTTCATCCCCAACGCGCAGGCCAAGGATTGGGAACTGGTTGTGGCAGGTCAGCGCGTGCAGATTATTAAGAAGGATGCCGCCAAAGGTGGTGTGCTGCAATTTGGCACGGAAGTGATCGCTAGCGAGGATGGTTCGGTCGCGGCTCTGCTGGGGGCATCGCCCGGTGCGTCTACTGCGGCACCGATCATGCTGAACGTTTTACAGAAATGCTTCCCGACCAAAATGCCGGAATGGACGGACAAGCTGTGCCAGATTATTCCATCCTTCGGGCAAAAGCTCTCGCGCCACCCCGATATGTGCGAAGAAATTTTTGATAAAACAACGCAGGTTCTTGGTCTTACCCAGTAATCTGCCTGCCCTCCGTATTCTGGCTATACGGGGGGCAAAAGCCTGATTTCAGTCGGACACGCTCATATCCGCGCGGTTCCACCAGTGGGTCTGCTGCGTGGCGGTGTGGGGAATAAAATCTGCCGGGTCGCCCTCAAAGCTGACTGTATTGGTGGGCGTTTCCTCAATGCTCAGTTCAGAGCAGTGTAAAACCCCACCCTCGGCTAGCAGAAAGGCGTTGACCTTGGCCATGAGCAGGCAGGTCATCAGTTCGGTTGTCGGGTCGCCGGGGGTGACCACAATGCGGGCCGCCCGTGCGGGTTCGTGTGCTTTAAACCACGCCAGAAGCGCGTCATCCCCCGCAAGCTGGAGTGCGTGGTCCAGCCGTTCATCCACAAAGCGGTGCCAGGTCTGTTTGGCTTTTTGGAAAGAGACCGGCATGTTCCCAGCCCCGTCCAGCCGGGTGAGGCTGGTGGGTTTAAGCCGAACGGTTACAAATTCGTTGTGTCCGTGGGGCAGGGCGCAGTTCTCGCTGGCACCGTGAATAAGGCGGTGTCCCATGGAAAAACGGCGTGTAAAAATAAGGTCAGGCATGCTGGTTTTCTGCTTTATAGGCTTCCCACCCCGTGCGTCGGAGTTGGCAGGCAGGGCAGGTGCCACAACCGTACCCCCATGCGTGGCGCACATTGCGTTCGCCCATATAGCACGTATGGCTTTCGTGGTTGATCAGCTTTACCAGAGGAGCTCCCCCCAGTTCTTCCGCCATGACCCATGTTTCGGCCTTATCCAGCCACATCAGGGGGGTATGCAGGACGTAGCGGCTTTCCATGCCCAGATTAAGGGCGACCTGCAGGGCTTTTATGGTGTCGTCCCGGCAGTCGGGGTAGCCGGAATAGTCGGTTTCACACACACCCGTTACAATGTGGCGTATGCTCCGGCGTGCAGCGAGTGCTGCTGAAAATGTTAAGAAAATCAGGTTGCGACCGGGCACAAACGTGTTGGGCAGGCCGCCCTGAGTCATTGCAATTTCGGCATCACGCGTGAGCGCTGTGTCAGAAATATCGTTCAGCGCATGCAGGGGCAGGGTGTGGTCTGGCCCCAGACGTTCTTTCCATTGCGGGTTCTGGGCTGCCAGCCCGTCCCGTATGCTCTGGCGGCATTCCAGTTCAATGGCATGGCGCTGGCCGTAGTCAAATCCCACGGTTTCCACATGTTTAAAGCGCGATAACGCCCATGCCAGACATGTTGCGGAATCCTGACCGCCGGAAAAAAGTACAAGAGCGGATTCGGTCTGTTCCTTGGAGGACAGGGGCATGATCAGGGTATTCCCGTCAACTTATGGGTTTGCAGGGACAGTGCCCATTGGGGGTTTTGCAGGCAGTAGGCAATAGCGGCCTGTGTATTGGCCGCCTGTGCAGGGCCATCCATGGGTTGGAGCCAGAAATGTGTAAAATCCAGCCCTGCCACATCAGCCGGGGCCAGCCCAGACTGAGGGTAGACCAGTTTGAGTTCAGCACCGTGGGTCTGTACGAGTGGTACCCCGGCTTTGGGGCTGACACACAGCCAGTCTATGCCTTTCGGGGCATGTATGGTGCCGTTACTTTCCACCGCGATAAAAAAACCTCTGTCATGCATGGCTGCAATCAGCGGTTCGTCAAGCTGGAGCAGGGGTTCTCCGCCTGTAAACACGACCAGACGGCGGGAAAGAGGAGTGGCGGCAGATTCAGGCCAGAACCCGGCAATGCGGTCCGCCAGTTCCCCAGCGGTGAGGAACCGGCCTCCGTTGCTACCATCGGTGCCAACAAAGTCGGTGTCGCAAAACTGGCAGGCGGCCTGTGCTCTGTCCTCTTCCCGGCCGGACCAGAGGTTGCAGCCAGTAAAGCGGCAGAACACGGCCACGCGCCCTGCCTGCCCGCCTTCGCCCTGCAGGGTCAGAAAAATTTCTTTAACAGAGTAAACCATTTAAAGTCTTACAGGCCGATCCCGGTCGTGTGCATGCCCAGACTGTCCAGCAAGGCCCGGTCGCGCTGGGCTTGCGGGTTGGGGGTGGTCAGCAGCCGTTCGCCATAGAAAATGGAGTTCGCACCGGCCAGAAAACACAGGGTCTGCGTTTCGTCATTCATGTTTTCACGCCCGGCGGCAAGGCGTACGCGGCTTTTGGGCATGGTAATCCGGGCTGCCGCAATCATGCGCACGAAGTCCAGAGGCCGTACTTCATCCGCTTTGGCAAGTGGCGTGCCTTCCACGCGTACCAGCAGGTTGATCGGCACGCTTTCAGGGTGGGCAGGCATGTTGGCCAGTGCGGCAATCAGGCCAGCACGGTCGGTTTCATTCTCGCCCATGCCGACAATGCCGCCACAGCAGACATTGATCCCCGCATCACGAACGTTGGAGAGTGTGTCCAGCCGTTCCTGATACGTGCGGGTGGTAATGATCTGGCCATAATATTCGGGGGAGGTATCGATATTATGGTTATAAAAGTCCAGACCGGCCTGTTTTAGCCTTTGGGCCTGTGCGTCATCCAGCATGCCAAGGGTTACGCAGGTTTCCATCCCCAGTTCTTTAACGCCTTCGATCATGGCGCAGACTGTTTCCATGTCCCGTTCTTTGGGGGTGCGCCACGCGGCTCCCATGCAAAAACGGCTAGCCCCGGCGGCTTTGGCTTTTTTTGCTTCGATCAGCACGTTTTCGACCGCCATGAGCTTTTCAGCTTTTACGCCGTCTTCATGCAAAGCGCTCTGGGGGCAGTAGGCGCAATCCTCCGGGCAGCCACCTGTCTTGATCGACAGAAGGGTGGAGATTTGAATTTCGGTCGGATCAAATGTTGCGCGGTGAATCGCTTGCGCCTGAAACATCAGTTCAGGGAACGGAAGATCAAGTAGCGCCTGCACTTCGGCAACGCTCCAGTCATGGCGGATGTCCAGAGCAGGAGAGGCAGGGCGGGAAAAGGAGGGCGAACCATCAGGCATGGAATATCAACCGAACCAGATATACTAGAGGAAAGAGCGGTCAGCATATCGTGTTTGCACCGTCAAAGCCAGTTTTTAGCGGACGCATGAAGGTGTGGCATCTGCACGCCCTGCCTTCACAACGGGCGCAAAGTGTTTGAATACTGGTGCCACGCTAAATCGAATATAAAAACTTAAGGTGGGTATGATGATAAAAACAAAATCGGTGCTGGGTGTGGTGCTGGCCATGGGCGCACTTGGCTCGCTTGCTGCATGTGACCATCAACCGCAGGAACGGTCGGGGCGTGGTGTGGGGCTTTTGCGCATGCCCAACCCTGCTTCGGTTTACTGCGTTAAAAAAGGCGGGGAGCTGAAGATGGAAACAACGGATAAGGGGCAGGTCGGTTATTGCCATCTCCCCGATGGTAGCGTGATGGAGGAATGGGCGCTGTTCCGGCAGGATAATCCCCGGCAGGGTAACTGACCTTTTGGGGGAGACGCAGGATTACAGGCAGGTCAAGGAGATTTCGGCATTCAGGTAAGATCGTATTATATTACGTTTTGCCTATGAATGGCGTAATGCGGCAGGCCTGTGGTTTCGCTTCTATGGGTACGAGAACAGGGAGCTTGATGCTGCCGGGTTCATGCCCCGGTAGCCGCTTCCATTAATGATCTGGCCGTTAGCTGTGCGGACAGGTGGTTTCTCTCTGGTCCAGGGGCCCCAGATCGGACGACCATCCGGGTCTGACCGCACGGGGGCTTGTAACTGGCAGAGGAGGCATAACGTGCCCGCCTTATGGTTATTGCCCCCAGCGCAAGCTGGACCAGATGTGGGCTGGCCCAATCAATCCAAGCCGGGAAAAAAGCATGGTAAGGGCAAACGTCCTGCCTGCACACCGGTGCGTAGGTCTACGTTCAGGTCAAGTGTAGACGTGTCTATAATGGCAAAGTTACCGCAAGCGAGCAGCAGGAGTTGCTGCATAGGTAGCTCGGTTATGCGGCCGACCAGCATGGTAAAAACAATGCTGAACGAGACCATGGCCATAACGCCCAGACGCAAATATGGACACGCGCAAAAAACGGCATGGAGGTTTGCCTTGCGGACGCTTGTTGAGCAGCAAAAACACGGATTGGGATGAACGCAGTGCCAGAGAACGGTTTTGGGTAAAATCTGCCGCCAAAAACCTGTCGTGGGGCATAACGTCAGGGGCATATTTGTGTTACGTAACCGCATTGGTCCAACTGAGCCCACATGCAAAATGCGGTGGATAAAACCGGAAAATTGAAGATGACAGTTCTGCCGACTTTCAGCGATGTGGTTGCGGCTTCTGCCAGAATAAAAGGGCAGGCCCATCGCACGCCAGTCCTGAGGTCCCGCTACTTCAATGCGCTGAGTGGTGTTGAACTGTTCTTCAAGGCGGAAAATTTTCAGCGGGTTGGGGCGTTCAAATTCCGGGGTGCGACCAATGCGATTCTGGCATTGCCAGAAGCTATACGGCGGAAAGGAATTGTGGCTTTTTCGTCTGGTAATCACGCACAGGCCATTGCCTGCGCCGCACGTGCTGCCGGAGTGCCCGCTGTTATTGTGATGCCAGCAGACGCACCAGCCATGAAGCTTGCCGCAACGCGTGGATACGGGGCGGAAGTGGTCACCTATGACCGGTATTCTCAGGACCGGGAGGAGATTGCGGCACGCCTTGTCGTCCAGCGCGGTGGAACATTGCTACCGTCTTTCAACCATCCGGATATTATTGCAGGGCAGGGAACCGCAGCACTGGAACTGCTGGAGGAAACCGGCCCACTTGATGCACTGTTTGTGCCGGTTGGTGGTGGTGGTCTGGTCTCCGGCTGCGCACTGGTTGCGCAGAAAGTGGCACCTGATTGCGCGGTTATAGGTGTTGAACCCGAAGCAGGGGATGATGCAAGGCAGTCCATGGAGGCTGGGCGCATCATAAAAATTGCCGCGCCACGCACAATTGCCGACGGTGCACAGACCACAAGCGTGGGGAGCATTACGTTTGCGATCATGCAGCAATATGTGCGCGGCATTGTTACGGTTGATGACGCCGCTCTGGTCGCTACAATGCGCCTTCTGGCTGAACGGATGAAGATTATTGTGGAGCCCACGGGCTGCCTGGCTCCTGCGGCGGCACTTGCGGCGGCCTCACAATGGCAGGGGCGACGTGTTGGTGTTCTTTTATCCGGTGGGAATATCGATCTGACGACATTCTCCCGGCTGGTTGGCTAAATCCATTCGACAGGCGGTGGTGTGCTTGCGGGTATGGGGTGGTTATGTGGCCTCCTCATGAGGCCGGATGCGCACACTCAAATATCGCATAAGATATATTATGCCAACAAAATGCAGCCATCATAAGGTCGGAGTGTGGTGCGTGCTTGCGGGGCAAATAGCTACCCATATCCACTTCGATTTATGAAGAAAATGATGCTCCTCTTCGGCAGCGCAGGCTCTGGATTGAACGCTGGAGCCTGCGCTGCCATCAATAATGAGAAATTGTGTCATCCCCCGGCCTTGCCTCGATTGGTATCCTGCTTTCCAAGCAATGCACATAATTAAATCGTGCAATGCGGGGTGCGGTTGGGAGGATTGTCTATTTTTATGTGTTGTTATTACCCGAATATATCTATAAGGGGTCGTTAAATAAGCTTCTGTCATTCACTGTGGTGGGTTGTGGATATTTTGTCTTCTGACAATACAGGTGTTGTAGAACAGTTACGCGCCGTGCAGGACGACCCCGTTCGTCTGCTGCGCAAGGCGCACGAACTGCTTGGGAACAGGCTGGCGATTATGTCGTCTTTTGGTGCGGAATCTGCCCTTCTGCTCGCCTTTGTGGCGGAAGCAGACCCGGATATGAAGGTTCTTTTCCTCAATACAGGCAAGCACTTCCCCCAGACACTCACATATCGCCGCGAACTGGCGGATGTTCTGGGACTGACAAATGTTGAGGATATAGGCCCCTCTCCAGAGCAGGTCAGCGACCGTGACCCCACGGGGGAACTCTGGGCCTTTGACCCCGATGCCTGCTGCAACCTGCGTAAGGTGGAGCCGTTACGCGTTGCATCCTTGCCGTATGACGTGCTGGTCACCGGCCGCAAGCGTGGGCAGGCCGCCACACGCGCCACAATGACCATTGTGGAAGAGCGTGATGACGGCCAGTTGCGGATTAACCCGCTTGCATTCTGGAGTGCGCAGGATATTGCGGCGGAAATGCAGCGCCGGTCCTTGCCGCCCCATCCACTTGTGGCAGAAGGATACTTGTCCATCGGGTGCGCGCCATGCACACGTCCGGTGGATGGGCGCGAAGATGCCCGGTCGGGCCGCTGGTCCGGCCTGAACAAAACCGAGTGCGGAATTCATATAGCGGGCTGACCTGCTATGCCGTGCTTGAGGAATTAGCCTTACCCGTCAAAACTACAGGGTCGTGGAACATGGATCATCTTGATCAACTGGAAGCTCAGAGCGTTTTTATTCTGCGGGAGGCTTATCGTAAGCTGAAGCCGCTAGCCATGCTGTGGTCATTGGGTAAAGATTCCAATGTTATGGTCTGGCTTGCCAAAAAGGCGTTCCTTGGGCGCGTCCCCTTCCCTGTTATGCATGTAGATACGGGGAAGAAGTTCCCCGAAATGTACCAGTTCCGCGATGAATACACCAAAAAATGGGAACTGGATTTGCTGCTGGGCGACTGCCCGCCAGTAGAGGAAATGGATCCCTCCCTGCCGCCCGCCGCCCGCTCTGCCGCGCGTAAGACCGCAGGTCTTGCCGCCATGATCGAAAAGCACAAATTGCAGGGTGTTATTGCCGGAATCCGGCGTGACGAGCAGGGTACCCGCGCCAAGGAGCGCGTATTCAGCCCGCGGGGTGCGAGCCACAAATGGGACATCCGCAACCAGCCGCCCGAATTCTGGGACCAGTATGCCACCCCGCATGAAGAGGGTATGCATATTCGTGTGCATCCGCTTCTGTCCTGGCGTGAGATTGATATCTGGCGTTACATCGAGCGCGAAGGCATTCCGCTGGTTGACCTGTATTTTGCCAAAAATGGCAAGCGGTACCGCTCCTTGGGGGATTCGGACATTACCTCTCCTGTGGAAAGTAATGCCGCTACTCTGGCGGAAGTGATCGCGGAGTTGGAAACAACCAAAACGTCTGAACGCTCGGGCCGGGCCATGGATCATGAATCCGAAGATGCCTTTGAACGCCTGCGTGTTGCTGGTTATCTCTGATAGAGCGTGGATCGGAAAAAACGAAAATGAGTGATACGATTTCTTCTTCTCAGGATGCCGCAACACCGATTGTAATCGTGGGGCATGTTGATCATGGTAAATCCACGCTTATCGGGCGTCTTTTGCATGACACGGATAACCTGCAGGACGGCAAGGTCGCCCAGATTATTGAGTCGTCCAAAAAGCGCGGCCTGAAGATCGAGTGGAGCTTTCTGCTCGACTCTCTCCAGATCGAACGCGATCAGGGCGTGACCGTTGATTCGACCCGCATTCCCTTCAAATTGGGTTCGCGCGAATATGTTATTGTCGATGCTCCCGGCCATCGTCAGTTCCTGCGTAACATGATCACAGGTGCTGCTGACGCAGAGGCCGCCGTGCTGGTGGTGGATGCGGTGGAAGGTGCGCGTGAGCAGACCCGTCGTCATGCCATGCTGCTGCATCTGATCGGGATCCGGCACGTTATTGTGCTGCTCAACAAGGTCGATCTTCTGGATTTTGATCAGGCCAAAATTGAGGCTGTTGAGGTCTCGGTTAACGAGCTTCTGGGCAAGCTGGGGCTGGAAGCCGCCTATTTTGTTCCGGCCTCCGCCCGTGATGGTGATAATATTGCCAGCCGCTCCGACCGTATGGCGTGGTACAAAGGTCCAACCCTGACCGAAGCACTGGCGCGTGTGCCAACACCCGCATCCCGCTCGGAACTGGCGCTGCGTTTTCCCGTGCAGGATGTGTACCGCTTTGGTGACAAGCGTTACGTGGCTGGCCGTATCGAGCGTGGCCGGGTACGTGTGGGTGACACTGTTGTCATTGGCACACAAAAGACCCCTGCCCGTATCGCCTCGATCGAAAGCTGGCATACGGCCCCACATGTCAGTGCTTCGGCTGGCCAGTCCATTGCGGTCACGCTTGAGCCCGATGTTATTCCCGACCGTGGCGATCTGCTGCACCACGTGGATACCCCGCCCACACAGGCATCACGCGTACGTGCCCGCCTGTTCTGGCTGCGGCAGGAGCCCCTTCGTGTGGGTGAGAGCTTCCGCCTGCGTCTGGCAACGGCAGAACATGCGGTGACCGTAACCAGCATTGAGTCCGTTGTTAATCTTGACGACCTGACCATGTATCCGGGCACGGAAGTACCCCCCGAAGGCTTTGCGGAAATTACGCTGGCCGCAGCGGAGAACATTCAGTTCGATGCATTCGCACCGGGTACGCCAGATGGGCGTGGTGTTCTGGTTGACCTGCAGCAGCGTATTGTGGGGGGCGCACCCCTTATTGGTCCGGCTGAAATTGCTGTGGGTGAAAAAGCCATTCATCCGAGTGCCAGCGCTGTTAGTACACAGGACCGCCAGCGTGTTAAAGGCCACAAGGGCAGCGTGTTTTGGCTGACTGGCCTGTCGGGTGCGGGGAAAAGCACACTGGCTCGCGCGGCAGAAAATGCTCTGTTTGCCGCAGGTGTGGACGTAAGCGTACTCGATGGTGATACGCTGCGTGCTGGGCTGTGCAAGGACCTTGGCTTTGCCGAGGCCGACCGGACCGAAAACGTGCGCCGGGCGGCCGAAGTGGCGCGTATTCTGCGCGATGCCGGACAGGTTGTGCTGGTAGCCCTGATCTCCCCCTTACGTTCGGACCGCGAACTGGCCCGCCAGATTATTGGTGAAGGGTTTGAGGAAGTGTTTGTAGATGCCGATCTGGGCACCTGCGAGCAGCGTGACCCCAAAGGCCTGTATGCAGCAGCCCGTGCAGGCAAGATTAGCGGCTTTACAGGGATTGATGCTCCCTATGAGGCGCCTCAGGCTCCGGCCCTGCGTGTAGCGACTGATAACGGAAGCGTGGAAAAAGCTGTCTCTCAGCTTGTGTCCTTCGTGGAAGGCAGTGTGCGCACAGGTGGCAACGCCCGCGTGCGTTCCTGACATGACAGCAAAAGTGGCTGTCAGGGGCTAAAGCGCCAGGCAGCCACTTTTCAGGTCGCGTTGTTCGCCTGTAAGGTATGATTTTCTAAAAGGTGGGCAGGCAGATATATGAGTGCTGTGTCATGACACTGTCACGTCTTGCTTTTTTTAAAGCTGGTGGTTCCGCCCTGCCCGGTTACAGGCTGTCATTAACGCTTACACTGGCGTGGACAGGCTTTTTTATTATCCTGCCATTGTCGACCCTGCTGGTTTATCCTTGGCAGGGTGGCCCTGCCGCCATGCTGGGTGCCTTGCATGACAGCCGCATGCTGGCGGCCTTGTGGACAAGCTTTTCCTGCGCCGCCATTGCCGCGGCCTGCAATATTCCCTGTGGGCTTTTGCTGGCATGGGCACTGGCGCGGGGGAACCTGCCGGGGCACCGTCTGGCGGATGCACTGATCGACCTGCCCCTTGCTCTGCCCACGGCTGTTTCTGGTATTACGCTGGCAACGCTGTATGGACCGCATGGGTGGCTTGGGTCCTTGCTGGCGGTATTTGGTGTCAGTGTTTCCTACAACAAGGCCGGTATTGTGCTGGCGCTCATGTTCGTTGGTCTGCCTTTTGTGGTGCGCGCGGTGGAGCCGGTTTTGCGCAATTTACCGCAGGATCTGGAAGAGGCTGCCCACCTGCTGGGGGCACGGCCATGGCAGATTTTTTTGCGGATTATTGCAGCCCCCATCCTGCCCGCCCTCATAACCGGGTTTGGTCTGGCGTTTGCCCGTGGCATCGGGGAATATGGGTCCGTTATTTTTATTGCGGGAAATCAGCCGTTTAAAAGCGAAATCGCGCCGTTGCTGATTGTGGTCAGGTTGCAGGAGTTTGATTATCCGGGTGCCACCGCCATTGCTCTGGTGCTGTTGTGTGTTTCGCTTCTGTCACTCGCATTGATTGGTGGATTTCGCCGTCGTTTTGCTTTGTGGAGTGAGCCAGCATGACCCGTTACGTTGTGTGGGTTGCAAGCTGGCTTTTTATTCTTGTTGTGCTGGTAACCCCCCCGGCACTGGTTTTGACAGAAGCACTCAAGGACGGTCTGGTGGCATCGCTTGCCACATTGTCCGACCCGGATGCGCAGTCAGCCATCTGGCTGACGCTCCGGGTCAGTGCCGTAGCCGTTACACTTAATACCGTTTTTGGTATTCTGGCGGCGTGGGTGCTGGTTAAATTCCGGTTTCCGGGGCGGCAGTTCCTGCAAATTCTGGTGGAATTGCCGCTGAGCATTTCCCCCGTTGTTTCTGGTCTTGTCTGGCTTTTGCTGTTTGGCGCGCAAGGCTGGTTTGGCCCCATGCTGGAGCGGTGGAATATCCATATTGCCTTTGCCGTGCCGGGTATTATTCTGGCCACGTTGTTTGTAACGCTGCCTTACGTCGTGCGCACGGTCATGCCGGTCATGGAGGTGCAGGGGCGCGACGCGGAGGAAGCTGCCGTATTGGCCGGGGCCGGGTTCTGGCAGGTTTTGTGGCACGTAACCCTGCCCGGCGTGCGCGGTGCCCTGCTGTCTGGTGTGCTGCTGACAACTGCCCGCGCACTGGGGGAGTTCGGGGCCGTTTCCGTTGTGTCTGGGCATATTCCGGGCGAGACGGAGACCATGCCGCTACATATTGAAAATCTGTACAACGGGTATCAGTCGGTAGCGGCCTTTACCATGGCAGCCCTGTTGGCCCTTATGGCCATGAGTGCTGTTCTGCTGAGGTCGGCACCAGAGTGGATTGCAAGATTGCAGGAGAAAAAGGCGTGAGTATTGAGGTCTGCAATCTGGTCCGTCTGGCACCGGGCGCCCAGCAGCGACTGCTGGATGACGTGTCGCTCAAGGTGCCCGATGGCGCCTTTGTTGCACTGGTCGGGCCTTCGGGGGCTGGTAAAACCACCCTGCTGCGCGCCATAGCCGGGCTGGATAACTGCAACAGCGGTTCCGTGCTGCTCGATGACAGACCCATGACCAGTGTAAAAGACCGTGCCGGCCGGATGGGGTTTGTATTCCAGAATTACGCCCTGTTCCCGCATATGACGGTTGCGCGCAATATTGCCTTTGGGCTGGACGTGCAACCTCGTGCAGAGCGCCCTGCCCGCGCCCAGATTGCCAAACGGGTGGAAGAGTTGCTGGAGCTTATGCAGTTGCAGGGCATGGGCGGCAAACACCCTGCAAAGCTGTCTGGCGGTCAGCGGCAGCGTGTAGCACTGGCCCGCGCACTGGCTACCGGGCCGCGTGTTCTGCTGCTCGACGAACCCTTTGGTGCTCTGGACCCTATTGTTCGTCGCTCCATTCGTTCGTGGCTGCGAGAGCTGCATGATACGCTGGGCCTGACTACCATTTTGGTTACCCATGATCAGGAAGAGGCGCTGGAGGTGGCGGACCGTATTGTGGTCATGCAGTCGGGCAGAATTGTGCAAGATGCCTCCCCCATGGATCTGGATGAGCAGCCCGCGACTGAATTTGTTATGGAATTTCTGGGTGAGGCGGTATCCTTTGCCGGAGAGGTCCGGCACGGCCGCATGATCCCCGATGATGCACTGGTGATCCCATTTGTAGTGCCCGAAGGTGTGACGGACGGGCCGGTTGTGGCCATGATCCGCCCCTACGAAATGGCCATACAAAAACCCAGTTCCGAGCAGGATGTGCTGAGCATTTATGCCGCCCCACGAGGTACGCGCAACGGCTACAGGCATTATACGCTCCAGCTTGGAGAACGGATTATTCCGTTCTATCGACCGGTTGATGAGGCCGATGTGCAGGTACAGGGGGTTGCGCTTGATATCAGTCGCTCCCGCCTGTTCCGGCAGGGGCTCTTGTGTGCATGATACGCCTCTGATGCGTGATATGTTGATAAAGACGAAAATTTATGTAATTTTCTGTCGTGGAATACGCGGAAAGGTATGAGCGTGGATCGCAGGAATAATCGTCGTGATACTGAGGGCTGTAGCGTTGTTACGGCTAACCGTCTGCTTGATGGCCGGATTGTCTGGCTGGACGCGCAGGGCAAGTGGCAATTGACCATTGCTCAGGCCTGCCTGTTCCCTAATGATGGAATGGAAGCCGTTCTACGCTCCCAGAATGCCCGCGCAGGCGCGGATAACGTTGTGGGTGTTTATGGCGTTCAGGTAGAACAGACCCGGCACGGGCCATGCCCCCGCACCACGCGCGAACGTATTCGTGCCGATGGACCCAGTGTTCATGCTGAATTTACGCCCCTATGGCAGCCCGCCCCCGCTGCTGTAAGTGGTTCTTGAATAAAACCGACGGACCCCAGACCATGCCCCACTCTTCCCAGCCCCCAGCAGACGTCGGCCGGTATGCATATGACACGGTTGACCGTACTTTCCTCAAACAGCGGGTCGAACAGTTCCGTGATCAAGTGCAACGTCGGATTTCCGGTGCTCTGAGCGAGGATGAGTTTAAACCCCTGCGGCTGATGAACGGCCTTTACCTGCAACTGCATGCCTACATGCTGCGGGTGGCTATTCCCTACGGTATTGTCAGCGCTGCCCAGATGCGGACGTTGGCCCTTATTGCTCGTCGGTATGACCGTGATTATGGGCATTTTACCACGCGGCAGAACATCCAGTTCAACTGGATCAGGCTGGAAGATACTCCCGATATCCTGAATATTCTGGCTGATGCGGAAATGCACGCTATCCAGACCAGCGGGAACTGCATTCGCAACGTGACATCCGACCAGTTTGCCGGTGCCGCGCGGGACGAGGTGCTGGACCCACGCGTGCATGCTGAAATCCTGCGTCAGTGGTCCACCTTGCACCCGGAATTTACGTTTTTGCCGCGTAAGTTCAAAATTGCCATCTCTGGCAGTGCGCAGGACCGGGTTGCTGCCCGTTTTCATGATATCGGGCTGCTTGCGCGCAAGGGTGACAACGGGCGTGCGGTGTTTGAGGTGTATGTTGGCGGCGGTCTGGGGCGTACCCCGATTATTGGCGTAAAACTGCGCGATGACCTGCCCGAAGAAGACCTGATTGCATATCTGGAAGCCGTTCTGCGTGTGTATAACGCGTATGGACGCAGGGATAATATTTACAAGGCCCGCATTAAAATCCTTGTGCAGGCTCTGGGGCTTGGGGCTTTCCGGGATCAGGTCAATGCCGAGTTCATGGCCATGGACCGCAGCCGTTATCGCCTGCAACCTCAGGTGGTGGCTGCCATTCGTGCACGTTTTGCAACTCCCGTGTTCGCGGCGGATGCGGCCGCGTCCTCTGCCCAACTGGCAACACAGACAAAAGCTGATCCGGCTTTTGCCGCGTGGGTTGGCACCAACACACACCCGCATCAGCAGGATGGGTATTGCAGTGTTACGATCTCCTGCAAACCATCAGGTGGTATTCCGGGGGATGTCACATCCGCCCAGATGGACCTGCTGGCCGATCTGGCGGAACAGTACAGCTTTGGTGAACTGCGCATAACCCATTTGCAGAATGTTGTGTTCGGGCATGTGCGCAAGGACCAGTTGTTCGCACTGTGGCAGGTATTGACCGCTCATGGTCTGGGGACAGCCAACGTCGGCATGATTACCGATATTATTGCCTGCCCTGGTCTGGATTACTGCGCACTGGCCAATGCACGGTCCATTCCCATCGCCCAAAAGCTGAGCCAGCGTTTTTCCAACGCGGCCTTGCAGCACGAAATAGGGGCGCTGCGCCTGAATATTTCGGGCTGCATCAATGCCTGCGGTCATCATCATGCCGGACATATTGGTATTCTCGGCGTTGATAAACGTGGGGAGGAAGCCTTCCAGATCACTCTGGGGGGGAATAGTGGGGAAGATGCCTCCATTGGCCAGATTATTGGTTCGGCCATGTCGGAAGATGAAACGGTTGATGCAATCGCCAGAATTGTTGATACCTATCTGGTCCAGCGCAAGCCGGGCGAACGTTTTATAGAAACCTGCCGCCGCCTAGGCGCCGCGCCATTCAAGGACGCAGCTTATGCCACTGCTTGAGAACGGTCAGATTGTACAGGACGGATGGACGCTGGTTCAGGACGATCAGCCATTGCCAGATGGTGACATTCTGCTCCCTCTTTCCCGGTTGTCCGAAGGGCTGGGGTGCAATGGCAACGGGCGTTTAGGCGTTGTTCTTAAGCCGGATGAGCAGGTGGATGCGCTTAAGGAAGCCCTGCCCCGTCTTGCTCTGGTCAGTCTGCATTTCCCTATTTTTCGG
Organism: Acetobacter lambici; assembly: GCF_011516885.1. Taxonomy (GTDB): domain Bacteria; phylum Pseudomonadota; class Alphaproteobacteria; order Acetobacterales; family Acetobacteraceae; genus Acetobacter; species Acetobacter lambici. The sequence goes on along the minus strand of NZ_WOTD01000001.1, from coordinate 84,885 downwards.
GATGGCCGGGCGTTTACGCAGGCCCGCTCACTGCGTGAGCACCTGCACTTCACTGGCGATGTGCGCGTAACCGGGCATTTTTTGCCTGACCAGTATGAGTTCCTGCTCCGATGTGGTGTTAGCCAGCTTGTTCTTCCCGATCAGAGCGATCTGGCGGTATGGCACAAGGCGCATGAGCGGATTACCATAGCCTATCAGCCCTCTGTTCTGACCGAGCGGGCGGAAGGATTTGCATTCAGGCGGTTCCTGTCTCCCTGAGTGCATGGTGGTGCCCAGAGTCTGGAAGAGCGTAAACGGGCTTATTCGTTCAGTCGCCGTGTGTTCCATACGGACTTATCTTGGGTTCGCATTGCGGACTACACGCTGGACATTCAGAATTGACCCGCAATCCTACCTCTACCTGACCAGTCAGGAGGGGCGCACCGCTGTTGTGGCTTTCTGGCATGAGGTGCTGCCCCTTACTCCGGCATTGTGGTGGTGGGCAGAGCGCCAGAACCCCGCCGTAAGCCTGCGCGTGCTGGTGAGCCGTAATAGCGATGGCCGGGTCATTGCCGATGTGGTGGCACCATGGCGGATATGGTCCATAGCCGGTTCTTCGGACACACGAGGAAAAAGCAAAGGCGGGGCTGCTGCCATGCGGCGCATGCGCGCCAGCCTGCTGCATGGTTGTCTGGTTGCCATTACGCCCGATGGCCCTTGTGGGCCACGCCGCCAGACCCGACGGGGGGCCGAGGCTCTGGCGCGTTTTGCTGGCAGGCCGGTTATTCCCATGGGAGCATCCTGTAGTGGCATACGCCTGAAATCATGGGATAAGATGGTGCTCCCACTCCCCTTTGGCCGTGGAGTGTTTGTAAGTGGCGCGCCAGTATGGCCTGCGGCTGTTACAGATCCTGAGCAGGAAACAGCCGTAAGCCTGCAAACACACCTGAACACACTGATGGATCAGGCGGCCCGGGAGGAACAACCCCGTACAGGCGAGCACTCTGTTGTTCTCAGGCCGCGTGCAACATGTCCTTCCCGCGTGTGGAAAGGGCTGGGAGTGCTATTGGCTCCTGTTCTGCCTCTCTATCTGCGTTGGCGGCAGGTCAAGGGAAAAGAGGTTGCCGGGCATGTACGTGAAAAAATGGGTTTCCCCTCTTGTCCTCGTCCGCGTGGAAAACTGTTGTGGTTCCACGCGGCCAGTGTGGGGGAGGCTTTGTCCATCCTGCCGCTGGTGCAGGCCTGTTTACGGCAAAAAGCAGATATAAATGTGCTGGTTACAACTGGCACGGTTACGGCCAGCCAGATTGTGGCGCAACGCTTTGTCCACGACCGGGTGGTGCACCAGTTTATGCCGCTCGATGTGCCAAGGTGGAGCCAGCGCTTTTTGGACCATTGGGCACCGCAGGTCGCAATTTTTACAGAGAGTGAATTATGGCCCACGGTGCTCGGGGCTTGTCACGCGCGCAATCTGCCAGTTGTGCTGGTTAATGGCCGTATGTCGGCATCTTCCTTCCGGCTATGGTGCCATTTACCCGGTGTTGCGCGGCGGATGCTGGAACCTTTTGCGTGGGTTTCCGCCCGGACGGAAGAAGATGCTCTGCGCCTGCGCTCCCTGGGCGCGGTTACCCAGTTCATGCCCGGTGATCTGAAAACCGCGGCCCCCGCCCTGCCTGTGGACGAACCCGAACTGGCGCGACTGCGGGCCATGATAGGTGCACGTCCCGTTTTTGTGGCCGCATCCACGCACGCGGGGGAGGAAGAGCAGGTTGCGCGTGCTGCGGATATTGTGCGCCAGATACACCCGGATCTGCTGACCATTATCGTGCCACGTCACCCAGAGCGGGGGGCAGATATTGCGAACGGGTTAAATGCCGCACCAAGGCGTGCCCAAAATGCGGTGCCAACCCCTGATGATGCCTTTTGGGTATGCGATACTCTGGGCGAGCTTGGGCTTTTTTTCAGGTTAGCGAGTTGTGTTTTTATTGGCAACAGCCTGCCCGGTTGCCATGGTGGGGGGCATAATCCGTTTGAACCCGCGCGGATGGACTGTGCCATGGCGACCGGCCCGCTCATTCATAATTTTGAGGAAGCTTTTCAGGCCCTGCGCGGTAGCGTTCAGGTTGTGCATGATGACCGTGCCATGGCGGCATGGGTCGGGCAGATGCTTGCCAGCCCCGAGGAGCGGATACGCATGGGCCAGCAGGCACAAAAAGTCGCAACGGTGAATGAGACTTTGCCCGATGATCTGGCAAAGCAGGTTCTCGCACTCGTATGGTAAGGCTGTCTCCACCGGCGTTCTGGGCTAACCCACAGGCCAGATTATGGCCAACTCTTCTCGCTCCCATTGCGTGGGGCGTTGGTGTTGTCGCGCGGCGCAGAATGCGTAGGTCCGGGTGGCGGGCTCCCGTGCCAGTGCTGTGCTGCGGCAATGTAACGGTGGGGGGAACAGGCAAAACCACTGTGGTGATTGATCTGGTGCAACGCCTGATTGCACGCGGGTGCTGCCCTCATGTTCTGACGCGTGGTTACGGTGGGCGGGAGGCAGGTGGTATCCGGGTTGATCCTGCCATTCATACAGCGCGGCAAGTGGGAGACGAACCCTTGCTGCTGGCGGGTTACTGCCCGGTATGGGTTGGGGGGGATCGCGCCGCAACTGCGCGGCAGGCCGTGCAAGCTGGGGCGGACTGTCTGATCATGGATGACGGGTTGCAAAATTCATCCTTGCAGAAAACGTTTTCGCTTCTGGTCGTCGATGGTGCGGTGGGGTTTGGCAATGGGCATGTTCTGCCCGCAGGCCCATTGCGGGAGCGGGTTGAAGATGCTCAGGCCCGGGTGGATGCGGTGCTGATGATCGGAGAGGACCAGACGGATGTCATCAGGCGGAGTGTCTCCCTGCCCGTATTATGGGCTGATCTGGAACAGGTTGGGCTCCCCCAGCGGATTACTGAACGCCCCTGTGTGGCCTTTGCCGGAATAGGACGGCCGGATAAATTTTTTGATGGGCTGCGTGCCGCCGGGCTGGTTCTGGCCCAAACGCTTCCTTTCCCCGACCATTATGCGTATAACCCGCGCGATATAAAACGGCTTCAGGCACTGGCCGATGGGCTGGGCGCACAACTTGTTACAACCCCCAAGGATGCCATGCGCCTGCCCCGCGGTTTTCGTCTTAATGTTGTAGAGGTGGGTGTGCGGCTTGTCTGGCAGAACCCGGAAGAGCGAGAACGCCTGCTGGATATGTTTTTGGCCACGTCGGTATGAGCCGCCGGATTGTTACCCTGCGCTACAGGTTGGAAGCTATGGTGGCCACTGGGTTGGTGCGCGTTCTGGAGCGCTTGCGCCCAGACCACTCTTCCAGCCTGCTCGGTCTTTTCTGCCGTGCTGTTGGGCCGCTTCTCCCGACGTCTCGGGTTATAGAACGTAATCTGGAACTGGCCATGCCGGAACTGGACCGCCCCGAACGCAGACGGATCGTACGGGGGGTCTGGGAAAATCTGGGCCGGACTTTGGGCGAATTACCCCATCTTGCCTCTCTTGAGGAAAATACCCTTACAGGGCCGGGGTTTGAGGTGCAGGGAGCCAAGTATCTGGAGCAACAGGCACTGTGTGATGGGCCTGTCCTGTTTGTTTCGGGCCATATCGGTAATTGGGAAATGCTGCCCCCAGCCGCAGCAAAGCATGGTGCGGCCTTTGCGTCCTTTTATCGTGCGGCCGGTAATCCGCTGGTGGATGCGCTGCTACGCACCCTGCGCAACAGGGCTATGGGGGGGATGTCTGTTCCGCTTTTTGCCAAAGGGGCCAGAGGTGCGCGGGAATCCTTGGCCTACATAGCTGCTGGTGGGCGTCTGGGCATGCTTGTTGACCAGAAAATGAATGATGGCATCGAGGCTACGTTTTTTAATCGTCCGAGCATGACGGCACCAGCCCTAGCCGCCATGGCGCTGCGGTATCGTTGCCCGGTTATTCCCGGTTATGTGGAGCGTTTGGGGCCAGCACGGCTGCGTATTGTTGTCGAACCCCCACTGGACCTGCCCAATACGGGAGATAAACGCAAGGATATGCATTTGTTGGTGCAAATGGTGAATGACCGGCTGGAGGTCTGGATCAGAAAAAACCCCTCAAGCTGGCTGTGGCTGCATCGGCGCTGGGCAAAAGACCTGTACCGGTAAGTGCGTATGCCAGCGTAACATCCGGCACCAACGCGGCTTTACGTCTGGTCCTAATTTTACTGGTTACAGAAATATCTGGCATGCGGAAGGATGCCGCATAAAGCGGGTCGCCCTGTAACGGGCTTGGCGGTATGGTGGCGGCGTTTGCATTTTTGTTGGAGTAGCCATTTCCATGTCAGCCCTCCCCAGCCCTGCCCTTGCCTACCGACTGGAAGCCGCGCGGGCTGTTGTGCATGACGCCGCCCGCATGGCCATGGCCATGCGGCCACCGCCGGGTGGACCGCAGGGGGAACTGAAGTCTGCTCAGGATTGGCTGACGGAAACAGATGGCGCGGTGGAAGCATTTATTGCACAGCGGATGCAGGCTCTCTTTCCTGAAGATGGCTTTCAGGGGGAAGAAGGTGGCGTAAGTCGCACAGGTAGCCTGCGCTGGGTTGTGGATCCTATTGATGGCACATCCAATTATGCCCGTGGCCGGTGCCGGTGGTGTGTATCGCTCGGTCTGATGGACGGGGATGAACCCGTAGCCGGTGTGATTGATGCTCCGGCATTGGGCGAGGTCTATACGGCCCTACGTGGGTATGGGGCTTTTTTGAACGGAAAACCTATCAAGGCATCCCCCATAAAGGACCCGGCCCGATCCATGATTGAAATGGGCTGGAGTGGGCGCGTGCCCAAGTCTGTTTTTATGGATAAAATGGACGCCATTATGGAGCTTGGCACAATGCCCCGCTCGGGCGGGTGTGGAGCACTGGCTCTGGCGGATGTGGCCAGTGGTCGGCTTGATGGCTATATTGAAATTGTTATCAACCTGTGGGACGTGGCCGCAGCCCTGCCGCTACTGGCCGAAGCCGGGGCTGTTGTTTCTCCATTCCTGCAAAATGGCGGGTTGACCGGAGGCGCTACCATTCTGGCCGCTAACCCGCACATTGGACCCGTTTTGGCCAAAGCGGTTTCCATTCCACTGGAATAAAAACAAAACAAAGACAGGCCTTTCTCGCGCCACAAAAGCATGCTTTTTTAAACGCCAATTTACCGGCTTATCGTGGAGAAACCCGGAATGCATTTCTTTAAACGGCTGTCTTCAGTTTCTCTGGTCCTTGCCGCGACCATGCTGGCATCTGGCGCACATGCGCAGACAGCTGACAGTGCGCAATCCACCGTTGATAAAGCGGCATTGAGCGTGCAGGACATTTTTCTTGGTGCAAATGGCCAGAGCCCGTTGGTGAGCAATCTGGCCAAGGCGCGTGCTGTGATGGTCTGCCCGGCCATGTTCCGGATGTCTATCGCTTTTGGTGGCGCGCATGGAGAATGCGTGCTGCTGGCAAAAGATGCCCGAGGCTCATGGTCTGATCCTGCGTTTTACAAGCTGAGTTCTGCTTCCTTTGGCATCCAGTTTGGTGTGCAGAGTTCCCAGATTGTTTTTTTCATCATGACCGATCGTGGTCTTCAGGCGCTGCTGGATAGCCAGTTCCAGTTTGGCTCCAATGCGGGTGCGTCCTTTGCCAATATGAGCACGGCCGTGGCCAGCTCCAATGCCGGTGCGAGCAATACGGATATTCTGGTCGCCCAGAAATCTCAGGGTGTGTTTGCGGGTGCGTCACTCGGCGGCAGCAAGCTGACAGTCTACAGTGACGAAAACCGAGCTTACTACAAACAGAGCGTTGGCCCGGAAGATATTGTTGTGAGCATGCGGGTCAATAATCCGGACGCTGACCCCTTGCGTAGTGTTCTCATGCGCTATGCCCGCAGAGCCCAGACATCAGCCACAACGGCTCCTCGCGTAGGTGGAAGTGCAGCCACGACTGATGCGATTGATAGCGATAGCACGGGCGTGACGGCCCCAAGTGGCGGAATCCAGCAGGAAAGCCTGTCCCCTGCCCGCTCCGGTACGCGCTAGAATACTCAGGGCCAGATCGTACCAGCCACCTAATGCCTTATGGTCTTAGTGGCTGGTTTTTTGTTTGCGTAAGAGCTGAACATTATGGTTGTGGTCCACTAATGTGGCCGCAAAATTATGCCCCCCAGTACCATTGGCTACAAAATACAGCATATCCCCTTTGGTGGGGTGAGCGGCTGCTTCCAGCGCGGCGCTGCCGGGGGAGCATATTGGTCCCGGCGGCAGCCCCGTATTGACATACGTATTGTACGGGTTGGGGGTTTGAAGGTCTACATGGGTTAGCGGCCTGTCCAGTGGTGGCCTACCCTGCGTAAGGGCGTAAATAACAGTGGGGTCAGTCTGCAAGCGCATGCCTTTTTGCAGACGATTGTAAAACACGCGGGCAACCGATGGACGCTCATCCGGTTGGGCGGTTTCTTTTTCAATAACGGAAGCCAGAGTCAGAAGGTCTTGTGGGCTTGTAAGTGGCAAACCGCTTTCTCTTTCCGCCCAGATATTTTTTAATGTCTGCTCCATACTCGCCTGCATGTGGGTGAGCAGGTCCTTACGTGTGCTGTTGCGCAGGTAGGTGTAAGTTTGCGGCAGTGTGCTGCCTTCGGCTGGCAGAGGAGTATCCCCCGTAAGCAATGGTGCGGCCTGAACCAGAGCCTGAATTTGCCAAGCCGCCAGCCCCTCGGGGATAGTCAGCTTATGCTGTACTGGTTTGCCATGCCGCAAGATCCATAATGCCTGTTGAATGGAAGCATAGGCTGGAAAGTGCAGTTCCGCAGCATGGAGTTGTCCATCCGCACGAGTGAGTGCAACCGCGCTTAAAAAGACGCGGCTACTCCACCAGTCTGCTGGAATAACACCTGCATTTTGTAATGTGGTTAAAGTGGTTGCGTAATTGCCATGAGGGACCACTATATCCTGCTCGGAGGATAATGGGCCGGGCGATGTGTAGCTCTGCCAGCCTAAAAAGGCGGCGAGGCCAACGCCTGCAAAAAGAGCAAAAACGCCTCCTCCAGACCATTTGAGAAAACAGGAAAGTTTACTATGGCCTGAAGGAGATGAGGGTCGTTTTTTACGTTTAGACGCCACGCACGATCAGGCTGGCATTTGTTCCGCCAAACCCAAAGCTGTTGGACAGGGCAATATTGATCGGACGCTGCTGCGCGGTGTGCGCTACGCGGTCGATCACGCTTTCGCGCGATGGGCTGTCCAGGTTGAGCGTAGGGGGTGCCACATTATCCCGGATGGCAAGAATGGAGAAAATAGCTTCCACCGCTCCTGCCGCCCCGAGCAGATGGCCCGTAGCGGATTTGGTGGAGGACATGGCTAGCTTTTTGGCGTCATCGCCAAACAGGCGTTCCACGGCTTCCAGTTCAAGGTCATCGGCCATGGTGGATGTGCCATGAGCGTTAACATAGTTAATGTCGGCCGTTGTCAGGCCAGCACTCTGCAATGCCGAACGCATGGCGCGGTATGCGCCATAATGACCTTCTGATGGTGCCGTAATATGGTAGGCATCGCCGGACATGCCGTAGCCGATAACCTCGCCATAAATTTTGGCCCCACGCGCTTTGGCGTGTTCGTATTCTTCCAGCACAACAATGCCAGAGCCTTCCCCCATGACAAAACCATCACGGTCCTTGTCCCATGGGCGGGAAGCCTGCTGTGGTGTTGCATTAAACCCGGTGGACAGGGCGCGCGCGGAGCAGAACCCGGCAATACCCAGTGGGCAGACCGTAGCTTCAGCACCACCGGCAACCATAACATCGGCATCGCCAAACATAATCAGGCGTGCTGCGTCACCAATGGCATGCACACCTGTTGCGCAGGCAGTTACAACCGAATGGTTAGGGCCCTGAAAACCGTATTTGATGGACACGTGCCCAGATACAAGGTTGATCAGGGCAGAAGGGATGAAAAAGGGCGAGAGCCGCTTTGCACGTCCTTCATGCACCGTAATAGAGGCGTCATAAATGGTTTGCAGGCCGCCAATACCAGAACCGATCATCACACCGGTGCGGCATTTTTCTTCTTCGGTTTGAGGTTTCCATCCGGAGTCCTCTACCGCTTCCGTTGCCGCGACCAGCCCCATATGGATAAAGCGATCCATTTTACGCTGGTCTTTGGTGGGGACCCACTCAGAAAGCGTGAGTTTCCCTTCCTCGCGCGGTCCGTTCGGGACTTCGCCCGCAACCTGCGCAGGCAGATCACTCGCATCGAACTGCGAGATTGTACCAATCCCGCTCTCGCCTGCGATCAGACGTGACCATACGTTTTCAACACCGAGGCCGAGAGGCCCGACGATGCCCATGCCGGTGACGACAACGCGTCTCCGTCCAGAATTCATTCCGGCCGAAAGCAACAAACCAGCCCGCTCCCCATTTGACACATATCTGGTCCCTCAGCCATCTGAGGGACCATAGTCCTGTAATTTAAGGCAGATGGCCCGAAATCAGGCGGCTTTCTGCTTTTCGATATAGTCGATGGCGTCTTTCACCGTGGTGATTTTTTCTGCGGCATCTTCGGGAATTTCGACATTGAAGGCTTCTTCAAACGCCATCACCAGCTCAACGGTATCAAGGCTGTCAGCGCCCAGATCGTCAATGAAAGACGCTTCCGGTGTGACCTTGCTTTCCTCAACGCCGAGATGCTCGACCACGATTTTTTTAACCTTATCAGCGATTTCGCTCATCTGTCTTTCTATCCCATATGCCTGCCTACCGAAAATGGCAGGTTGTTCAGGTGTTTAATCTGCGACGGACCTTGATGCTGGCAGAGATCAGGGTGGACAAGCGCCCGCCCGGTTCCGGCCCAGCAGTAAGGTGTTGCGCGCGATTAGCACGTTTTATCTCTCCCCGCCAAGGCAAACCAGACAAATACATCTGCGGTAAGCCCAAAACAGCGAGGTTGCGCTGCATGTGTGGCACATCTTAAAGCATTTTGCACCACCTGTTCTAGCTGCGCATATGCTTTTCATGTGCTCAGGCCATGACCATGCCGCCATTAACATGCAACGTAGCGCCAGTGACCCAGCGGGCTTCGTCCGATGCCAGATACAGCACGGCCGATGCAACGTCATCAGGCTGACCAAGGCGGGCAAGCGGAATGGAGGACAGAAGTTTTTCCTTCTGCGCGTCGGCCAGCACGTCGGTCATCGGGGTGACAATAAACCCGGGAGCGACAACGTTAACCGTAACGCCGCGTGGTCCGGCCTCCTGCGCTAAGGACTTGCTCATGCCCACCATGCCAGCTTTGGCTGCGGCATAGTTGGCCTGCCCGGCATTGCCGGTTGTCCCAATGACTGAGGCAATGTTGACAATGCGGCCCGCACGGCGGCGCAACATGCCTTTAAGTGCTGCACGGCACAGGCGGAACGGGGCGGCAAGGTCAACATTGAGAACCTGATTCCAGTCCTCGTCCTTCATGCGTATGGCGAGCATGTCGCGCGTAAGGCCTGCGTTGTTGACCAGAATATCCAGTGGCGCTCCGGCAACGTCCTCGGCCTTGGTGATCAGGGCTTCGGCCTCTGATGGTTCGCTCAGGTTTGCGGCGGCATAGAATGCCCCCTCCCCCAACTCTTCCGCCAGTTCGCGAATAACAGCCTCACGCGTGCCAGACAGAACTACTCTGGCGCCCTGAGCATGCAGTGTTCTGGCAATGGCGCTGCCAATACCACCCGAAGCACCCGTAACGAGTGCGGTTTTTCCATCCAGTCGGAACATGTTGTGCAAACCTGTTTTAGAGGGATTTGAGAAAGGTTTCGATATCCGCCGGGGTGCCGATGGAAAGGGTCGAAACTTCGGGGTCAATACGGCGGACCAGACCGGACAGGACCTTGCCCGCCCCGATTTCCACAAACGTATCAACGCCCATACCGGTCATGGTGGCTACACTCTCACGCCACCGCACGCGGCCGGTTACCTGCTGGACCAGATTGGAGCGAATCGTATCGGCGTCGGTTTCACGCTCGGCGCTCACGTTGGCAATAACGGGCACAACCGGTGCGGCAATATCCGCCTTGGCCAGTGCTTCGGCCATCGCGTCTTCCGCGGGTTTCATGAGTGAGGAATGGAATGGGGCGGAAACCGGCAGTTTGACCGCGCGCTTGATCCCCATTTCCTTTGCGATGGCGATGGCTGCATCAATTCCAGCCATTTTGCCTGAAATAACAATCTGGCCGCCACCATTGTCGTTGGCAATTTCCGTGCAGCCGCTAGCACTTGCGCGGGTGCAGACATCCTCTGCCTGAGCCAGAGTTACACCAATGAGTGCTGCCATGCCGCCTTCGCCCGCAGGTACGGCGCGCTGCATGGCCTGCCCACGCAGGCGCAGGAGCCTGGCGGCCTGTGCAACATCAAATGCCCGACCAGCGGCCAGCGCTGCGTACTCGCCCAGTGAATGCCCGGCAAGCAGGGTAACCCGGCCAGCCAGATCAAGCCCGCCATCCTGTTCCAGAACACGGATAACCGCCATGGAAACAGCCATAAGGGCGGGCTGGGCGTTTTCGGTGCTGGTGAGAGTTTCTATCGGGCCTTCAAAAATCGTTTTTGACAGATGTTCGCCCAGAGCATCGTCAACTTCCTGAAAAACCGCGCGTGCGGCGGGAAAAGCTTCTGCAAGCTCCTGCCCCATGCCAACGGACTGGCTACCTTGTCCGGGAAAAGTAAATGCGTAAACGGCCATGATACTCACTGTCTCAAAAAAACGACGCCCGGAGGCGGATAGATTGCAAGGAGTGGAAGGAAAGAACCCTCGGGCCGCAAACACATACCGCCCAATGGTTCCGCCCTTCCGGCTGGCAAAAACGGGGGCAGAATAGGGCCTGCGTTAGCGCGGCACAATACGCCAGACCAGAACGAGGAGCGCATCCCACGGGATTGCAAGGCATTCGTGTGCAATGCCGCGCAGTTTTACGCGCAAGGGTATGGATGAATGCGCTGTGTGGGCAAGTTGCAGGGAATGTACCCGCCAGTCCGCCATGCGAAGGAGTAAAACGCAGCGTGGGGTGTGCAACGGACTTGTGACCATTGCTATCGGAGTATGCCCGGTCACACCGAGCCGTGTGAGAATATGCGAACACAGCACAATGGAATCAAACGTATCCGTGGCGTTGTGTTCCATAATGATCTGCTGAGCAGGCACACCAGCCCGGGCCAGAAGATGCGCCATAACAGCGGCCTCAGTTAGCCCATTTTGTGCGACACCGCCTGTTACAATGTAGGTGACCGGGCGTGTTGCACCATAAACCAGTGCGGCCTGAACCCTTGCCACAAGTGCCGGGGTTGGTTTGCCATTGGGGTACAGGGCCGCCCCAAAAACAATCAGGGGTTCGGGGCGGCTTGCCTGTAGGGTGTGCTGCAAACGTAATCAGGCTGGCGGGCGAAGCAGAACACGGTTCAGCCGTTCCAGAATGCCAAAACTTTCCTGCCAGACATGTCGGAATTTTTCTGCGTTGACCCCGCGTGTCGCCAGAATGTCCGCTAGGTCTCCTACGGTTCTTTCTCCATCAATAAGAGGGAGAATGCCGCGTGTCTGGGGGGGGAGCGGGATAGGGACAACCAGAGTGCCAAAATGGAATGGCAACATGTTATCCGGCGTCATCTGTTTGGCCAGTTCCGCTCCCGGAATTTCGCGCATGATTGGAACGGCGTCAGGGGCCAGTGGATCGGGTTTTGGGGGGGATGCGTGTTTGCGCACAACATAGGCAACATGGGTCGCCATGTTGCCGACCAGATCTTCGGCAATGGCTGCCTGCGTCTGCCACGGCAGCTTCGTCAGACGCGCGCGCAGGCGTGGGTCAGGCAAAAAGAGTGCAGGATCGTACCGTGCTGGTTCCATAAGTGCGGTGGGTTCCAGCCCGGCCTGATCCAGCAGGGCTAGAAAATCGGTAATGGTGTAAGAGCGGTCTCTGGGGTTGAGTAGCAGATCATATAGCCCGGCATCTCCACCGGAGAGATGGTCGCCAAAGTTACCATTCTGGTGCAGCCATGCCGTTGCGGGCAGGTTGCGCATGACGCGGCGGGCAACATCCAGCCGTTCCTCTGGCTGCTGCGTGAGTGGCGCCAGTTTTTCCAGCGCATCTTGCAGCATGTAAACGCCTGTTCGGCCATAAGGCGCGTACACCATCAGGCCCATGCCGCCGTGTGGGGCAAGGTGGTGTTCCAGAGTTTGGAGCGCGGCTGCCGGGTCGGGCAGATGGTGCAGTACCCCGCAGCAGTCAATATAGTCGAACAGTCCCAGACCAAGCGTATCCAGTTCGGTCAGGGAGCCCTGAACAAAGCGGATATTCTCCAATGCGCGGGTTTTTGCCCGTGCCTGCGCAATTGAAAGAGCCTTGACCGAACGGTCCAGGCAGACAATTTCCGCCGGGCGCGCAACCCGTGCAAGCTGCGTTGCCAGCATGATCGCGCCATCACCTGTTCCGCACCCTGCCACCAGAACGCGCAATGCCTGACTGCGGGGCCGCTGGGCCCCAAAAACCCAGTAGTCCACCTCGCGCAGATGACTGGGGCTGCCAATGAACAGGCGGTGATTTTCGTCCTGCGGATTGCGCTCGGGGTATGGGTAGGCCTCGTACTGGGCTGCAAGCCCGGCATCGCGGTCGTCGGCTGCGGGGGACTGTGTCATGCGCCATTACACCTTTTAGCGGGGAAGGAGCTTTCCGCGCTGCCACGCTTCGGCAGCTTCATCCGCACTCATGCCTTCCACACGCATGGCGTAATCCATGGCGCTGATGATTTTGGCGCTCAACATCAACTCGTCCAGTTCGTCCACAAGGTCCGTCTCCAACTCGTTGCGTAGACCGTCGCGGAGCAGAAGCGTTGCCTCCATTTCTTTCCCCATTGCTTTTTTGGGGTCATCGAGGATACGCAACCCGCCCTGATGGAACAGAAAGCAGGGCTGGAACAAAGGCAGAATGCTAGGTGTTTCCGCGCCAAGGGCGACGTTCAGCCTTGCAAGCGCTTCCTCATCAGGCAGCACGTCAAGGCTAAAGCCTGCTTCTGCCAGATGGTAGGCGCTTAGTGCCTGCTCCATGCGTTTTGCCAGAGATTGCGGGGTGACAATAACACGGCAGACACCCTGCCCGGCCGCTCCAGCCAGATCGCTCAAAGACGTGAGCGGACTGTTCTCATCGGATATGCAGCAGCATGCTTCTGGCCGGAACAGGCTGCCCAACTGCGTGATACCGGGGGAAAGCAGGGCGGAATCCTCATCTGGCAGCCATGCGGCAACATAGATGTCAATTTCCCCTTTGCGCAGGAGATCAGCCAGCGCCTGTTTGGGGCCGGTTACAATTTCGGGCTCTACGTCGTTGGCTTCGAGAACCCGAATGATTGTGGCTGCCGTCGCCTCATGAATGGTGGACTCAGGATAGGCGAGTGTCAGGGATGTCATTTCGGGTTCCTCTGGATCGGTCGGGACTGCAAGACGTCTGCCCTGTCCTTGCCGCACCGCAAAGTGCAGTGGCAATCCCTCAAATGGAAATATCTGCATCCATCAGGAATTTTATGAGCCTCAGGGCAAAGAAAAACCGCCACCCCAGCGGGGAGTGGCGGCTGAAAAGCACCAGATAAAGTGGGCCGGGGGTCAGGCTGCAACAATATCCTGTTTGACCGGCAGAACTGGGCGGATCATGTTCAGGGCATCGGCAAAAGAGCCAAACTGGCCTAGAGTGTTGTCGCGGACTGCATCCATAACAATCCAGCGGTTGCCACGGGAATAAACCTTATAGGCAGGGTTTGATGTTTCGCGCACCCACACCAGAACATAGCCGGAGGAAACGCCTGCCTGTTTTTCTTCTGCGGGAAAAATATCTGCATCGCAAATACCCATGGGCTGGCTGGCGGCAATCCAGCGGTCCAGATAATCGCGGTGGCGACACATGATTTCCATCTGGAACGGGATGATCTGGCAGATGTTCTGTGTTTCCGACTGGTGCAGCATAAGTTCTGTATCCCTACATCAAAACCCGGTGGCTTTTTCTGATTTTGAGAGTAAGGGCGAAACCCGATGCCGCGCTACAGGAAAGAACGTCATTTCGCCTCATAAAAGGGCAGGTTGAGAGGGTAGTGACGAAAAAAACACAGAAACGCCAAACCGGACGCCAATTAATGCACAAAAAATACACTTATGATTAAAAAATAGGCATAAAATACGGTCTTAGAATGGCTGAGAGTGAGTTCTAATTAAACACTTGGCTTTGTTGCTGGAGTGTTCAATCCGGGTCCATGGGACATGAATCCTAGGAAACAGACCAAAGACGGATGTGCGTGGCGTTTGTCCATGAACGATTTTTGGCTGCGTGCGGTATTGTGTCTGGAGGTCGTTTTCCCCGGCTCGTCTGTATAATGCAAGCCGGATGGATCTGGGGCGGCGTGGCTGGTTAATAAGGTCGAAGCCGATTCTTTAGAATTTGCATCTGATCGTTTCCTTACTCTGAACTGGTGCTTATTGCCTTATGCTCGTAAGGGTGTTGGCGGCGTGTGGCCGGATATGTTTGGGCCAGATTGGCTCTGGACCACAGATTAACTCATTTTTCAGACGGATTATGGTGCGTTCTGAGTGGTAATGTCCTTGCCGCGCATGGAGTGCAGCGGAACATATCCCGACTGCCTTCTGAGGGGCTGGTATCACAAATTTGTGATATAAAGAAAAGTGCGTGAAGCGGGCGCGGTTTTCATGCTTTGCTGTAGCAGCACACTCATGACTGTGCTACGCATGCGTTGGGCATGTTTGCAGTATTCAGGAGGGGGAATGATGGGCTTTTTGTTCAAAGCACGTAAACCTGTCAACCCTTTCTGGCAGTTTGCCCGTTTTTCAATATCCGGAGAAGCTTCCGCCTTCTCCGCACTCCAGGATCAAGACCGTTGAAAAGTAACAGGACCGACCGCAGCCCCCGTTCTCCTCGCCGCGGCGGATTTGATGACGACAATTATATGTCGATGCCTTCTTTCGGTGAACGCCCCGCTTATGGTGGCGGCGGCGACCGTGGTGGGTTTGCTCCGCGTCGGCCCGCTGGTGGTCCGCAGGTTATCGCTTCCGGCCCGGAAGTGGGTGCAGCCGTCAAGTGGTTCAATGGCGAAAAAGGCTTCGGCTTTGTCGAACTCGCTGATGGATCAGGCGATGTGTTCCTGCACGCCAATGCGCTGTCTCAGGCTGGTGTGCAGGGTGTAAACCCCGGCGCCACTCTGGTTGTGCGTATCGGTCAGGGCCCGAAGGGTCGTCAGGTCGCCGAAGTCATCTCTGTTGATGAAAGCACGGCTCAGCCGGAACGTCCGCGTAGCCCCGCTGGTGGTCGCCCGGGCTTTGGTGCTCGCCCTGCGGCGCGCCCCGCTCCTGACCTGTCCGACGCTGAAGACACGCGCGGTACCGTTAAGTGGTACAACGCTGTTAAAGGCTTTGGCTTCATCACGCCTGAAGGCGGTGGCAAGGACATCTTCATCCACGCTTCTGCTCTTGAACGCTCCGGTCTGCCCGGCCTGAACGAAGGTCAGGGTGTGAACGTTAAGGTTGTTCAGGGCCAGAAAGGTCCGGAAGCTGCTGAAGTGACCTCTGCCTGAGGCACTGCTTTTTAGCGGTAAGTAAGAAAAAAGCCTCGGTTTTTGATCGAGGCTTTTTTTTGTGACCAGTTTCTGGCCGACTAATTTTTAGGCCCGTAGGTGCGCGGGCAAATAAGGGCTAGTAGTCGCCCTTCCCCTTGTTGCGTATCAGGCGGGCTTTGTCGCGCTGCCAGTCGCGGTCTGCGACTGTCTGGCGTTTGTCCACGCTTTTTTTGCCAACACCCAGACCAAGGGTGACCTTGGCTAGCCCCCGGTCGTTAAAGTGAATGTCCAGTGGCACAAGGGTGGCCCCCTGCTTCGCGATGGCGCCCATGAACTTTTGCGCCTGTTTGCGGTGCATGAGCAGTTTACGCGGTGCGCGCGAATCAAAGCGGGAAAGAACTCCGCCCTGATATTCGGGAATGTAGCTATTAAACAGCCAGAGTTCGCCGTTACGCTCGCCAGCAAAGGCTTCGCCTATTGTTGCCCGGCCCAGACGCAGGCTTTTGACTTCCGGCCCCTTAAGCACCAGCCCTGCTTCAACTGTTTCTTTTATGGCGTAGTTGAAGCGCGCCTTGCGGTTTTGCGCGACCATGCCGTGGGAGATCGTGGTGCTTTTGCTCGATTTTCCAGACATGATCAGCCTAGAAGCCCGACTTCAACCAGTGCCTGCCGTACTTTATGGCGTGATTCATCGCTTAAAGGTGCTAATGGCAGGCGGCAGGTCTCCCCGGCAAGGCCGAGCAGGCTTGCTGCATACTTGGCTGGGGCCGGATTGCTCTCGCAAAAAAGTGTGTCATGCAAGGGCGTCAGGCGGTCCTGAATGGCAATGGCCTCCTGCGTCTGTCCTGCTTTCCATGCAGCCTGAACAGCGGCGCACAGGGCCGGAGCAATGTTGGAGGTCACGCTGATGCAGCCATCTCCCCCGGCTGCAAGGAAAGCCACAGCCGTGCCGTCTTCGCCAGAAAGCTGGTTAAAGGGTTTGTCCACCGCGCGACGTACCTGAAGCGGGCGGAACAGGTTGGCCGTTGCGTCCTTTACCCCAACAATATTGCCGTGCTTTGCCAGACGGGCTGTTGTTTCCACGCTGATGTCAATAATCGAGCGGCCCGGAATATTGTACAGAATGACCGGGATGGACACTGCGTCAGCCACCGCCATGAAGTGCCGGTAAAGCCCCTCCTGCGTAGGCTTGTTATAATAGGGGGCCACCACAAGTGCGGCAGCGGCTCCAGCCTGTTCGGCGTGGCGGGCAAGGTCCACGGCTTCGGATGTGCTGTTGGAGCCTGCACCTGCAATAACCGGCACGCGGGCATTGGCAATTTTAATGGTGCGTTCAACAACGGCGTGGTGCTCGGTGTGTGACAGGGTCGGGCTTTCCCCCGTTGTGCCGACTGCGCACAGGCCTGCCGTGCCTTCCTTGATCTGCCAGTCCACCAGTTTTTCAAACGAGTCAAAATCCAGGCTACCGTCCCGGTTCATCGGGGTGATGAGTGCAGTGATGGAGCCGGAGAAGAATGTATGAGGCATGGAGCAGTCACTTATCCTGGAATGGCATCTGCGGGGGCGGTGCGTGGTGTATCCTGCCCGTTGGCTGGTGCATGGCGCCGGAAGGGCGATTGTTGATAGACGCCTAGAATTGTGGCGTTTTTGGAGAAAAATTCAAGTTCCGCCAAGGCTTTGCCCAGATGGGAATCGCCGGGGTGGCCTTCTACATCCATCAAAAACCGTGTGGCGGCAAATGTTTCGCCCGACATATAGCTTTCCAGCCGGGTCATGTTAACGCCGTTGGTGGCAAAGCCACCAAGCACCTTGTAGAGCGCGCCGGGGCTGTTTTGCACACTAAAGAGCAGCGTGGTCATGACATGGGGCGTATGGGGGGCGGGTTCATGCGGTGTGCGGGCCGTTATATAAAAGCGGGTGGTGTTGTGGGAGGCATCTTCCACATTACGCTGCAAAATTTCCAGCCCGTATAGTTCTGCGGCAAGGGCCGAGGCCACTGCCGCGTCTTCGGGGTTTTGCCACAAGGCGACCAGTTCAGCCGCACCGGCGGTATCAAACTCGGTAACCGGGGTTAGATTATGGTTTTTGATCAGATTGCGGATCTGGGCCATGGCGACGGGGTGCGTATGCACGCGGCGGATCTGCTCCATGCGTGTGCCGGGCACAACCAGCAGGCAGTGCTCTACACGCTGGAAGTGTTCGCCAATAATATGCAGCCCAGCAGCGGGTAGAAGTGAGTGAATGTCTGGCACACGGCCTGCCAGACTGTTCTCGCACGCCAGCATGGCCTGTTCCGCCTTGCCTGCGTGTACGGCATCTATGGCATCGGCAAAGCTATGGCATGGTAGGGTTGTCCAGCCGGGCCGGGCTGCGCGGCAGGCCATATCGGAATACGCACCATGCATGCCCTGAAAGGCGATAACTTTGTCCATCATGGCCTTTTAAGCTCCAAGCAGGCGGCGTGCCCGTTCCAGATCCTGTGGTGTATCAACCCCAAACGGTGCGATTGCAATACGTGCACAGCCAATACGCATACCATCTTCCAACGCTCGAAGCTGCTCCAGACTTTCACGCTTTTCCAGTCCCGAAGGAGGGAGTTGGACAAAGCGCGCAAGGGCGGTCCGCCGCCAGCCATAAATGCCCACGTGGTGCCACAATGGTCCTTGACCCCACGGGATAGGCAGGCGGGAAAAATAGAGTGCAGCCGCCTGTTCGGTGGTCTGGCCAAAATGGCATGCGACCTTGACAACAGATGAGGCTGTCGCTTCCTCTTCCGAGGTAATGGGGGCGACGAGCGTTCCGATATCAAATGCAGGGTTATCCATAACAGCAAGTACTGCGCGGAGTGTGCCGGGCTCAAGGGTGGGTAGGTCACCTTGCAGGTTGATAATGGTGTTGTACTGTCCGTGTGGATCAAGGGTCTGCACGGCCTGCCAGACCCGGTCTGAGCCGGAGGGCAGGTTGGCATCGGTCAGCACGGCAGTGCCTCCTGCATTGGTCACCACGTCGCAGATTTCTGGCTCGGCGGCGGCAACAACAACAGGGCCAATATCCGCCTTGAGTGCTGCGTCAAGCACATGCAGGATCATGGGGCGGCCGGCAATGTCGGCCAGCGGCTTGCCGGGGAGCCTTGTGGAGGCCAGTCTGGCGGGGATGACAACAAGGGGTGGCATGATCAACTTGCTCCAAAGAACCACGCGGCTTATAGGCGTGGAAAAGCGCCGCGCAGTCTAGGAAAGCTGCAATGCAAACGCAACCAGTGATAAACAGGGCAGAAATGCGGATGGATGGCAGGTTCCTGAACAGGGTGGCGGTTTCGGTCCTGCTGAGCGTTGTGGCTATGGGGGGGGCACTTGTAATTGCCCGTTCCGTTGTGCCGGACACAGCGCCGGTGACACCTGTTTTTCGTCTCCCTTCCCTGCAGGCCGTGGCTATTGCGCCGTATATGCAGCATGCGAGCGTGGTGCATGGTGGCCAACTGGTTGGGCATATCTGCGCCCAGTGCCACGGGCTTGTTGTTGGGGGCGAGAGTGCTGGCCCGGTTCTGGCCGATGTTGTGGGGCGCAGTATTGCCTCCCTGCCCGGCTATGCCTATTCCACCGCATTGCGCCAGCATGCCGGGCAGGTATGGGACGACCAGCGGTTGTCCGACTGGCTTATGTCCCCTGCCCGTTACGTTGTGGGTACGCGCATGTCTTTTGCTGGCTTGTCAGACCCGCAGGACAGGGCCGATGCGATAAGTTACCTGCACACTCTGCACACCCCTACCCCGATAACAGGAGCCTCCCGATGAGCCAGCAGCAGACGATCGACCAGTTTGTGGAAGTAGCGAGCATGTTGGCGGATACAGCGCGGAGCGTGGTGCGCCCATGGTTCCGTCGCGGTGTGGATGTGGACAGCAAAAAGGACGCAAGCCCGGTTACGGTTGCCGACCGGACAGCAGAGCGGGTCATGCGGGCCATTCTGGCTGAACGCCTGCCCGATCATGGTGTGTTTGGCGAGGAGTTCGGTCAGAACAATGCGGGCGCCGACTACCAGTGGCTGCTGGACCCGGTTGATGGCACCCGTGCCTTTGTGACCGGACGTCCGCTGTTTGGCACGTTGATCGCCCTGTTTTACAAAGGTGAGCCGATACTGGGCATTCTGGATCAGCCTGTTCTGGCCGAGCGCTGGGTTGGTGTTAAAGGGCGCAAAACGGTGTTTGCTTCCACTCTGGGCGGGCAGGCCTGCACCCGGCAGGGCGTGGCGCTGGAGAGTGCGGAAATGTCCTGCACATCGCCCGAGATGCTCGAGCTGGCCCCGCATGATCACTGGAAGCTGCTCAAGCAGCAGGCCCGCCGCATGACATGGGGTGGGGACTGTTACGCCTACGGGCTGCTTGCACTGGGGCAGATTGATCTGATTGCCGAATGTGACATGAACCCATGGGACTGGGGCGCGCTGGTGCCTATTGTGCAGGGGGCTGGTGGGGTCATGAGTGCATGGGATGGTTCGCCTTTGCGCATGGACGGAGATCGCACGGTGCTGGCCGCAGGTTCGGCCTCCCTACACAGTGAGGCTGTGAGGATTCTGCGCGCGGGTCCATAAGATTTATTAAGGGCAATATCGGCAAATTTGGTGGCTCAGACTATGCATTGGCCCAGTTTTGCGATAGGTCTGCGCTTCGGTACAACAGCGATGGTCAGTCCAATATGAGCACGAGCACGCACCTGTCCCTCTCCAAGGACAAGATCCGTATTCTTCTTCTGGAGGGTATCCACGATAGTGCCGTCGCCCTTCTGAAGGCCTGTGGTTACGAGAACGTCGTACGCCACAAAGGCGCGCTTGAAGGCGATGCGCTCAAAAAAGCGCTTGAAGGCGTGCATATTGTTGGCATCCGCTCCCGTACGCAGTTGACCAAAGAGGTCATTGAAGGTGCGGATCGCCTTATGGCCATCGGCTGTTTCTGCATCGGCACCAATCAGGTTGATCTGGAAGCCGCACGCCTGAACGGGATTCCTGTTTTTAACGCTCCGTACAGCAACACACGCTCCGTGGCCGAACTGGTTATGGGCGAAATTGTTATGCTGATGCGCCGCATTTTCCCCCGTTCGGTTGAGTGCCACAAAGGTGCGTGGACCAAATCCGCCGCCAATAGCTGGGAAGTGCGTGGCAAAACCCTTGGTATTGTGGGTTATGGCTCCATTGGTTCGCAGCTTTCCGTGCTGGCGGAAGCCTTTGGCATGCGTGTTGCCTACTACGATGTGGTGGACAAGCTTGGCCATGGTAACGCCCTGCCGGTAGATACGCTTGATGACCTGCTGGCCCAGAGTGATGTTGTCAGCCTGCATGTGCCCCAGTTGCCGACCACGGCAAACCTGATGGGCGCTGAGCAGATTGCCAAGATGAAGAAGGGTTCGTTCCTCATCAACAATGCGCGCGGCAATGTTGTTGATCTGGACGCACTGGCCAAGGCGCTGGAAAGTGGCCACCTGCTGGGTGCGGCCATTGACGTGTACCCCAAGGAGCCCAAGGGGCCGGGTGATCTGCTTTCCACCCCCATCATGGGGCTGGATAACGTTATTCTCACCCCGCATATTGGTGGTTCCACGGCAGAAGCACAGGAACGCATTGGCGTGGAAGTGGCCCGCAAGCTGGTCGAATATTCGGACGTGGGTTCCACGTTCGGTGCGGTCAACTTCCCCGGTGTTCAACTGCCACAAAGCCCGCGTGGCACGCGCTTCATGCACGCACATCATAACATCCCCGGTGTTATGATGAAGCTGAATGAAATTTTCCTGCGTGAAACCTGCAACGTGACCGCCCAGTTCCTCCAGACTGATGGGGAAATTGGTTATGTGGTGATCGAAGCCGATACAGGAGGCGACACCGATCTGGATGATCGTCTGCTCAAGGCCCTGCGTGAACTTGATGGCACGGTACGTGCCCGCCTGATTTACAAAGGTCGCTAAGCATGGACTGCGGAGAGCGGGAATGATTTATTCCCGTATCCGCAGCTTTGCATTTTCGGGTATTGAGGCCCGACCCGTCTGGGTTGAGGTACAAATATCTTCTGGCTTGCCTGCATTTCTGGTTGTGGGGCTGCCAGACAAGGCCGTCGCCGAAGCGCGAGAGCGCGTACGTGCCGCCTTGACCGCCATTGGGCTAGCGCTCCCTGCCAAGCGCATTCTTGTTAATCTGGTGCCAGCGGACCTCCCCAAGGAAGGCTCGCATTTTGATCTGCCTATTGCGCTGGCCCTGCTGGCTGCCATGGGGGTGATCCCCGCTGAGGAAGTGGGTCGCTACGCAGCCCTTGGTGAACTCTCGCTTGATGGGCGGCTGAATCCTGTTTCTGGCGTGCTGTCCGCATCGCTGGAGGCGGCTTCCATGGAACTCGGTATTGCGTGTCCTGCCCAACAGGGGGAAGAAGCCCTGTGTGGTGGAGATATCGCCATTCTTGCGGCACCGGACCTGCTGGCGTTAATCAACCATTTTACCGGCCTGCAAATTCTTTCCAGCCCTGTTTTTTCCAGTAACGTATCTCCTCCCGATACTTCAGAACCTGACCTTGCAGACATCAAGGGCATGGAAACGGGGCGTAGAGCGTTGGAGATAGCCGCGGCTGGTGGACATTCCCTTTTGCTCTCCGGGCCCCCGGGGGCGGGCAAATCCATGCTGGCGGCACGGTTGCGCGGGTTGCTGCCAGACCTGCTGCCATCAGAAAGTCTGGCTGTTTCACGCATCTACAGTGCGGCGGGGTTATTGAAGGATGGCAGGCCCATGCGCCGTCCACCTGTCAGGGACCCGCACCATTCAGCCAGCCTGCCCGCGCTGGTTGGTGGTGGCGCGCGCGCCAGACCCGGAGAGATCAGTCTCGCACACCATGGTGTACTGTTCTTGGACGAACTGCCCGAATTCTCGCGCGCAGCCCTTGAGGCCCTGCGCCAGCCGCTGGAAACCGGGCAGGTCAGTATTGCGCGTGCTGCCGTGCATGTAACCTACCCTGCCCGCTTCCAGCTTATAGCCGCCATGAACCCCTGCCGTTGCGGGTATATGGGCGATGCAACGCGGGAATGTAGCAAAGCGCCCCGTTGTGGGGCGGATTATCTGGCCCGTCTGTCTGGCCCGCTTATGGACCGTATTGACCTGCACGTTGCCATGCAGCCGTATGAACCCCTTGGATATATGATACAGCCTGATGGGGAGAAAACCGCAACGGTCGCCCTGCGCGTAGCAAACGCCAGAGCACGCCAGACACACCGGCAGGGTGCGCAGAAGAATGCCGAGGCCGCGTTGAATGTTCTCTCACTGACCAAGGATGGGCAGGATCTGGCTCAGGCCATTGCCGAGCGGTTCCGGTTTTCTGCCCGGGGGTATACGCGCCTGTTACGCGTAGCCAGAACGATTGCCGATCTGGCCGATGCACCAGACGTAGAAGCCCCGCATATTGCCGAGGCCGCCACATTCCGGGCCCGTTCTACCCCTTAGGCCGATGACGCGCTGTGATGCAGGGCGTTGAACGCCTGCTCCAGATCAGCAATCAGATCCTGTGTGTTTTCCAGACCAATCTGTAGCCTGAACGCGGGGGATTCTGGTTGTTCCGTGCCAAAATTTCGCGTTATACCGCCCGTGGTCGGGAGCACGAGGCTTTCGTACCCACCCCATGAGGCACCAATACCAAACAGGCTCATGGCGTTGACCATACGCTCCATGTTCTGTCGTGTGTATGGGGTGTTCAGCACAACGCCAAACAGGCTACCTGCCCCAGTAAAATCCCGTTTCCAGAATTTATGACCGGGGCAGTCTGGTAGCGCGGGGTGCAGCACCTGTGCGACCTCTGGGCGCTGCTGTAGCCATGTTGCAACCTGCAAGGCCGTGCGAGCCTGCTGTGCCAGCCGGACCCCCATGGTCCGCAGGCCACGCAGGGTCAACCAGCAGTCATCGGGTCCTGCAAGCTGTCCGAGCTGGATGGAGGCGTCACGCAGGATGTGCCAGCTTGCCTGATCGGCCACGGTTACAGCCCCGGCAATAACATCCGAGTGGCCGGAGGGGTATTTGGTCAGAGCCTGAATGGAAACATCCACGCCATGCTCAAACGGGGCAAAAATGCCAAACCCCCATGTGTTGTCCAGAAAAAGCCGGGCACCATGCTGGTGTGCAACATCTGCCAGCATGTGAACATCCTGCACTTCAAACGTGTGGCTCCCCGGGCTTTCTGTAAAAATGATGCGGGTGTTGGGCTGAACATACTCTTCCACTTCGGACCTGCTGGCACAGGGCGGGAAGTAAGAAATTTCCACCCCAAAGCGCCTGAGCATGTTCTCGGCAAAGCGACGGGTTGGGCCATAAACACTATCGGCCAGCAGGCAGTGGTCCCCTGCTTTTAAAAAAGCCAGCAAGGGAGTGGTGCATGCAGCAAGGCCGGAACTGACAATCTGGCAATCCGTGCCCCCTTCTATGTGGGCAATCAGTTTTTCCAGTTCATGTTGGGTAGGAGAGCCCATGGCGCCATAGATGCTGGCGTGGTCATAACGTTCCTGCCCCTTACGGTTCATGCTCTTGAGCGAGGGAAAGAGCACGGTGGAGCCACGCTCTAGCGGTGGGTTGACGTATGTCCCACCTTCGGGCGGGGCGGCCCGGCCTGTGTGGGTCAGGGCCGTGCCGAGTTTTTGCCATCCGGCATCAACACTGTTGCGCTCAGTCATGTGTTTTGTCCGTTGTAATGGGCATGTCGGGCGTGCTGCCCCATTCCGCCCACGATCCATCATACAGGGCGTTGGATGTGAATCCTGCCAACTCCAGTGCAACACTCAGAACGGCCGCCGTCATGCCAGAACCACAGGTGGTTATGGGGTGGGTTGTTGCAGAGACCCCCGCTTGCAAGAACAGGTCCTGCAGTTGTGCTGAAGGTAGGAAAAAGCCGTTTTCATCCAGAACAGTTTTGTAGGGAATATTGCGCGCACCCGGCATGTGCCCCGATTTTACGCCCGCACGGGGCTCGGGGGCTGTGCCGTAAAAACGCGCGGCACTTCGGGCATCCAGTATGGGGCGGTTTTGCAACCGGACATGTTCAAGCATATCCCCCAGTCCGGCTATGCGCGAATATTCTGTTCTTGGATGGTAGGCCTGTGCGGCATGCTGCGCCCCATCCCCCTGCTCTACGGGAAGGTTCTGTTGCTGCCACGCGTTTAGGCCACCGTGGATGATCTGGGTTTTTTCATGCCCGAACAGGCGTGTCATCCACCAGGCCCGGCAGGCGGAAGCCACATTGCCCTGATCGTAAAAGACCACATGGGTCTGGGACGTTATGCCCAGTTCGCCAAACAGGTGCGCAAAGCGTGCGGCAGATGGCACGGTATGAGGCAAAGAGCTTTGTGGGTCGGAAAAAACATTGATGTCAAAATACTGGCTACCCGGAATGTGGCAGGCTTTAAAATTTTCCTGCGGGTCAAATGTCTCCCCGGGCAGCGTTGTTGTCGCGTCCAGAAAACGGACAGTGGCGTCCTTGGCAAGTGTTGGTAGAAAAGCACCGGGAATGAGAGGAGACATGACCAAAGGCCTTATGGAATTTTCAAAACAGAACACGCACGTTCACATAGTCCGTGGCAACTGGCAAACGTGTTTATTGGATTTGCGAGGGGGTGCACAAAGCCTTTATCGGAACCGACTGGAAAGTCGGTGCGGAATGCGCCATACCATTAAACCGATACGCCATGGTCTTGTAAGAAAGACCCAGAGTTTTAAGGCGTTCCGTGGTTTGTAGCGCGCATGACAGATGGTCACACATTGACGGCTGAACGTATTCTCCGGTTTTTACTGCTGGCAGGGATCGCATACGGTTGCATAGCCGTTCTGGTGCCCTTTTCCTCCGCCCTGCTCTGGGCGGGTGTGCTGACCTACACCACATGGCCTCTTTTCCAGTATTTGCGTCGGAGCATGGGGGCTAATGCTGCCAGCCTGATCATGACCGTGCTGTGTGCCGTTTGTGTGGTGTTTCCCATAGCGCTTCTGGCATCGGCCTGTGTGGCTTCTGGCCCACGCTGGGCGCTCCAGCTGACAACCCTGTTCGGGCAGGTCAACCAGTTGCCTCCCCTGCCCCGGTGGTTGGATAACCTGCCTGTTTTTGGGCCGGACATTCATCATCGATGGGCGTTGTGGAGCCGTAACCTCGGGCTTGCGGCAGCAGAACTGCGGCCTTACGCGGGGGGGATCATCCAGTCGGTTCTGAGCGTGCTGATGCAGATGGCCAATGGTGCGCTGCATCTTGTAACGGCACTGTTTATCTCCTTCTTCTTCTGGATCAGCGGTTCCATTCTGTGGGACACGTTACAGGCTGTTATTCTGCGTATTGCCGGGCTTCAGGCCGGGCGGCATCTTTCCATTATTGCCAGTACGGTGCGTGGCACGGTTTACGGTATTCTGGGCACCGCTATTATTCAGGGTATCCTGACCGGGTTGGGGTTATGGATGTTTGGCGTGGCAGAGCCGGTTATTCTGGGCGGGATTGCCGCATTTCTGGCGGTTTTTCCGGTTGGTGCGCCCTTGGTGTGGATACCGGCTGCCGTGTGGCTGTTTGTGACCCACCATCAGCTCAAGGGTATCCTGCTTATTTTGTATGGTGTGATTTTTATTTCTGGCGCGGATCATCTGATCCGTCCGCTGTTTATTGCACGTGGGTCAAAGCTGCCTTATCTGCTGACCGTACTTGGGGTTATTGGTGGACTGCTGGCATTTGGCGGCGTGGGCATTTTTCTGGGGCCTGTCCTCCTTGCTATCGGATTTACGCTCACCATGGAGTTTGCGCAGGGCGAGCAAGCACGACCACCACTGGATGACACAAGGAATATTGCGCCATGAGACGCCGTCTGGCCCGTTTTGTTGAGCTCGCATCCAAGAGACGGCGCAAACATCTGATCGCCAATGATGCTCCGGGTGTGAAGATCATAAGCTGGAACTTGCTGCGCCGTACGGGCGCCACAGTGCATGATGTGGCCGCTCTGATAGAGGCGGAACAGCCGGATATTCTGCTTATGCAGGAAGCCACGGTGGAAATAGACGTTCTGCCTGATGTGATCGGCGGGCACTATGCGCGCTCGCCCCTGCCAGGGCGTATTCATGGCGTGGCATGCTGGAGCCGCCTGCCTTTTGCACGGCCACCGCGGGCATGCACCATTCCCTCGGGGCCAATCGTTAAACGCCATGCCCAGATCATAGATTATGCCCAGTTTTCTCTGGCCAATGTGCATCTCTCCCATGGGCAGATGCTCAACCGCAGGCAGTTGCGGCGGATTGCCTCTCTGCTATCCGCGCCATGCGCCATTCTGGGGGATTTTAATCTGGTTGGGCCGACCCTTGTGCCGGGCTTTGCCGATGTGGGGCCAAAAGCGCCAACACACCGTATGGTTGACCTGCTTCCTATCCGTCTGGATCGCTGCCTTGTGGAAGGCATGGTCTGTTCGGATGCGCAGGTCCTGCCGGTTTTTGCATCGGATCACCGGCCAATAGCCGTTACACTCAGGCCAGAAATCGGCCGGCGGGTGGCGCTGGCCGCTTACAGGTAAGGCATGAACAGTCTGGCAAAGGAATCCCGTATACGGGTCAGGTTGTTCCGCTTGTCCAGATCATAATGCGTGAGCCGATGGTTGCGGTGCTGGCATATGAAGTCATCCATGATTTCCGCCATGGTCACGTCATATGTCTCCATATTGATTTCAAAGTTCAGGCGTAAACTACGGATATCAAGGTTGGAACTGCCAACAAAAGACCACGCCTTGTCCACAACCATGAGCTTGGAATGGTTAAATGGTGGGTTGGCGTGCCAGACTCTTACCCCTGTATCCAGCAACGGCGAGATATTGGCAGCACAGGCCCAGTCCAGCGGGCGATGATTGCTGCGGAGCGGGATAATAATATCCACCTGTACGCCACGCAGGGCGGCCAACCCAAGTTCGGATAAAAAACGCGCACCGGGTAAAAAATACGGCGTCATCAACCGTATGCTTTTGCGTGAGAGCGTAATGGCCTGCAACATGGTGTATTCGATTTTTTCGAGATCCGTATCCGGGCCAGCCGTAACAATGCGGGCCAGAGACGCGCCCTTGCCTGCATGCTCTTGCAAGAACAGGTCCCGGTTCAGTCGTTCCCCAGTTGTAAAAAACCAGTCCCATGCAGCAACCTGCGCCAACTGATGCACAACCGGTCCTTCGATCCGGAAATGTGTGTCGGATACGGGGTGGGGTGGCTTGCGCGTAACCAGATTATTGTCGGCAATATTAAGTCCACCCATAAAGCCGATACTACCATCCACGACCAGAATCTTGCGGTGGTTCCGCAAATTGAGGAACGGCATGCGCCACGGCAGAAGGGAGTGCATGAACCGCGCGCAGGGAACCCCTTCCCTTTTTAAGTAACGGTAGATGGGGGATAAAAAATACCCACTGCCAATGCCATCCACCAGAACACGCACATTGACGCCTCTTTTATGGGCGGCAATGAGCCTGTCTGCAAACATCTGCCCGCTGCTGTCGTGCCGAAAGATATAGGAACACAGGAGAATGCTCTTGGTCGCTTTTTCTATGGCGTCCAGCATATGCGGGTAAGCGCCATCTCCATCGTGCAAACAGGTTATGCTGTTATTGCCGACAACGGGGCGGGTTGTCAGTTTGCCCACCATCAAGGCCAGAGGCGCAAACTGGCCCTCCAACTCCCTGTTCCATGAGGAAAGGTCTGCGCCATCCTGCCTGTATGCCGTTCGGTCCCCGACCAGTTTTTTGGCAAGCCGAGTAACACGGTTGATCCCGAACATAAGGTAGAGAACGGTACCCAAAAATGGCATGAGAACACATATGCCAATCCATCCGATGGCAGATGACGTGTTCCGTTTGGTCAGAAGAATATGCAAACTGACGCTGCCAACCAGAGTCAGGCGCGTACACGCAATAATAAAGGCTGTTGTGGAAAACTGGAGATCAAAAAACATGGTGGAGAGAAAGCTTTCACAACAAGCGGCTGACGTCCACAGCATAGCGAATAAGTGTTCTGCAAAACAGGTGCGTATCTCTACCGCAAAGCGGACCAGAGGTCTTGCATCTTACCAGAGTGGACTGGCGGCGGAGGACGCTGTTTGCCAAAAACTGCGGAGTGCAGGTTGGAACATTCTGCTGCAAAGAGCCAGAACACGCCGGGGTGAGATTGATATTGTCGCACAACATGGCGCAACGATCTGTTTTGTTGAAGTCAAACAGCGGCGGACCTTGCAAGAGGCTGCGGAATGTCTTTCCGCATCACAGTCTGGCAGATTGTATAGAGCCGCAGAGTGCCTGCTACAGAGCTATCCACAATGGCAGTATGATGAACCGCGTTTTGACCTGTTTATGCTCGACGCCAAAGGTCAGATGGAATGGCTGAAAGATATTATTCGTCAGATGTAAAAGAACTGGCAAATAACCGGAGTAACCTGTGTAGGGGTAAAGACCGTTATCAGGTACGATGATGGTGCTTGCTGCTATGGACCACAGTATGCGCGGTCGGGTGGTAGCTAACCAGATGCACCATTTTACCATGTGCAGAGGCTAGAAGAACTTTGTGGGAGGCCCGACCTGTTGTTGTTGATGCGTGACGTACAGCATGGCGCGCACGGATAACAGGTGGCGGGGCAGTCAGGGAGGCAAAGGTTAACTTGCTGGCTTCCAGATCGGAAAGAACGCGTTCCGCATGCACTGAAGAACTGGTGGCTAATACACTCAGGCCGATACTGGCCAGAGCAAAAAGCCCGCGTACAAACGGAACTCGCGTCATTAACCTTAGCCCCCTGAACTTATGTCTGCCTGAAACTATACAAAGCAATTGCAGGCTGACAACCTATAATTCAGGCGGATGCCTTGCAGGCGATATTTTTTTCCTGCAGCAATTTCTGTAGTTCGCCGGTCTGGTACATTTCGGTCACAATGTCGCACCCACCGACAAACTCACCCTTGACGTAAAGCTGGGGGATTGTTGGCCAGTTGGAATAGTCCTTAATGCCCTGACGCAGTTCGGAATCTGCCAGAACATTGGCGGCTTTGAACGGCACGCCAATATGCTGGAGAATCTGCACAACACGGGCAGAAAAGCCACACTGTGGGAAATCAGCATCCCCCTTCATGAAAAGCATGACGGGGTTGGAATCAATGTCCTGCTGGATGGTCTGCTTGATGGAATCAGTCATGGTCAGTAGTCCTTGATCGTGTGGAAGACGGCCTTGGTCAGGGAGCGGACGTACGGAGGGCAAGCGCATGCAGCTTGCCTCCCATATGCCCTTCAAGCGCATTATAAACGAGTTGATGCTGCCTTACACGCGGAACATCACGGAAGGCCTCGCTTACAATCGAACAGGAATAGTGATCCCCGTCTCCCGCCAAATCGTCAATCTTGATCTGGGCATCGGGGAACGCCTTCAGAATATAAGTCTCAAGTTCTGTGGCAGACATAGCCATGGTGCTGTCTCTTCCCTATTGGTCCATCAACGCAGGAAAAAAGCTTTCGTGCGCGGATTTAAGGCGTGCAGCAGATATGGTGACACCGCTGGGTAGAATCAAATCATTTCCACCTGAGCGGCCCATCAGGCGTGCAGGCACCCCTGCCTGTGCGGCTTTGGCGCAGAAAGATGCAGCATCGGCTACACAGACCAGATAGCGGGCCTGATCCTCACCAAACCAGAAGGCTTCTGGGCGGATGCCGGAATCCGGGCTTTCCAGTTCGCAACCGGTGCCTGACGCCATAACCATTTCGGCTGCGGCAACCAGAATGCCGCCATCCGCAATGTCATGGCATGCGCTAATCTGCCCGGCCTTAATTTCGGCACGGACAAAATCCCCGTTCCGTTTTTCCGCCGCCAGATCCACCGCTGGTGGTGCGCCTTCTTCACGACCCAGAATTTCACGCAGCCAGATAGACTGGCCGAGTTGCCCTTTGGTCGCGCCAATCAGCACCAGATCGCTGTCGGCCTGCATGCCAAGACCAACAGCCTTGGACACATCCTCCAGAACACCAAGCCCACCAATAGCCGGGGTGGGCAGAATGGCCTGTGTTGAGCCGTCGGGCATCCGGGTTTCGTTGTACAGGGAGACGTTACCGCTCACGATGGGGAAGTCGAGAACCTTGCAGGCCTCTCCCATACCCTCAAGGGCTGCGATGAACTGCCCCATGATCTCCGGCTTTTCGGGATTGCCAAAGTTGAGGTTGTCCGTCACGGCCAGAGGGCGTGCACCGGTCGCGGTAATGTTCCGCCATGCTTCTGCTACGGCCTGTGCCCCGCCTGTGCGCGGGTCCGCCTGACAGTAGCGTGGTGTGCAGTCTGTAGTCAGTGCCAGAGCGATCTGCGTGTCGTCTATTTTAACAATGGCGGCATCGGCTGCACCGGGGCGGCGTACCGTCTGCCCACCTACCGTACTGTCATACTGGTTCCACACCCATGCGCGGGAGGCCAGGTCGGGCGAGGCCACAAGCTGGAGCAGCATGGCGTCGAGCGAGAGAGGTGCGTGAACACTCCCCAGTTCTTCCGGCTTTGTTGGCGCGATGGAAGGGCGATCATAGACCGGAGCCTCGTCCGCCAGAGGTTCGAGCGGAATATCAGCCTCAAGCTGGCCTTTGTGCTTGATGACAATATGCCCGGTTTCGGTCAGGTGACCAATAATGGCAAAGTCCAGCTCCCACTTTTCAAAAATCTTGCGGGCAAGCTCTGTCCGGTCGGGGCGCAGGACCATGAGCATGCGTTCCTGACTTTCGGAAAGCATCATCTCATACGCGGTCATGTTGGGCTCGCGCTGGGGCACGGCATCAAGGTTCAACTCAATGCCCACGCCACCTTTCCCGGCCATTTCTACGGCCGACGAGGTCAGGCCAGCAGCACCCATATCCTGAATGGCAACAATGGCGTCTGTCGCCATCAGTTCCAGGCAGGCCTCAATGAGCAGTTTTTCAATGAAGGGGTCACCCACCTGCACTGTTGGCCGCTTGGAAAGTGCGTCCTCGTCAAACTCGGCGGAGGACATGGTGGCACCATGAATGCCATCCCGCCCTGTCCGGGAGCCAACATAGACAACAGGGTTACCAACACCGGCAGCAGCGGACAGGAAGATGCGGTCCTGACGGGCAATGCCCACCGTCATGGCGTTAACAAGCGGGTTGCCGTCATACGCGGGGTGAAAGTTGATTTCGCCCCCCACAGTTGGCACACCTACGCAGTTGCCGTAGCCGCCAATACCGCGCACCACACCATCCACGATACGGCGGGTAACAGGGTTTTCCGGGCTACCAAAACGCAGGGCGTTCAGGTTGGCAACGGGGCGCGCTCCCATGGTGAACACGTCACGCAGAATGCCGCCCACACCAGTGGCCGCACCCTGATAGGGTTCGATAAAGGAGGGGTGGTTATGGCTTTCCATCTTGAAGATGGCGGCATAGCCCTGCCCGATATCCACAACGCCGGCGTTTTCGCCCGGCCCATGGATAACCCATGGCGCTTTGGTGGGCAGGCCACGCAGCCATTTGCGGGAGGATTTGTAGGAGCAGTGTTCCGACCACATGACCGAAAATACGCCGAGTTCCGTCAGGCTGGGCGTACGGCCCATGATCGACAGAACACGACCGTATTCCTCGCCCGTCAGGCCGAATTCACGTGCTAGGGATTCATCAACGGTTACAGGCTTATTCACCGGACAAGAGCCTCCACCAGACCTTCAAACAGCGGCAGACCATCCTCTCCCCCCATCAGTGGATCAACCAGATCCTCGGGGTGGGGCATCATGCCGCAGATACGCTTGTTTTCGCTCAGAATACCGGCAATGCTGTTCACGCTGCCGTTCGGGTTGCTGGCTCTGTCATCCGCCTGCACGCGGCCTTTGACATCGGCATAGCGGAAGGCAACACGTCCCTCCCCTTCGAGTGCCGCAAGGGTCTGGGCATCGGCGGTATAGTTGCCATCACCATGCGCCAGCGGCGTGCGGAAGATGTCTCCCTTTTTCCAGCGCCGGGTGAAGGGGGTGCCTTCAACCTCCACCCGCAGGTGGCAATCCTGCGAGAGGAACCGCAGGTCCGCATTGCGTAGCAGAGCGCCGGGGAGCAGATTGCTTTCCGTCAGGATCTGGAAGCCATTGCAGACACCCAGAATATGCCCGCCCTTGGCGGCAAAGTCGCGCACAGCCCCCATGATGGGGGAATGTGCGGCCATGGCGCCGCAACGCAGATAGTCACCATAGCTAAAGCCACCGGGCAGCACGACCAGATCAATACCACTCAGATCTGTCTCATGGTGCCAGATCATACGAGGGGCTTGCCCGGTCACGCGCCGCAGGGCAATGGCCATATCTCGTTCCCGGTTCGTGCCGGGAAATACGACAATCGCTGCTTTCATTTTTTTACGTCACACGGGTAAGAGTCATGCAGGGCCGTGAACACACTCTCGCCCACTGGTTTGGTCAGAGAATCAGTGTGTGCTTTCAGCCAGGTCAGCACCTTGGCGCGCATGGTACCAATGTCTTCCGATGCGGGAACACAAAAGCCCGTGGGGGCTGTGGCATCACCTGTATTGTGGGCATTGATCTGGGCGAGGGTTACGCCATCGGTCAGGCCGCTCAGATAGGCATCGCATGCCGTGCGGGTGGTGGAACTGGAGCACATTTTGCCCAGAGCGCCCGCCTTCATGGGGGCCAGCCGCTGGGCGTGCGCCAGACCGGGAACTGCCAGTGCGCCAGCAAGGGCGATCAGGGCAAGGCGCTTCATGCCACAACCTCGACCGAGTAGTCCTCGATTACCAGATTGGCCAGCAGGTTACGGGCCATTTCCCCCGCTTTTTCATGCGCTTCCTCGGCCTTAACACCGTGCAGGTCCAACTCTATGACCTTGCCAACGCGCACGTCCTGCACACCATCAAAGCCCAGTGTTTGCAGTGCGTGGCCAATGGCCTTTCCCTGCGGGTCCAGAACGCCGTCCTTAAGCATGACGGTTACACGTACTTTCATTCTCAAACTCCCAAAGTACCCGTAGGGGTTACTGAACTGTTTCTGGGCCTTTCATGTCGCCCGCGGCACCGTTTTCGGGCAGAATGCCCATGCGGCGCGCCACTTCCTGATACGCTTCCTTCACATTGCCCAGATCGCGGCGGAAGCGGTCCTTGTCGAGCTTTTCGTTTGTGCGAAGGTCCCACAGGCGGCAGTTGTCGGGCGAAATTTCGTCGGCCAGAACAATGCGCATGTCCTCACCTTCCCAGCAGCGGCCGAACTCAAGCTTGAAGTCCACCAACTGGATGCCAATGCCGCTGAACAGACCGCACAGAAAGTCGTTTACGCGCATGGCCATGCCCGTAATGTCTTCCAAGTCATGGGGGCAGGCCCAGCCAAATGCAATAATATGGTCTTCCGATACCAGCGGGTCGCCTAGTTCGTCATTCTTGTAATAGAATTCGACAATCGGGCGCGGCAGCCGTTGGCCTTCAGGAATATTGAAGCGTTTGGAAATGCTGCCAGCGGCAACATTGCGGATCACCACTTCAAGCGGGATGATCTCCACTTCCTTTACCAACTGCTCACGCATGTTGATCCGGCGGATAAAGTGCGTGGGGATGCCAATTTCGTGCAAGCGGAGCATCAGATGCTCGCTAATGCGGTTGTTGAGCACGCCCTTGCCGGTAATCACACCGCTTTTGGCACCATTGCCAGCCGTGGCATCGTCCTTGAAGTATTGCACAAGGGTCCCCGGTTCTGGACCTTCAAAGAGGATTTTGGCTTTACCTTCATAAAGCTGGCGGCGACGGGCCATGATGATCCTTACCTGTCGAAATGTGTAAGGGCGGCTGGGCGACCGCCCCAAAAACCGGGGGAACCGAGTGCGTGGTTCACCCCTTTACTGACCCAATGTTCATAGCAGGCTTCCCGCATGGAGGATACAGCCTGTAAAGGACGGGCAGGCCTTACTGCTTGGGGCCTGCCTCGCCAAAGATTTTTTCAAACTGGAAATCCAGCGCTTTCAGGTGCTGGCGGCCGTCCATGGCGGCGTCAAGCACATCGACGGGAATGCGGCCTGAGATTTCGGTATCATCCGCCAGATTTTCACGGAAGGTCTTACCTTCGGGCGTGCCCAGTTTGGTCCATGTGGCCATCGCATTGCGCTGGACAATACGGTAGGCATCCTCGCGCGACATCCCTGCTTTGGCCAGTGCAAGCAGGACCTCGCCCGAGTGTACGACCCCGCCAAGGCTTTCGATATTCGCGGCCATGCGGTCGGGATAGACCACAAGTTTGGAAATCATGCCGGACAGGCGGGCAAGGGCAAAGTCCAGCCCGATGGTGGCATCGGGGCAGATGTTACGCTCAACCGAGGAGTGGCTGATGTCGCGCTCATGCCACAGGGCTACGTTTTCCAGTGCGGGAATAACGGCTGCGCGCACCAGACGGGCAAGGCCGGTCAGGTTTTCGGTCAGCACGGGGTTGCGTTTGTGGGGCATGGCGGAAGACCCCTTCTGCCCCGGATGGAAGAATTCCTCCGCCTCGCGTACTTCCGAGCGCTGAAGGTGGCGGACTTCTGTTGCAAGCCGTTCAATGCCGCTGGCGATCACGGCCAGAGCACAGAAGAATGCAGCATGGCGATCACGCGGGATAACCTGCGTGGAAACAGCCTCAGCCTGAAGGCCAAGACGTTCGGCCACATAGGCTTCCACCCGCGGGTCCAGATGGGCATAGGTGCCGACCGCGCCGGAAATGGCGCATGTGGCAATTTCGGCCCGTGCGGTTTCAAGGCGGGTTCTGTTCCGGGCGAACTCGGCATAATGGCCAGCAATCTTGAGACCAAAAGACGTGGGTTCGGCATGAATGCCGTGGCTGCGGCCAATGGTCAGCGTGTGTTTGTGTTCAAACGCACGGGCCTTCAGCGCGGCCAGAGTATCGTCCAGGTCCTTGAGCAGCAGGTCCGTGGCCTGCACAAGCTGCACGGCAAGGCAGGTGTCCAGCACGTCCGAGGAGGTCATGCCCAAGTGGACAAAGCGGCTTTCGGGGCCAACCTTCTCTGCAAGCCATGTCAGGAACGCAATGACGTCATGCCGGGTTTCGGCTTCGATTTCATCAATTCTGGCAAGATCTGCATCGGAAAAAGCGGCCATGGCGGCATCACCTTTTTCACGCACGATCCTGGCGGCTTCCTTGGGGACTGTCCCGTATTCGGCCATGGCCTCACAGGCCAGAGCTTCGATCTCGAACCAGATTCGATAGCGGTTTTCAGGGGACCAGATTGCGGCCATGACGGGGCGGGTATAGCGCGGCACCATAACGCGAATTCCTTAACCAGAACAGTTAGAACGTCAGAACAGGTGGCGCCTCTCTAGCGGATTTCGCGCATGTCGTCTGCCCGCAATATGGAAAACTTTGACATTTTCTGCCATGTGCCAGAAATTCCCGCCATTCAATGCTTGTTTTGGAATCGGAGTTATTGTGGCCAACCTATTTGATTCTGCCAGTTTTCCGGCAGTAGCCGCCCTCCTGCAGGTTGTGCTGATCGATGTTACTCTGGCCGGAGACAACGCAGTTGTCATTGGCATGGCCGTGCGCTCGCTCAGTGGGGCGCAGCGGCGCAAGGCCATTTGGGCCGGTGTGGGGCTGGCGGCTGTTATCCGGGTGCTGCTGGCGCTGGTTGCGGTCAAACTGCTTGCAATTGTTGGTCTTACACTGGCGGGCGGTCTGCTGTTGCTGTGGGTCTGCTGGCGTATGTACCGCGAGATGCAGCATAGTCAGGCGGCTGATGGGGATGGTACGGCTGCACCGGGCAGCCTGCGTTCGGCCATTATCAAAATTCTGATCGCCGATCTGTCCATGAGCTTAGATAACGTGCTGGCGGTTGCGGGGGCTGCGCGTGAACACCCCGGTATTCTGGTCATGGGTCTTGCCCTGTCCGTGGTGCTTATGGGGCTTGCGGCATCACTGATTGCGCGTCTGCTTGAGCGTTACAAATGGATTTCGTGGGTGGGGCTGCTGGTTGTTCTCGCCGTCGCTGTGGAACTGATCGTGAGCGGTGGTGGGGAGGTCTGGGGCCACCTGTCCTGAGCCTGACGCAGGTGTGACAGGCAGGCTCTTTTCATCCAACAAAAGAGCTTGCCAAATTATAAGAAACCCGTTGAATCTCGGGTATGATCCGTTTTTATCCTTCATGGCGGCGGCAGCTTGTCGCTGCGGTCTCTCTGGTCGGTTTTTCGCTGACCGCCTGTTCCGGCCCCTCTGCACAGCAGGTGTCTGCAACTGGGGAGGACGCGCCAGCAGGGAGTGCTGCGTCCACACAGGGGGCACCGTTTACAGGGAGCCTGAACGACCGGTTGGATGTGTGGCTCCGTCTTGTTGGACCAACACATGCCAGCGCTCAGGATTACGCGGACTTTTTGCAATCCGGCAGTATATGGCCGCGCTGGTCGGTTCTGGTCCTGCGTATGCAGCAGGCCCTGGCGAACGAGACAGATGCACAGGTTCTGGCCCGTTTGTGCCAGAGCCAAAAGCTGACTTATGCGCCAGCACTCGCACAGTGTGCGACGCAACTGGCGGATAATAAGCCACTCCAGCAACAACTGGCAGGCGAGGCCCTGACAGCATGGACGGATGGTAACGATACACCAACTGCTGCCAGTGCTCTGGCTACGACATTTGGTGCGGTTCTTACGCCCCAAAGCTCATGGTTGCGTTTTGACCGGCAGGAACGCACGGGACTGGTAAGTGCTGCCCAGCAGACCCTGCCTTATCTTTCCACCGCCAGGCAGCCGTTAGCTCAAGCGCGTCTGGCGTTACGGAACAATGACGCAACTGCGCAATCCCTGTTTGACGCCCTTCCCTCTTCCTCACGCACGGATCCGTGGCTTGTGCTGGATCTGGCCCGCTGGCTACGCAAACGGCAGCGATATGATGATGCTGTTGCCTTGTGGAAGGCCGGAGCGGTTGAGGCGGAAAGAACGACACGCTCCAAACTGTTCTGGCGGGAACGCGATGGGTTGGCGCGTGAACTGATCCAGCAGAATCGGGCAGAGGATGCTTTTGCTGTAGCGAATGACACGGTCGCTGATGGTGAAAGTCGGCTGGATGCCGTGTTCCTGAGCGGCTGGATCGCGCTGCGTATGCAGCATGATACGGTAACGGCGGAAGACTTCTTTCGCCAGCTTACAAGCTCTTCGTCTCTTATTACCTGTAGCCGAGGGTTCTACTGGCTTGGACGTGCCCGTGCCGCCGGGGGTAACATGGCCTCCGCACAGGCAGACTGGACCCGTGCAGCAGCATACCCTGGTACCTATTATGGTCAGATGGCCGCGGCAACACTGGCTGGTCCGGGTAATGCGCTGCTAGCACCCGAGCAGGTGCCAGCGTTGATCGTGCAAAATCTCCTGTCAGCCAACAATGCATCTCCTTCATCTTCTGAGGAGAGCCTGCCTGCGGACAATGACCTGCTTCTGGCTGCCCTCAGGCTGGCGTCCATGGGGGATAAGGACCATACGCGCGATTTTTTGAATCTGTTTGAAAAACAGGTTACGCAGACACCGCAGCGTCAGGCTCTCTCCTCTCTGGCCTTGCGGCTAGGAGTGCCTGATATTGCCGTGACCATTGCCCGGCATGCTGGGCGTGACGGTGTGTTTATGCTGCGCTCAGGCTGGCCGCTGCCCTACACACCGCCACAGAGCAATCTGCCCCGGGATTTTGTTATGGGCCTGATGCGGCAGGAGAGCAGCTTCACCCCGGATGCCATAAGCCCTTCCAACGCGATCGGACTTATGCAGCTCAAACCCTCCACAGCAGCGGACATGGTGCGCGCCGCAGGGGTGCCCCAGTCAGCCGCCACGGCTCTGGGGCTGCGGAACCCGCAGAATAACATGCAACTGGGCACAGCCTACCTGCTCCACATGCAGGATCGGTTTGGCCCTATCGTTCCCTATATGGCTGCTGCGTATAATGGTGGCCCCACCCGGCTGGCCAGATGGCTGAGCACAGCCGGAGACCCCGCCCGCACCGGGGGGGATATGGAGCAGATGATCGACTGGGTGGAAAATATACCCTACGCCGAGACACGGAATTACGTGCAGCGTGTGTGGGAAAACATGATTGTTTATAAAGCACTGGAAACACCACGATGACCCCTGCCCGTCTGATAGCAACTTTTGGAGGCTGTGGTCTGGCACCCCGTGCCCCCGGTACCGTTGGGTCGGCAGCGGCGTTACTGGTAGGGTTGCCTTTGCTAAGGCGGCCTCGCGCGCTGGTTTGCGCCGCAGTTGCAGCGACACTTGTGGGCTGGTGGGCCACGGCCCGCGCGGGGGAAGGTGAAGATCACAGCTGGATTGTGATTGATGAAGTGGCGGGCATGTGGATCGCCCTGCTGGCCTGTTTGCCCGACAGCAATACTAATGAAACCGCCGCCAGAACCACGCATCGGCTGTTATGGCCAATTGTGGCGTTTGGCCTGTTCCGCGCATTCGATATTACCAAACCCGGCCCCATTGGCACGTTGGACAAGCGGCATGATGCTTTGGGTGTTATGGGGGATGACGTACTGGCCGGTGCTGCCAGTGCAGGTTGTGTGCTGGCACTGCGTAAAATATGGGCTTTGCGGTCGTAAAAGGGGCGAAACATGAGTGATCAGGCGGTGCTTTTTGGTCCTGCGGTTTTGGCTGAGGCGGCCCGTGCTCTGGAGCTGTTACGCCTTGCCGGGATAAGGGTTGTTACGGCGGAAAGCTGTACAGGTGGATTGGTAGCTGGGGCGTTAACACATTTTGCCGGATCGTCAGATGTGACGGAAGGTGGGTTTGTAACCTATTCCAACAGCATGAAGCAGGCTGTGCTTGGCGTACAGGCGGGTACTTTAGCGGCCTATGGTGCGGTGAGTGCTCAAACGGTCGAGCAAATGGCCGAGGGGGCGCTTAATGCCTGCTGCACGGCAGGTATTGCTATTTCCATTTCTGGTATTGCAGGCCCCGGTGGTGGCAGTGAAGACAAACCTGTTGGTCTGGTCTGGTTTGCGACTGCGTTGCGGGGTGGAGCAACCCGAACAAGCAGACAGATATTTTCTGGCGATCGGGCGAGTGTGCGTGAACAGGCCGTATTGCATGCCCTGACACTTATTTGCGCCCGGTTGTAATCGGTCTGTAGGGCCGGGTTATCGCCTGTCTGCCGGATTATAAACAGGGGCTTCCAGTAACTCAGGGGCCATAACGCCAGTACCACTGGCTATGGTGCCATCGGGTAAAATGGGCATAGCTACGGGCTTTGCTGGTTCTACAGGCTTGGGTTGCTGGGCATGGGCCAGACTGCGGGCATTGAGCGTATCCGTGGCGTCCGGGCTGTTGGGCTCTGCACGTGGATGCGCTGTCTGTGCCACGTGTTGTGCCATTTGTGGTGGCGCACTGTCTGCCAGAGCGTATGCTACAGGCGTTAGCAGTTCCAAAAGTGCGAGCAGATAAAACAGTCTGGGCATGATCTGCTCCCTTTTGGTCATGGGCTGAACTCTGTCCTCTAAGCGGCTATTGCCGCGCAGTTTAGCTTACCGTCTTCTGGCCCGAAATGGCAGGGTTGGTTGTTGTGGAACCCGCCTGCATGGTTGGTGGCCCATAAACTTCTTTGGCACGCTTGATAAAAGCAGAGACCATAAGGCGGGTTGCCTCGGTAAAGACCACTCCGATTGCTGCTTGGAGAATGCGGGAGTTGAACTCAAAGTCGACAAAAAAATCGACCTGACAGCCGCTGGCATGTGGTGTGAACTTCCACACATTGCGCAGGTAGCGGAATGGCCCGCGTTCATAGCGAACGGTAATTGTGCTTGGCCGATCCAATGTGACGCGGGAGGTAAAGCTTTCACGGAACGGGCCAAAACCTATGGTCAGGTCGGCTACAAGCTCTGTTTCGGTGCGTGTGCGCAAGCGTGCGGCAACGCACCAGGGTAAAAAGGCCGGGTAGTGTGCAACGTCCGCGACCAGATCAAAAATCTGGTCAGGGCGATAGGGCAGAACACGCGTCTCTGCGTGTTTGGGCATTACAGAGCCTCCTTCAGGCGTTTGTTGCGTGCTTCGCGGAGTTGCGCAAAGTCTGTATCAGCATGGTAGGAAGACCGCGTAAGGGGGCTCGCGCTTACCTGTAAAAAGCCTTTTACGCGTGCCATGGTGCCGTAGTCCTCGAATTCCTGTGGTGTGACAAAGCACGCAACGGCAGCATGCTTGACCGTGGGCTGCAAATACTGTCCCATTGTAATAAAATCCACATCAGCAATGCGCAGATCATCCATGACCTGAGCGATTTCCATTTTTTCCTCTCCCAGCCCGAGCATCAGTCCGGACTTGGTGAAAATGGATGGATCAAGCTGTTTGACCCGGTCCAGCAGGCGCATGGACTGGTAATAGCG
Organism: Acetobacter lambici; assembly: GCF_011516885.1. GTDB lineage: Bacteria > Pseudomonadota > Alphaproteobacteria > Acetobacterales > Acetobacteraceae > Acetobacter > Acetobacter lambici. The sequence continues at coordinate 43,942 of NZ_WOTD01000001.1, read as the reverse complement.
CGCTCCCGGCCGAATGGTTGGGTACAGGCGTGGCACGGTTTCCAGATTATGGTTGAACACGTCTGGGCGGGCTTTAACAACCACCTCCAACGCCTTGTCCTTACGCAAAAAATCCGGGGTCAGGATTTCAATTGTCGTGGTGGGGGATATGGCGCGAATGGCCTGAATAACATGGGCAAAATGCAGTGCGCCGCCATCGGGCAGGTCATCACGGTCCACGGAGGTAATGACTACATGCCGCAGGCCCAGCTTGGCTACGGCTTCGGCCACGCGTTCTGGCTCACCCTCATCCAGCGGTTTGGGCAGACCGGTGCTGACATTGCAGAACGCACAGGCACGGGTGCAGATTTCCCCCATGATCATCATGGTGGCATGGCGCTGGGACCAGCATTCCCCAATATTGGGGCAGGCGGCCTCCTCACACACGGTAATAAGCTTGTTGTCACGCATGAGAGCGCGGGTTTCGTGGTATGTCGGGTGGTTTGGCGCTCTAACGCGTATCCACTCCGGTTTGCGGGCAATGGGATTGTCCGGCCGATGGGCTTTTTCCGGATGCCTTATCCGGCTTGTCCCACCTTTTCGATGATCAATCTCGACACGAGTAGACATGACTTCGCCCATTTATACCCAAAGAGTGCAGATAGAACTGGAATGCCCTCGCCTGCCCGTCAAGGCGTGAAGAGGTGATGAAAGGGGGATGAGACATCAAACCCTAGAGATTGATGCCTCTTCCCTTTGGTAAACAGGGGCTAGAAGTGCAAAGCGCCATCATAGGCAGCAAGAACTGCTTCATGCATGGATTCAGAAATGGTCGGGTGTGGGAAAATGGTTTCCGCCAGTTCCGCTTCTGTCAATTCACCCGTGCGGGCAATGACGTACCCCTGAATCATTTCAGTCACTTCAGCGCCAATCATGTGGGCGCCAAGCAGTTCGCCCGTCTGGGCGTCAAAAACAGTTTTGATCAACCCATCTGGCTCACCCATGGCAAGGGCCTTGCCGTTTGCAAGGAGCGGGAACCTGCCAATGCGTACCTTATAGCCAGCGTCACGGGCTTTGGCTTCCGTGTAGCCAACGGAGGCAATCTGTGGGCGGCAATAGGTGCAACCGGGCACCTTGGTTGGATCAATGGGGTGGACTTTCCGGCCTGCAATGGCTTCCACACACATAACGGCCTCATGGCTGGCCTTGTGGGCAAGCCATGGTGCGCCTGCCAGATCGCCAATGGCATAAACGCCGGGTTCGCCCGTACGGCACAGGGTGTCTGTGACCACATGCGTCCGATCGACCTGAATTTTGGTACCTTCCAGCCCGATATTTTCCACATTGCCGACAATGCCAACGGCAGAGATTACCCGTTCGGCAACCAGTGTGTCGGTTTTGCCATTGTGCGTAACGGGAATGCTGACCTCTGTCGCCGTTTTTTGCAGCGCGCCAATTTTGGCGCCGGTCATTACGCGAATGCCCTGTTTTTCAAACGCCTTGCGCGCAAGCTGGCTGATCTCTTCGTCTTCAACAGGCAGGATGCGATCGGCAACTTCTACCAACGTTACATCCGCACCCATATTGCGGTAAAAGGATGCAAACTCGGTTCCAATGGCACCGGAGCCAATGACAACAAGGCTCTTGGGCATTGTTTCTGGCACAAGGGCTTCCTTGTAGGACCAGACGAATTGACCGTCTGGTTCCAGCCCGGGCAGAACGCGTGCGCGTGCACCGGTTGCCAGAATAACATGCTGGGCGGTCAGGGTTGCCGGGGGAGCGCCGTCCTTGGTCACAAGGACCTTACGCCGCCCATTGGCCACGGTGCCATCCAGTTTGCCATAGCCATTAAAAACCGGAACCTTGGCTTTTTTGAGCAGATGCGCAACGCCGGCGGACAGTTGCTTGGAAACCGCCCGTGAACGGCCAACAATTTTTTTAAAATCAAAGCTTACACCCTCGGCCTTGAACCCGTAGGCAGGCAGATCGTGCAGCAGATGATTGATTTCTGACGCCCGGAGCAGCGCCTTGGTGGGAATGCACCCCCAGTTAAGGCAGATGCCGCCAAGGTGTTGGGCCTCCACTACCGCTACCGAGAGTTTAAGCTGGGTGGCGCGCAGGGCGGCAACATAACCACCCGGCCCACCACCAATGACGATAACGTCAAAATCTGTCTGGCTCATGGTGCCAAATTTCTCCCGCAAAAGGCTGCGTTACAGAACAAGAGCCAGAGGTGCCTGGACAATGGAGCGGAAAGCCGAGAGCCATCTGGCCGCCAGCGCTCCGTCCACTGCACGATGATCAACCGAGAGGGTAACGGTCATGACCGTTGCTATTCTAATCTCATCCCCACTCACCACAGGTTGCCGCTTGCCTGCGGCAATAGCCAGAATGGCGGCCTGTGGTGGGTTAACAATGGCCGCAAATTCCTTGACGCCAAACATACCCATGTTGGAAATGGAGAACGTGCCGCCCTGAAATTCCTCGGGTTTGAGCTTGCCAGCCCGTGCACGCGTAACCAGAGACTTGGCTTCCTGACTGATCTGCTTCAGGCTTTTGCGGTCTGCTGCGCGCACAATGGGCGTGATCAGGCCATCATCAAGGGAAACCGCCACCGAAATATCCGCATCCTCATGCAAGATCATGGCGTCTTCCGTAAAGGAGGCGTTGACCTCTGGCACCTGTTTAAGCGCCAGAGCAGCCGCTTTGATCAGCATATCATTGACCGACAGCTTGAACGCATCTGGCCCGTTATCGCCGGACAGAGCGTTCAGTTGCGACCGGAGCGCCATAAGCGCGTCCAGTTCCACATCCATGGAGACATAGAAGTGTGGAATGGTTGCCTTGGATTCACTCAACCGCCGGGCAATGACCTTGCGCATGGTGGAATGCGGCACTGTACGGCTGCCGCCTGTAGGGAGTGGTGCTGTGCCCTGTGTGTAAGGCTGCGGTGCTGCGGTCTGCTGGGTGCCCGCAGCCTCCACATCGCGTTTGACAATGCGGCCATTGGGGCCTGTGCCTTTGAGCGTGGCAAGGTCCACACCTTTTGCGGCGGCAATCCGCTTGGCCAGAGGTGATGCCACAATGCGGTTGGTTGGACGCGCTGCCTGCTGCGTTGCCGCAGCGGGTGCTGGCGCGTTGGCGGTTAGGGCGGGTGCAAGGGATGCTACCGGCGCCGTGCTGGCCGCAGCGGAAGGCGTGGCGGCTTCAGGCACCGCTTCGCCTTCCTCCACCATAATCGCGATCGGGGTATTGACCGCAACCCCCTCGGTCCCTTCGGGAACAAGGATACGGCCAAAAATGCCATCTTCTATGGCTTCCACTTCCATGGTGGCCTTGTCGGTTTCGATCTCGGCCAGAACATCGCCATTGCTGACCGTATCGCCCTCCTTTTTCAGCCAGCGGGCAATTTTGCCCTCTGTCATGGTAGGGGAAAGGGCGGGCATCAGAATTTCAATTGCCATCTTGCAACACCTCAGATCAGGCTGCGCACGGCTTTAACCACGTGCTCAGGCTGCGGGAGAGCCAGTTTTTCCAGATTGGCGGCAAACGGCATGGGAACATCCACGCCCGCCACGCGCACTGGCGGCGCATCCAGCCAGTCAAAGGCATGCTCGATAACCTGCATGGCAACTTCGGAGCCAATGCCTGCAAACGGCCAGCCTTCTTCCACCGTAACAAGGCGGCTGGTCTTTTTAACGCTGTTGACAATGGTGGCTGTGTCCAACGGACGAATGCTCCGCAGGTTGATCACCTCGGCCTCAATGCCTTGTTTGGCAAGTTCGGCCGCAGCATCAAGGGCCGTACCGACTGCAATGGAGAAGGCAACGATGGTTACGTCCGTACCTGCCCGTTCGATTTTGGCCTTGCCAATGGGGAGAATAAAATCCTCATCAACCGGGCAAGGGAATTTCTGCCCGTAAAGAATTTCGTTTTCCAGAACAATGACCGGGTTGGGGTCGCGGATTGCCGCGCGCAAAAGCCCCTTGGCATCTGCCGCGGACCATGGTGCAACAACTTTAAGGCCGGGAACATGCCCGTACCAGCTTGCATAACACTGCGAATGCTGGGCACCCACGCGTGCGGCAGCACCATTGGGGCCACGGAAAACAATGGGGCAACCCATCTGCCCGCCAGACATGTAAAGCGTTTTGGCGGCGGAGTTAATAATGTGGTCAATGGCCTGCATGGCAAAGTTCATGGTCATGAACTCAACAATAGGCTTAAGCCCGGTCAGGGCAGCGCCCACTGCCATGCCTGTAAAACCATGTTCGGTAATGGGCATGTCCAGAACGCGCTTTTCGCCAAACTCCTGCAACAACCCCTGCGAAATTTTGTAAGCGCCCTGATATTCGGCGACTTCCTCACCAAGCAGGAACACGTCCGGATCACGGCGCAATTCTGCTGCCATGGCATCCCGAAGGGCTTCGCGCACAGTAATGTCATGCGTCTCACCCCAATCGCGTTCTGGTTCTGGGGTCGTGTCCGTTATTGGGGCGGCAGGTACACTGGCCTGCGCGGGGGCATCTGCCACCGGAGTGCTGGCCGGTGTGTTTGTGCCCGGCTGGCTGGCCACGGTATCGGGCACGGCCTCGCCATCTTCCACGACAATGGCGATCGGGGTGTTGACGGCAATCCCCTCTACGCCTTCGGCAATGAGTACACGGCCAAGAATACCATCTTCAATGGCTTCAATTTCCATTGTGGCCTTGTCGGTCTCGATTTCGGCCAGAACATCCCCAGCCGTAATGGTTTCCCCTTCCTTTTTCAGCCAGCGGGCAATTTTGCCTTCTGTCATGGTGGGGGAAAGGGCGGGCATTAAAATTTCAGTCGCCATAATTACTCAGGCCTCCAGCACAACGTCCGTATAGAGTTCAGAAGGATCAGGTTCCGGGCTCGTCTGTGCGAATTCGGCTGAGTCGTTCACGACGGCTTTAATTTCGGTTTCCATGGCTTTTAGCGTGGCCTCTTCCACCCCGGCATCAAGCAGGATGTGTTTGACGTGCTCAATCGGGTCACGCGTTTTGCGTACCTGATCGACCTCATCACGCGTCCGGTATTTTGCCGGATCGGACATGGAGTGACCACGGTAGCGGTAGGTCATCATTTCCAGAATGTATGGGCCTTTTCCCGCCCGGCAGTGTGCAACGGCCTGAGCCGCGGCGGCATGCACGGCTGCTACGTCCATGCCATCGACCTGCAGACTGGGAATGCCCCAGGGTTCGCCATTTTTATACAGATTGTGAGAAGCCGAAGCCCGCTCGATTGCCGTGCCCATGCCGTACTTGTTGTTTTCAATGACAAAAATACAGGGGAGTTTGTGCAGGGCCGCCAGATTAAAGCTTTCGTAAACCTGCCCCTGCCCTGCCGCGCCATCACCAAAATAGGCTACGGAGACTTCATCCGTGCCACGGTATTTGTTGGCGAACGCCAGACCAATGCCAAGTGCGACCTGTGCGCCCACAATTCCATGTCCGCCGTAGAAATTTTTCTCGCGCGAGAACATGTGCATGGAGCCGCCCTTGCCATGCGAGTAGCCGGTAGCACGGCCGGTCAGTTCGGCCATAACGCCGCGTGGGGTCATACCTGCAACAAGCATCTGGCCATGGTCGCGGTAGGATGTGATGAGTTTATCACCGTCCTTCAGGCACATCTGTATGCCCACCACAACAGCTTCCTGCCCGATGTAAAGGTGGCAGAACCCCCCGATCAGGCCCATGCCATAAAGCTGCCCGGCTTTTTCTTCAAACCGGCGGATCAGCAGCATGTCGTGGTAAGCGGTTAAAAACTGCTCGCGGGTCAGTGATGGGCCGTTGCCACCGACTGCGCCGACCTGCTCAGATGTTGTTTCCATGTATGGACCCTCTACGATACATAGGTAAATGCGTCTTAACGTAATGTCTTGGCGGCCAGAGGACTGGTCGGTCGGAGCATTTTATCCTGTTTTTTGTATAAAAAAATGCTGTCTGATCAGGGCACCTTGGTCATTTGGCGTTATATTCTCCTGATCTGCCACCGCTTTTGTGCTGTAACCGGGTATTGTCTATGCGCATGCCGCGATCAACGGCCTTGCACATATCGTAAAGCGTCAGAGCCGCGGCGGACACCGCAGTCAACGCCTCCATTTCCACTCCGGTTGCGTCTTTTGTTGTAACAGTCGCGCTGATCTCGATTTTGTCATCGGCGGGAACCAGATCGACCGTTACGGATGTCAGGCGCAAAGGGTGGCACAAAGGAATAATATCAGCCGTTTTTTTTGCGGCCATAATCCCCGCGATCCGTGCCGTTGCCAGCACATCCCCTTTTGGCATGGAGCCCGAGACAATAAGGTCCAGCGTCTGGCGGCGCATATGCACCTCTGCCGTGGCAATGGCCTTACGGAATGTCTCATCCTTGCCGGATACATCCACCATCCGGGCATGCCCGGATGAATCCAGATGGGTCAGGGGCTGCTCGCTCACGATTATTAAGACCCAAGCAGCGCGCGTGCGGCCGCACCCGGGTCGGGCTGGCGGAGCAGGGTTTCCCCGATCAGAAAGCCGGTTACGCCAATGGCGGCAAGCTGCGCAATTTCCTCGTGTGTTTTAATCCCGCTTTCGGAGATGATGATCCGGTCAGGCGGCACCAGAGGAGCAAGTTGGCTGGTCGTGTTGATGTCCGTGGTCAGGGTTTTGAGATTACGGTTGTTAATCCCGATCAAAAACGTGTCCAGTGCCAGGGCACGGTTCAGTTCGTCCTCATCATGGACTTCAACCAGAACATCCATGTCCAGACCTTTGGCATGGTCAACCAGCTCGAGTGCCATTTCGTCCGTTAGGATGGACATGATCAGCAAAATGCAGTCAGCACCGATCATCCGGCTTTCATAGACCTGCCAAGGGTCCAGAATAAAATCCTTGCGCAGGACAGGCAATGCGCAGGCCGCGCGAGCTGTTGCCAGATCCTCGTTCGCACCATGAAAGCACGAGCTTTCGGTCAGCACGGAAATGCACGCAGCCCCGGCCTGTTCGTAAGCAAGGGCAATACGCGCTGGGTCGTAGTCTTCTTGCAAAATACCGGCCGATGGAGATGCTTTTTTGATCTCGGCAATCAGTCCCACGGCGCGGTCAGCGGCTTTTTCCTTCAGCGCGCGGCCAAAGCCACGGGGGGCTTCCTTGGTTTCCTGCGCTTTGGCCACAACTTCCTTCAGCGGGTGCAGCGTGGAGCGATGTTCCACTTCCAGCCGTGTCCGCGCACAGATGCGGGAGAGAACATCTGGTAGTTCATCTACTTTGCTGTCTGGTGTGACGGCAGAGGCAGCTACAGTGGACGTGGAGGATGTATCGTTCATGATTGTCCTGTCATGTCTCAGGCGTGTGCATCGGGGAGCGATGCACGTAAACCATTGAGCACTGCAAGGGCAGTGCCATTGTCGAGCGAGCGTGCGGCGGTAGCCACACTGGTCTTGAGGCTGGCCGGGTCAATCCGGCCATTCTGCAAGATGGTCTGTTGACCGGCGACATGCAGCGCAAATGCCGCGTTCAACAGAACAGTATCACGGTATGCACCATGCGCGCCACGCAGGAGTGCTTCAAGCGCCTGCGCATTGTGCTGTGCATCGCCTCCTTTAATGGCGGAGACGGGGGCATAGGGCAAACCCGCCATGTCGGGTTCGATCTGGTAGGACTGGATCTGCCCCTTTTCAAGCGCCACAGCCTGCGTGGGGCCTGCCAGTGTTATCTCGTCTATACCACCCTGCCCGTCCTGAGGCTGGCCACAGACCGTCCACACACATTCCGACCCAAGACGGGCCAGAACCTCTGTAACGGGACGGAGCCACTGGGTGGAAAAAACGCCCATGAGTTGCCGCTTGACACCCGCAGGGTTGACCATCGGTCCAACCAGATTGAACAGCGTGGGCAGGGCCAGCACTTTTCGCGCACCCGCAGCGTGCCGCATGGCGGGGTGGTGGTGCGGCGCAGCCATGAACACAACATGGTGGCGGGCAAGCTGCTCGGCAAGAACCTCTGCCTTGGAAGACAGAGGAACGCTCAGGGCCGCCAGCACATCGGATGCGCCGGAAAGGGAGGAAATGGCCCGGTTCCCATGTTTGGCCACAGGCACCCCAAGGGCTGCAAGAACAAAAGCCACTGCGGTGGAAACATTCAGGGTGCCGTAATTATCCCCCCCCGTACCACACACATCAATCGTGTTTTCGGGGGCATTGGGCACAGGGTACATTCTTTGGCGCAGAGCGGTCACCGCGCCAAAAAGTTCGTCCTGTGTTTCCCCCCGCACGCGCAGCGCCATCAGAAAAGCAGCAATTCGTTCGGGTGGCACATTGCCATCCATAATGCTGCCAAAGGCGGCCTCGGCCTGCGCGGCACTCAAGGTCTTGCGTTGTGCAAGGCTGGCCAGAACAGTGGAAAAAAAAGCCGGGTCCTGCGGGGCAGTCGCAGCAATCGTGGGGTCAGGCATCGACCAGACCTGCTTTCCATGCCCGTGCGTGGGTCAGAAAATTACGAAGCAGGTCGTGCCCGTGCTCCGATGCAATGCTCTCGGGGTGGAACTGCACGCCGGAAATGGGGTGCAGTTTGTGCCGGATCCCCATGATCACACCATCGGCCGTCCATGCCGTAACCTCAAGGTCATCGGGGATGCTGGAGGGTTCAAGCGTCAGGCTATGGTAGCGGGTTGCGTTGAACGGGCTTGGAAGGCCGGTAAACACATCTGTTCCGTTATGGAAGACGGGGCTGATTTTGCCGTGCATGGGCGTTGGGGAGCGCACAACCTGTGCCCCGAAGACCTGACCGATTGACTGGTGGCCAAGGCATACGCCAAATACCGGTATCTTGCCTGCGGCTGCGGCAATCAGCTCACAGCAGATACCCGCCTCGTTAGGGGAGCATGGGCCGGGGGACAGGACGATGGACTCAGGGGACAGGGCCATGGCCTCTGTCACACTTAATGTATCGTTACGGCGGACGTCGCACTCCTCACCCAACTCACCAAGATAGTGAACAAGGTTAAAGGTAAAGCTGTCATAATTGTCGATCAGTAGGATCATGGCGGAATGATGACCTTTTCGTGCGCACGGGTCAAATGACGTGAAGGAAAGGCGGGACTTAAACCCGGCCTGCCCGCGCCATGACCAGAGCTTCCTCGGCTGCGCGGAAGACGGCCCGCGCCTTATGCTGTGTTTCCTCGTACTCGGATTCCGGCACGCTGTCCGCCACCACGCCACAGCCTGCCTGCACATGCATGGTGCCGTCTTTAACAACGGCCATGCGCAGGCCAATGCAGGTATCCATATCCCCGCCCGCACCAAAATAACCTATGCAGCCAGCATAGGTGGCGCGGCGGGTGCGCTCGACTTCGTCAATAATTTCCATGGCGCGGATTTTGGGTGCCCCGGTCAGGGTTCCTGCGGGAAAAGCAGCAACCAGTGCATCCAATGCCTCCAGATCAGGCTTGAGCATGCCCTCCACATTGGAGGAAATGTGCATGACATGGCTGAAACGTTCGATCACAAACCGTTCGGTCACCTTGACCGATCCGGGGGTGCAGACGCGGCCCACATCGTTGCGGCCCAGATCAATTAACATCAGATGCTCGGCAATTTCCTTCTGGTCGGCCAGAAGGTCCTGTTCCAGCGCCAGATCCTCAGCCGCGGTCTTGCCGCGTGGGCGGGTGCCCGCCAATGGGCGGACAGTCATTTGGCCATCTCTGAGCCGAACCAGAATTTCGGGGGATGAACCTACGAGTGAGAAGGCCCCAAAGTCCAGATGGAACAGGAAGGGGGCAGGATTGATGCGCCTGAGAGCGCGGTAGAGAGAAAGCGATGGCAGCGCGAAAGCCGTTGAAAAACGCTGGCTGGGCACAACCTGAAAAGCATCCCCCGCCGCAATGTAGTCCTGAATACGGGTAACTGCTGCGCAGAAATCCTGATGACTGAACGTGGATGTAGGTTCGGTAAAGGCCGGGATGTCTGTCTGTGTGGAGGACTGGGGGAGTGCGCCACTCAGGCAGGTTCTGGCACGCTGGAGCAGCGCCTGCGCACGTTCCCATGCGTCTTCAGCGCTATCGGCCGCATTGGGGCGGACCGGTGTTGCCAGAATGAGTTCATCCGTCACCGTATCAAACACGGCAAACAGGCCGGGGCGCATCAGAATGGATTCAGGCAGATTCAGATCGTCGGGAGGGGCATCAGGTAGATGCTCCATCTGACGCACCATATCATAACCCAGATAGCCGAACAGGCCACCAATCATGGGCGGAAGTTCTGGTGGCAGGTCCATGCGGGAGGCATGGATAAGGGCACGCAGGCTTGCCAGTGGTGTGGTCGCGTCCGGCTCTGCGTGTGTTGGAAGGCCATTCTGGCAGGTGCTGGTACTGACCTTGCCATTATGGCAGGTCCAGACAAGGTCGGGTCTGAGCGCAATAACAGAATAGCGCCCACGGGTGGTGCCGCCTTCCACACTTTCCAGCAGCAGGGTGTACTGGCCGCTGCCGCCATCCAGATGGGCCAGCCGCATATAGGCGGATACCGGGGTCAGCAGGTCTGCGGGCTCAACAGAGTAGATAATCGTACCCCTGCCCTCTTGCCATGCCGTGGCACAAGCCTCCTGACTGGGGGAGGCTGCGGTGTGTGCCTTCATGCCAGCATTCACTGCGCGTTCCCCCCAAATCCGGCGGCAGACAGCGCTGCCTGAATGGCGGCATTGTTAATATGTGCGGGTAACCGTTTGTTCAACGCCTGCACATAGCTGGCGGCGAGGTCGTCGCCATAAGCCTGAGCCAGATTGTTCCGCAGTTTTTGCATAACATCAGCCGAGGCCGGTGGGTTGGGTACAAAGACCTTGGTGACCACGGCAACAAAAAATGTATCCGTGTTTTCGGCCATGACTGCCTGGCCCGAATTCATGTGCGGAATATAGCTGGCAATCTCGGACGGCAGGGCCTTGTTGGGGTTGGCAAAAGAGAAAGGAATGTCGCGCGCAATCTGAATGCCGGAAGCGTTCTGGCCTGCAATGCTTCCCTTCTGGCGGGCTGCCAGAAAGAGAGCCGTCGCCTGCTGGTCGGCTGTGTGGTGGCGGGTATCGGCCTGCCATGCGGCCAGCACGTCGGTTTTTGCCTGTTCAAACGTGCGGGGGGTGGCGGGGGTTATGGAATCAACCTCTACTGCGAACCAGCTATTGTCTGGCCCTTCGATCAGGTTCGGGTTGTCCCCGGCTTTCTGGATAAAGATCTGGTGCACAATGGCGTCACGCAGTTTGCCAGACGCCGGAATCGGTGCAGGCTGTTTTTCTGCGGTATTACCCTGAGCATCCAGTGAGCCGGAAATAGCTGCGGCCCCCACTGTATCGGGAATGGCATCCAGCCCCTTGCCTGCAATGGCATCCTGTAGCTGCCGACGGCGCTCGGTCACAACAGACGGTGCGGCAGCCGTGCGGTACTGTTGCAGAATGTCCTGTTTGGCGTCCGCGAAGGGTGTGCTGTGCGCAGGCAGAATTTTGGTGACCCGGAAAACAGACCTGCCCATTTCTGTTTTAACCGGCCCCATAATCTGGCCCTGAGGAGCCTGAAACAGGGCCAGTTTGAGCACGTCCGAGGGAATGGTGGCTGGGCGTGCACCGGGCATTTCCACCGATGCCGCACCTTTGACCGTGCTCTGCGCCGTCTGCCAGTTCCCCTTGAGCTTCCACGCATCGGCAATCTTCTGGGCGTCTGCTTCGGACGGAGCCGTTACAAGCTGGATGTCGCGGGTTTCTGGCACGTTGTAGTGGCTGCTCTGCTCATCGTACACGCGCTTGAGCTGTGCATCATCCATTGTAATCGTATCCGCCACAGTTTTGGGGGACAGGACAACAATACGGGCGTGCCGCAGTTCGGGGGTGCCAAACTGCCACAGGTGGTTTGCATAATAACGCTGCAAGGTTGCGTTGTCCGGCGCCGGCGGGGCCGGTTGTGCTGCAACGGGAATGCTGATCAGATCAACCATACGGGTGGTTGCGCCGTAATTGACCAGAGTATTGAACATGGTGCTGGAAACCGTACCGCCCTGCGCCATGGGCTGGAGCAGGCTGCGTACAGTCAGGTCATCACGGATCATGTCCAGTACCTGCTGTTCGCTCAGCCCCTGCGCGCTAAGGCGCTGGTTGAACACACTCCGGTCAAACTGGCCCGTAGGCCCTTTGAAGTAAGGGAGTGCGAACACCTCTTCCCTTATAGCGGAATCCGGAACAATAATTTTAAGCTGCCGGGCAGCTTCGAGCAGTTCGGCCTGCGCAATAAGGCGCTGAAGAACCTGGCGTGCGATCTGCCCTTGCATAATGGGGGACATGGCAGAGGGGTCCTTGACCCCCATCTGCTGGGTAATTGTCGGCATTTCCGAGCGCAGGGCCATGGCCAGATCACGCGTGGGTATGCGGTGCTGGCCAACCCGGGCCACCACATCGGTTTCTTCGCTAATGAAGCCAATAACGTCGCCTATGCCCCAGCCGACAAAGGCCAGAAAAACAACAATGGCAACAACGCGGCCCAGCCACGATTCAACAAGTACTCGGCGCAGGTAGGAAATCATGACCCTATGGATCCACAGCTCATCATAAATGGTTTATGCTGATTGCAGCACATCTTGGGGCGGCACCATAAGCGGAGGTGTGCCGCTTGACCAGACATAACCGTTGTGGGGCAGCAATAAGGTATTGACCCTCTCTTGCCCCCGGGTGTGAGTGTATGGTTTAGCCTGTTGCCAGCAGCGCCATGGTAGACGCACAGGCCGCACCTGGCAGCACAGGAACTGGAGGAAGGGTATGAGCAGACAGATTATTGTCGGCAACTGGAAAATGAATGGCACACGCCAGGACGCGCAGGCGCTGGTGCAGGCACTTGTTGGTGGTCTGCCCGCATCCGCGCCGGATGTGGTCGTCTGCCCGCCCTTTACGCAGCTTGCGCTTGTCCAGCCCGCACTGGCTACGTCCCCCATTGGTCTTGGTGCGCAGGATTGCCATAAGGATGTTGCCGGAGCGCATACGGGTGATATTTCTCCGGTCATGCTTACGGACCTTGGTGTGAGTTATGTGATTCTCGGCCATTCCGAACGGCGGCAGGAGCATGGCGAACTTGACGAGACGGTGCGTGAAAAAGCCGTAGCCGCCACCAAGGCTGGCCTGACCCCCATTGTCTGTATTGGTGAGACGGAAGACCAGCGTGACAGTGGTGAATATGAAGATGTGCTCGGTTGGCAGATCAAGGGCTCGCTTCCCGATGGTTTTGCCGGTATTGTGGCCTACGAGCCCGTCTGGGCCATTGGAACGGGGCTTGCCGCGACAACCGACCAGATCGCCCAAACCATGTCTTTTCTGCGTGCGGAATTGGTCCGACAGTTTGGAGAGGCTGGAAAAGCTATCAAAATCCTGTATGGAGGGTCCGTAAACGCTGGTAATGCTGTTTCCGTTCTTTCCATTCCCGAGGTTGCGGGCGCACTGGTTGGTGGCGCGAGCCTTAAGGCGGATGCATTTCTTTCTATCGTCAACGCAGCATCCGCTGCCTGACATCGCTGCTTTGATCTGGAACCCGACATGACGACAGCCCTGCTGATCCTGCATTTCTGTGTCACTATTGCTCTGATTGGCGTTGTGCTGATCCAGCGGAGCGAAGGTGGCGGCCTTGGTATTGGTAACAGTCAGGGTATGGGAGCCTTCATGTCCGGTCGCGGGACGGCAAACCTGCTGACCCGCACCACTGCCGTGCTGGCAGGCCTGTTCATGCTGCTCTCGCTCCTGCTCGCCATGCTTTATAAAGGCGGTGTGAGTGGCGCTGGGCATGATATTCTGGCCCAGCCGCCGGTGGAAAGCGCTCCAGTAACCACCTCTGCCCCGCCCGCGGTGCAGACACAGGCGCCCCCTGCGGCTACCAAGCCCTGAAAAATGCTGACATCCTTCTCTGATATCCGTCTGATACACAGAGAAGGCCATGAATTTTTGTCCCCCGCATGCAGCAATGCATGCGGTGGACTGTGTTTGTTTATCTCTCTCCACCCGCTCCAGTCCGTGTAGGAATTCTGCTCATGACACGCTTTGTCTTTATTACTGGTGGTGTGGTGTCCTCTCTAGGCAAGGGCATTGCTTCAGCCGCTCTCGCAGCGCTTTTGCAGGCGCGTGGCTATAAGGTCCGCCTGCGCAAGCTGGACCCCTACCTGAACGTGGACCCCGGCACCATGAGCCCTTACCAGCATGGTGAGGTGTTCGTAACAGATGACGGAGCGGAGACAGACCTCGACCTAGGGCATTACGAACGTTTTACCGGCGTAAACGCCAGTAAGGAAGATAATGCGACAACGGGGCGTATTTATTCCGATGTCATCGTGCGGGAACGACGTGGGGATTATCTGGGGGCGACCGTGCAGGTTATCCCCCATATTACAGACGCCATTAAGGACGTTGTGGTCGCCAACACGGATGATCTGGATTTTGTTCTGGTCGAAATTGGCGGCACTGTGGGGGATATTGAAAGCCTGCCTTTCCTTGAGGCCATCCGTCAGTTGCGCAACGACCTTGGCATGGACCAGACCATGGTGGTCCATTTAACACTGCTGCCGTGGATTCCTTCCGCCGGGGAGTTGAAAACAAAGCCAACCCAGCATTCGGTCAAGGAATTGCAGAATGTTGGCATTCAGCCGCAAATTCTGCTTTGCCGCTGTGACCGGCCGATCCCCCCGACCGAGCGCCGCAAGATTGCAAACTTCTGTAACGTGCGCCCAGAAGCGGTTATTGCCGCGCGGGACGTGGATACGATTTACGCCTGCCCCCTTTCCTACCATGCGGAAGGGATGGACACGGAAGTTCTGCGGTATTTTGGTCTTCCCTATACCGAAGAACCAGACCTTTCCAACTGGCAGAATATTGTGGATGCCCTGCGCCATCCGGTCAGTGAGGTTCGGGTGGCTGTGGTGGGCAAGTACACAGCATTGCTCGACAGCTACAAATCGCTGAACGAGGCCATGCTCCATGGTGGCATTGCCCACCGTGTTAAAGTGACGCTCGACTGGATTGATTCGGAGCAGTTCGAAAAAAATCCCTCCACGTTGGAAGAAAAACTGGGGGGGGTGGATGCTATTCTAGTACCTGGTGGTTTTGGTGAGCGTGGGTCGCAGGGTAAAATTGAAGCCATTCGTTATGCGCGCGAAAAGGGAATCCCTTTCCTGGGCATATGCTTTGGCATGCAGATGGCGGTTATTGAATGCGCCCGTAATCTGGCCGGGCTGAGTGATGCATCTTCCACCGAATTCGGCCGTACGGAAGAACCTCTTGTTGGCCTGATGACGGAATGGGCGCGTGGGAACGAACGTTTGCGCCGTAGCGAAGGTGGAGAGCTTGGGGGAACCATGCGCCTTGGGGCCTACCCGGCAACACTGGTCGCAGGTTCACGCGTGGCGGAGGCTTATGGCACCACCACTATTCGCGAGCGCCACCGGCATCGCTACGAAGTGAATATCCATTACAAGGACCAGTTGGAAAAAGCGGGTCTTCGTTTTTCGGGGTTGTCGCCGGATGGTATTCTGCCTGAGGTGGTGGAATATACCGACCACCCTTGGTTTATTGCCGTGCAGTATCACCCTGAACTCAAGTCACGTCCCTTTGCGCCACATCCTTTGTTCGCTGGATTTGTCGGTGCGGCTGTGGCCAAAGCAAAGTTGGCATGACCTCCCCTTCTGGCGCGCCAGTTGACATTGGCGGACTGGCGATCGGCAATGATTTGCCTTTTGTTTTGATCGCGGGTCCATGCCAGATTGAATCAGCCGCCCATGCCAGGGAAACAGCGGCAGCTCTGAAGGAAATATGCCACGCTGCGGGTGTGGGCCTGATCTATAAAAGCTCTTTTGATAAGGCTAATCGCACCAGCCTTTCCAGCACACGCGGTGTCGGGCTAAAAGAAGGCGTAGCTATTCTGGCAGATATTCGTCAGACATATGGCGTGCCGGTATTGACCGATGTGCATACGGTTGAGCAATGCGCTCCGGTGGCGGAAGCGGTGGATGTGCTACAGATCCCCGCATTCTTGTGCCGTCAGACAGATATGCTTTTGGCAGCAGGTCGGACCGGGGCCGCGGTAAATGTTAAAAAAGGGCAGTTTCTTGCACCGTGGGATATGTCGCACGTTGCAGCCAAGGTCGCCTCGACCGGTAACCGCCGTGTTTTATTGTGTGAGCGTGGTACCAGCTTTGGTTACAACACGCTGGTGAACGATATGCGCGGTCTGCCCATTATGGCCCAGAGCGGTTTTCCGGTTGTTTTCGATGCAACACATTCCGTGCAGCAGCCCGGTGGGCTTGGTGGAGCAAGTGGCGGGCAGCGGGAGTTTGCCCCCATCCTATCCCGTGCTGCATTGGCAATTGGTGTGGCCGCGTTGTTCATTGAAACACATGAGGACCCGGACAAGGCACCGAGTGATGGGCCGAATATGTTGCCCATTCACAGTCTGCCTGCCCTACTCAAACAGTTTCGGGCCATAGATTGTCTGATCAAGGGCCTGTGACTGGTCGTTTTCCAGTTTTGTGCTGAGCATAAAAAAGACGCCACGGACAAAATGCCGTGGCGTCTTTTTTATTCGTCAGTATCGGAATGTTTTTACACGTCCAGATTGGCAACTTTAAGGGCATTCCCAACAATAAAGTCACGTCGTGGTTCAACCACATCGCCCATCAGGGTTGTAAATACATCGCCAGCTTCTTCCACGTCCCCAACACGGACCTGCAACAAGGTACGCATGGCTGGGTCTAGCGTGGTTTCCCAGAGCTGCGCATCGTTCATTTCGCCAAGACCTTTAAAACGGTTAATGGCAAGCCCTCGGCGCCCCTGTGCAAGCAGGCGTGTGAACAGATCAGACGGTCCATTCAGGTGGTGTTCTGCTGTTTCAAACTTCAGCACAACACCGGTTTCAAAGTCCTTTTGCAGGCGGACAAGCTGGGATGTCAGCCAGCGCGCATCTGCCCCGGCTAATGTGGTGGGGTCAATACGGTAGACCTCTCCAACGCCGCGTACATTCCGTGCGAGTTCCACACCATCCACGCTGGCAGCGGCTTTCCAGCCCCGCTCAGTTGCGGGGGATGCCGCGTCCAGTCGTTGCTGAAGGGTAGGCATGCGCTGCTGGAGTTGATCCAGATCCGCACTTAATGCGCCTGCAAGGGCAACCTGCTCAACAATCCATGCCGGAATACGTGTGGAAATGCGTGAGATCGCCTGACATGCCTGCCGAATAAATGGCAGGTCGGCTTCCAGTTCCATGCTGCTGACCGTGCGGCCATCGGCATAAACAAAGCTTGCATTGTTGAGGGCTTTATCCAGCAGGTACTGCTCCAGTGCAGCGTCGTCCTTCAGATAGGTTTCCTCGTTCCCACGCTTGGCCCGGTAAAGCGGGGGCTGGGCAATGTAGAGGTAACCGCGCTCAATCAGTTCTGGCATCTGGCGGAAAAAGAACGTCAGAAGCAGGGTACGGATGTGGGAGCCGTCCACGTCAGCATCGGTCATGATGACAATGCGGTGGTAACGGAGCTTTTCAATTGAAAAACCGCCCTGATCAACTTCCCCACGGCCGATGCCCGTGCCGAGTGCTGTAATCAGTGTGCCAATTTCAGCCGAGCCAAGCATGCGGTCAAACCGCGCACGCTCCACGTTCAGGATTTTACCCTTGAGTGGCAGAATGGCCTGAAAACGCCTGTCCCTGCCCTGCTTTGCCGTGCCGCCTGCGGAATCCCCTTCCACAATAAACAGTTCAGCTTTTGCGGGATCACGCGCCTGACAGTCTGCAAGCTTACCCGGAAGGGATGAAACGTCCAGAATACCTTTACGGCGCGTCAGTTCACGCGCTTTACGCGCGGCCTCACGGGCAGAAGCGGCATCCAGTACCTTGGAGACAACAACTTTGGCTTCCTTGGGGTGGGTTTCAAACCAGTGGGCAATAATATCCGCAGCCGCCGCATGGACGACGGGCTGCACTTCGGAGGATACAAGCTTATCCTTGGTCTGGGACGAAAACTTGGGGTCCGGCACTTTAACCGATAGAACTGCGGTCAGGCCTTCGCGCATATCTTCGCCCTGAAGGGAATGCGCATCCTTTTTGGCAATGCTTTCAGCGTATTTACCCACAACGCGGGTCAGAGCCTGCCGGAAACCAGCCAGATGCGCGCCGCCATCCCTTTGCGGAATATTGTTGGTAAAGCACAGCATGGTTTCGTGGAAACTGTCGTTCCAACTGAGCGCGAATTCAACCTTGATCCCGTTGTCTGGGTTTTCCAGACTGCCGGTAATCGGTGGGGTAATTAGGGATGTGCGCGAACGGTCCAGCCAGTTTACAAAGGCTTCCAGCCCGCCTTCATAATAAAACTTTTCTTCCCGTACCGGAGTGGTGCGGGCATCGCGCAGAATGATTTCCAGACCGGAGTTCAAAAACGCCAGCTCACGCAGCCTGCGTTCAAGAATGGTAAAATCAAACTCGATCCGCGGGAAGGTCTGCAAGCTGGGCTTGAAGGTGACCTGTGTGCCAGCCTCTTCTGCCGATGGACCGACAACTTCCAGCGGCGCGTCACGCTCGCCATCATGGAAGCGGATGCAGTGCTCGGTGCCATTGCGCCAGATGCGCACTTCCATCCATTCCGAAAGTGCGTTCACAACAGCCGCACCCACACCATGCAGCCCGCCAGAAACCTTGTAGGAATTTTGGTTGAACTTGCCGCCAGCATGTAGGCGGGTCAGCACCACTTCGGCGGCACTAATGCCTTCCTCGTGGTGCATATCGGTTGGAATGCCGCGTCCGTTGTCCCGGACGGTCACACTGCCGTCCGCATTGAGGGTGAGAACACAGCGCGATGCAAACCCGGCTTGCGCCTCGTCCACCGCGTTATCAATGATCTCGAATGCCATGTGATGCAGGCCGGAACCATCATCAGTATCACCGATGTACATTCCGGGCCGTTTGCGGACAGCATCAAGCCCCTTCAGCACAGAGATAGACGCGGCATCATACTCTTCGGTACCAGCAGATGGCGTAGGCTGAGAGAGGTCTGTCATAAGAATGCTGCACTCCGCAAAAAAAGAATGGAAGCCATCCCAGCCTTATACTCTGCCCATGGCATTGCGACCAGCGCCCGAAGCTGCCTTTTGTCAGCAGATCGACAAAAAAGCGTCCTGTCTGAGTGTTGCAAACTGGGCATGGCCCTGCAATGGCGCAAAAGGTGCCCGGTCCGTACCGGTTATAAGCACAGTACTTTGAAAATTTTGCAGAATTTTTTGCAAAGATAACCGGCGCTGCTCATCCAGATGGACCAGAGGTTCATCCAGTAGCAACAGGGGAGCAGTTCCCCT
The DNA here is from genome assembly GCF_011516885.1 of Acetobacter lambici. Lineage (GTDB taxonomy): Bacteria > Pseudomonadota > Alphaproteobacteria > Acetobacterales > Acetobacteraceae > Acetobacter > Acetobacter lambici. The sequence goes on along the minus strand of NZ_WOTD01000001.1, from coordinate 24,620 downwards.
GTGGTCCCTGACCAGACGGGCATGGGCCAGAATAAGCCCGATGAGCAGGGATTTCTGCTGCCCGGTGCTGGCCAGCGCGGCGGGAAGATTTTTTTTCACGTCGGTAAGCTGGAAATCACTTTTATGCACACCAAAGCTGGTGCGCCCTTTCTCACGGTCCACCATGCGTGAGGACGCCAGTTGTTCCTTAAGCCAGTCTTCCACCTGGAGTGCGGGGGCACCATCAAGTCTGTCTGCTATGCCGCAAAGCAGGCGAACCTGCACTGCGGGAAATGCATCCATATCCTGCTGGGCATAAAGGTTGATCTGTCGAACTGTCTCATTACGCGCGGCTGCAACCGATACGCCGTGGCGCGCCATGGCGGCCTCCAGCCCGGAAAGCCAGACCCGCTCATTGGAGCGGGTCTGTAGCAGGCGGTTTCTCTGGCTCATGGCGCGGTCATAGGCTGCCAGTTCGCGGGCATGATGGGGGTAAGCCGCCATGACCAGCCGGTCCAGAAAACGGCGGCGGCCAGAAGCACTCTCACTGAACAGCCGGTCCATTTGTGGGGTTAGCCAGACTGCCGCCAAAGGGTTTTCCCACGCATTCTGGTTGCGGAGGGGGTTACCATTAAGCAGGAATATACGGCGCGGTGTGTCGGTTCCGGGTTGCAGGCCCGTGCCAAGTTCCATGGGTTCGCCATCAACCAGTATATGGGAGGCAATACCCCAATGAGTGCTGCCATTTTGGCCAAACTGGCCCAATGGAGCGCTGCGCAACCCGCGACCGGGTGTCAGGAGTGATACGGCTTCGAGCAGATTGGTTTTGCCGCTACCATTCTCCCCGGTCAGGACAACAATGGGGGCTTGCGGGCAAAGGGTGATCTGGTCGTAGTTACGAAAGCGGCAGAGGGAAAGTCTGGTCAGTTGCAGTCGTGTAGAAGGTTCCTCCCCCCTGCCAGAAAACAGGGAGGGGGATATATGATGATGCTGTGTGAGCGTTGTCACACGCGCATCGGCATTAGAACATACAGAGCGGATGGGCTGTCCACATCCCGGACAATGGTGGGGGATGCGCTATCGGCAAAGCAGAATTCGACTTCTTTTTCCACCTGATCGGTAATGTCGTTCAGGTAACGGGCCTGAAAGCCGATTTCGAGCGCTTCGGCATCGTAGGAAATTCGGTTATCGTCGAGCTCTTCCTTGGCTGTTCCCTGCTCTGCGCTACTGGCTGAGAGGGTAAGAAGGCCGGGCTCGAGCATAAGTTTGACCGGACGGGAACGTTCCTGACTGATGGCGGCAACACGTGCCACCGCATCGGAAAAGTCTTTTTTGCCTACACGTAGAATACGGGTGTTGTTGCGCGGAATAACGCGTTCGTATTCGGGGAATGTGCCATCAATCAGTTTGGAGGTCAGGGTAATCGGACCAACGGTGAACTGAATTCTGGTTTCGGAAAGGGCGACGGCAATCTCTTCGGGTGCTTCATCAATAAGCTTGCGCAGTTCAGCCACGGTTTTGCGCGGGATAATCACGCCGGGCATGCCTGCGGCCCCTGCGGGCATTTCAGCTTCCACGCGCGCAAGGCGGTGGCCATCCGTTGCAACAGCGCGCAGCAGTGGCTTACCGTCTATGTCTGCTGCATGCAGATAAATGCCGTTCAGGTAGTAACGTGTTTCCTCGGTGGAGATGGCAAATCGTGTGCGGTCGATCAGGGAACGCAGTATGCTGCCATTCAACTGGAACCGGTGTGGGAACTCCCCTGCCCCCATGGATGGAAAATCATCCACGCTCAGCACGTTCAGGTGTGTTGCATAGCGTCCTGCACGCAGGTGGAGTTGGCCATCGCTATCCGTCTGGTCGAGTTCAACCACGACACCATCGGGCAGTTTACGCACGATTTCGTACAGCACGGAGGCAGGTGCGGTTGTCGCTCCTTCCCGCGTTATGGAGGCGGGAACGTTCTCAACGACCTCGATCTCCATGTCGGTGGCCTTGAGGGACAACTGCCCGTTCGTGGCCTGCATGAGCACGTTGGCGAGAATGGGAATGGTGTTGCGTTTTTCCGCCACGCTCTGGATATGAGCCAACGCCTTGAGGAGCGTTGCGCGCTCTGCCGAAAATTTCATTGATCCCTCTTTCCTGCACAGCAAGTCCTGCACTCCTTAGCGGAGCTGGAACCCGTCTTATCCATAACTAACAGGCCGCGCTTATCCGTCAATCCTTTTGGATATGCTGGTTTTTCAGCTTTCCAGCATGCGCCGCATGAGTTCCACGTCTTCTGCAAAAGCCGCGTCACGTTCCATCAGTTCTGTCACGCGGTTTACCGCGTGCATGACGGTTGTGTGGTCACGGTTGCCAAATTTGCGGCCGATCTCGGGGAGTGAGCGGCTGGTCAACTGCTTGGCCAGATACATGGCCACCTGCCGGGGGCGCGCCACATTGCGGGCACGACGGGCGGAGGACATGTCAGTCAGGCGGATGTTCCAGTGCTCGGCCACTTTTTTCTGAATTTCCTCAATGGTCACACGCCGGTCATGGGCCTTGAGAATATCGTGCAACACATCCTGCGTGGCTTCCAGTGTAACCGGACGACCAAACAGATTGGCGTGGGCGATCAGGCGATTGAGTGCCCCTTCGAGTTCGCGCACATTGGACGTGATCTTGTGTGCCAGAAATTCCAGCACTTTTGCCGGGACAACTACCCCGGATGCGGCTGCCTTGGCTTCCAGAATGGAAATGCGCAGTTCAAAGGTCGTGGCGTGGATATCGGCCACCATGCCGCAGCCCAGACGGGTACGCAGCCTGTCTTCCAACCCGGATAGATCCGAGGGGGATTTGTCGGCCGAAACCACAATCTGCCGACCGGCATCCACCAGTGCGTTAAAGGTGTGGAAGAACTCTTCCTGCGTATTGTCCTTGCCGATCAGGAACTGAAGGTCATCGATCATCAGAACATCCACGGAGCGGAGTTGCTCCTTGAATTCGATCGTGGACTGGGAGCGAATGGCGGCAATAAAGCGATACATGAATTTTTCGGCGGACATGTAGGCCACCGATACATTGCCGCTCTTAACCAGTTCAGCACCAATGGCATGCATAAGATGCGTTTTGCCCAGACCAACGCCACCATACAGAAAAAGCGGGTTAAAGCCGACGCTGGAAGGTTTTTCCGCAACCCGGCGTGCGCAGGCATAGGCGAATTCGTTGGGTTTACCCACCACGAATGTATCAAACGTAAACCGGCTGTCCAGCGCGGTCACAAGGTCGCTGCGCACTTCGGCAACGGGTCGGCTAGCCGGACTACTTTCTTCCGTTGCGGGAGCGCTGGCTGTGGGCGTGGGGGTTACTTCAGCCAACTGGAGGGGGGCTGGGTCTCCGGGGCGAGCTACCTGTAGCTCTACGCGCCGGAGTGCTGGAACCTCATTATGCCACAACTCGTTCAGCCGGTCTCCGTACTGGCTGCGGACCCAGTCGCGTAGAAAGCGGGTTGGCAAAAGGAGCGTAATTTCATCACCATCAATCGGGCCAAGGGCAATCTGGGTAAGCCAGGTGCGGTATTCAACCTCCCCGACCTCACCTTTCAGGCGGCCACAGATACGCAGCCACGATTCCGCAAGCCCCTTGTTGTCTTCCAGTCGGGAAAAGGCGCTTTCGTCATCGTCCACTCCGATTGTCATTTTTGCTCCCGAGCGGTCATTAAAAAGCGCATATGCTGCGCGAAAAACTCAACGGTGCCTGTGCGTTACGCCCAAGCCACCGATGCCAATTTGTCCTGATGCATGGACCTTGTCTCAGCGCGACCGTGGATACTCTTTTTGGTCAGGCTTGCTCAAGGGGCATTCTCACCAGAATAAAGCAGTGTCATGCCTGCGGGCAATGAAAAAGCATTTCCGGGTTGCAGGGCAGGACTGTGGGGGAACGGACCCCACAAAAAGCAAAGCCGAACCATCGGCACGATGATTCGGCTTTGCTGCAAACAATCACCTAGGCAACCCTTGCAGGCTGCCTGATCGCTTGATTACGCTGCTGCCAGCGCCTTGATGCGGGCGGACAGACGGGAAATCTTACGTGCAATCGTGTTGTGGTGAGCAACGCCCTTGCTGGCTGCACGCTGGATTTCCGGCTGTGCAACGCGCAGAGCTTCACGAGCGGCTGCCTGATCCCCGGATTCAATTGCGGTTTCCACTTTCTTGATGAAAGTGCGCATGCGGGATTTGCGGGCCGTGTTACGGGCAGTCCGCTTTGCGGTCTGCCGGATGCGCTTACGCGCCGAAGCGATATTCGCCATGAGTTTCTATTCTGTCCAGCACTAAGAAAAAAGTAAGGTGCCGACGCGCCGGATAGCCCGTCAGCACAAAGAGTAAGCGGTGCTGTAATGCACGCATACGCTTTCAGTCAAGCATGTTCCGGTCCGAACGCTCGAATTTTACCCGTTTTTCTGATGCTGCGGGCAGAAAAAAGTGGTGCGTCCGGCTTGTGTCATATGCTGTACGCCCGCGCATTTGGGGGTGCCGGGGCACTTGGGGCAAGGTTGCCCTTTTTTACCATAAACCTGCCATGCATGTTGAAAATAGCCGAGCCCGCCCTCTGGTCGGGCATAATCCTTCAGGCTGGAGCCTCCTGCCGCAATAGCCTCGAGCAAGACAGAGCGAATGGCGCGAACCAGAACGCCAGCAGCCCGTGGCCTGAGGTCACATGCTGGCATGGTTGGGGCAATGGAGGCCCGGAACAGGGCCTCGCATACATAAATATTGCCCAGCCCCGCCACGACATGCTGGTCCAGCAGGAAGGGTTTTATGGGAGTGCGCCGCCCCTTGCAGGCATCCAGCAGCGTTTGCGGGCTAAACGTGTTGCCCAATGGTTCGGGCCCCATTTTGGCAAAAGCACGGTAAGTATTTTCCGCGTGGGTGGGTGTAAGGTCCATCATGCCAAAGCGGCGCGGGTCTATGTACGCGCAGCGTTTGCCGTCATCGGTCACAAAGACCACATGTTCATGAGCCTGTGGCGTTTGTGGAGAATCGAGTAGCACCCGCCCGGACATGCCCAGATGCAGTATAATCGACTGCCCGCAGGACAGGCGGATAAGAATATATTTGCCACGCCGATAAAAGCTCTGGATTGTCGAGCCTGTAACCTGCTGCGAAAAATCGGCAGGAATCCGCCATCTCAAGTCGTGCCGACGGATAATGGTCTGCACAATGGCGCGATCTTGCAGGGCTATCTGCATGCCGCGCATCACGGTTTCTACTTCGGGGAGTTCCGGCATGGCTATAAAGCAGGGTATAGAGGAAACCCATGACCGACAACTCTTTTGCGCCCTCCCCCGCTCCTTCTGACGTAACAGTGGAAGAAACGGATTTTGGCTTCCGTTCCGTCAGGAAGGAAGAAAAGAAAAACCTCGTCCGCGGCGTGTTCGACAGCGTGGCCGGGCAGTATGATGTGATGAACGACATCATGTCGCTGGGAATCCACCGAATATGGAAGCGCATATTCGTGACCGAACTAGGCCCCCAGCCCGGCCTGACGCTGCTCGACCTTGCCGGTGGCACGGGCGATATTTCATTCGGCTGGCTTAAAGCAGGCGGTGGCCCGGCCGTTATGACCGATATTAATCGCAGCATGCTCTCCGTTGGGCGTGATCGCGCTCTCAATCGCGGGCTTGTATCCGACCTCTCCTTTTGCGTTGTGGACGCGGAGGCCATACCCGTGCGGGACATGTCCGTAGACCGGGTATCCATTGCCTTTGGTTTGCGCAACTGCACGGACAAGCTCGCGGTTATTCGGGAAGCACGGCGTGTGCTCAAGCCCGGTGGACGCTTTTTGTGTCTGGAGTTTTCCCGCGTGCAGGTTGCCGCACTCGCACCTATTTATGATGCGTGGTCCTTCAAGGTACTTCCCGCCATGGGCGGAATTGTTGCCAAGGACCGGGAGAGCTACCAGTATCTGGCAGAAAGCATCCGTATGTTCCCGGATCAGGAAGCGCTGGCGGATATGTTCCGTGAGGCGGGGCTGTCCCATGTCCGGTATCAGTCCCTGTCGGGCGGGATTGCTGCAATCCATTCTGGCTGGCGTATCTGATCTGGTATGTCCGCAGCCTCCCCTTCCCGCTCGGTATTGCTGATTGTTGGCGGTAGTATAGCCGCCTTCAAGGCTCCGGAACTGGTGCGTCTTTTGCAAGCGGAAGGCATGCAGGTCCGGTGTGTGCTGACCGAGGGGGGGCAACAGTTTGTAACCCCCCTTACATTACAGGCCCTGAGCGGTCAGCCCGTGCATACTGACCTGTTCTCCCTGACCGCCGAGCAGGAAATGGGGCACATTGCCCTTTCGCGCTCGGCGGATGTTCTGCTGGTTTGCCCGGCATCAGCCAACCTGCTGGCGCGCATGGCTGGCGGCATGGCGGATGATCTGGCAGGGGCACTGCTTTTGGCGACTGATGCGCCGGTTATGGCCGTGCCCGCTATGAATGTGCGTATGTGGGAGCACCCCGCAACACAGGCCAACGTAGCGTTGCTGGCTGAGCGCGGAGTGCGGATACTCCCCCCGGCATGTGGTCCCATGGCCTGTGGGGAGTTTGGGCCAGGGCGTATGCCTGAGCCTGTGGAAATCAAGAATGCAGTGCTGGCTTTTTTTCGCCAGCAGCAAAGCAAGGTTGGGCCTTTGGCCGGACGGCGCGCTCTGGTTACGGCAGGACCAACGCATGAGCCACTGGATCCTGTGCGCTATCTTGCCAATAGGTCATCGGGCCAGCAGGGGTTTGCCCTTGCTGCGGCGCTGGCCGATCTGGGAGCCGACGTAACGCTTGTCAGCGGACCAGTCTCCCTCCCTCCCCCCGCAGGCGTGACATATCTTGCGTGTGAAACCGCGCGCGAGATGCATGCCCTAGCCATGGGGAGCGGGCACTTTGATGTGGCGGTCTGCACCGCGGCCGTTGCCGACTGGAGGCCCGAACATGAGGCGGGGCAAAAAATAAAAAAAACCGGCGCGCCTGATGCCGCTCCTCCCATAAAACTGGTACCTAATCCGGATATTCTGGCAGAGCTTGCCGCCCCGGGGCCGGGCAGGCCTAAACTGGTGGTTGGCTTTGCCGCCGAAACTGAAAATGTGATCGCTCATGCCACAGCCAAACGGCAGCGCAAACAGTGCGACTGGATTGTGGCGAATGATGTAAGCCCCCAGACTGGCATAATGGGTGGGCAGGAAAATCAGGTCGTGCTGATAACGGCTGACAGTGTTGAGGCGTGGCCAAGAATGAGTAAGGCAGACGTGGCAAATCAGCTTGCCGAGCGTATAACTGTCTGGCTTTCTGAATAGCGTTGATACAATATCTGGTTGAAATCCAAGGAGCAGTGTATGTCCGCCTCTGAAAAACCGTCCGGCACCGTTGGTATAAAGGTTCGGCGACTTTCTCATGGGCTGGGTTTGCCCCTGCCAGCATATGCCACAAGTGGCGCGGCAGGCATGGACCTTCTGGCAGCGCTTGAGGCTCCCATGCGCCTTGAGCCGGGACAGAGAGGACTGGTCCCGACCGGATTGAGCATTGCTCTGCCCGCCGGGTACGAATTGCAGGTGCGCCCCCGTTCGGGGTTGGCACTCAAACACGGCATTGTTCTGCCAAATGCTCCGGGCACTATTGATGAAGATTACCGCGGCGAGGTTGGCGTTATCGTCATGAACGCCGGGCAGGACGCTTTTGTTATAGAACCCGGAATGCGCATTGCACAGGCAGTCATTGCGCCCGTTGTTCGTGCAACGTGGATCGAGTGCGATGATCTGGACGAAACCGAGCGTGGCGCGGGAGGGTTTGGCAGTACAGGAACGGGAGCATCATGAGGGACCGGCAGCAGGAATTTCCGTTCTCACCAGAGTTATGCTCCTCGCTTCCCGCGCCTTGTCGTGAACAACATGGAAGCTGGCTGGCCGGGTTAATTGTTTTTTCTGTTATTCTGCTCTGTGTTTCCTGCCTTCCCTCTACTATTCCGGCGTTTTCTGGCGTTGTGGAGGCCTTGCCGCTGGGGTTGGTGTACCTGCCTGATTACGCAGTACAGACCATAGGTCGTATGCTGCTCGGGTTGGGCTTGTCGCTTTTGTCTGCCCTTTTTTGCGTGGCGTTTATCTTCAGGAGCCGCTGGGCGGCAAAGTGCCTGCTCCCTCTGCTGGATGTTGGGCAGTCTTTTCCCGTGTTGGCCATTCCTCTGCTTGTTCTGCCATTTGTACGTGTCCAGATGCCCACACAGGCTGGTGGTGCGGAAGTGGTGGTTATTGTCACCATCTGGTGCAGCCAGTTCTGGGGGATGGTGCAGGTGTTGTGCCAGCGGTTTTATGGCGTTCCTGCTGAACTGGAGGATGTCGTATGCTGTTTTGGGCTGACGTCGTGGCAAAAGTTCTGGCAGTTGGAAGTGCCGTTTGCCATTCCCGCACTGGTGCGCAAAACCATGCTGTCCATGGGCGGGAGCTGGTTTGCCGCGCTCTATGCGGAAAGCGTGGTGCTGGACGGTCATAACTGGCTTTTTGCGGGTATTGGCTCTTATGTCCGGCAAGCTGCAAGCGAGCGCAATGTGGGTGCGCTGCTAACGGCACTGGCTTGTATGCTGGCCATTATTGTTCTTTTTGACCAGTTTCTGTTCCGGCCTCTTTCTGCCTGGGCTGTGCGTTTCCAGCCTGGCAAAGTCGGGGAGCCTCATCTTGCGGAGCCTTGGTTTCTCAGGCTTTTGCGGCGTACGCATGTATTCCGCCTGTGTGTTCTGATGTGTGTAAAAGCCGCGCGCAGGTTCAGTCGCCTGCCGATCGGGTCGCGCTATGTGCAGAAGCATACGGTTGGTGGTGCTAAAAGTCGGTATGGCAAGGTTGTGGGGGGGATGGGTCTTCTGGCGGTTGCGCTTGCCAGTGTTCTGGCATGGCCACACCTGCATGCGGCGTATGGGTTGCCTGTTCTGTTAACCGTCCTGTTTTGTGGCGGCATGACCGGCATGCGTGTTTTTATCATGGTTGGCCTTGTGTCCTTGATCTGGATACCTCTAGGCGTCTGGCTTGGGCTTAAGTCATCCTATGCCGGACGCATGCAACGGTTTATCCAGTACTGCACGGTTTTCCCGGCTAATCTGTTTTTTCCATTATGGGCGGCCGGTTTGGTCGCCTGCCCGTTTGTGCCGACATTCTGGCAATCGCCACTGATTGTACTGGGTGCGCAGTGGTATATTGCCCTTGGGGTTCTGGCTGGTGCCAGTGCTTACCCATCCGACCTTCTTGAAGCCGCACGTAACCTGAATGTTAAAGGTGGGCTGTGGTGGCGCAGGGTACTTTTGCCCGGAATTTTACCATATTATCTGGCGGGTCTTGTGGCTGCGACCAGTAGTGCATGGAATGCGGCAATTGCTGTGGAGTGGCTCCAGTGGGGGCAGACAACGCTGAGCGTGCATGGTCTTGGTAGTTTTATGGCTAAGGCTTCCGCTCGTGGCGATGTGGCCTCCGTGGCGCTGGGTGCTGTAGCCATGTGCCTGTTTATGATGTTTTTGAACGCTTTTTTATGGCGTCCCTTATCTGATTATGTCTCCCGCCGTCTGAAACTGAATTGAACGGATTAACCTGAAATGGTGTTTCCCTCTCAAACTGGGCGTAATGCGTCACAACAGACAGTTCTGGCGGAACTGCGCAATGTCCGGCAATTTTATCATAAAGACAGCACGGCTGATGTGCAGGTGCTGGACGATGTGAATCTGACCATCCATGCAGGCGAGATTGTTGGACTTCTGGGGCGTTCGGGGTCAGGAAAATCCACCCTTTTGCGGATTATTGCAGGGTTGCTACCGCCGACATCGGGCGAGGTGCTGTGGAAGGGCGAGCCTCTTAAAGGCCCAACGCAGGATGTCGCCATTGTCTTCCAGTCCTTTGCACTTTTCCCTTGGATGACGATTGAAGAAAACGTAGCCCTTGGTCTGGACGCCAAGGGCGTTCTCGCCGCAGAACGTGATACATTGGTGGAAAGTGCGATCGATCTGATCGGTCTTGGTGGTTATGAGAACGCATGGCCCAAGGAACTTTCGGGCGGGATGCAGCAGCGCGTGGGGCTTGCACGGGCACTGGTTGTTAATCCTGCGCTCCTGTTGATGGACGAGCCATTTTCCGCGCTGGATGTGCTGACAGCGGAGAACCTGAGAACCGACCTGGTCGAGCTTTGGTCGGACAATAAACTTCCCGTACAGAGTATGTTAATTGTGACGCACAACATCGAAGAAGCGGTGTTGATGTGTGACCGGATTGTGATTTCCTCCTCCAATCCGGGGCGTATTGCCCATGTTCTGCCAGTCCCCTTCCCTCATCCACGTAATCGTGAGGACACAGCTTTTCGTCAACTGGTCGATCATATTTATGCCTTGATGACGCAGCGTGCTCCGATTATCTCGGAAGCAGATCTGATGCACCGTGCCACAGCGGCGTCTTCCATGGCGCCGGGCTTCAGGGCGTTGGTTCCAGTGTCGATCACCATGATGATCGGTATGATGGAGGCTCTGGCCGGACCACCGCTGAACGGTCGGGCGGATCTGCCGGTTCTTGCGGAAAAACTTCAACTCGAACTGGATGATCTGTTCCCGTTAGGGGAATCTCTGGAACTGCTGGCTCTGGCGGAACTGGAGGATGGAGACATTCTTCTGACCAACGAAGGCGTTCATTTTGTATTGAGTGATCTGGATGAGCGCAAAGCCATAATGGGGCATGCGCTCCGGCACCATGTGCCGCTGGTTAAAATGATCTGCGCCCTGCTGGATGAGCGCCCCACACATAGCGTTAAAGCTGAACGCTTCAGGGACGAACTGGAGGCCAGTATGTCGCCCGATTATGCCAGACAGACACTCCAGACCATTATTGGTTGGACCCGCTTTGCGGAACTGTTCGACTATGATGAAGAAAGCGATCGTTTTTTTCTGCCAGACGATAGCCGAGAATAATTATGCCTCTGGCTGTAGCCATGCACCGAGCGCCTGCCGTGCCTTTGCAAGCTTTGGTGCAATAACTGCCTGACAATACCCCGCATTGGGGTGTTGGGCATAGTAGTTGTGATGTTCAGGTTCCGCAGGCCAGAACTTATCCAGCGGTAAAAGCTGGGTTACAGGTCTGGCTCCCCACACATTGGTATCGGTTATGGTCTGGATGACCTCTTGGGCAATATCGCGCTGATGTTCTGAGGTATAAAAAATAACAGATCGGTACTGAGTTCCAACATCATGCCCCTGTCTGTTCAGGGTTGTTGGGTCATGTAGTACAAAAAAGCTTTCCAGAATTTGCCGGTAGTCCAGTATGGCTGGGTCGTATTCCAGCAGAACAACCTCGGCATGTCCCGTCTGCCCTGAACAGACCTGCTGGTATGTTGGGTGCGTAGTCGCACCGCCTGCATAACCGGGGGTGGAGGAGATTATGCCGCGCATCTGGCGGTAAACGGCATCGAGGCACCAGAAGCAACCCCCACCCAGTACTGCTGTTTCCGCCATGCGTATCTTCCTTTAATCAGGCGGCCCCGCCTTTGTGCGTTTAAGGCGGGCCGGTTTGCTCAGGCTATACGGGACAAGGCGGCTTTTAACCGCACACATTCACCTTGCTGGCTTTCCAGACGATCCCGCATCTCCTGCACGATTTCTGGTTTAGCGCGACTGACAAAGTTTTCGTTCCCAAGTTTCTTTTCTGTCTTGGCGACCTCATCCTCAGCTTTGGAGAGTTCTTTTTTAAGGCGTTCACGTTCAACCGTCAGATCAATCAGCCCTTCGAGCGGAATGATCACGGTGGCTTCATCGACAACAGCCTGAGCGGAACCTTTGGGAATATCGCCCGCGAGTGAACTGGTCTGTGTTACGCGGGCCATACGGCAGATGGCTTCCTGCCACCGTCCGATACGCTCCAGCGTTAAGGGGGCTGCATCCTTGAGCAGAACCGGAGCTGTCTGCGATGGTGGAACGTTCATTTCCGCCCGGACGGTACGGATTTCCGTAATCAGGCGAATAATCTGTTCGCATTCCGCCATGGCCTCGTCAGCACCTGTGGGGGCTATGGGGAGTGGCCATTCCGCAGCTATCAGGCTCCCTTCCTCACCAAAGCCGAATTCATGCCACAGCGTATCGGTTACAAATGGCACAACAGGCTGGAGCAGGCGCAGGATCACGCCAAGTACATAGCCTGCAACGGCGCGGATTTCCGCCGCCTCCTGAGCGTTGTCGGAGTTGAAGACCGGCTTGGCGAATTCAAGGAACCAGTCACAATAGCGGTTCCACACAAAGCGGTAGCAGGTCAGTGCGTATTCATCAAAACGATACGCGTCCAACGCACGGGTTGCATCTGCAATAGCTGTTGCCGCTTCGGCCAAAATCCAGCGGCCCAGTGGGGAACTGACCTGAGTGGGGTCAAAATTGACAGGTGCGCGCACACCGTTCATTTCGCAAAAGCGTGCCGCGTTCCAGAGCTTGGTAATAAAGGATCGATAGTCCTCGACCCGCTTGCGACCGAGTTTGACGTCCCGCCCGATGCCAGTGAGTGCGCAAATGGTAAAGCGCATGGCATCAGCGCCGTAATCTTCGATCAGTTCGAGCGGATCAATCCCATTGCCCTTGCTTTTGGACATTTTCTGCCCGTGCTCGTCGCGCACCAGACCGTGGATGAAGATGTTGCGGAATGGCACATCATGCATGAAGTGCTGACCCATCATCATCATTCTGGCGACCCAGAAGAAGATAATGTCGAAGCCTGTTACCAGAACATCCGTTGGGTAATATCGGTCCAGTTCGGGTGTTTTGTCCGGCCAGCCAAGGGTAGAAAATGGCCATAGGGCGGACGAAAACCACGTGTCCAGCACGTCTTCGTCCTGCGTAATGGGCTCGGCTTTGCCGTAATGAGCCTGAGCCTGCTTTTGTGCATCGTCTGCGTCATGGGCGACAAACACGTGCCCATCCGGGCCATACCATGCTGGAATACGATGTCCCCACCACAACTGGCGGGAGATGCACCAGGGCTGGATATCACGCATCCATGCAAAGAAAGTGTTTTCCCACTGTTTGGGAATAAAGCTTGCCCGACCAGATGTAATGGCTTCGATGGCGGGCCCTGCAAGTTTGCCTGCATCGCAATACCACTGGGTGGTCAGGCGGGGTTCAATAACCGCTCCACCCCGTTCCGCATGGGGAACCTGATGGCGATGAGGTTCAATTTTTTCCAGCCAGCCGGTTTCTTCCAGCTTGGCTACAATGGCCTTGCGGGCCTCCTCACGCGTGGTGCCAGCAAGTGCGTGAACAAAAGCGGGGTCAGCCAGCCCCTCATGCGCGCTCAGTTCTTCTGCGATTTCGTCCAGTACAATGCGGGCCTGCTCGTCCAGAACACTGAGCATGGGCAATTGGTGGCGGCGGCCGACTTCAAAGTCATTAAAGTCGTGGGCAGGCGTAATTTTGACAGCACCTGTCCCTTTTTCCGGGTCGGAGTGTTCATCCGCTACAATGGGGATCAGGCGTCCAGTCAGTGGCAGGCGGACGAATTGACCAATCAGGTTCTTGTAACGTTCGTCTTCGGGGTGAACGGCAACTGCCGTGTCGCCCAGCATGGTTTCCGGTCGGGTTGTGGCAACGGTAATGGTTGCATCGCCCTGCCCTTCAACCGGGTAGCGGATGTACCACAGATTGCCAGCAACATCCTTGCTCTCGACTTCCAGATCGGAAATGGCGGAGCGGAAGGCCGGGTCCCAGTTAACAAGCCGTCTGTCCCTGTAGATCAGGCCGTCCTTGTAGAGGGAGACAAAAACTTCTTTCACCGCGCGGGACAGGCCCTCGTCCATGGTAAAGCGTTCACGTGGCCAATCCAGCGATGCGCCAAGGCGGCGTAGCTGGCGGGTAATGCCGCCACCCGATTCCTCTTTCCACTGCCACACGCGTTCAATAAAGGCATCACGGCCCATATCCTGCCGGGTGGTTTTACCTTCTGCCGCCAATGTGCGCTCAACAACCATCTGCGTGGCAATGCCCGCGTGGTCAGTTCCGGGCTGCCACAGGGTGTCAAACCCCTGCATGCGTTTCCAGCGGATCAGGGTATCCTGCAAGGTCATGGTCAACGCATGGCCCATATGGAGTGTGCCAGTAACGTTGGGTGGCGGGATCATGATGGTAAAAGGTTTTTTGCCGCTTGCTGGCTGGGCAGAGAAAGCCTTCTTGCTTTCCCATAGTTCGTACAGCCGTTTTTCTGTTTGTGCAGGCTCAAAAGTCTTGTTCAGCATATTTATCCAACCACGCCACGTAAAAAAGGCGGCAGGCATCTAGCCCCCGCCTTTGCAGAGCAATTAACAGACCACAGGATTCCATTCCGCCTGCGGGTGATACCCGTGGGAACACGCAGGCGGAATGGAAGAAAACCTTACAGACCGCGCTGCGTCAGGCGTTCAACTTCCTTGCGTACAGCAGCCTGCACAATGTTCGCCAGATGGGCATCAAGCCATTTTTTGAGGAAAACGCGCACTTCCTGGCGCACGATGTCTTCAACCGTCAGAGACCCTTCATGCGTGACAGCCACTTTTCTCTCCTCATGTTCTCTAAGATATTTTTCCTGCAGGTTTTTCTGCAGAACAGCAAACGAGTTGGCGGTATCGGAAACCGTTTCGTCATTCAAGGGGATGGGCAATGGACCAGACATGGTATGTTCAGCCTTTTTGTTGAGTTCGATCTGCCTGAGATCCGTTACAGATAATACTTCATCATGATCCACGGCCCGCGGTTGCACAAGATCGGCTTTGCTGCCTGCTTTGGCTGCATCCGTGGTGCTGGTGGGGGCAGCGGGAGCGTCTTTTTCTCCCGGCTGCGCAGAGTCCATCATGGATGGGGACAGGACAAGCACATCCTCGTCCTCGTCCGGATCATCCTGTGGCTCCGAGGCATGCTCTGCTGTAGCCGAAAGGTGCTCATCATGCAGTACCTGCCGAATGGAAGAGAGGGTATCCGCTACTGATTTACCTGTCTCTTCAGATGAGTCCTGAGGCGACACCATACAAACATCCCTGTTACTTCTGGCTTAACATTATCGACCCGGCTGGTTGAGCGCATAGTCGCTCAACCCCCATAACCGATCCTTTACCGCGTTATAGTATGCCTTGTCATCATAAAGGGGAACATTCAGCTTTAGATCGGCTGCGGTCAAGCGGCCAATGGCTGCGGCCACGTTGTAAGAGGCAATGACCATGTTGCTCAGGCTCTGCACAAGAGCGACCTGCGCCTGCAAAAGAGTCTCCTGCTGCTGGAGCACGGCTAGCGTTGTGCTGGTGCCAACCATGGCCTGCCGTTCCACACCGCCCAGCGCGACTGTTCCCGCCTTGATCGCGATCCGGTTGCTGGCGATGGATGCCTGATAAGTGACCAGTTTCTGCCAGTTGGAAACAGCATCCTGCGCGGCTGCGCGGCGCTCGACGTCCACCTCGCGGTGCGCTTCCTGCGCCAGTTGCTTGGCCTGACGGACGGCAGCATATTCCGACCCACCCTGATAAATAGGGATATTAAAATTGAGGGCGGCATATTTGCTGTCGTTGATCTGATTGTTCAGGGCCTGATTGACCTGATGCTGGTAGCCCACTGTTGCTGAGACTTTAGGCAAGATGGTGGACATGGCAACGCCTACGGAATCCTTGTGGGAGGCTTCGGTAAAAAGCGCGTGAATGACGTCCGGGTTATTCTTGACCGCCAGTGCTGCTGCGGTCTGTTCGTTTTTAACCGGTAGTATCAGGGGTTGTGGTGGCACAAGGTTGGGCGGTGGTGCCATGCCAATAACCTGCATGTAGGTTGCCTGCGCGGTCTGCAATGTTCCTTCGGATTGTTGCCGCGTGGCCTGTGCGGAGGCGTAGGCTGCCTCTGCCTGCGCAACATCGGTCCTTGTGATTTCCCCCACCCTGTAACGCTCATTTGTCGCGCGCAACTGCTGTTGCAGAACCTGTTCGTTATTAATGTTCAGTTGCAGGAGCTGTTCGTCTTCAATCACGCCTACATAGGCGCTGACCACTTGCCGGAACACCTGCTGCTCGACCGAAATAAGGTGGGCACGCGCCGCCATGACCTGATTAACGGCTGCGTGGGTCGCGGCGGTGGTTTTGCCCCCGCTATAGATGGGCTGATTGATTGCAACACCCGCCGAATACCCCGGTGTATCGTAACGCCGCAGGGACTCGTGTGTGCGGGGGTGGCCGACCCCCTGATAATCATTGATCCCGTTGTAGTACGAAAGCCCGACCTGACTGGTTATTGTGGGGTGCCAGCCAGCAAGTGCTGTCGGAACCTCTTCATCCGTGGCGCGGAGTGTGGCGCGTGCGGCCTGTAAGGTCGGGTTGGTCAGATACGCGGCGGCCAGAGATTCCTGCAACGTATGCGGGATAAAAGAAGGAGAGCCGCTTCCATCGTATTTTTGCGCCCATGCGGTTGTGCCGCACAGTATGACCGCCATGCTCAGGCCGGTTTCGCAAATACGCCGCATAAGGCTGCTCCTGCTTGCCAGTTACCGCAATGTGCTTGCGGCACCGTTCAATGCCATGATGTGAGATTAAATTCCAATTTATAGTTTATGAGGGTCAGAAATGTGGCGACCTTCTGGGCGGGTTTTAAAAGGAAAAAGCATGTTCGGGGCTCATGCCCGGCAGCAGGGGAGCCTGTGCTTCGAACAGAAAGCGCACTCTGAATGGTTTGGAATATCCCGGCTCCCTAACCGCGCTAAAGGCTTCGGGGAGGGACAGGCCGGTCTGTAGCAATCCTACAATGCAGCCATTGGCGGCAAGCTGGCTGTCGCAAAAGTCGGGTAATGCGGCAATGCAGCCGTCAAAATAGATCAGGTCGTACGGTGCTGTGTCTGTAAATCCCATGCTTAGCGGACCATTCTGCCAGACAACGGCTGGTGCCTGTGCATGACAGAATACCTGTCCAATCCGTGCCAGATCTGGGTTGGATTCGAGGGCTGTAACATCCAGACCACGCTGAGCAAAAAGAGCGGCTGTGTACCCGGTGGAGGCTCCAACAACCAGAACATGCTGCCCGGGCATAGGGTTGGCTGCCTGCACAAGCCGTGCGGTCAACAGGGGTTGTGCCAGTACACGCCCCTGTGTCAGCGGCAGGCTTGTATCCGCGTAGGCCGCATTGTGCAGGTCGGGCCGCATGCACTGCTCACGAGGGAGGTGGCGCATGATCTCCAAAATACGCGAATCGGTAATTTCTGACGGACGAAGCTGGTCGTCCACCATCAGGTTACGCGCTTCAGTGTACATGGCTGCATCCATTGACTGTTTTCCTTGAGGCATGGCCGTGGCCGCATGGACATTCATGTTGCGTAATCTCCTGATGAAGCATCGACCCGATTGACCCGTGCCGACCATAGACGAGAGTCTGTCTGACATACTGCTTTCAAATTGGCACAACACAACGGCTTGACCAATTTGAAAGAAAAGGACATAAGGCTTGCACCATACACCGTTGGTCCGGTGGCAGAATGGTGATGTAGCGGACTGCAAATCCGCGTATGTGGGTTCGATTCCCGCCCGGACCTCCACTTCCCCTTGAAAATAAATGACGCCTGTTGACATTCCTCGCGGAAAACTGCGCTTTGTCACTCCGTGCCTTATGACATGGAATGATGCCGGGAGACGGGGAATGACAGGTATTCTGGGGGTATATTTGGGGGTAGCATCTCCATGCCGGGGGTATCGGGGGTATTCATGCTGACTGATGCCGCTGCCCGTAAAGCAAAACCACAGGAAAAGCCTTACAAACTGGCCGACTCTGAAGGGCTGTATTTGTTGGTCCAGCCTAATGGTAGCCGACTGTGGAGAATGAAGTATCGCATTGGAGGGAAAGAGAAGCTTCTCTCCTTTGGGAAATACCCCGAGGTTTCTCTGGCTGGAGCCAGAAAAGCTCGGGATGATGCAAAAGCAGAAATTCGCTTATCCAGAGACCCTTCCCTCACGCGTAAGCAACGTCGCGCGGAAGCCGCGTGCGCTCAGAACCATTTACAATCTGTAGGTGAAAGCTGGTTGAACATGAACCGCTCCAACTGGAGTGCCGTTCATCTTGAGCAAGTTCAGAGAAGCCTAGAAAGGTTCATCTGGCCATCTTTAGGCAATATTCCGATTACAGAGATCACGCCGCCAATGGTTTTGGCAGTCATTGAAGGTATTGAGCGTAGCAATGCCAAAGAAACAGCGCGGCGCGTAAGGCAGAGGTTATCTGCTATTTTTACATACGGTATTGCCCGCGGCCTTGGCGATGCAGATCCAGCAGCCGTAATTAAGGGAGCACTGGCGCCTTTGAAAAAGGGGCGCATGCCGGCAATCACTAACTTAGCCGAATTACAAGAGATGTTGCGGATAGCAGAAAGTCTTCCCGCTCATCCGGTGACAGTGCTTGCCCTGCGGTTTCTGGCGCTTACGGCTGTCCGCCCAGGAGAAGTCCATGCAATGCCTTGGACAGAATTGGAAGGTGATACCTGGACGATCCCGGCAGACAGAATGAAAATGCGTCGTCCGCATGTTGTGCCGCTCTCTCGTCAGGCACTGGAGGTATTAGAGGCAGTGAGGACCCTGAGTGGCCGAGGCCCCATGGTTTTCCCCAATGCGCGGTGGGCTCATAGGGCCATGTCAGAAAATGCTTTGGGCTATTTTCTGAACAGAGCGGGCTATGCAGGAAGGCACGTGCCGCATGGTTTCCGGTCTTCCTTTTCATCGATCATGAATGAACGGCACCCAGAAGATCGTGCCGTTATTGACCAAATGCTTGCGCATACAACGCGGAACCAAGTCGAGGCAGCATACAACCGGGCTGAACATAGAGAGAGAAAACGGGAGTTGGCTCAGGAATGGGCGGACATTTTATTCGATAATTTTCCCGACCCGATAGAACTTCTGGGTAAAAGTAGACGGTAAGTCTGCATTTAATTCGTGATAATTACCTCGCCACGTCGCCCCCTGCCCTTTTCACTTCGACTGATTGAATAGTTCACCTCTACCGCCTCTACGTGAAACGCAGAGAATATGTCCCTTACTTCTGGTCTGTCGTTCAATGACAGCACAAAACGCCCCCTGATCTGGGCCAGTTGCTCCGCCATCGCCACGAACTCGGAGCGAGCAAACGGCGCATTGTAGTCCTTTTCGTTCCCATAGTAGGGCGGGTCCAGATAGAAAAGCGTGTCCGGGCGGTCATACCGGGTAATTACGTCTGTATACGGCAGGCACTCGACCACCACCCGGCTTAACCTCTGGTGGGCCTCATCCAGTATCTGCCCCAGCTTATGCACATCAAAGCGCGCTGGATTGATAGCCACCCCGAATGCCCCATTGACCTTCCCGCCAAACGCTAAGCGCTGAAGGTAAAGAAAGCGGGCCGCCTTGTGCAGGTCCGTCAGCATGATGGGGTCGCTCTTTCGCAGGCGTTCAAAGTCTTCCCTGCTGGTGACCTGCCACCGCAACACATCCATCAGCGGTACGTAATGCCACTTCAACACCCGGAACAGATTGGCCACATCCCCATTCAGGTCATTGATCACCTCACAGGGTGACACAAAATTCCGGCGGAAAAACACACCACCCATCCC
Organism: Acetobacter lambici; assembly: GCF_011516885.1. Classification (GTDB taxonomy): domain Bacteria; phylum Pseudomonadota; class Alphaproteobacteria; order Acetobacterales; family Acetobacteraceae; genus Acetobacter; species Acetobacter lambici. The sequence continues at coordinate 5,066 of NZ_WOTD01000001.1, read as the reverse complement.
CACAAATGGCTCCACGTAAGCCCGGTGCGGGATGCCCCTGAGCAATGGAACAATCTTTTTGGCTAGCAGTTTCTTGCCGCCCAAGTATGGGGCGACGGGCGAGACAGGTATGCAGTCTCTCAGATCGCTCTCATTCCCATTGAAACTCTCATCCATACTCCTTGCCCTCCAATAATCTTGACTCTCACGCCTCGTATGTTCTCTATACGTTCTCAATGGAGGGTACAAGCATGAGCGCACGCTATGCAGGAGATCGCACGACCGGCTTTGCCAGCCCGGCAGCTGATGCTGTTGAAGGGCCAATTGACCTCTCCCAGATTCTGGACCTCAAAAACCCTAGTCGCTACCCAGTGCGCGTGCGTGGCGCGACCTTTATGGGGCGTGGCATTCTGGATGGGGATATTCTGATAGCCGATACCGCAGGCTCTCCACAGGTAGGGCAACTGGTCATTGCCTGGGCGGCCGGGCGTGTGCTGCTGGCGGAGTTGCAGAAGCGCGACAAGGCATGGTGGTTGATCTCGGGCGATGACACGCACCCACCACTTCAGGTTGATCCTGCGCGTGATGTGGAGATCTGGGCCAACGTCACCAGTGTGGTGCGCGAGAAAGCCTGATGCTGTACGGACTGATCGACTGCAACAGCTTCTATTGCTCCTGCCAGCGCTCCTTTGACCCGGAGTTGAAGCACAGGCCAGTTGTCGTGCTGTCCAACAACGATGGGTGCGCCATAGCCCGCACAGCGGAAGCCAAGCAGCTCGGCATCAAAATGGGAGAAGCATGGCACCTGGTCCGCCATGAACGAAAGCTCTCAGACGTCCGTTGGTTCTCCAGCAACTATCCGCTCTATGCCGATATGAGCCGCCGCGTCTATCAGGTTTTGCTGGATTACAGCCCGAGGGTTGAGCCGTATTCCATTGATGAGATGTTCCTCGACCTCTCCGGCTTTGCCGTGGAGCTACATGCCCATTGCGGGGCCATGCGCCAGGCCGTTCAGCAGATCACCAAGGTGCCGACCTGCGTTGGCTGGGGACCGACCAAGACCATAGCCAAACTGGCCAACGGGCTGGCCAAGGACAGGCCGGAGTTGGAGGGGCTGTGCGATCTGACGGATTCGCAGACGCGCCAGAAATTTTACCGCAACGTGTCTGTGGGGGAAGTCTGGGGCATTGGCCGCCGCCTTCTCCCCAAACTGCACGATGCCGGAATGCGCACCATAGAGCAGTTTGTGGAGGCAAAGCCTGCGCATATCCGCAAGATCATGGCCATCACTGGCGTAAGGCTGCAAGCCGAATTACAGGGGGAAAGCTGCCTCCAGATAGCGGAAATAGCAGAGGCCCGCAAAGGCATGGCCTGCACCCGCTCCTTTGGCCGCCCCATTACCACTTATGAGGAAATGCATGAGGCCGTAACCGGATTCGCAGCCAAGGCAGCCGAAAAACTGAGGGCAGAGGATCAGGATGCCGCCCACATCGCTGTGTTCATTCAGACCAATCGACACAGGCGGGACGAAGGCTGGTACGCCAACCAGTTCAGCATCAGTTGCGAGCCGACCAATGATACTTTTGCCATTTGCCAACACGCCTCCCGCCTACTAAAGCGGATATGGCTCAATGGCTACCGCTATGCCAAGGCGGGTGTCATGCTGAATGATCTGGCACCTCATGGACAACAGAGCACCCTGTTCAGCACAGTCAGCACAAAACCAGAGCAAGAGAGCCTTCTGGCCGCCATGGACGGGATCAACCAGAAGTTTGGCAGCGGTACACTGTTCCCGCTCTCGGCAGGCATCAAGCGGGACTGGAAGCCCCGGCAAGCGATGCTCTCAGCACACTATACCACACGATTAGAGGAAATCATGGAAGCTCAGGCATGGTAGTATGTCTGCTTTCGCCTCATGTTGGTCGTCAATGTGGTCTCAAAAAACTTCCGTAAGCGGACATTACTTCGGCTCCAGGGTAGAATCCGAAATGCGTGAATACCAAGAGTATGAATAACTCTCTGTTTCATTTATTTTTCTGAAGCTAGGCAAAAGATGGATCAATCATCCCAAGTATAAAAGTCGATCTGCACATTGAGTATCTGGCAAGCAAAAGCTCTCTTCCCAGAATATTTTTGAAAGGTTACAATCTGTTTAAATAATGAATAGACACGGCAAAGTTTATGGCAAAATATTCAGACAAATTATTAAAAGCACTTGGTGGGTGGCAAAACGTTAAGATTTTTTATATTTTAGTGATATTGTTCGCACGCTTTGTCGCCGATGAGCATTCTATCAGTGGACTGCTTTCGCCGTCACATATAATACTGCCTTTCGATCGGTACGACATAATAAGCAGGCACTTAGTGTGGTGATATCTGACGGAAGAAGAGGCCCTCTTGGCCGCCTCTTCTCGCCATAAATGTCCAATTTTCATCTGGATAACTTAATGTGGAAGTTTAAGCGTCAGAAACATCCTTCCAACGTGGTTCGATACTCAAAGATGAATAAGATATCTCAGAAACATTTATAATATTAATCTCTCTGCTCTTTAATTCTAAAGAAGGGTCTCGATACAATTCTTGTTTCTTAGTTACAATACCGCGATAAACGACATAATTACCGATGTCGTCTTCTTTCCAAGGCTCTTCAAATTCAACCTTTGAGGTGGCCAAATGATCGTCATCTATTTTTATCGTAAGTGCATGTTGAAAAAGCACTATATTTCGTCCCCCTTTTTTCATGGCGGAAGAGCAGATAAAACCGTCCAATTTTAGCGTGGGTGAGTTTGCTAGATAATCTGCAACACATTGAGTGGGCAGATAGTCAATAGACTCGGATTGGGGGTTTACAGGACGAGCAAGTAGTTTGGAAAAATATTGCAAAAAAAACTGTCTATCCAGTTTGTCTCTGACATCTGGATCAAACGGTGACACATCTATTTCATAGTCCCCTAATGAAGTGAGGTCTAACAATTTGAGGTCGCGAAGAGGAGCCAAACTAGCAATAACAACTGTGGCACCAAGATGTGGGCGAACCTCTGCGCAAGCAGTTTCTGGTTCTAGCGCTGTGTAAAGTACAGGTATACCGACAGGGTTCATCCGTCCGCCGAAAATATTTCCTAAAGGCGGTGGGCCAAACTGCTCTGCGGGATATTTTAACATCTCGCATGCATGCGTTTCACTGTTCGCAACCCTAGCTCGATAAAGACGGGTCTCATTGTCACTGCCAAAAAATCTAATTGCAGTTTGAGGTAAATTATCAAATATTGAGTCGAGTAATTTCTTTATTTCTTCATTGAAAAAGCGAGACTCTCCTTTTAGACTTTGGCATGCACTGTCCCAGTCTATTTCCCGTAGACTAAAAAAAGGTATTCTAAAATGATATAAATAGTTGGGATCGAAAATATCCCACTTCCACGGCTCAATGTGATCTTGTCTGTGCTTTTGCTTCATAATTTGCAAGACAGCGTCCGCCACGGACTGACTACTCTGAAGCATTTTGGAAACTGCCACATCAAGACTGACGCCCGATTGGTCATCACTTGAAGACGTGTCGGCTGTCACGCAATCCATGAATGGGAAGAATGACCGATCCGCCAATGCGTCTACCGTTAAAGCTGGCTTCAAAGCACCGCAGAAGGAACATTCGTGAGGTGGTTCATTTTCCTGAATATTTTTTTTTAGAAATTGATCGCCAATACAAGAAGAACAAACCCAAGATTCGCTTTTATTGGTAGAGCCTTGGTCTGGCAATGAATGGGAGAAATTTTCCAACATTTTTTGACAATACTCCATACTGAATGTTTTGACGAATTTTTATATTTACAATTTCATTATTGCAATTCTGATTACATCGCACAATCAATGAATGGCCGATATCACTTATTTTCGACCGATATTGAACCTTCCGTTCTTTCGCCCAAAGTGCGAATAAGCGTTCAGTCGATAGAGTCGGAAAGGCTTCATCTGCTTCGTTCAGTGGAAGGGCGCGCATGAAGGAAAGCAAAGCACGAGTGGAGTTGGGTGATGGGCTCGTGCAATACATGACGATGGCCGATGACACCATGCGCGAGCTGCGGGCAGTCGACGCGGAAATCTCACAGAAGGGTTGTACATCGGGTTAGATTATGAAAAAGTCTGTTTTGCACAAAAGAAATTTTCGTAAGCTATAAGAAAACCCGATGCAGACAGAGTGTAGCGCAGGCGCGTATGAGTTTCCAGCCTCCTGTGGACGGCGTGTTGTGGCCCGTTTTGACGGGGGTCGCATGAGTTCGGATGGGGGCGTCATTCTGGTGAAGCAGGCTGATGACATTCTGGGTCTCAGCCGCCGCTTTGCTGCCTGTTTTCGCGATAAGCGGCATCCCGGCTTTGTGGAACACCGGGTTGAAGACCTTGTCCGTCAGCGGATCATGGGCCTGGCACTGGGCTATGAAGACCTTAATGACCATGACGCTTTACGTCATGATCCTGTCATGGGTCTGGTATCGGGACGTCTGTCAGGAAGCCGGGCCAACTGTGCGGCACTGGCAGGAAAATCCACGCTGAACCGGCTAGAGCGCAGTGGGCAGCAGGCAGATCGTTACTGCCGCATCATTGCTGATCATGAGGCCCTGGCTACCCTGTTCGTGACGCTTTTCATGGACCAGCATGAGCGCGCACCCGCCCGGATCGTTCTGGATGTGGATGCCACCGATGACCGTATCCATGGCCATCAGGAAGGCCGGGCCTTTCATGGATATTACGGCCATAACTGCTATCTGCCGTTATACATCTTCTGCGGGGACCATCTCCTCAGCGCTACCCTGCGCACGGCAGACAGGGACCCGGGGAAGGAAGCACTGGCAGACATCCGCCGGATCGTGGAGCAGATCAGGAGCCGCTGGCCCCGGGTGCGTATCCTGGTGCGTGGGGACAGCGGTTTCGCCCGGGACAGTCTGATGACATGGTGCGAAGACAACCACGTTGACTTCCTGTTTGGGCTTGCAGGCAACACCCGCCTGTATGACCGGATTGCCTCTTTGTCCGCTGAGGTTCGTGACGAAGCCGCCACGACAGGCAGAGCTGCGCGCGGTTTCGCCTCCTTTGAC